>JAEERY010000005.1 GCA_016286035.1 Lachnospiraceae bacterium
AGGATTCTTGTTGTGACCTTTTCATCCGTGATCAGCTCAAAAACGGAAGATTTGCCGAGCATGGAGGCATACTGAGATATAACCTTTGAGCAGATACCATTGATGGTCCTGAATTCAAGATTCTGACTTGCCTCTTCTCCGAAAATGGACTCAAATCTAGTTCCCATGTCATGAGTAGCAGCGATTGTATATGTAAGAACAAGGATATTTTGTGGATTGATGTTCTCACAAAATATCATATATCCGAGTCTTGTAACCAAAACGGTAGTCTTACCTGATCCGGGAACAGCGAGTAGCAAAACAGGACCGTCAACTGTTTGGACGGCTTGCAACTGTTCTTTATTCAGATGAGATGCATATTTTGCAAAAAATTCTTCTTTGGTCATTGTTTATGTCATATTTCAGAAACATCTGTTACACATAGTATTGTAACATGTCTTTATGATGATTGTACCGGTTGAGGTATAGTCAGTTGAAAATATACTCCCCTGAGCGGCCATCCATTTAAACCTGTCGGATGGTCGCTTCCCTTTTAAGTATAATAATGATGTGTTCTTTCTTTGCAAGCAGGGCATCGGTTGCCACCGGATGCTATTTGCTTGTTGGTGGTCTGACCCCCAATCCCCCAAAACCTCGTTTTTACTCGGAGCTATGCATCACAGAATCGTGACGCTGGCAGTTTATTTACAATAAAAAAAGAGGGAGACTTCAAAAGTCTGTGCTAATGAAATCTCCCTTGGATCATATGTCTCTCTCTTTGTTCTTCTGTTTTTGTTTCTGTCTTTCTTCTTTTTCTTTCTTTAAGAACTGATCTACATTATACTTTGCGATCTGATACTCTTTCATATCCTGCTTTGCTCTTCTGTATTCTGCATATGTTTCCCTCTTTTCTTTGATAGCCTCTTCATATGATGCATTGAGTTCTTTTATCTTTGGTATCTTTCCTTCTACTTTTGAAAAAGCTTCCTTTGCTGCCTTGTGGAGAGTGATCTCTTCTCTGTGTGCTTCAAAGTATCTTTTGCTGTATCCGCTCTTTCGATATTCTGCATAGATGTCTTTTGTCTTGGAGTAATTTATGATGTGTTTCTTTAATTCAAGGACCTCTGATATCCTTGCTTCTAGCTCTTTCTGTTTTCTGGTGATAGCATTAAAAGTGTCACTTGTATGACTTGCTCTTTTTGCAAGTTCATCGTAATCCCTTATGTCTCTTTCCTTTAAAAATAAAAGAGTCTGTGCCATCTGCTTGATGTTGTATACCTTGGCCCATCGCTCATAGCCCACTCCCTTTCCTTTGGCGATTATCTCCTGGATATCTACGAGCATGTCTACCTTCTGGCCTTTCTTGCCGATAAGGAAGTTTTCTATATCCTGCTCTGTATAGCCTTCACCGAGTGAACGCAGTCTTATAAATTTCTTCTGCTCTTTTCCTTTGACAGAAATGTATTTTCCTGTTTTTATTTCATAGCCTTTTTCCTGTAAGAGTTTAAGAAACTCATCCATGTTTTTAGGCTTTTTGTTTAAGCATATATCTATCGATCTTCTAATGTTATTACGGTTGCTTACTCTTGTAGGATACTCTGTTCTCTTTATCCACTCGCTTCGCCATTTGGGTTTTATGACTGATAAGCCGTTTTCGATACATACCAGATCGCTTACTTTCTGAAGAGCGACACCTGACCTTAGATGGTCTCTGTATTTTCTATTGCAGTTTATATTGGTCGAGTTATATATGATGTGGTTATGGATATGTTCCCTGTCGATATGCGTTGCAACGATAAAAGCATGCCTGCCTTTTGTCCATCTCATCGCTGTTTCGTATCCTATTCGGTTTGCTTCTTTTCCTGTTATCTCCCCAGGCTTGAATGACTGTCTTATCTGATAAGCTATCACATCGCTTCTGTATCTTCTTCCTGTTTTCTGGATATACTCACGCTTAGCTAGCATGAACTGTTCTTCTACGAGCTTTGGATCACATTCATAGCTGCTGACCAGAAGACCGTTGTCTGTCTTGTCGGGATTCTGTGCATAATCGGTCCTGTCCTTTATGCACTGTGAAATGCTTTTTCCTTTATTCAGATGCATAGCGATCAGTCTGGTCGCAGCCATGTCATTTCACCTCCTTCTTTTAAACCGTTGATAATCTTTGCAGTATCGCTTTCATCATCATCCAGATCTGATCCTGTCCGTTCTGGATCCTTTTTATCTCTGAATAGTAAATGTTGCCTGTCTCATTTGCTTTTTTTGCTATCTGGTTTATATTGTTGGTATTGATGCGAAGCAGTCTGGAGACTTCATTTACATCTGAGAGATCGAGCCGGATCACGTATCCGTCTATCGCCATCTTACGGATGAAGGCAGACATGTTTTCAATGCCTGCCTCCTCCATATGCTCACGGATCTTATCTCTGTCTCCTGGCCTTAATCTTATCCTTATTTCATCCGTGTACTCTCTCATCAGTCTCTCTCCAAGATCATCGGCTGTGTTTTTGTTGCTGGTTTTGATGCTTTTGCGGGAACACTCTCCTTGATCTTTTTTATAATGGATTCTTTCGGTGTGCTCTCGATACTCTCATCATCGTTTTCACAAATTCCCGTTATCTCGTTCCATCTGCATATCTTTTTTCTTTGCTTCACGTATTGCCTCCTGTGCTTTCTTTCTCATTTGCTCAGCCAGATCAGGGTTTTCCTTTTTTATCTGAGCTATGACTCCGGCTTTAAATCTGTCACTGCAGATGTATTCCATCAGATCTTTGCCGATATTGACAGATTCGTTCAGCCGTTTTTTCAAGTCGTGCGTCTTAAGGATAAAACCTGTGATGACTATTGCTTCAGCGATCGTTCTTATGATGTTTATCTTATTCATTTTTTCTCCTTATATTGCTGCTTCCATACTTTTATCCGGAGTCCTCTTTTTGCTCTTTGTCTTTTCAGACTTTGCTTTCTCTTCCTTAAGCTGCTTAAGAACAGAAGGTTTTTCTGAAGGCTCCGGATCATCGAAAGGGAGCTCTTCCTCGTGAGCCTCCATGAACTTGTCGACATCCTTGATGACCTCGGTTTCCTTGAGCTTATCTTCAAGCTTTATGATCATGTCACTCGCTGTCTTTCTTATAGTCTCAAGACTGCTCTTTAGCTCAGGTACATCCTTATCACCTGACCATGTGGCAAGATATCCGAAAGAGTAATCGGATGTATCTATACCGAAACGCTTGCATACGATGTATGCGACAGATTCGGCTTCGGTCTCTTTCTGATTCCTTGTCTTCTTATCTTCTGATCTGCTCATGGCATCCTTTGAATGAAGTGCTGCATGCGCTGCCTCATGAATAATCGTCTTTACTGTCTGGGCCTGGCTCATGCCTTCTTTTATCGCGATACGGTTGTCTTCGATATGATAAAATCCCTTCGCATCACCTTTTATGTTCTCAAAGGTGATAGGTACGGGTATCGTGCTCTTGAGTGCTTCAAAGATCTGATCATATCCCTCAACACTGCTAGTGAGTTCTTCTGCGCAGAACACGGGTATCGGATCTCCCTCTGTCTGACTAATGTCAAATGTACTCACAGGCTTGAATGCATTTACCGTGATCTCTTTTGTCTCCTTGACCGGATCACCGTTTGCATCAAACACGGGATGTCCGTCTTCATCGAATTTATCCTGTTCAACTTCTTTCTTGAAAGGTGCGGGTGCCATGATACGTATCCCTTTCTCACCTTTCTTTACAAAGCGGTTCATATCCTTCCAGCCCGAAAATGACTGGCACATAGTCGCATCCGGTCTCTGAAGCATGATCAGTATCTGATTGTTGACCGAATACCTCGGCAGTTTCGCACAGAAATTAAGATAGTCTTTGTACTTGTCACTGTTAAAGATATCCTTTACTCCCTGCTCCAATGTACCCATCATCCCTTCAAGTTCTTCCTTGCGCATCTGCATTAGTACCTTCGGGTCAAATTCCTTGTTATCTGTCATAGTCTTAGTCCTCCTCGTCTAAATACTCGATATCATCGTCTGCTTCTTTGTTAAGCTTTCCCAGATAGTCGTCTTCGTCCTCGTCGTAATCCTCATCAGGATCGTGCTCATCTATGGGCTTACTCACTTCATTTTTCTTTTTGATGTATATGTAGGCACCCATGCCTGCTACGACAGAAAGCAGCATGAATGCGATAAGGCCTGCATGGCTCTCATGTTCTTCTATCGGTACAGGCTCCGGTGTTGGAGTGGGTATCTCGATCTCCTCTTCTTTTGTTTTGGATGTGCCGAGATATTTGTCCACGTCCTCATCATCCATGAGCTTTAACAGATCGGCTTCATCGACCATATTTAGGAAATGGACGTTTTCGTTTCCGTTATCATCCCTGTCGATGATGATGTAAAAGTAATTGCCTGATTTTGTCACAACTGTTATGAACTGTTTTCCGCCTGCCTCTAACGATCCGTAATCATCCACAAGCTGCATATTGCCTTCGGGAGTTAATGGACCGAAGTGTTCATCTTCCTGAGGATCATCATTAGCATCTTCGCATTCACAGACTTCCTCATTTTCGTTGCTCTGGGCATATGCCCCTATGGGAGAGATTCCGATAAAAAATGCTGCAGTAATAGCTGCAGCACTAAAGATCCTCCTTTTGATATTCAGTTTATTCTTCATCTTTTGTTTCCTCCGTTTCACCACTCTCTAATCCATATGCTTTATAGGATTTCGCATTCGGTGTTATGCCGTTACCTTTAAGAAGACTGTTTAACTTTCCTGAGTGCATGAGTTTTAAGAACTCATCAAGCTGCTCGGGAGTCATGTTGTAGGACAATACCTGTGCCACTATGGTGTCTGCTTCTGTTTCTTTGAGTTTCATCTCTTTTCGCTTTATCTGCTCTAACAGTCTTGCAACCTTGTCTTTGTCCTTTTTGATATCTTCACGCATATGATCGAGCTTTTCAAATTTCGTTTCTGCCACGTTTACTCCTTTCATTTACTGGTTCAGTCTTCCGAATGCTAAGAAGTGATTCTGCCAGTAGTTTGTTTCTATTGATGTGTACTGTATCGGGTTTCCGCAGTGAAGCATCATGCCGTCCCCGACATAGATGCCTACATGGCTCGCCCCTCCTGTTGCATATGTCCCCTGGAAGAATATAAGATCTCCCGGCTTTGCACTTGATACAGGTACGTAACTGCATTCGTTCATGAGACCGTTGGCTGTCTTTCGTCCCACGTTATATCCGTTGCCGGAATGGTTGATGACATAGCTGACAAACCCTGAACAGTCAAAGCCCGTATCTGGATCGGATCCGCCCCAGACATACTTCTTTCCCAGATACTTCTCTGCTTCTCTTATCATGTTCGCAAACTGCTCATCTGTCAGATACTCGGGCGGGATGTCATAGTTTGCGAACTCGCCTATGCGTGCTATCGCATACGGATCATCTGCAAACAGATACCTCTTGTTGCCGTATGTCTCAAGCAGTATCTCATACCTTTCAAGCTGATCTGAGCTAAGACCTATGCTCCTTGCCACATAATCGACTGAGTTATTCATAAGCGTTACGTTTAAGATCTTATAGTCGTACTCAACCTCTACTTCATATGATTCGTAACTTGGATACTCGTCACCGTTTGCATCAATCCTTGTCACCCAGTGCCATCTTTCTTCCGTTCTGGTTCGCTTTTCTATTGTTTCTGTCAGAGTAAGTTCATACTGTTTCTCAAGGATCTGATTCAGTCTCCCCTGTACCTCGTTAGGTGTGTAATCCTCATGCAGTACTGTAAGCAGTGATGCAAGTTCAAACGGATTATGGCCTATCTCGTTTAAGTTGTATTTATACTCGTCGTACCCCGGATGATCATGCTCGATATCTGCTATCATCTCCTGAATCTCAGCTTCCATATCCGTATAGTCTGCATTCGTTTCAAGGATATCCTCATCCTCTGCAGTGAAGCTTGTGACAAGTACTGCATTTCCTCCTCCGCTTGCCATTACTGAACATGAGCTCAATGCTCCGCTTATGATAAGGACCACCGTTATGATGAGGAATCCCATGATCAGTGCAAAGGGATTCTCTTTCAAATATGTGATTAGAGTCTCGCTCATCTTAGAGACTGCATCTTTTATCCCTGTCTTTGCTCTTGCGACAGCGTTTTCCTTAAGCTGTTCGTTTCGGGTTCTTTTGACGAGCTCTTTTTTGATATGCTTCTTCTGGACACTTTCTTTCACGGCTTCGGGATCTGTGATTTCATCCTTTTTCTTACCCTTTGCGATCGTGTCGGATTTACTTTCATATTTGGCATGCAGCTTCTTTCCGTACAGGTTGAGACGCTCAGTCATATCTTTTCCTGCCTGTCTGGCGGTATCTACGGTTTCTTCACTCACCTGTGTGTCCTGAGTATTATTTACGCTCTCCCTGTATGCCTTTGAGGCCAGTGCTGCATCCTTATAGATCTTTTTTCTTCCCTGCTTCTTTAACTGTTCGCGTTTCTTTATCTCGAACTTTGTTTCAGATGTATCTGCCTTGCCGGTTCTGAACTTCTTTCGCATCACCTTTTTAAAGTTTGCTTCGTTCATCAGCTTATCGGCATGGACTGTCTCTTTATCATCCGAGCGGGCACCCTCAGTTAGGGTCCCGCGCGGATCTCTCGTATACTTTCCATCATTCATCGCTTACTCCCGTATACTCTCTGAGAACTTGGTCGTCATGATACGATACAGTTCGATATCTGTAGGGAATCTGTCTACAAACGGCAGGATGACGTTGCCGTAAAAAATAAGCCCTTCACCCGCTCCGCTGTGTGTTACATACGAGAGCTGATGGGGACTGATGTTTAACTGCTTCGCCAGTATCTGTCTGTCTCCTACTGCCTGATTGAGCATGTATATGAAATCTGAATTC
>JAEERY010000044.1 GCA_016286035.1 Lachnospiraceae bacterium
CGGATACCATTTCAAAGGAGATCCGTAATCATCGGTATCATAAACCGCATGATGATAAAAGATATGTACCTAATAGATGCAAATATCGTGAAAGCTGTCGTAAGCGGAATATCTGCGAAAAGAAAGGTGCAAAGAAGTGTAGGATCCCATGCAGACTATGTACATCCTGCAATACATTATGTCCGGATTTTGTTGATTATCCATGTCCTATAAAAACGAAGCCACCATATGTTTGCAATGCATGTCCCAAATCCAGAAATTGTATGTTTGACAAGTACCTTTATAATGCGGAATGTGCCAACCGTGAATATCAGGAGAGACTGAGAGAATCAAGAAGAGGTATAGATCTTACAAAGGAAGAACTTATTGCTCTGGACGAACTTGTAAGTCCGTTGATAAGGAAAGGGCAGCCTGTCAGTCATATCTTTGAGACACATGGGGATGAGATACCATGTGGAGAGAGAACTTTATACAACTACATTGATAAAGGATATCTTTCAATAAGAAACATTGATATGCGTCGCAAGGTACGGTATAAGAAGCGTTCGAGGAAACATAGCGTTAAAGTCAGTCCAGCAAGAAAGATCAATCACAGATTTAAAGACTTTAAAAAAGAGCTTGAAGAAAACCCGACGATTCGTGTTGTTGAGATGGACACCGTAATAGGAATAAAAGGCGGCAAAGTACTGCATACGCTATACTGGCGGGATGAGAAGCTGATGCTGGCATTTCTCTTAGATAATAAGGAAATGCAAAGTACCGTTAAGGTTATTGATGATCTGGAGGATCTACTTGGAGTGGAGACGTTTCGGAATCTTTTTCCGGTTGTACTGACAGATAATGGTTTAGAGTTTGCAGACCCGCAACTGTTTGAATACAGCAAAGATGGGAGCAGAAGAATGAAACTTTTTTTCTGCGAACCGAGACATTCCGAGCAAAAGGGTGAGATAGAAAAAAATCATGAATACATTCGCTATATCCTGCCACAGGGAAGTTCATTTGATGATCTGACACAGGACAAAGTGAATCTCATGATGAGTCATATCAATAGCACAGCAAGACCAAGTCTTCAAGGAAAAACACCTATCGAATTGGCCTTGCAGCACTTTGGAAAAGATACAGTGGAGAAGCTGGGGCTTCACGTCATCGAGCCAGATGATGTGTGCCTCAAAGCACAACTGCTGAAATAAGGATCAGGCAGGAGGATACGAAAAGGATAGCACCGTAAGCGTATGCCCGAAGTTACTCTTGCACTGTTAATTTCAGGCATTTATTTCGTATACTCAAAAATCCGCTGTATCTGATTAGATTATAGGCGAATTTTAACACAAAATCAGCCAAAAAACAGTTGAAAAAGTGTCAGACCAGAAGTAAGTCTTGCAAATGATCTCAGCATAAGGTCAACCCGAAGTAAGTATTGCAATCAACTTTTTTTGAAAAATTTCGAAAAAAAGTGAGTAATTTTGCCTCTAACTGCAACTAATAGATATAAGAATTAAAATGACGGGAAGGAGGCAGATGCATATGAGATATACGGATGATGAAGTTGTGCGCGAGATACTCAGACGCTCAAAAAAGATATCTTATGAACGCAGGAAGAAAAGAGATGCGATCTTAATTGCAGCAGCTGTGATGTTCGCCATATGTGCATCAGGGATCATCTTATCGATACCGGTAGGAAATAAGATTTATGACACAAGGACTCTTTACGGATCATTTCTTTTAAATCCGTCAACCGGCGGATACATCCTGGTAGCAGTGATAGCCTTTGTCATAGGGATAGCAGTAGCGATCATATGCAAGAGATATCAGAACGAACAGAGAGATTTTGAAGATTAAGGAAATAACCTGTTTAAACAGGATATGGAGGATAAAGGAAAAATGAGAAGAAAAGGTAGCATTTCAAAAAGATGTATGGTATGCATCATGTCAGCGATGATGATGATGTCATCGGTAACAGGATCAATGATAACACCGATAGGAGCATATGCAACACCATATGCAACTACTACGCAAGTTCCGGAAGATACTGATGGGCACAGAAATCTCACTTCAGAGGATACACTAGATGTCAATGATGGAATCATTCATGAGAATAATGGAACTATTGTTGAAAACGCTGCAGGTGCGACTGTAGAGATCAATAATAACGAAATCCAGAAAAATGAAGGCATAGTAGTAGAAAATGCTGCAGGTGCGACTGTTGGAACTCAAAATGAGTCTAGAACTGGTGAAGTAACAAATAATTACGGAACAGCTGAGAATTCTTTAGTAGAAAGCAATTACGGTACGGCGAACAATTCAAAGGTAATCGAAAATTTTTCAACAGGAAGAGTTACAGGAGCTGGATCGACTGTATCTACAAATCATGGAGGATTTGTTGAAGAGGGTATCAATGTTGAAGTTAACGAACAGGCCGTAGTTCCTGCAAGTCAAACAGAAGCTGCGCCCGCTACGGTGCAAGACGATCCGCCTAAGCCTGAGGAGAACAACGATCCGCCTCAGGCACCTGCTCCTACTAATATTGTAGGCGTAAAGGAAATCGAAAATGCTATAACTGCTCAACTTAACAACATGTCCGCTGATGGCACGAACGGTGAGATCATGATCGAATTTGGAACAAATACAAACATAGATGCTAATATTATGTCTGCACTGCTTACATATACTCCTGAAGGTTCAGCTAGTGTAAATGAACCTATATTCTGTTCATTTATGATAGATGGAGTTACATATTATCTTAGGGTTGATCGTGGCATACAGATAAGTGCAGAAGAAATTAGTGCTAAGTTTACCACAAATACGACTGAAGGCCCTATGAAGATAGCTAAGATGTTTGCCGCTTATGGAGTTTCTATTGTACCTGGTTATGATGCCGTTTTGAAGCAGATTGAAACTGAAATCGTATCCGTGAATCATAATACTTTGAAAGGCTATGGTTTAGATTCGTTTCACACAAAAGAAGACGTAGATACGATTCTTAATAAAATTAAAAACTCATATATCAAAGATATTAAAAAGTGTATCGATGATCACAAAGATGAATATATTGGATCATTTTCTGAAGAAGAGCTTGAAGCTTACTATTCTCAGGTATTCGATGATCTAAAGGATGGTGGACAATATAAAGAAACACTTAATTATGAAATCGAACTTGCAGAAAGAGCTGAGCGTGCATATTGCATTCTTAAAATAAAACATATTAATAATATAGCAAGCATAGAAAAAACTCTGGAAATCGCTCAAAAAAGTGGTCCATCATGCCAAACAAACGACACGGAATCTTTAGAAAAAATCAAGATAAGACTTAGCGAGGCTGGAGGTATGGGTTCAATAGAGGACTTATACTCGCCTGAGGATATAGAGACACTTGCAAATAGAATTACTAAGAGTGAAATTTTGGATGAAGCAAAAAAAGAACTATACAATTTGCAAAAAGACAATAAAGAGCCAGTAGCTAATGAGCAACCTCAAGTTCTTGATGTCCAATATACAGCAGCCATAAACCAGACTGATGCAGCGATTGCAAATGCTAATACAGCTATATCTATGACTGATAAAGCCAGTGTTGAAGCCAGTGTTGAAGCCAGTGTTGAAGCCAGTGTTGAAGCCAGTGCAGCTGTAACATCACCATTAGATAAACAGCTCTCAAGGGTTTATTTTTTAGTGGATTCAGGCGATCTAGAAGGAGCCAGTCGAGTGATAGCTGACGGAGTAAGCGTGGATTGTGGTAATGTTGAAGGATTAGACCAGGGGATTCTATCTAAGGGTGCTCTATCTAAAATCCAAGAAGCAAGCAGTATAGGAATAGCCGTTAATATCTACGGCACATGTAATGGAGCTACGTATAGCATTACCATACCTGCTTATGCAAATGTTGAAGATTTGGCACGTGCCAATGGCAATTGTAGTTTTGCAACACTTGTATCAATGTTTGGATAGAAATACCATAAACATGACAGACCATGCTTATTGTTGAAAAATATGAGTGATCATGAGTGATCCTCGTTTATATTTTCACCCCTTCCAATCATCAGTCAAGGTGGATCATGATACGTGATCTTTATGCCTTGACTGATCCATGGCAGGGGTGCTTTTATGGCTAAGGGGATCAATGGATAAGAGTGATCTTATCTACATCTCCATATTTAATGTTCGGGATATTTGAGTGATATAAGCGGCTTCAAAGCGGATTCATTATGGGTTCAAAACGTCTTGAATCCCCTGTTTTGACATGTTAGGATGATATCATAAGATAGATATAAAAGATGAGTTTTATCTCGTCTTTTTTGTTTTATCAGGAGAGATGATCATAGATATTTGCGTGAAGTCATGCTTTTGATAAATGTATATTTCAAGTTAATATCGTGTTAATTTCAGAACCTTTATTTCACTTGAAAGACCTGTTACAATGGTTGTGTGGATATCTGAATGATGATCCATTTTTTATTCGACTGAAAAGATTAGTATCAATGTGGGATAAATATACAGATATGACACAGTTTCACACCTTACATTTATACTTTGAGCATGTTAAGATGTTATTGTAAAAAAACTTTGATAAATAAATTTTGAGTACATCTTATTTCCTGTTTTTGGAAATCTGATTGCGATAAAATAGTATCATAAAAATCTATGATCGAGCACTTACACATGAGCTTTGCAAACGGTAACGGAATAGTAACGTGATGGTAAAAATGCATCTGTATATTTCCTGTCTCATGTGTGATAAGGTGTTAATAACAGGAGGTCATCATCTGAAAACAGCAGTGTTAACTGTAAGGACCTAAATCATACAAAACTCGTTTTCTAATGGTACTGCTTTTTAGTTTAGATCATGATAAGATAGTATCATCAAATAAATATTTTATTCGCTTTATGAGCACTTGTTCTTTTGAGCAGGTGCTTTTTTGATGTTTATTTTTCTGCAGGAAGGAGGTGAAAACTTATGGCAGAAGGGATAAGAAAGACTCTGGAAGAAACATATGACAGTCTTGTTCAGAGGCGAAAGTTTACTGAAGACAAGATCAAGACTCTTGATAAGGATCGATCTATATCAGAGAGAAGAGCACGTACTCATCTGCTCATACAGATCGGCGGGATGATGATAAAACACTTCCCCGGGATCGATCATTTATCAGTCGATGATATCAACGATCTGATATATCATATGTCAGTTCTACCTGAGGTCAGTTCATATGTGGGGAATGTACTTAAGGATGTTAATGAGTGAAATGTACTTATGTATTTATTTCCCTTTTTTAAAGGGCGCAATTATACACCGTTCCGGTGTCATTGCGCTCTGCGAGGCTTATGGCTGCTTTTGCAGCATTGATCCATCCCATATCTCATGTAAAAACATGAGCCGATGGATACCAGGGGCAGGCCCCTGCGAAAGCTTCGCTTTCTACCCCGATATGTTCATGGTTATGTAATAAAGGAGGTGATACTTATGGCATGTCCGCATTTTCAAGTGACGATAAAGACAAAGACAAAATCATCAGCTGTTGCATCTTCTGCATACAACAGTGCTGAAAGATTGTTCTGTGAGAACGAACAGGTATACAAAGATCATACACGTAAAAAAGAAGAAGTCTTTGCTAAAGGTGTTTTATTACCTGCTCATGCTCCATCTGAATTTGCAAACAGAGAAGTGTTATGGAACAGTGTGGAGATGAATGAAAAGCAGTATAACGGTCAGTTATGCAGAAGTATAGTTGCAGCGATACCAAGAGAGATATCCAAAGAAGAACGTGTCAATTTCGTTAATGAATTCTGTAAAGATACGTTTGTCAGTAAGGGTATGTGCTGTGATTATTCCATCCATGATCCGCCAGGAAAAGACAATCCTCATGTTCATATACTGCTCACAATGAGAGCTTTAGATGAAGAAGGTAAGTGGATGCCAAAGAGCAGAAAAGAGTACATCTTAGATGAAAATGGCAACAAGACTTACTATCCGAACGGTGAAGCAAGATCGAGAAAAGTTAACACTACTGACTGGGATGATAAAGGCAATGTTGAGAAATGGAGAAAGACCTGGGAGGATAAAGCTAACAAATATTTAGAACGATGCGGTTCAAAAGATCGTCTTGATATGCGCTCATATGAGAGGCAGGGTAAGGATAAGTTGCCGTCAGATCATATGGGACCTGCAGCGACCGCTCTTGAGAAAAAAGGTATAAAGACAAAGACCGGTGACTACAATCGTAACGTAAATATATTCAATGATCTGCTCGATAAGATAAGTCAGTTATTCGAGATGTTCGTTGAAAGATTTGAGTCATTAAAGAGAAGACCAAAGCCACACTGGGATCCTTTATTACCTAATTATCTTTTCCAGTATGTCGAACTTAATGAACCCAACCGAAGATATCTTCCGCGTAATGATCGCATCATAAGAGAGATACAGGATCTTGCAGATGTATACAGTTCACTTAATTGGCTTAAGGAACTTAATGTATTAACGCTGGATGATCTTAAAGGGTACATGGAAAAAGTTGAAGGTGATAACTCAGAACAGCTCAAAAAGATCGACACATTAAAGGACAGGGTAGATGAGATCGATCACATCATAGGCAGTAGGGATATATGCAATAACAGGAAGCATATATATGAGGAGTACGAAAAGAAGAAGTTTGACTTTACACGTAAACAGTTCTATCAAGAGCACAAAAAGCAGATCGACTCTTATATAAAGAACAAAAAATATCTTGATAATCATGACGTGGGGGAGACAAAAAACAAAGATAAGATCCATCTCATGGCGATGAAAGAAGAACTGAATAATGAGATAAGAAGATTACAAAAGGGACTCGATGTAGAGGGTTCAGACTCGTATGTGAAGTTAAAAAAGATATATGATACTGTTTCAAAAAACAGCAAGCCTCAGGAGTTTATCGCAAAGAGTAAGGAAGAATTTGTTGAGGTTCAAAGAGTTTCGATCCATGACAGACTCGAAGCCGGAAGGAAAAGATCACAACAGCAGACAAGACATATATCAGCTCACGATACGAGAAGCTTAGATAGATAAGACAGATATATCTGTCTTAAAGCAACTGGCAATACGGTTACAGATGCATCCGAAGGATTTTGACTAAGTTAAGCTCCATTTATCTTTTGATAGATGGAGCGTTTTTTATGCCACCGCGAGGGGTAGACGGAGCATCCATACCAGCACCTGCTTTATGCAGTATCAAAGAAGGTGTTAACACATGAAAAGGAGTATAAAAGATGAATCGAGAATAGAATGTTTTAATATTAATGACCTTGAGACAATGTTAAAGAATGATTTTGAATCATTGTATCCTCAAATTGACTATGATAAACTTAACATGATTGGTGTCACTATAGAAGTGGCAAAAATGAACCTTGAAAAGAAAGAATACGTTGAGGAAAATCATCCATACAAGATCTCTGTGATAGAAAAGGCTGATGGTTCATATTATAGAACCATATACTACGATAATGGTGTTAAAAAGCAAAAGACATCGAAGAGTAAGCTAGAGTTGATAACGTGGCTTTATGATTTTTATCGTTCGACAATCCCTCTATCAGAAGATATGACTCTCAGGGATCTGTATGAGAAATGGATCAGAGAAAGACGAGAAGATGTGGAATCAAAACATATCTCTATACTCACTTACGAGGATGATATGAGATCCTGGGAAAATAATTGGGCGAATACTCAGATAGCTGATATGACGATAACTTCGATCAAGACAGGAGATATAATGAGGATATGTAAAGCTATCACGAAAGATGGAGTCATCACCAGAAAAGCTTTTCATAGAATCCTCAATCCGATAAAACTTGCTTTTGATTATGCCATAGATTTTGATATTATCGGAAATAATCCTGCAAAGAATATCGCAATCTCAAGATTAAGATTTAAGCATGAGGCTGATAATTCAGATAAGGTTTATTCTCGTGAGGACAGGGATAAACTGTTATCGTATCTGGATTCTCTCCCTAATCAGGATGTCTATTCATTAGCTGTACAACTTGCTGCCTGTTTGGGAAAAAGAATCGGTGAGATCAGAGCACTCCGTTGGGAAGACTATGATATGGATAATAGGACATTGTTGATAGCTCGTCAGATCGCTAGAACAATAGGAAAAGATGGAAAAAAGACTTATGCAGAAAAGCAGCTCAAGAAAAATGGTCAGACTCATACAATACCTGTTGTTAATTATGCTGCTGAAATAATAGAAAAACTCCGTGCAATCAATGGAGATAAAAAATATATCTTGAATTCAGCAGGGGAACTCCCAATAGAAACGAGTCATTTCAACAGTCATCTTAAGAAGTATTGTAAAGCCTGTGGAATTGAGTATCGTAGTTCTCACAAATTTAGATTCTATGGAGTGTCTGAAGCGTACTCACAGGGGATTGATGAAGGGAAGATCGTTTCTTATGCAAATCATTCATCTGTGGACATGACAAGACACTATGACAGGAGTAGAAGATTAACATTTTCCCATGATGAAGCAGAAGCTGTTTTTGGATTTACTCACACCGCAAAAACGGGTTAGTCACACCGGTTTTTTTAAACTAAAAAAGCCGGTAAACCCGCATGTTTACTGGCTTTTTTGAGTAAATTTAAACAAGCTGCTGACGGGAATCGGACCCGTGACCTCCGCACTACCAATGCGACGCACTACCGACTGTGCTACAGCAGCATGAGATCAACTCACCGAATTATAATATCAAACCATAGGAAACGTGTCAACTCTTTTATAGGCACGTTAATGGTGGTATAATCTATATAGTCAGACAAGTTCTGACGAGGGATTGCAATAGATAAGGCAAAGTATAGGAGGTAAGGTAATGAGCTTTTTTGAGAATCTTGGTGCAACTCTTGGCAATGCAGCTGGAAATGCTATAGAGAAGGGCAAGGAGTTTAAGGATGTTGCACTGGATAAGGGTAAGGAATTTAAGGATGTTGCTACTCTGAAGACACAGATCAGTACAGCACAGAGCAATGTTGCTAAGCTATATAAGGAACTTGGCGAGAAATTTTTTGAGGATAACAAGGATGCGGATACATATCCGGAGATAAGTGCGATAAGAGACGCTTTAGTGAGCATTAAGGAACTTGAAGACAAGTTGATGATTGCACAGGGTATGACTAAATGTCCGACTTGCGGAGCACCTGTTGAAAAGGGCAGCCAGTTCTGCTCAAAATGTGGAGCTTCAATAGAACAGTAGGATAATTGAGTATTATAAAACGGACTGCGATTTGCAGTCCGTTTTTGTATTTATATGTTTTATTCTCCGCCTTCTGCCGGAGGTGCTGCTTCTGCGGCTGCCTGAGCTGCTGCAGCGGCTGCTTCAGCAGCGGCTTGCATTTCCCATTGCTGTTGAGCGATTATAGCGTCGTGGTTGGGATCTGCAAAGAACAGAGCATCATGAGAACAGCGGTTTACGCCATCTTCACTGATAGTTCCTCTGATACCTGTCTGTACAACCTGTCCGTCAGCTGTTATTGTACCTGAACCCTTCGCTACTTTAGCATCTTCCGGAAGAGGAAGCTCAAATACACC
>JAEERY010000006.1 GCA_016286035.1 Lachnospiraceae bacterium
AACAGAAACAAGACTGTTAACGGTCTTTATGTACTCGTTCATAGTCTGGGTGATATAGTCCTTTTGCTTTTTAGTCATGTGGAGTTTTAATGTTTCTGATAGCTGCATATGTTTGTCACCTCAAACATATTATAGCAAACATGCATTCGATTAGCAATATAAAGTGGGAAAGATCACGCTCTCATCCCACGGTTAAAACCGTGGGCTTTCTCGCTTAATAATTGTTGTAAAAACAGATTGATTGTTCAGGCATAAGCTTGTAAAATTTTTGGGGGTAAGCAGAAAATTAGCAGATCTTAAGGATTTATCATGGAAAGAAACATATTTACTTTTTTGATCCTGAATATGAAACCATCTCTCACTGGAACAGAATGGATGACTGGACACTTTATGTTGTGAGAGATCCTGATAAAAAGATGTATGATCATTTTCAGGAAGTGTTAAACAAGGCATTAATAGATATTATAAGGGAATGATGCTTTGTATGTATTCAGGCATTGACTATAATAAGATCTTTCGTTTGGATCATAACAACGGAGCCAGTGAGATATGCAAGAGTGTATGGAAAGCAAGAAGATGTTTCAGGAATTTGAACCCGGACAGGTGCAGATGCTTGATCCATATTGTGTAAATGCTTTTGAAAAAGAAAAGGAATATTTAAAGAAGATCGATATCGAGCGTCTGCTGGCGGGATTTTATGAAAATGCCGGGATCGCCTCACCAAAGATTCGTTATAAAGGGTGGGAGGATTCTTTGATCGGAGGTCATACTCTGGGACATTTTCTTACGGCTGTTTCCCAGGCTTATGTCAATGAAGCCGGCAAAGAAGATAAGGATCTGTTTCTTTATAAAGTGACAGATATAGTTGATGCTCTCTCAAAATGTCAGAAAAACACAAAGGGAAAACCGGGATTTGTATTCGGAGCCACTCTGACTGATCCTGAAAATGTTGAGCTTCAGTTCGATATGGTCGAGCATAACAGAACCGATATTTTCAAAGAAGCATGGGTGCCCTGGTACACAATGCATAAGATCCTTGACGGACTGATAAATGCTTACCGCCTTACAGGATATGATGAGGCGTTAAGAGTTGCTGCCAACCTTGGCGACTGGGTTTATGAGCGCACATCCAAATGGTCAGAAAAGACACATAAGACTGTGCTTTCCATTGAATACGGCGGAATGAACGATGTGCTTTACGATCTGTATTCGTATACAGGAAGAGAAGAGCACCTGATCGCTGCACATCTTTTTGACGAGGAAAATCTGTTTAAAAAAGTAGCTTCGGGTGAGAAAAACGCATTAAGCGATCTTCATGCGAATACAACGATCCCGAAGTTTTTAGGGGCACTTAACCGCTACCTGACGACCGGTGATAAAGCTTATCTTGATTACGCAGTAGAATTCTGGGATATGGTAGTAACCCATCACACTTATGCGACCGGAGGAAACAGTGAATGGGAGCATTTTGGCAAGGATGATGTTCTTGACGCAAAACGTACCAACTGCAATAACGAGACCTGCAACACCTACAACATGCTGAAAATGACGCGAAAGCTTTTTATGATCACGGGCGATAAGAAGTATGCTGATTATTATGAGAATACTTTTGTAAACGCTATCCTTTCTTCGCAGAATCCGTTAACGGGAATGACTATGTATTTTCAGCCCATGGCCAGCGGATATTTTAAGGTCTACAGCACTGAGTTTACCAAATTCTGGTGCTGTACGGGCAGCGGGATGGAAAATTTCACGAAGCTTGGCGACAGCATATATTTCAAAGATGAAAACTCGATCACGGTAAATATGTTCTTTTCTTCTGAAGCATATCATCCTGAACTTGGAATAAAACTGATCCAGGAATCAGATATACCCCAAAAAGATACGGTTCGCTTTACAGTGCGTCTTTTGAATGGTGCATCCAGACATGCAAAGATACGTATAAGGATCCCTGACTGGGCTTACGATCATTCGATATTGTCAGAGAATAAAAGAGTTACGACTAAAGACGGATATTTATGCCTGGATGGAGAATGGACAGACAAAGAGAGTTTTTCATATGTTTTAAGATCAAGGGTTATCGCAAAAAGTTTGCCTGACTGCAGCAATGTGTTTGCGTTCTCTTACGGACCCGTTCTTTTATCCGCGGATCTGGGATGTGAAAACATGACAGATTCATCAACGGGTGTCGACGTGACTATCCCGGCAGATAAGATCGCAGGAAAAGAAGTGCTAAAAGTGACAGACACAAATGTCACTGGATTTATCAGGGAAATAGATTCGCACATGAAGCGAAACGGTGAAAGCCTTTCGTTTGATCTGAAAGGAGTCGATCGTGATCTGACCTTCAGTCCTCATTACAAAAAGACACGTGAAAGATACGGTATTTACTGGTATTTTGAGTGAACAGTGGGAATACAAAAAATCTTCTGTTACACATGACATGTTAAATTGATAAATCATAAAAAGTATACGTGGCAGGAAATACCACAAACAATCCATCTAACGGAGTATATGTGGTCCAGAGTGGTGACAGCCTCTGGAAGATAGCAAACCGTAAACTCCATGTGAGTGTTGATTATCTTGTAAAAAGGAACAACATAGTTAACAGGAACAGGATAAGAACAGGACAGACTATCTACTATTGATAAAGAAGTGAATAAGATGTTGTTGAAACAGGCAAGGCAAAAACGCTTTGCCTGTTTTGTGGTGAGTGCATTTTATCTTGTGATCTTTTCAAGAAAGATCATGTTGTTTTCTTCATTGCAACCGTTTTCTTCAATGAATCTTTTAAAGCCGTCGCCGGAATCCAGACTTTTAAAGAACTCTATACAGGCATCGATATAGCCGATGATATCCATGAACTTATTCTGATTGATGTTGTACACATTAATATCGTTTTTTGGTCTTATCCATGTATACAGAAGACCTTTCTTTGCCATGCCTTTTGGATCGTTAGCATATCCGTTGCATACGATTTCAAAGGCCACATAATCTCCGGCCGTGTTATGGGAGGATGAAAAGAAAGCAAGTTCACAGTTTAGAAACTGCCCCGTCCAGCGGATCTTTCTCTTCAAGGTCTTAAACGATTCCCTGTTTGAGTAGTAACGACTG
>JAEERY010000045.1 GCA_016286035.1 Lachnospiraceae bacterium
AAAAAAGATCTGGTCCATGGGATATCGAAATGAAATAATCGATCTTATGAGAGAAACATTCAACTAATCTCTATACAGGGGTCTTCCATATCTGCCAATGGAAGACCCCGCTTTTTTGTCCACAAATCTATGAATTAAAGTATATTTAGATTATAATATACATAGCAATCAGGGGCATTAGCGCAGCTGGGAGCGCGCCACACTGGCAGTGTGGAGGTCACGGGTTCGAGTCCCGTATGCTCCATTTGGTTTAAGTCCAGGTAAAGTACATAAACCTTTCTTTAACCCGATAAGCAGTTTCCCTCAAACGTACATAAGCTAAGATCACCATATATATATAAATCCACGGAGGTATCAGATGGTCATATTTGAAAAGGACAGACTGATCATTAAGCCCATAATAAAAGCCGCATTCTGGAAGATAAAAAAGATACCGTATAACAGGATAAAAAAGATCGAGGCTGACGGTGAAAACGTAATCTTTCATATGACAGGAGATAAAGTGATAAAGGCAGCTGATCCTGCTATCGTTGCATTCTATCCTGAGTTTGGAGATATGTTAAGAGACAATCACATACCGTTTAAGATGACATTTGATGATAAAGGCTATGAGTCAATAGAGACTGTAAGAGAAAAAGCAGCCTTTGTAAAACAGACAGCCCTTGATTATGCCAATAAGCTTATCAGTGAAAAGCTTACAGACGCGTATGAACTGAAAGCCGATATAAAGGAACGCATCATAGGCACCACACTGGAATTTGATCTCTATAAGGACGGCATGAGCGTTAATGAAGCAAAGCTGACAGATACTATAGAAAACATACCTGTTGTCGATGAGATGGATATAGCATATCTGAATGAATGGGATCCTGATCAAAATAGAGGAACATATTATATAACTGAGGAAGCCTATGACAAAGATGCATGTGAAAGATATGTAAAGACATGTATACTGGACGAACTCTTTAACCTGCTTATCAAATAAATGGGAACGCCCACACCAAAGAGTGTGGGCTTAAAGGGGGAGTATATTTTTTTATGATCATGCAGTGCATGATTCATCTTGCAGTTTCATTATATAAAAACAACCGTAACAGATCTTGATATGAATAAAAAATGTACTTTTGTTACGTTACCGTGCTAAAATCATATATATAACTATAAAAAGGAGACAGCGGTAATGATAGATGCTTTTACGATCCAGATATCTTTTCTAATATATGAAGCTGTTTTCTGTCTTATTGCCGCTGCATGCTATGCGGTAAGCTCTGATAAGATTAAGATCCGTAAAAAGATCGTCGTTTCTCTAAACGTTGCCTGTTCTTTAATGCTTATCTGCGAATACTCATTCTATGCTTTTAAGGGAAGTACGACTCCCCTTGATGTGGCCATCATGTATATCGTGAATGCCGCAGTATATTATCTGATAATCCTCTTAATGGTCTTTTATGCGATGCTCATATCCGTAAGACTCTTTGAGAGATTCGATCTTAAAAAGGACATGCCCTGCAGAAAGCGTCTCATCGCTGTATGCGCCATTGCTGCCATAGGGATGATCCTTATCACAGTTTCCCAGTTTAACGGAATATATTATTACTTTGATGAAAACAACGTATATCAGAGAGGCCCTCTGTTTATGGTGGCTAGCATAATCCCCATGCTCGGCACCTTCCTTGTTGCATCAATGGTTATTCAGTTTCGGGAAAAGATGAGCTTCGGACAGCAGTTTGTCCTGATATCATATCTGATATTCCCCCTTGCCGGAGGGATATTCCAGGTACTGTTCTACGGCAACTCACTCTTAAATATCTGTATCGGTATCTCCGTCCTGCTCATGTTCTTTGAAAATGTCATAAACAAGGAAAAGGAAGTTATAAAGGCATCAAAGACAGAGGTAAGAACGGGTCTTGCCAACGAACACGGATATATCGAATGGCTGAATGCCATGAAGGGAAACAAGGACCTTATGGACTATGCCGTTGTATTCTTTGACCTTAGAAAGTTTTCCGACATAAACAGAAACTACGGGATTGAAAACGGAAACAGAGTGCTTGCTGCCTTTTCTGTCAAGATGCTTAAATACATCAAAAAGGATGAGATACTGGGAAGACAGTTTGGAAACCAGTTTGTTGCGATCGTAAGAAAGTCAAACCTTGACTCTCTTTTAAAAGTCCTTAAGGGAGTGGATGTAGTCTTTACGGATATCATCACCAAACAGGAAACAAGAGTTAACCTCTCTGCCAGAGCAGGCATATATATGATAGACAGAACCGACCTTGAAGGAGAGGACATCCTTGTATTTGCAGGCCAGGCTCTGAATGCAGCCAAATCAACAAAGAATGATGACGTTGTATGGCTTACACAGGAACTCATGGATTCCATAGCCGAGAAAAAGAAGCTTGAAAGCGAGATAGGCTTTGGACTAAACAATAATGAATTCAAGCCCTTCTATCAGCCAAAGGTAAATTCAATGACAGGCAGGATGTGCGGAGCGGAAGCTTTGTCGCGCTGGTATCATAACGGTGAGATACTTGCACCCGGAAGATACATACCGATAATGGAACCCACCGATAACATCTGCAAGCTTGACTTTGCCATCTTAAAGGCAACATGCGAGGATATTTCAAGGTGGCTTAAAGAGGGCATGAATGTACCCCAGATATCCGTAAACATCTCAAGAAGAAACCTTGATGATCCAAACATCGCAAAAAACATCGATGAGGTAGTTACAAAGGCAGGAATCCCCAAGGATCTTATAGAGATAGAGGTTACTGAAAACAACGACGAGGCAGCGATCTCTTTACTTAAGAACTTCGTTGATTCCCTTCACGATCTTGGATATAAAGTATCCATCGATGACTTCGGAAGTGCGAGCTCATCCCTCATGCTTCTAAGAGAGATAAACTTTGATACACTAAAGATCGACAAGGGATTTGTGGACCTTGCAAACCAGAGAGATCTGGCTATTTTAACTCACATAGCCCGTATCGGCAAGGATCTAAAGGTTGATATAGTTGCTGAAGGAGTAGAGCGTAATGACCAGATAAAGACACTCGACAACTTAGGAATAAACGTGATCCAGGGCTACTACTTTGACAAGCCATTGTCACATGAGGATATGACAGACAGACTCAAAAACCCTGTCTATGAGATATGATATGAAAAAGAAGATATTAAAAGTCTTTTTAATATTCGCGATACTGTTATCTGTAACCGCAGCCATATGCATCCATGAAGTAAACGGATATATAAACACACATACATGGGCTACCATATCACTCGGCGGAACAAGAGAAACAGATACGGCAGATGCCTTTTATGAAGAGCATGAATACATGAAAGGCGATCATATATCAACCGGTGATATATCTCTTTTAATAACAAAGATAAGACATAACGGTGATGTCACTTTTAAGGTTGAAAGAGGTAACCTCTATACTGGTAACGGTGAAAAGATAAAGAGTGATACCATATCAAAGAATGAAAAGATAACATACAGAACAGACAACGGAAACATACAGCTAAATGTGATAAGTGTGGGATACGAATAAAGAGGAGTATACAAGTGTTTTATCTGATCGATCAGACATTGACTGAAGTAAACAGGGAAAAAATAAAAGACAG
>JAEERY010000046.1 GCA_016286035.1 Lachnospiraceae bacterium
GTTACTATTCACAGCTGAATTAGATAAAGAATAAGCGCGGTCGTCTAACCGCGCTTATCTTAAGGGGATGATAGTTTTGTGTATTTATTTCATCTGCTGAATTTTGTCGTTCATCTTTTTGGCTTCGGATCTGTAAAAGCGCATGAAGCAGAACCAGATGATGAAAGCAACTGCAAGCTGAATGGCAGCAATGACAATACCCTGACCAATGGATGCGGATCCGCCGATCCAGCCTACTATATAGGCTACAAGAGTATAGATTACACATCCGATCCCCATATGAATGAGGACTCTGACGGGCATCGGGAGTGAATCCTTCTTATAAACAATAGTGGGTAAACCAAAGCCCAGACCGATTACCACACTTCCGATTATCATCTTTGTCATACGATAACCTTCAAGACTGAAGTTACCGCCAAATCCGATATCAAATACTATGCATACGAGACTGAAGATAGTTAGTGACATTCCAATGCTGATTACGGTGCTCTTTAAGAGATCCTTTAACGTGTTATTCATTATTTTCCTCCTTATAATCCGAGATACTTTTTAAATGCCGGCAAATATGTTCTTGACACATAATCACTACTGCCGTTGCGAAGTTTGAGCAGAAGTGTTCCGCTGAATCCGGACTCGATAATGTCCAAGTATGACAGATTTACGAGTGTTGACTTGGATATCTGCATGAATTGTGCACCGAGCAGGGCGCCCAGCTCATAGAGTCTTTTTCTTGAACGGTATTTATTCTTTTCTCCGTATATCACAGTGTCGCCGTTTTCGATTCTTATCATGTATATTTCTTTAGGCTGCAGGACTATGATGTCCTCTTCGTTCTGTAGTGCTGTTATGGGGGCTTCATTTATAGAGAAGATGTCTATCATTCTCTGTATCTCGTCCGTTACTTTATCCGTATGTATTACGGCATATGGTTCTTTGTATTCGGGTGAGATATCAACGGTGACTTTCATTCGTGCCCTCCTCCTTTCAGTTTCAAGGGATGCATCCTTTTGATGATGTGATGATACAACATGTTCCGAGTTTTGTCATGCAAAAGACGGTAAGTGGCGAAAATCGGCATGTGAAATGCAAAATAGCCTGTTAAAAGCGATTATAAGTGCGATCTGATATATAATTGATGTTCCAAATCAGCTGTGAATAGTAACACTAAAAGTCTGGGATTGATGTTTTACTAAGGCAGACTTTATCGAGCCGTCGGTACTTAGGTGCCGTATTGTGGCACCTTATGTACCGCTACGTGCGAGATCTAAGTGAAAACGGGTCTGCCGTGTAAAATATCAATTCACAGATTCGTATTTGAGCATTCCGGGGACACTTGATTTTTCCGTATAATTAAGAAATTTAACAAATAGGGCTATGATATAATTAAACATATTTGAAATATAGATAAATGGGAGCCTGCAAAGAAGATATATTATGCTTACATTGGTAACACCTAATATAGATGATTTATGGTTTAGAGAAGAATTAATGGCTGATGAAGATACCATGTCTTATAACGCTAAGTGGGGTGGAACAATTCCCTTTCCTAAAGACGAATGGGAATCTTGGTATGATGCTTGGGTCCGGAATCCTGAGGGCAAACGATATTATCGCTATTTGATGAATTCAGAGAATGAATATGTTGGGGAAATTGCATATCATTACGATAGACAACGAGGCATTTACATCTGTGACGTTATTATCCTTGCCAAATACCGAAATCGAGGCTATGGATCGGAAGGAATTAGGCAATTATGCAAAGCTGCAAAAATAAATGGTATATCTGTTTTATATGATGATATAGCGGTTGATAATCCTTCATATAAATTGTTCTTGAAAAATGGATTTGAAATCGAATACAAAAACGAAGAGATTGTGATGGTAAAAAGAAATCTATAGATTGTATTAAAGTAAATTATGTGGCAAACGGACTAATATAAAAAAAGTGAATGAAGATTAAAGCATAAGTTTAAACCAACAGGGCACCCTACGGGCGCCCTGTTTTACTATCCTGGCATGTTCATTTACATGTTTCTTATTTGGGTTTCGGGAATTCCATATTCTCGTTTCATAGCATCTATCGAGACAACCCATTCGTAATATCTGACATAACAGCAATAATTAAAGCAATGGTTGGTGAATCTAAAATTGATGATAATAACAGATAAGTGATATTAACTGACAGTATGCGGTTATAGCTGATTTTGTTTTTTAGTAGAAGGGAGATTCTTATGAAAAGAATATTATCTGTAGTTATTGCCATTATGCTTGGTGCTGTAAGTCTTACAGCGTGTGGAGGTGATGCTTCCGCAAACAAGGCATCAGAAGCACCGGTGGAGAAAGCAGTACAGGAAAGCGAAGCGCAGACAGACACAACACAGACTAGTGAGAACACACAGGTTACTGAGCCGGAAGCCGATTCTGAACCGGCATCTACAGAAGAAGCTGAGCCTCAGTCTGATGACAACGGGTTCAGAGCAGTAACGGATTCTGATACTGAAGTTTTTTACTCTGCAGACGATCCTTCCGTTTTAGGTAATCTTGGAACCTATTGTATGGAAGGTGGACTTGGAAACAAGACAGTAACTGTTACCGGAAAACTTGAGTATTTGCTGCCTGACCCTGATGGCGGTGTTTTGGTTTTCTGGGATTCTGAGAACACAGTCTTTTGTCCGGCTCCTGTTGCTGCAAAGAGCATATATGATCAATATGGAGATTTACAGAACTGTATTTGTACAATAAAGATTACATTTTCTGACACACCTATTTCATACACATACTATGATGGAAACTATCAGCAGGTGGACGGACTCTCATATGCTACAAATGTTGAGATAGTTTCGTATAAACAGCTTTAATAATATTTGAGGACTTATACCTATGAAAA
>JAEERY010000047.1 GCA_016286035.1 Lachnospiraceae bacterium
AGAACAGCGATTCCGATTATTGTTACCATTACGAAGATTCTTTGAAGGATGCTCATCTTTTTCGCTTTGGCCAGGAGCTCATCATCCTCATCCTTGTGTTTATACCATCTCCACCAGGAGATGATGTTAAGCGGCATATATACGACAAGTTCAAGCCAGAATGTAGCCCATATTCCAAAGTAGAAAAGATAGATAATAAACACTACTGTATTGACCATAGCAAACGGGAAGTTCATTCTGTTTACTTTGGCTGTCAGGAACACGCACATGATTCCGCAAAGACCGGATATCAGGTTAATTACTGCAAGCCATTGCGGACATCCCTCTTCCGGCTTTATCGCGTAGTATACGGATATGCCGAGCATGATCACACACATGATGGCTTCATACCATTTAAGGCTTCGTATCGCCTTTATTATTTTCTTCATACCATCCATTTTTGTTTCTCCTCTAATGTCTTCATGGCTCTTATCAGCGTTGAACTGATGGGGTAAGTAATTCTTTTCTCATCAACGATGATATGAGTTGCTTCGGGATATGCTCTTTTGAAATATGCACCGTAGGAAGGCTCACTCGAATATACATAATCTATATGAGGTACGTAGGCCCTTACCAGCGGTGTCTCCATATCCCAGTTATTTGTTCCGTCAGGATCACGGCAGTAGTCGTCATCTATGATATGAAAGGAAACGTTATCATAAAGCGAACAGACTTTCTCGAGCTGCTTTATACGGCTTTCAACTGACAGCTCATATTCTGAATGAGTCTTCATGATCTCAAGCTCGTCGTCACCGTTGATAAACATGATCACGACTACATCATCACATTGTCTTGCGGCTGTATCGATGCAATACAGATGACCTTTATGAAGCGGCATGAATTTTCCGCCGAAGAATCCGTGTATTGCTGCCATGTTATTACCTCTCGATATACTTATATAGCCTTGCCGGTTTTCCTTTTGACACTTCAGTTTTGTTTAAGTCAATGACCCTACCGGTTGAGACATAATCTCTTAGGAATGTTTTTCTGAAATTCGGAAGATCAAGTGACCTGTTCTTGATCGTCTCGTATATTCTCTTAAGCTCTGATATCGTAAATTCATTCTTGTCTCTCAAAAGATTGAATGCATCGTCTTCGTAATCTATGCGGTTTCTTAATCTGGTGATCGCCATCTTGATTATCTCAGCATGGTCGAAGGCCAGGTCCTTCTCGTTTATTACGGTATTCTCATTCGTAAAGATTATTCCGTCCACGTCGTACTTGATAGTAAAGAGCTTTGCATCTTCCGCATCGTCGCCTGCTTTGATATCGAGCATATGCTTGGGTACCAATGCCATGTATGCAACTGAGATTACCGTCGTACGTGGATCTCTTCCCGGATTACCAAACGTATAGAGCTGCTTGAGATATACATCATCAATATTCGTCTCTGACTTCAGTTCGCGTGCAGCGGCTTCATCAATCGACTCTTTCCCTGCAGCGAGAAAACCTCCCGGGATTGCCCATCTGTCTTTATACGGATACTCACCTCTTTTGATCAGAAGGATATTCAGTTCATCTGATGCATCCAATGTGAGGATCACGATGTCTGTTGTTACTGAAGGGCGCTCAAATTTTGAAACATCATAATTCTCAAGAAACGCTTTCTCTTCCTTTGATGTGCATTTATAACTTTTCATATCCGCCCTCCTTAATGGTTTCTTGTACCACTTGAATTATGGTACTTTTTACCATTATTGTCAAGAGCACATTTTCGCAGCAAATAAAAAGCAGGTCCCGTAAAGGACCTGTCTTCTGATTTATTTAATTAAATATATCAGTCTTTCTTCTGATTGAGAGAATCTATATACTTGTGGTACTTTTCTTTTTCGTTATACATGTACTTATCGGCACGGTCGATGTAATCGTCGATCGTCGCATCGTCACCCGGTTCGATAAACGCATAACCGATACTTGCGTGGAGCAAGAAAGAAAGATTAAGAGCCTTAAAGTCCTTGCTCATGGATTCGGAAATATTGCGGATACGTTCTTCTA
>JAEERY010000048.1 GCA_016286035.1 Lachnospiraceae bacterium
ACAATGTTCTTGGCCCATATGCCCTGTATCGCCGTACTTCCAATATGACTGATTCTTTTAATCTGATAATCTTTCAAAAGGTCAGTGATCGCGGCTTCTATCTCCTCGTAATACCTGTCCCATTGATCATCGTGCTGAACAAGGAATATTGGGAATAAATCCCACAATTCTTCCAACGTCATTTCCGACAGTTCTTTTCCCATCATCAAGACCTCTACAACTCACGATTTGTCATCGTCTGTAAAACTGGAAAATAACTTACTATCGTATAGTCAAGTTTTTTCATGGAATACTTTCATTTATAAACCAAAAGGACCTCCAAAGAGATCCTTCGTCTTTCTCCGTCTGACCACGGAATCCTATTTACAGAAAAAGATTCATACTCTCTCGGTATTGTTATACGTTGAAACGGCCTGTGGTATCCTGAAGAGTACTGATACTCTCCATTACGTCCCTGGTCTCATCAGATACATTTTCACTTGATAAAGTAATGTTCTGCATACTGCCCGAAATATCGTGAACGGCATTGTTAAGTTCATCCTGGGCACTGGTTATCGATTCGATCACATGGCTTATCTCAACCACCGATGAATTCAGCTTGCCTGCACCTGCTCCCAATTCCCTGCTGACATCGCTGTAGTAATTTGCATCCTCCATATAATTGTTTGCAAGAGTCTCAAGATTATCATAATCGGGAAGCACGTTTTCATTTAAGAACCTGATGATCTGTTCGCTTACATCGGAGAGACGTCTTATATTGGACATAACCTCCGAAACAAGAGAATTGACCTTATCGATCTCATTTCCGGTCGTTACACTCAGTGAATTTATCTCATCCGCAACAACCGCAAATCCACGCCCTGCATCACCGGCTCTTGCTGCCTCGATAGAGGCATTCAGTGCAAGAAGATTAGTCTGGTTGGCGATACTTTGGATCGCTTTGGCAACTTCGACTATCTGCTCTATTACTTTGATACCGTGAAGTGCGGTCTCAAGATCGTCTTTGGATCTGGTCGTAACTTCGACCGCATGCTTCTTATTATTCAGGATATCGGGTACCATGGCTTTGACTCTGTGTATTATTTCATCGGTTTTTTCGCTCATGAGTTTTGTATCCCGTGCAAAGGAATCGGACGCCTCGGTAACGTCATTGCAGATAGATTCGATGCTCTGTATGCTGTTGGTCTGTTCCATGATACCGCCTTCGGTGCGATGCATGGCTTCATTTATTTCTGAGATGCTGTCATTGATACCGTTTATCTTATCGGATGCGGATATCATTTTTTCGCGGATGGTTTCAGACTCTTTCTTGGTCTTATGTATGGTATCGATAAAGCGTGTCTCAAGCTCTGATAAAAGATATTTGATCTGTTCCACTTCGGAAGATGTTTCTATTGAGTTTTCACTGCCTATGATCTTATCGGTGATAAACACTTTCATCTGTTCCATGGGAGCAAGCTGCTGTCTGATCAGCGCGGTCATGATGATGATAACCGCAACGATGGCAACGATCGCTATGAGCACACTTAAGATAATAAGGCTGTATATGCCGGAGGTGATGTTTTTTTCGGGTGTTGCAAGACCTAAAAGCCAGTTACAGCCTGATATGCTTGAAGTTACGAAATAATTGGATTCGCCGTTATAGTCTTTTGTCTTGACCGTTGTAGTTCCGGGAGAATTGATAAGCGCAGAAAGACCGGGCATAGCGTTTGATACTGCGACTGCCGTGTCTTCACCCGGAAGAAAATCGGGATTTTCATGCATTACATAATTGCCCGATGAGTCGGTCAGGAAACCGTATTCGCCGGGATCATAGGGGATACTGTTAAGTATACCTTCTATATATCCGAGTGTATAATCCGCACCGAGCACTCCTGCGAGCTTACCGTCCCTGTATACCGGAGATGCTATGGTTATGCACATGCCTCCTATGAGGACATCCATATAAGGATCCGTAACAATGGTTGTTCCTGCAGCCTTGGCAGCCTTATACCATCCTCTTGCCGTAGGATCGTATCCCTCGGGTGTCTCGCCATTGGGATCTGTCTGAATAAATTCCTTTTCTTCGGTTCCGTAGTAAAGGTTAAGAAGTTCATCTCGTCCGTCCGATTCGGTAGTGACTATCGCCTGCATATGATCATGGTCATAACTGCTGTCTGGAAGGGCTTTCAGGGATGTCGCTGCCGCAGTATTGAGACCTATCTGATGCTCTATCCAGCTATTGATGGAGTTGGCATACTTATCTGCCGAAAACTGAAGTTCCTTTTTAAGGTGTTCTGTAAGATTCTTACTTGAAGTCCCCACTATTATGGAAGTGGATACTAACATTACTACTGCCACTATGATGATGACAGCTGCTGTAAGCTTTGTTTTGATCGTACGTTTCATTATTTAATCCTCTTTATATTTGCCTGGTATAGCAAAACAATCTACCTGTCAGATATAATTATAAATTACATATTTATTTAGGACAATATTTTTTCGGAATGGAATTAACTGCCAATTTATAATCAGAGGGCAAAAAAAGGACAGGTATGCGACTGCCCTTTCTCAATATACTTATATTACAACCTACTTAAACGCTTTGCTCTCACCGGTCTTATAATCTATTTCGATCCCCGGCTGAACATTATATACGAAAACATGAAAGCATACGCTTCTTCCCTGGTCTTCCACAGAATATGCTTCCATCTCTACTCCTCTGGCTACAAGCTCTTTACAACAATTATTAAGCGGGAAAGCCCACGGTTTTAACCGTGGGATGAGAGCGTGATCTTTCCCACTTCATATTGAAAACAGAACATATGTTTGCTATAATATGTTTGAGGTGACAAACATATGCAGCTATCAGAAACAATAAAACTCCACATGACTAAAGAGCAAAAGGACTTTATCACCCAGACTATGAACGAGTATATAAAGACCGTTAACAGTCTTGTTTCTGTTGCTCTAAATGTTGAACCTATCAGCAGATATACAACTGCTGATGTGGATGCAGACCTTCCCTCTGCTTTGACAAACCAGTGCATCCGCGATGCAAAGTCCATC
>JAEERY010000049.1 GCA_016286035.1 Lachnospiraceae bacterium
GAATTTAATCATGGAATTTTTCAACAGCGCAGTAGGCGTACTTCAGACACTCGTAGTTGCACTTGGTGCAGGTCTTGGCATTTGGGGAGCAATCAACCTCATGGAAGGTTACGGTAATGATAACCCCGGTGCAAAGAGCCAGGGCATGAAGCAGCTCATGGCCGGAGGTGGTGTTGCCCTCATCGGTATCACCCTTGTACCTCTCCTTTCCGGACTCTTCGGTTGATCTGAAGGATACGGACTAAAGAATCGGAGCCGGGACGAGGATCCCGGCTCCCGGAAGAACAGGAGGTAACAAGTGGACAGCATACTTGAGTCAATCGAGGACTGGTTTCGCGAGCTTCTTGTTTCAGGAATCATGGACAATATCAGCAACACCTTCCAGTCGGTAAACGATCAGGTCGGTGCGATAGCAACTGAGGTAGGAACATCTCCTGCCGACTTTCAGCCAGCGGTCTATACCATGATCTCAACTCTCTCTGAGAATGTGATCATGCCGATCGCCGGCATCATCTTAACGTTCATAGCCTGTTATGAGTTGATCCAGCTGGTCATCAGCCATAATAATCTGGCACATTTTGAAACCTGGATCTTCTGGAAATGGATCTTCAAAACCTTTGTAGCAGTGATGCTTATAACAAATACGATGAATATCACAATGGCGGTATTCGATGTGGCACAGCATGTAGTCACGGAATCGGGCGGTATCATAGCCGACTCGACAGCGATAGATGACAGCACGCTCGCATCGATGCAGACAACGCTTGAGGCGATGGATATCGGACCACTTCTTTCGATATTCCTTCAGTCATTCGTGGTGCAGTTTTTGATCTATATCTTATCTGCACTGATCTTTGTCATTGTATATGCAAGAATGATTGAGATCTATCTCATGGTCAGCCTTGCACCGATCCCTTTTGCAACTTTTGGAAACAAGGAGCAGAGCATGATCGGACAGAACTATTTAAGATCACTTTTTGCACTGGGCTTCCAGGGGTTCCTGATCATGGTGTGTGTCGGAATATATGCGGTACTTATTCAGACCGTATCATTTACAACAGACATCATCGGCTCCCTGTGGGGAGTTATGGGATACACGATCCTTCTTGCGTTTACGCTCTTTAAGACGGGAGCCGTAGCCAAGAGTATCCTTCATGCACATTAAAAGAAAGGAATACAGTTATGGCAGCATCATATATATCTGTGCCTCGTGATCTTACGAAGGTAAAGAGTAAGGTGATGTTCAATCTGACAAAAAGACAGCTGGTCTGCTTTTCGGTGGCGGCACTCCTCGGGGTGCCGTCATTCTTTCTGATAAAGCAGATTGCTTCGACAAGTTCTGCGGCTATGGGAATGATGGTCATCATGATGCCATTCTTTTTTCTTGCCATGTATGAGAAGAACGGTCAGCACCTTGAAGTCATTTTGGGACATCTGATAGAGGCAACGTTCATAAGGCCGAAGGAAAGACCTTATAAGACAAACAATAACTATGCAGCGCTTGAAAGATATGCGCAGGCAAACGATGAGATCATAAACATCATCATGTATAACCTGGCGATGGAGCCGGAGAGGAACAGACACAGAAAGGAGGAACCTGACTTTGATCAGTATTTTCAGGAAAAAAGAGAAAAGAGACTTAAAACTTCCCGCTAATCTGACTGCAGCTGAAAAGAAAGAAGTAAAGCGCATTATCGAGCAGGCGAGCGGGGATGACGGCATCCCGAGAACAGCGCAGCAGTCCATTCCTTTTGACAGGATGTTCCAGGACGGTATCTGCAGGATCGGGAGTGATTACTACACAAAGACAATACAGTTCCAGGACATCAATTACCAGCTTGCACTTCAGGAGGATAAGACGGAGATCTTTGAGGAGTGGTGTGCATTCCTTAACTTCTTTGACAGTTCGGTTAACTTCGAGCTTTCCTTCATGAATATGGCAACGGACATTGATGATTTCAGGACCGGGATAGCGATCCCTCACAGGAAGGATGAGTTCAACGGCGTAAGAGATGAATACAGTTCAATGCTGTTTCATCAGATGGAAGCCGGTAATAACGGTCTTACAAAGACCAAGTTTTTGACATTCGGGATCCATGCGGATTCCATGAAGGCTGCAAAGCCCAGGATCATTCATATCGAGACGGATATCCTGAACAATTTCAAACGTCTCGGTGTGCAGGCAAGAACCCTTAACGGAAAAGAAAGGCTTGCACTTATGCATCAGCAGTTCCATATGGGAGACAGGGAGAAGTTCAGTTTCGACTGGAAGTATCTGACCGGTTCGGGACTTTCGGTAAAGGACTTCATCGCTCCCAGCAGCTTCGGATTCCCGAACGGTAAGAAGTTTACTATGGGAAGCCTTTACGGAGCCATGAGCTTTTTATCAATCGACGCTTCGGATATCAGCGACAGGATGCTTGCAGATTTCCTCAATATGGAATCCAGTCAGATTGTAACGATGCACATCAGATCGGTGGACCAGAACGAGGCGATAAAGACAGTAAAGCACACGATTACAGAACTGGACAGAAGTAAGATCGAGGAACAGAAGAAAGCGGTACGTGCCGGATACGATATGGACATCATACCTTCGGATCTTGCGACTTTCGGTAAGGATGCGAAGTCACTCCTTAAGGAGCTGCAGAGCCAGAACGAGAGAATGTTCCTTTTGACATTCCTGGTACTCAATACCGGAAAGACGGAGCAGGAGCTTGAGAACAATGTGTTCCAGGCAAAGTCCATAGCACAGAAGCACAACTGCAATCTTGTGAGACTTGATTTCCAGCAGGAGCAGGGGCTTATGAGCTCACTTCCTCTTGCAAACAATCTGATAGAGATCCAGCGCGGCATGACTACATCAAGCACTGCGATCTTTGTGCCTTTCACTACACAGGAATTGTTCCAGGCAGGAGATGAGAGCCTTTA
>JAEERY010000050.1 GCA_016286035.1 Lachnospiraceae bacterium
AAACCTCACCTGCTAACCTTTTGCATTACTCATAAATAATGCTCAGTTATCAAGTGTTATCATTTTGTTATCAAATCGCTTTTCAAAATCCTTAGAATCCGCATAAATACAGTATTCTTCAGACTTCGTTAATTATTCGAGCTCTATCGTTCCCGGAGGTTTAGATGTTAAGTCATAGAATACTCTGTTTACTCCGCGTACCTCGTTTATGATACGGCTCATTACCGTCTGAAGAACTTCCCACGGAATATTTGCAGCTTCTGCAGTCATAAAATCTATAGTCTTAACAGCACGAACAGCGATAGCATAGTCATAAGTACGCTCATCACCCATAACACCTACAGACTGCATGTTTGTGAGAGCCGCAAAATACTGGTTGGGCATCCAGTCGGGATCTTCACCGTGCGATACCTTATATTCAGCTGCTGCCTTATCCACTTCTTCTCTGTATATGGCATCGGCATCCTGTACGATACGTACCTTGTCTGCCGTTACTTCACCGACTATCCTAACTCCGAGTCCCGGACCGGGGAAGGGCTGTCTGAATACGAGACGTTCGGGAAGTCCCAGTTCGAGCCCTGCCTTTCTGACCTCATCCTTAAAAAGATCCCTTAACGGTTCTATTATCTCTTTGAAATCAACGAAATCCGGCAATCCACCTACATTGTGGTGGGATTTGATAACAACGGATTCACCTCCGAGACCGCTTTCCACAACATCGGGATATATCGTACCCTGAGCCAGATAATCAACTGCTCCGATCTTCTTTGATTCCTCTTCAAATATCCTTATGAATTCCTCGCCTATGATCTTTCTTTTTCTTTCAGGCTCTGAAACACCGGCAAGTTTTTTATAGTATCTTTCCTGTGCATTTACACGGATGAAGTTAAGGTCAAAGTTACCTTCAGGTCCGAATATAGCCTCTACCTCATCTCCTTCATCTTTTCTCAAAAGGCCGTGATCAACAAAGACACAGGTAAGCTGCTTTCCTATTGCTCTTGATAAAAGGCCTGCTGCCACCGAAGAATCCACACCGCCCGAAAGTGCAAGAAGTACTTTTCCGTTTCCTACCTTTTCGCGGATGTTTTTAATGGACGTTTCAACAAACGAATCCATCCTCCAGTCACCTGCACATTCGCAGATGTTTCTTACGAAGTTGTATAGTATCTTTGTTCCCTCAAGGGTATGTAACACTTCAGGATGGAACTGTATCGCATAAAGCTTTGCATCGGTATTCTGAGCCGCAGCATAGGGACAGTTCTCCGTATATGCAACGGGCATAAAGCCATCAGCCAGCCTTGATATGTAATCGAAATGGCTCATCCATACCTGAGTCACGAGTGTATCCGTTTCATCAAAGCTCTTGTTATTCATCTCTTTTGCGGTAAGAGGACCTGCAAAAGGCTTGTCACTGTCAAGCAAAGAACCTGTATTTGAAAAAAGAGAAGATCTTTTGTCTATAAGAGTTCTTGTCTTTCCGTACTCTCTGTCCTGTGCTCTTTCTACCTTGCCGCCAAGGACCTGCATCATAAGCTGTGCACCATAGCACAGACCAAGCACCGGGATTCCCAGTTCAAAGAGCCCCTTATCATATGTGGGTGCACCCTCCTCATAGCAGCTGTTAGGTCCGCCCGTAAGGATGATACCCTTTGGGTTCATTTCCTTTATCTTTGCAAGTTCGGTCCTGTAAGAATAGATCTCACAGTAAACGTTGCATTCCCTGACACGTCTTGCAACAAGCTGATTGTACTGTCCTCCGAAATCAAGGACTATGACTTTCTCTCTTTCCATTAATCAACTGTATCCTTTCATAATTTAAAGCCTGAGGCAAAGTTTATAACTTACCCAGGCTTGTTTTTATACGATCCTTCTTACAGCCAGTATCTCTCTGTATGTGGCTGAGCCGATCTTTATTCCCGATGCCGGAGTGGATGCATGAACGATCTGACCGTTACCTATATAGATCGCCACATGTCCCGCATAGCATATGATATCACCCGGCTGGGCTTCGGCATATGTAACTCCCGTTCCGGCATTCCTTTGTGCCGTGGAACTTCTGGGCAGGCTGTAACCGAATGCCTGATATACAGACATGGTAAATCCCGAACAGTCAGCACCGTCGGTAAGGCTTGTTCCTCCCGCAACATAGGGATTACCTATGAATTTGCAGGCATAATTTGCTATATCCTTACCCGTACCGCTGCCGGATGAATTGTTTATTGTCGTTGCAGTATCCGTACTGCTGCTTGACGAAGATGATGATTCCGAGCTGTCCGAGTTGACTTTGGCTGCCTCTTCGGCCGCTTTTTTCTTTGCTTCCTCCGCTTTTCTCTTCTCTTCCTCAGCTTTCTTTCTGGCTTCTTCTTCAAGCTTTCTTATCTGATTATTCTGCTGCTTGATCTGAGCCTTGTATGCTGCCGCCTCCTGCTTGGCCTTGGCTATCTGATTATCGTAATCTTCAGCCTCTTCCTTTTTTTGTGCAAGGAGTGTGTTAAGCTCATCCTGTTCCTGCTCAAGTTCATAATGAGTCGTCTCAAGTTCTTCCTGAGTCTCCTCAAGTGCTGCTTTGGCAGCTTCAACCGCTTCCATTGCAGCTATATATTCCGCGAGCTTCTGGCGGTCATAGGTATACATTTCATCGATGTATTCGGCCTTGTTTACAAGGTCACCCATCGTCTTTGCCTCAAAGACCAGCTGAGCGTATGTGGCATCGCCTTTCTCATACATGAACTTGATACGGGCCTTCATGGCCTCATACTGTTCCTCTTTGATCCTTATGGCTTCCTCAAGTTCAGCCTTTTTGACTTCTATCTGAGCCTCTATATCAGCTATCTCATCCTCTAAGATACTGATGGATGTCATCACCTCGACCAGTTCATCATCGATCTGCTCGATCTCATCGGTGATACCCTTTCTGACCTCGGTAAGCTCTGAAATATCTTCATTTGCCTCATCGAGCTGTTTCTGGGTCTCTTTCTTCTGCTTCTTTAATTCATCGATAGTGGTCGCACTGACACCTGTTGATATGGTCAGACACAATATTAAGATTAACAGTAATGCTTTTCTTAATCTTCTCATCAACAAGTACGCCTCTTTAAAAAAATCTGTTTACAGCTGATAGAAACCGACCTTCTTATATACCTTTCGCAATGTCTTGTTAGCTATGTAAGAAGCCTTTTCGGCACCTTCCTTATATACGGAATCAAGGTAGGCCTTATCTGCTATCAAACGCTTTGCCTCTTCACGGATAGGCTTAAGTGTCTCAACAACAGCCTCGCCTACAGCAGGCTTGAACACACCGTAGCCCTGTCCCTCAAACTCTTTTTCTATCTCATCATAGCTCTTTCCGGTTATCGTTGAATAGATAGCCATGAGATTTGCTACTCCTGGCTTGTTTTCCTTATCGTAATGAACGCATCTTTCCGTATCGGAATCTGTAACCGCACGCTTGAATTTCTTTAAGATCACATCGGGCTCATCCATAAGGAATACACAACCGTTGGGCTCTGATTTTGACATCTTTGAACCGGGTGTTGTAAGTCCGTAGATACGGGCTCCCACCTTACTGATATACGGTTCAGGCACACGGAACACATCTCCGTAGATGTTGTTGAAACGTATTGCAAGATCACGTGTTAATTCAACATGCTGCTTCTGATCCTCTCCCACGGGTACGTAGTGAGGCTGATAGAGCAATATATCTGCTGCCATAAGAGAAGGATATGTGAAGAGTCCCGCATTGATATTGTCTTTATGCTTTTCTGACTTATCCTTAAACTGTGTCATACGGCTCAGTTCACCGAACATCGTGTAACAGTCAAGGACCCATCCGAGCTGTGCATGAGCCGGTACATGTGACTGTAAGAACAGAGTGTTCTTCTCGGGATCGAGACCGCAGGCAATGTAAAGAGCCAGCATCTCTATAGAACGCCTTCTTAATTCCTTGGGATCCTGTCTTACGGTTATGGTATGCAGATCTGCCATGAAATAGTAACACTCGAATTCATTTACCCTGTCTGCCCAGTTCTTTATGGCTCCAAGATAATTTCCAAGATGCAGATCGCCGCTGGGCTGAATGCCCGACAGCATTATTTTCTTTTCTGTTTCCATCTATCCTAAATCTCCTTACAATTCGCAGTTATTAACGGTTCTGGGGAAAGGTATAACGTCTCTGATGTTACCCATGCCTGTTAAATACATTATGCAACGCTCGAAACCAAGTCCGAAGCCTGCATGTCTTGCTGAACCGTATTTACGAAGATCAAGATAAAAATCATAATCTTCCTTGTTAAGGCCCATCTCCTCCATGCGCTTCTCCAAAAGCTCATAGTTGTCCTCACGCTGGGAACCGCCGATGATCTCACCGATACCGGGTACAAGACAGTCACATGCCGCAACGGTCTTTCCGTCCTCGTTAAGCTTCATATAGAAGGCCTTTATATCCTTCGGATAATCAGTAACGAATACAGGTCTCTTGAATTCCTGCTCTGTTAGGAATCTCTCATGCTCTGTCTGAAGATCGCATCCCCAGAATACCTTGTAATCAAACTTATCGTTGTTCTTTTCAAGGATCTTTATCGCATCTGTATATGTAACACGTCCAAAGTCGCTGTTTACCACATGCTCAAGACGCTCTATAAGGCCTTTATCAACAAAGTTGTTAAAGAAATTCATCTCTTCAGGGCAGTTGTCAAGCACATATCTGATAACGTATTTGAGCATTGCCTCTGCACACATCATGTCATCCTGAAGGTCTGCAAAGCACATCTCGGGCTCGATCATCCAGAACTCTGCCGCATGACGGGTCGTGTTTGAATTCTCAGCACGGAATGTGGGACCGAATGTGTAAACGTTCTTGAATGCGAATGCATAGGTCTCAACGTTAAGCTGTCCGCTTACGGTAAGGTTTGTGGGCTTGTTGAAGAAATCCTGTGAGAAATCAACCTTGCCGTCCTCTGTCATGGGAAGCTCATTCATATCAAGTGTTGTGACCTGGAACATCTCTCCCGCACCCTCACAGTCACTGCCCGTGATTATGGGTGTATGAACATACACAAAGCCTCTCTCCTGGAAGAATTTGTGGATAGCGTAAGCTGCCACCGATCTTACTCTGAACACGGCCTCAAATGTGTTTGTTCTCGCTCTTAAATGAGATATCGTACGAAGATACTCAAATGTATGTCTCTTCTTCTGAAGAGGATAATCGGGTGTTGACTCACCTTCTATCATTATCTCGCTTGCCTGCATCTCAAAAGGCTGCTTTGCATCGGGAGTCGCAACGATCTTACCCTTTGCAACTACTGCAGATCCGACATTTAACTTTGTGATCTTGTCGAAATTATCCAGTTTATCGGCATATACGACCTGAAGTGCCTCAAAAAACGTACCGTCATTGATAACAAGGAATCCGAAACTCTTCGAATCACGGTTACCTCTGACCCATCCGCCGATAGTCACTTCCTTATCAAAATATTCTTCTTTGTTACGAAACAGTTCTTTAATGTTTGTAAGATCCATGATCAAAACCTCTCTTAATCTATAGGTATTTATTCGCTGACTTCCTCAACATCCTGTGTTGCTGCGGGTGCCACGATATTTGCGTTCTCAATGATGATATCAAGTGCCTTCTTATTTATAAGGTATGACTTGTACTCATCATAATTGTAATTATTCTTGAACTCCTCAACGGATGACACACCGTAATTTGACAGATTTTCCTCAATATCTGCCTCTACCATCTTGTCTGTGACCTTCTCACCGGCACTCTTTAAGATCTTTGATGATACAAGGTCGATCTGTACAGCCTGCATAGCCGAATCCTCAACCTGCTTGTAGTACTCGTCTGTGTTTGCGAATCCATAGTAGGTTGTAACAAACGTCTCAAGATCGGTACCAAACTGGGTCGCATACTCTGTATCCATGTTCACTACATTGTCATAGTAGTATTTATATCTCTCCTCGGGAACCTCATCAGTGAACTGACAGATCTCGAGCATCTTTGTCATGGCTTCGTTGTTAAGCTGGGTCTCGTAATCGTTTTTAGCTTCGATCTCGAGCTGCTGACGCATATAAACCTTAAGTCCTTCAACAGTGTTTACATTCTCTATGCCAAGTCCTGCAACATACTCATCGTTAAGTTCGGGAACTCTCTGTTCCTTTATGCTGTTAAGCACAACAGTGAACACTGCTTCCTTGCCTGCAAGGTGTTCTGCGGGATATTCCTCGGGGAATGTAACCGTTATATCCCTTGTCTCGCCACTCTGCATTCCTATGAGGCCTTCCTCAAAACCGGGGATGAACATGCCTGATCCGATCTCAAGATCGTAAGGATCCTGTCCCATATTTGAACCGCCCTCAAATGCAACACCGTCAATTTTTCCTTCATAGTTGATGTTTGCGATATCGCCGTTCTTTAATGCCCTTCCGGTAACTTCGATAGTCTCAAGTGAGCTCTCGAGTGCGTACTTTATCCTGTTTTCGACCATCTCATCGGTAACTTCCCTCTGTTCTGCTTCCAGGGTCAGTCCCTTGTATTCGCTCATGGAAGTGATGTATTTATCAGGATTTACCTTTGTGATATCTGTCTGTTCCGTGCATGCGCTTAATGTTAATACACTTACCGCTGCGACCAATAATGTTAAAAGTCTCTTTTTCATAATATTCTCCATTTTAAAATCTAAGCATATCAATTCTTATTTATATCATATTTTTTGCTGTTATTAAAGTGTTTCTTGCCTTTCATCACATAAAATGATAAAATCTTTAAAGCGTGTGTTGCCCCTCAAGCTGACATATGGGGCCGATACAAGGAGGAGGTTATTAAGTGAGTACAGGTGTCATAGTATCGCTTGTTATCATCGCCATACTGATAATCGCGATAGTTGTATTATATTTCCTGGGTAAAAAGGCCCAGAAGAAGCAGGCGGAACAGAAAGAGGCCATAGATGCCGCAAAACAGTCTGTTTCAATGCTGATCATCGACAAGAAGCGCATGAAATTAAAGGATGCGGGATTCCCTGCACAGGTTGTTGAACAGACTCCCAAGATCATGCGTAACTCAAAGGTACCGGTTGTAAAAGCCAAGATCGGACCTCAAATCATGACTCTCATATGCGATGAGAACATATTTGATGATGTTCCGGTTAAAAAGGAAGTAAAGGCAAGCGTGAGCGGTATGTATATCACTGAGGTGAAAGGACTTCACGGAAAGCCGATCATCAAGGAGCCAAAAAAGAAAAGCCGCTTCAAAAAAGCTCTTGAGGCAGCTCAGGAAAAAGCAGGTGCAAAGCCGATCAAATAGTGATAAAAGCAAAGCGGAACCTCCCTCAGGTTCCGCTTTATCTATCTAATTAATCCTCTTGCAAAAATCAATTAAATATCCGTTATGAAATTTTAGACTCTTCTGCCCAGTCATCGAACTTCTTAAGTGTTGCCTCATAGGTTCTCTGAGAAATATCGGGAAGCTTGCCGCCCCATGTCTTTGTGGCCTGTTCAAATCCCTTTTTGAAAGCATCTCTCATCTGTTCAACCTTGTCAGGATCACCACCTGTCAATGCCTTTGCAAAATCAAGTATCCTGCTTGATGTCTGTTCAACACCCCAGTATCCGTCTTCAGCGATATCTTTCTGTGCCTGAGCCTTTGTCTCGGCATCAACCGTAAAGTTTCCCGTTCTTAAGAAACTCCAGATATCATCACTTTGTCCGATAGCATTACCCTGTCCGGTAATAAGCTTCTCAACAAGGCTCTTAAGCTGATTCGTACGGGCTTCAACATCCGCTTTTAACTTGTTAACCAGTTCCGTATTTGGCGTATATGTCTTCTTTACACTGTCTGTTACAGCTTCCTTGCTGGGTTCATATACAACACCGGATTGAGCTGCAGCACTCGAAGCACTCTGACTTTCAGCAGCCTTTGGGGCGCTTTCCATCTTTGTTGCGGAAGTGTAATTACTATACGCAGAAACACCGCTTGTAACTCCGTTCACACTCATGTCGACACCTCCTTGTAATCGTTTTATCGGTTTTTTTACTTCAAATCTTTATAGGCTATATTGATTTATTGTATTTTTTTTAGTACAATCTTTGTATATTGTACACAATATACAAAATACAAAACGGTGGTGATTATCATGAAGATCAGTGCTATGTCCAAGGTAAATCTTGGTCTCGATGTCATAAGAAGACGTGATGACGGCTATCACGAAGTCCGTATGATCATGCAGACTCTTGAACTTTGTGATGAATTATATATAGAAGAGAGAGACGATGACCTTATAAAAATATACTGCAATAATGAGACTCTTGAATGTGACAAGTCAAATCTCATTTACAAAGCGGCAGATCTTATAATGAGTAAGGCAGGTATAAAAAAGGGACTTGATATACGCCTTGTAAAGAATATACCCATTGCTGCCGGAATGGCCGGCGGAAGCAGTGATGCGGCTGCCACACTCGTTGGCATAAACACTCTCTTTTCTCTCGGTATGAGTACAAAAGAGCTTAAAGAGATCGGTGTAAGGATCGGCGCTGATGTTCCTTACTGCATAGAAGGCGGCACACAGCTTTCGGAAGGTATCGGAGAGGTGCTCACTCCTCTTAAGCATGCGCCCAAATGCTTTGTGGTCGTTGCAAAGCCGCATATAGGAGTCTCAACAAAGTATGTATATGAGAACCTTCATGTTGACACGATCAAAAAACATCCCGATATCGACGGAATGCTAAGAGGCATAGATGAAGGCGATATAAGACTTATCGCTTCAAAGATGGAAAACATCCTCGAAAACGTTACGGAGACAAGATATCCCGTCATATCAATGATAAAAAAGACTTTAAAGGATGCCGGAGCCCTGAATTCCCTGATGAGCGGCAGCGGGCCTACCGTCTTTGCCCTTTTTGAAGATGAAGAAACGGCAAAAAACGCTCTTGATAAAGTGCTAAAGACAGGTGAAGTGGCATTCGGATGTGTAACGGGATTCTCAGACAGCACATGTATTATCACACAGTTATAGACATTATCAGAAAGGAACGGTAAGGTACATAACATGGAAAATTACATGCAGGACGCATTTCTTCCTTTAAGAGATGTTGTATTCAAAACTCTAAGACAGGCTATACTGACCGGAGAATTAAAACCCGGCGAAAGGCTAATGGAGATACACCTTGCAAACAAGCTCGGAGTTTCGAGAACCCCCATAAGAGAGGCCATAAGACAGCTCGAGCTTGAGGGACTTGTCATCATGGTACCCAGAAAAGGTGCCCAGGTTGCCAGCATTACCGAAAAAAGCCTAACGGATGTTCTCGAAGTAAGACTAGCTCTTGAAAAACTCGCAGTGGAACTTGCCTGCAAACGCATAACGTATGAACAGAAAGAGATCCTGAACGAAAAAAGGCTCGCTTTTGAAGATCTTGCGGGAACGGATGATGCGGGAATGATAGCAAAAGCCGATGTCGAATTCCATGATGCCATATTTGATGCTACGGGAAACATGAGACTCGGTCAGATGGTAAACAACCTCGCCGAGCAGATGTACAGGTATCGTTTCGAATACATAAAGGACAAGGACGGTCACCAGAAGCTGGTCGAGGAGCACAGAAGGATCTGTGATGCCATAGTAAACGGCGATATGGAAGCTGCCACAAAGGAGATCTCTGCACACATCAAGAACCAGGAGGCCTCAATAGTCAGCAGGATACGCTCTGAAAAGGATAAGGCAAATGACTGAAAATGTTCTTATATCCATCAAAGGCCTGCAGATAGGCAAAGACTCATCCCCCGAAAGCATAGCCGATGAATACAAGGGTCGCTATTTTTTCCGCGATGACAAACAGTATCTTATGTACAACGAGGATCACGGAAACGGTGAAGAAATGACCAAATGTCTCATAAAGATCGGCTTTAACGACGTTATCGTAACAAAACGCGGTGCCGTAAATGTTGAGATACCGTTTCGTGTCGGGACCAAAAAGTTTGTAAACTACGATACTCAGTTCGGAGGCTTCACTTTAGGCTTTAAAACAAAGAACATCTCCCGTATCGAGACCGATAACACGATGGAGATCCATATAGACTATTGTTTGGACATGAACTACGAATATATGGCTGACTGCCATATCAGCATAATGGTAAGAGAAAAGGAACCGCTATAACGGTTCCTTTTTTAATAACATATGTTTTATTTGACACATCCTATGATCTCATGGATATCTTCTATCTTATTCTTATCAAGAAATGCCTCAATACCGTCAACCAGCTCTTCTGTAAGATAAGGATTAACGAAATTCATGGCTCCTGCGGCTACCGCTGTCGCCCCCGCCATCATGAATTCGATGGCATCTTCGGCATTTGCGATACCTCCCATGCCTATGATAGGTATCTTTACGGCATTTGCACACTGATATACCATCCTTACCGCAACAGGCTTTATCGCGGGTCCCGACATACCGCCCGTCTTGTTTGCAAGCACGAACTTTCTTCTGTTTATATCGATTTTCATTCCGGTTATCGTATTTATCAGTGATATCGCATCCGCACCTCCCGCTTCCGCAGCACGTGCCATCTCGGTGATATCGGTGACATTGGGGCTTAGCTTCATTATGACGGGTTTCTTTGCGATATCCTTTATCCTCTTTGTGATATCAAATACCGACTCGGCTTTCTGTCCGAATGCTATCGCGCCTTCCTTGACATTGGGACATGAGATGTTTATCTCCATCATATCCACATTTTTATCATTTAATCTCTCAACGACCTCAAGATAATCCGAAACGGATTTCCCGCAGACATTCACAATAACGTTGGTATCATAATCCTTTAAAAACTCAAGATCTCTCTCAATAAACACGTCAACACCTGGATTCTGAAGTCCTATGGCATTTAACATACCTCCGTACACCTCAGCTATCCTGGGGGTGGGATTTCCTGGCCACGGTACATTTGCAACACCTTTTGTGACTACTCCGCCCAGTCTGTTAAGGTCGACAAACTCACCGTATTCCATTCCCGAACCGAAAGTACCCGATGCGGTCACAACGGGATTCTTAAATTCCACTCCGGCTATATTTACACTTGTTTTTGCCATTATATCATCACCTCCCTGCTGTCAAATACGGGACCGTCTGTGCATATCCTCGTGTTGTTGACATGGCTGTGATGATCCACTTCCTTTGTTGTGCATACACAGCCCAGACACGCTCCGACACCGCATGCCATGCGCTCTTCAAGCGATATATAGGCTTCAATTCCTCTGGGTTCCGCCCAGTTTTTTATCCCTCTTAACATCGGCATGGGACCGCATGCATATATTATATCAGGATTTAATTTGTTGTTTTCGAGTGCATCGATGACATTTCCTTTTGTTCCAAGGCTTCCGTCCTCGGTGGCAACATATACGTCAGCATACTGTTCAAGCTCTTCCAAAAGGAAAGTATCGCTGTTTCTGTATCCGATAACGCAGCTTACCTTCTCCGCGCAGTCACTCAGCTTCTTTGCAAGCTCTAAGATCGGCGGTATTCCTATGCCTCCGCCCATAAGCAGAGCATGTTTTCCTGTGGCTTTTTCATAAGGAAAACCGTTTCCCAGTACTCCAAGGAGAGCGACTCTCCTTCCTGCCTGGTAATGTGAGAACTGTCTTGTGCCCTCTCCCGCGATCCTGTAAACAAGTCTTATGGCTGTTTTGTCACGATTGACCTCGCAGATGCTTATCGGTCTTGGAAGCAATGCTGACTTATCCGAGGTGAACAATCCGACAAACTGTCCCGGGTTTGCATCTTTTGCCAGATCCGTCTCTATCCACATGCTGTAGATATCAGCAGATATCTCTTCACTTCTTATAACAAATCCGTATGCTTTCTTCTTCATGTTTGTTATACCTGTTCTTTCTATATATTGTATGTTCAATTATAATAATTGCAAGATATTGCTGTCAGATGTTGTTATATACCACTTTACCTGAACTTATTGTTAGTGCAATTTTACCACCGAATTCATGCCCCAAAAACGGGCTGTTTTTCGATTTAGACATCGTTTTTTCATACTTCCATGATGTCTTTTCGTCAAAAACAACAACATCTGCTATTTCGTTTTTTGCAAGTTTTCCTGCATTTATTTTATATAATCTTGCAGGATTTAGGCTCATCTTGCAAAAAACTTTCATCCAGGAAATTCCGTTTTCCCTGACTAAAACATCATAAATGATCGGCAGAGAGGTCTCTAAACCGAGTATTCCGCTCGGAGCATTTGTGATCTCCTTTTCTTTTTCCTCAGGAGCGTGAGGAGCATGATCGGTTGCTATAAAATCGATCGTATCATCTTTGATCGCATCTATTATCGCCCTTCTGTCCTCATCTGTTCTGAGAGGAGGGTTCATTTTTGCATTTGTTTTGTATTCTATGGCCGCTTCTTCGGTTAAAGCTATATGATGCGGCGTAGCTTCAGCATATATGATCTGTTCACCGGTACATCTTTTCTTTGCCTGTCTTATAAGATCGAGCGTCTCTTTTGCTGAAATATGCTGTATATTGATCTTTGCACCTGTTTTTATCGCAAGCTCGATATCTCTTTTTACCATTGATATCTCGGCCATCCTGTCGCTTCCGCCTATCCCGTAATGGTCTGATGCCTTTCCGTGATTAACGCCGTTATTTTCTATATATGAAGGATCTTCCTCGTGAAAACTCAGCACAGCGTCATTTTTAGCAGCCTCATTCATAGCCTTTATGACAAGATCCTCATCCATTATGGGAACACCGTCATCGGTAAATCCAATAGCACCAAGGCTCTTTAAACCGCTAAAATCCGTCAGTTCCTTTCCCTGCATGCCCTTTGTTATATTTGCGCAGGTATATACATGTATATCAGTCTGTTTTGCTTTATCAAGGATGTATTCAAGCGTTTCCGGAGTATCTACTGTCGGTTTTGTGTTTGCCATTAATATAACAGATGTTACCCCACCGGCAGCGGCACATTTTGCTCCGCTTAGTATATCCTCCTTGTATGTGAATCCAGGATCCCTGAAATGAACGTGGATATCCACAAGTCCGGGGCCCACTATACATCCCGTACAGTCATAGATCTCATCATTTTCAGACACAGAAACATCGATATTTGGCTCTATCTGTGCTATTTTGTCATCTTTTATGAGGACATCTGCGATCATGTCCGTGTTTGTGTAAGGGTCTATCACCCTTCCGTTTTTTAGCAGTATCATATTGTCTCCTATAAGCTCTTGCGATATAATTACATTGTCCTAAAGGACAAATACCGGCCGTATTAGCGCCGTTTTTATGGAGTATACAATGATCCGTTTAATCATATTGCTGATAGTTATTTTTCTGTTCTTAACTCTTTCGTTTCCCATTATCATATACGAAGCAATACTTGGTAAGATAAATCCTGCCAAAAGAGATAAAAGCGCTCTTGGCTGGGCAAAATGGGCATTCGGAGTTGTCGTCTTTATCTCAGGTACCAAGATTACCGTAAAGGGCGTTGAGAACATACCCACTGACAGAAGCGTATTATATATAGGAAATCATCAGAGTTATTTCGATATAATAATCAATTATCTTTATGTTCCCAGACCCACAGGCTTTATATCAAAAAACGAGGTGGAGAAAGTTCCTTCCCTCAGGGTATGGATGCGCTATCTCAGATGTCTTTTCATGGACAGAAAAGATCTCAAGCAGAGTATGGGGATCATTTTGAAAGCGATCGATTACATTAAAGAAGGGATCAGTATCTTTATCTTCCCCGAAGGAACACGTGCCAAGAACGAGGACGAAATGCTCCCGTTTAAGGCAGGCAGCTTTAAGATTGCAACAAAGAGCGGCTGTGAGATCGTTCCTGTTTCGATAAACAACTCTGCAGCGGTTTTTGAAAACCAGTTTCCAAAGCTTAAAAAGGCTCATGTAGTACTCGAATACGGCAAGCCCATCCCAACCAAGGATCTTGACAAGGAGCAGCTTAAGGCTCTTCCCGAGCTTGTACGCTCCCAGATCGTTAAAATGCACGCCGATAACAAAGCATTGGTATGATATCAGCTAAGTTTGCTTAAAAAATCCACGACTGAGGCAAAATTCATACCATGGGATGCTTTAACAAGTATGGTATCGCTCTCTTCCAGCATGGAAGGGAGTCTTTTTTTGAGTTCATCAACAGTCTCAAAATAGGATATGCTCTGCATCTCGCACATAAGAGAACCCATTGCAGCCTCATACATACTCTTTGAATTTTTTCCGACCAAGGCAAGAACCTCAATGCCTTTTGATACCGCATAGGCACCTGTTTCTCTGTGTATCTCTTCAGAACGCTCACCCAGCTCGTACATGTCGCCGAGTATGGCAACCTTTCGTCCGTTCGCGGTGCTTAAAAGATCTATGGCCGCCCTCATTGATGCTCCGTTTGCATTGTAGCAGTCATCGATTATCAGATATCTTCCGGTATCTATCACATTTGATCTTCCGGGAAGCGACTTTGTCTCCTCTATGCCTTTTGATATCTCATCAAATGTCAGCCCGTATATCTTTCCTACCGCCGCAGCTTCAAGTGCATTGCCGACCATATGCGCACCGGGCATGCTTATATGTACCTTTCCGCACTCTTTTTCACCGATATTTATATTCATCGTAAATGTAGAGCCGTAGACACCCGATACTTTTACATCCTCGGCATAGACATCCTGTTCTTTTGCTCCGCACCTTAAAGGTTTCTTTCCGTGAACCTCTCCTATAGTCGCAAGTTTGTCATCAAGGCCGTTGAGCACAACATATCCTTTGGGATCCATATATTCAAAGCACTCGGTCTTTGCCTTTAAGACTCCGTCCCTGTCTCCTAAGAATTCAAGATGACATTCACCGATATTTGTGAACACAACGGTATTGGGTCTTACCAGTTTCGCAAGTCTTTTCATCTCACCGAAATCGCTGATCCCCATCTCGAGGACCGCAATGTCGATATCCGAAGTCAGTCTCAATATCTCAAGGGAAAGGCCCAGAAGATTGTTATGATTTCCCAGCCCCTTCATAACACGGTATTTCTGTGAGAGCACTCCTGCCACAAGTTCCTTTGTGCTGGTCTTGCCAACACTTCCAACGATACCAACTGTTATTATATCCATCTTTTCCCTGTAATAAGATGCGATATCGATAAGGGCTTTCAAACTGTCATCAACCTTTATACAGGGGCATGTGACATCCTTCGGAACCTTTTCACACACAATGGCCATTGCGCCTTTTTCAATGACCTGGGGGATGAAATCATGTCCGTCAACTCTCTCACCCTTATAAGCCACAAAGATGTAATTCATCTTCACTTCTCTGGAATCAAGGACCACGCCCTCAGGCCTTAAATTGCTGTATTCTTCAATTGTTTTGCCCTTTGGCAGATATATTTCACCGCCGCAGGCATCTACTGCATTTATTAATTCCAAATTTAACATTTTAAGTTTCCGTATTATCTGCTCTTTCTGTTTAGAGCCATCATTGCTATCTTGTCTATGAGCTGTTCAAAACTCATGCCGATGGCATTGGCTTCCTGGGGGATCAGAGATGTACTGGTCATTCCAGGAAGCGTGTTTGCTTCCAGACAATAGATCTTTCCACCATCTGACATTATGAAATCCATTCTTGCATAATCACGCAGTCTTAATGCCTTAAATGCTCTCTCGGCATACATCTGCATCTCTTTTGTCTTGTTGTCGTCTATATTGGCAGGGCATGTCTCAACAGTGGCTCCCGCCTGATATTTGTTCTTGTAGTCGTAAAATCCCGAAAGAGGAGCTATCTCTATAACAGGGAGCGCTTTTCCTTCGATAACACCAACAGAAAACTCTCTTCCCTTTATATATTCCTCAACGATGACCTCGTCATCATACTTAAATCCCTCAAGGATCGCTGCTTCATAAGCGTTCTCTTCATGAACTATGGTAACGCCGACACTCGAACCGCCACAGCATGATTTAACGACACAGGGATATCCCACAGTGTTAGAAGTGTCATCGCCTTTATATATATGCACGCCTTTGGGAGTGGTTATACCATTGTATGCCATAACCTCCTTTGCCATGCCCTTGTTAAGGCAGACTGCGGAACTTAAAGTATCGGTTCCCGTATAACATATGCCCTCAAGGTCAAATGCCGCCTGGATCTTTCCGTTCTCGCCGTTTTCTCCGTGAAGAGCCATAAATACAACATCAGCTTCCTTGCACAGCTTAATGACATTGGGTCCGAAAAAACCAGTGTATGAGGGATCCCTGAGTGCCTTCACGGCTTCTATGTCAGGGTTGTCCTCCTTTATGGCCTCTATCTTTGCACTCCAGTCTATATCCTTGTCAAACAGACCGTTAGTATCGCCCTCATAACCCATATACGGGTCTATTATAATCGCTTTATGTCCGTTCTTTTTCAATGCACCATAAACATTTTTACCTGTGGCAAATGACACATCTCTTTCTGTGCTCGTTCCACCGGCAAGTACCAGTATTTTCATTGTTTTTCCTCCGGTTTTGTATTATCAACGCCCTCAGAGCCCGTCACAAAGACCAGCTTTGACAAGGTCTTGATGTCTTTATCATATCCCGGCATGAGATCCTTCATATCCGGGTTGAATCCGTATAGATAATGCATATGATCGGTGCGTGTCTGTAAATATTCATCACCTGAAAGGATATAATCGGCAAAAGCACATGCCATCAGGTGTGCAAAGCCCGCATCCATTCTGTTGTCAATAACATCCGTAGACACATAAAAAGGATTCGTATCAGCTTCTTTTGCCGTCGAATATGCCTCATTAAGGTATTCAGACACTATCTGATTGCATCTGTCATGATCACTGATATTTCTGGATCTTAAATAGATCATATCCGCAATGAACGCAAAATCCGAATACTTTTCGTCATGTGAACAGTCTCTGTCGTATTCTTCCGCGCCCTTTCGGTATCTGTTTTGGCCTGTCGCTCTGTTTAATGAGGCATCAGCCATATATAAAGCAAGCGGATCGGCTCTGTCAGCGTATTCCATACAGGAATCGTATATCCGTATCGAAGCATCCAGATATCCGTCAACTTCGTTTGGTTCTATATCTCCGTATACACAGTAATAATCAGCAAAAACGGCACTGGCTAAAAGTCTGTCCGATATATGATCCCACATGCCCGAAGTATCGATCAGAGAGATCTCTTTATTTAAGGCTTCCTTCATACTTTTATTGATATAAGCCCAATCCACGTAATCATCATGCATTTCTGAAGCAAGCAGCATGACAGATATCCTGTAATAGTTACTTACATCATCGTCAGACTCAAGGCTTTTAAGCTTATCTGTGAGCGCAAGATAGTTTTCATCCTTTACGCCTTTTTTTATATCTATACTTTTGTCTGTATAAGGATCATCGATGATGATCTCATATTTGCCCGTTGCGGAAAGTGATGTAAATTCTCCGCAAAGAACTTCTTTTCCCAATGAACCTATATTCTTAAGCTCGCCTGTAAAGACCTTATCACCGGTCTTTGAGTTTTTTACCCAAAATGAGCCGCTTTTACACTCACCCGTAACATAAAAGATCTTTCTTTCATCAGGCTCATATCCCGATTCATACACAAAGATATCCGCAGTATATGTATCCGTATCTTCAATAAAAGCCGCAGGTTCTACAGGCTCCTCATATGTTTCTTCTTTCCCGCTACAGCCCGAAAGAAGACAAAATGCGAGCATCGCACAAAAGACATATGGGTATTGTCTTCCAATATGAACCATATGTTATCCTCACCTTCATAACCAACATTATAATTCTATCAAATTAGGGTTTTACTGACAACCGACAAAAAGAGGATGAACGCATCAAAACGCTCATCCTTCTTAGTCTAATTTGCTATATCCAGATGCACTATCGAACCTGCCATCGCATTTTCGTAAAGAAATATCCCTGCCCTTCTTATGGCACCCGTGATATCAAATGTATTTGTTGATCTTAAATTAAAATCGGTATCCGCATTTCCAAGATATATGGCTCCAACACCCGCCTGTTTAAGATCAAGGAGTTTATCCATCCCCGTATCATCCTTATACCAGATCTTTAAGCCGTCAAATATCTCGTCATTCTCATCTATCCAGCCGTTTTTGTCATAATCATATTCAGCCAGATCCAAAAAACCGTCACCCGATCTCGTTCCAAAGAGTTCCGTTCCGTCATTTATGATACCATCGCCGTTCTTATCCAGGCTCAAAAAACCGTTCCCGGCAGCAAGCATGCTGATATCCTCTTCAATTCCGTCACAGTCTAGATCAAATCTGAATTTCTGATCCGAAAGATCGGCTATATCACCCGCAAAATTAAGGACCAGGGGATCGCACATGGATATGATCTGATCAGTCTGTTTCACAAAGTACTGCTCAAAACGGCTCGACATCTCAAAATCGAGTCTGAAACTGCTTGTCTGACCGTCTGCGGTTGTTATTGTCCCCGATGATCTGAAACTGACCGACTGTATCTCGCAGCTATACTGTTCTTCTATCCCGTATAGTCTGATCTGATTAAACGGCATGGTCTGACCGGATGATGCTGCGGCAAAGCTGTCTGATGATGCACTCCTATCGTCTATCCCGTATCTTTTTGACATTTCCTTTGCCGACTCATCGCCAAAAAACAGCCTCCACAGATAAAGTACAAACTGCTGCCTGACACTTTGTATATCCCTGACGACAGGCGTATCGGAAGCAGTATCGATGTTTTTAAGGAATCTTGTATTTCCCATCCTTAGCCTTTCAAAAACATCATTACCTTTATTAAGATCCTTTCCGTTTGTCAGTCCGCTGTCATCATCACCCTGTTCCATGGAAAACAGGGTATCGGAAAAACTCTTTGAATATCTGTCACTTTCAGGCTTATCTGCTCCTGCGGTGTGACCAACCGAAAACTTCCTTGTCGATCCGGAGCTTCTTGCTCCGACAGAATCCATTCTTATATCATAGGATTCAATCTTCAAGAATTAAAATTCTCCTTTCCTCATATTTGGTTTGTTAAAGACATGCGCGCTTATGCCTTACTGCTGCGAAAAAGCACAAAAAGAGGGATCTCATCCTCTCTATGAAATCCCTCCATGGTTTTTTCGTCCTACATTATATATCGGCATATAATTGTGTGACTTAAGCATTAATTTGTTTAAAGCGGTCTGATCCGTATCTTTTTAAACCGCTATGTATGCACCTGCCTGAACCTTCCACATCTGTGCATATTTTCCTCCAAGTTTAAGCAGCTGATCATGACTTCCCTGCTCGACTATTCGTCCGTCCTCCAGCATGATTATCCTGTCTGCATTTCTTGTCGTTGAAAGCCTGTGTGAGATGAATATAACGGTTTTGTCACCGGTTGCCGTGAGCATGGCGTGATTGAGCTGATATTCGGCAATGGGATCGAGTGCACTTGAAGGCTCATCGAGGATCATGAGTCCTGCATCTTTATAGAACACTCTGGAGATGGCAAGTTTCTGACTCTCACCACCTGACAGGTTTACTCCGTCATCCGCGAACTCTGTTGTCAGCTGTGTATCAAGTCCTTTTTTGAACCTGTCGACTCTTTCCATGAGGCCGCTGTCGGCAAGCGATCTGCGTACCCTGTCAATATCTGCATGCTCGCCGATATCCAAGATCACGTTTTCCTTTATACTTCCGGCAAATATCTGGAAATCCTGGAACACGGTACCTATTGTATCCCTGTATTTTTCGACATCATATCTCTTTATATCAGTACCGTCCGCTTCGATCAAACCTTCCTTGACATCATACAGCCTCATAAGAAGCTTAACCAGTGTGGTCTTACCCGCACCGTTATATCCTACAAGAGCTATCTTCTCTCCCGGCTTAATATGCAGATCAAGTCCCTTAAGAAGCATATCTGCTCCGTCCTTATACGCAAATGACACATTCTTAAGCTCAATATCCTTGGCTTGTTTTGTGGGTTCTATGTCATCCTTTGAAACAATTGCGGGTTCATAGCCCATGAACTTTCTTATCTTGTTGATGTACAGGCTGGTCTCGCATGCATACGGATATGATTCTGAGAACACTCTCATACCTCTTTTCAGCCTTCCGAATGAGCCGTATAGTATGGCTACTGTACTGAATGACAGATTGTGAAGTACAGCCGACTGATAAACAAGATACGATATGAATATCACATCCGAGAATACATCGTTGCACAGATATTTCTTTATAAATCCAAGGATCCATTTTTTGAAGGCATATTTCTTCTCTATCCTGTATACGTCGTCATTTGCCTCCTCAAACTGTTTAAACAGCACATTTGAGACATCGGGATTAAGCCTGATCTCCTTGGCATAATCACTCAGATAAAAGATCCTCTTTATGTAGTCACGTTTCCTTGTGTAAGGAATCCCCTCTATCTTCACCCTGTAATTCTGTTTATTGTATATCTGCTCAAATATGATCGAAAGGATGAACGATATCACGACAAATATGATGGATATCTTATCCTTTAAGAGGAAAAAGATACCTGTGGAGATAAATACGGTAAGTCCTCCGAGCACATTTTTCACAAACTGGAGTACTCTTTCTATCTGTTTGTCTACCTCCGATATTGCAAGAACCTGCTCATTATAGAAATCGGGATTGTCATAGCACTTAAGATCAACGCCTTTAGCCTTTTCATAAAGCATCATCTTTATCTTTAGCCTTACTTTCGGGCGCTCTCTTTCAGCCATGTAATCTCCGGCAAATACGGTAAATACCATTCCCAGAGTTATGGCTCCTGCAAGTATAAATATGAATCGTGCCACCTTCTCAAACGGATATCCGAACTCTGCTGCCGCAAGGACGTAGCCTATGCCCACGGTATGCTCAAAAAAGATCGATACCTCGTTTCTTATGGCATCAAGTGCCTGAAAAAGCACATACTGAGGTGATGCCGAAAACATCAGTTTCAAAAAGAAGAAGTTATTCGCAAACACCTGCTTTGCGGACTGTTTTGTCTTTTCCTGTTCCTTCGCGCTCACAGTATCACCTCCTCTTCATTTTCGATAGCCAGATAATTCATGGCCTGCTTTTTATACATCTGGGCATAACTGCCTCCAGATGCCATTAGTGAGGCATGCGTTCCCTCCTCTATAAGGCTTCCTTTTTCAAGCATCAGCACCTTGTCGCAGTCCTTTACTGAAGAGAGTCTGTGGGATATGAACAGCATGGTATGATCCTTTGCTTCCCTAAGGATATTCTTAAACAGTTCATACTCTGCTATAGGATCGAGCGCACTTGAAGGCTCGTCAAATATCTTCATCGGAGCTTCCTTGGCAAAGGTCCTGGCTACGGCGATCTTCTGGCTCTCACCGCCCGAGAGCACTGCTCCCTCCTCGTCAAACTCCTTGGTCATCATGGTATCCAAACCGTCTTTAAGTGTCATGACCTTGTCATAAACACCTGCTTTTTTAAGCGCATCGACAACGCGTTCTTCTTCATCATCAAAATGCCTGCCCATAAGGATATTGTCCTTAACGCTCATGCCAAACATCTTGAAATCCTGAAAAGTCGTAGCAAATACGTCCCTGTATGCTTTAAGGTTATACTCCCTTATATCCTTCCCGTTATACAGAATGACCCCGCCGTTTGGATCATAAAGTCTTAACATGAGTTTAATTATGGTCGTTTTGCCTGCACCGTTATGTCCGACAAGAGCAGCCGTCTCTCCTTTGTTTATCACGAACGAAAGATCCTTTATCGTTTCCTTGTCATCATAAGAGAACGAAACATTTTTAAATTCAAGGCTTTTAAATTCCTTATCAGGCATATCTCCGTCCTGATCTTCCGGAATTATCTCCTTATACTCCAAAAAGCTCTTGAGATTATTGATGAACATGGCGTTTTTCAGTATCTCCATGATATTCTCAAACACTCTTATAAGTATCCATGTCATGGCAACCATAAGGCTTGTCATGATCGTCAGCTGTGCGAGCGTGATGGTCCCCGAGACTCTGTTTCTGTATATAGCATAGAGCAGTACACCCTCAAATATAACGGTAAATGTAAATGTTATTCGCCAGAAGCTTAAACTGCAGTTGGCAAATGCATACTTTATCGCAACTTTCACATTCTTATCCGTCGCATCTTGGTACTGTTTTTTCATCAGCTCAAAGACCTTTGAGAGTCGTATCTCCTTTGCTCCGTCAGGAAGATACATCATCCTACTCACATAGTTTAATACCTTTTCATTCGGCGCCTGTTCCTGGTATCTTCTAAACTCATATTTGTTCTTTAGATTTCCGAAAATAAAATTGCCTGCAAGCGGTGAAAGTATAAAAAGAATCGCGAAATGATCTATCTCAAACATAAGATAGAAAACTATGACTGCTGCAACAGCACCTATCACAGCTCCGAGAATGCCTCTTATTATCGCGGTTATCTTCTCCTCTGCACCGTCCATAGCCATGGTATACCTGTTATAGAAATTTGAGTCCTCGTAGCATCTCAATTCGACATTTCTTGCTTTGGCATACATCTTTTTATATATACCGCCAAACAGTCTGTTCGTTTCAAGCGGATATACAACATTTTCAACATAATTGGTGTAGATCGCGCAGCTGAAGAACACAGCGCCGCTTATAAGAATAAATCTGAATATGTGATCAAATCCCAGACCCTGATCCAAAGCATCTACTACCACTCGCATGAATATCCCGTCAAAGAACACCCACTCACCGTGACCGATAAGCCACAAAAAGAATGAATGCACTATGATCCCGGGGCATATCTGTGATGCCAGAGTCATGGCATACCATGCGTTTCTGACAGTCACATTAAATGATAGTTTATCCTTGTCGGTTTTAGACATTTTTCTCCCCCCTTACTTACGTGTAATTGTTATAGAATATACTCCCCCCAAGTGTCAGTGTCAACAGATTTACGGGGGCATCTCCATCTCTATGCATTTCCATTTTTCGCCATTGATCTCAAAGATAAGATCCGGTGTATTATACTCTTTGAAGCCTGCCGCCTTATAACAGTGATATGCGGAAGGATTATTCTCAAAAACACCTAGTGTAAGTCTTTTTGCCTTCAATATCTTAAAGGCATAATGCTCGGCCATTTTGAGCATTTCTTTTCCAAAGCCCCTGCCGCGAAGTGTATCGTCGACGATAACAAAACCGACCCGCAGTGAAGATCTGTCACCGTTTATATATCTTAACATCAGATGACCTGTTACTTTTCCGTCGACTTCTGCCGTGAGCGGGTAAAAGTTATCCTCTTCCTCACAGTCTCCGTTACAATCCATGTATTTATGGTTTATATCATCTGCCGTTATCGGATATTTACCGTATCTGTCAGCGCTCCACTTATACAGTGCTTCCTCGTCCCTGATCCAGCTTGCTATCGTTTTGGCATCGCATGGCTTGTATGGCCTTAATCTCATTTCTGTTTCATTCATAGCATGCTCCTTTAAAAAACCGCCTTTTAATCTGCGCTTCCTATAGTGCAGAGTCTGCCTCTTTTAACATATCCTATCTTCTCATAACAGGCATTTGATGCCTTATAGTCAGCATCCGTATAAAGCATCGGCAGAAAGCCTTCTTCTTTTGCTTTCTTTGTGACCCTGTAAACAAGATTTGAAGCATAGTTCTTTCTTCTTTCTTCCTGTCGGGTATATACAAGACCTACCAATCCCAGTTCACCGTTTGGGCGGAAAGTACAGCTTGCAACACTTTTACCGTCTCTGTTTTTCCATAAATACATGCATCTGTTTTCCACACTCTCTAGAGCCTTTTTTCTGTACACATCAAAACTCTCCCTGTCTATCCCTGTCTCAGTATGAAAAAGATCCATAAACTCAATAAGTTCATCAACATCATTAACGGTGCATACATGAAGCTTTCCGTCACAGTCCTTATCAGGTCTTATCGGATCCTGACAGTCATATGCGAGCATATTTGTCTTTACGGACATCTTCTTTCCATCCTCCAAAGCCCTACCAATGAAATAGTCTGCGAGTTCATATTTCACGTTGTAGGTGTAGTCTTTTCCTATCGGAAGGACCTCGTTTGTCAGATCATATGCTCTTTTAAGATCCTCTTTAGACGCATCATCCTTTGTCCATATCCAGACAGGATACGGAGAATGGGTATGGCAGATGATGAGATTTTCATGATCGCTGAGTATCACATCACATTCATATCCAAGCACTCTTTTTAAAACAAAAAAAGTATATTTATCACTGTTTAACAACGAAAAATCCCTGTCATCGGCAAATTTATCCATAACATACTCCTTATTTATATTTCATTTAAGATACCTTCCAGATATACGGCTATACCGTCATCATCATTGGAACCTATCGTTATATCGGCTGCCTGTTTTACCTGCTCGACGGCATTCCCCATCGCAACACCCGTTCCGCAGATCTTAAGCATTCCGATATCAGCAAGATCGTCACCGAAAGCCGTGATATCCTTTATGCTTATCTTCAGATATTCACAAAGTTTATTTATCGCAGTTTCCTTTGTTATCCCTGCTTTGGTAACCTTGTACCAGTCACCGTCGGTAAAGTGTATAAAGTCGCATTCGGTAAGTTTATCTTTAAGCTGCTTTGCAAGATCTTCATTTGCTATCTCAAAACATATCTTTAGTGACGGTTTCCTGAAATCCTTAAAATCGGTATCTATACTGCTTCCCCAGCTGCCTTCAAGCTCATTCTGTGGGGGAATGAAATTGCGATAATATTCGGCATTATCCCCAAGAGTATCAACGGAGATATTAAGATCACCGCATATCTGCCTTGCTTTCTCGATAGTATCGTATGTTTCATCGCCCGAAAATCCCTCGCTGAACACAGTCTTTTTTCCAAAGCTCACCATGGCACCTGCACTGGAGATAATGATATCAGGATCTAAACTATCTATGAATTTACGGCTGTTGCCCTCACTTCTGGAAGTTGATATGCCAATATAGTAACCCTCATTTTTACATCTTTTTACTACAAGAAGAGTCTTTTCGGATATAGTTTTATCACTCCTTAAAAGAGTCCCGTCAAGGTCAAACAAAAGGACCTTCCTGTTTTTTATATCCGTTTTATACTCGTCAAACAGAGTCTTGTATCTGTCATTGTGGGTCTTTACCGAATAAGGTGAATCCATGTAATCGACAATGCCTTCCTTATCAACCCATTTATAATCAACGGTCTCGCCTTCCTGCAGGATAACTGATCCCTTGTCGCAATCCACTACTGTCAGATATGAATAGAACATGCTGTGGCTTCTGTCGCTGAAAGATACGTTAACAAGCTTAAAATCATCACAAAAGAGTCCCGTTTCCTCTTTCATTTCCCTTTTAGCAGCATCAAGTGGGTTTTCCCCGCAAAGAGCAGAACCTCCCGCACTTGCTTCCCAGTATCCCGGATACACATCCTTATCGGGATGTCTCTTTGTAAGAAGATATGTACCATCCACGTGTTTTATAAGGATATCTACCACCAGATGATACCTCCCCTCAGGTATCGATAAAAAGTTGCCCGGTTTTCTCTCCCAGGTCTCACCAGTCTTCTTCCCGTCTCTGTCATAAAGATCCCAGATTTCCATATTTTCCCCTCACACTTTCTTTATGTCTGTATCCTTTTTGTAATCTGTCCTTACGAGCGCTTTGGCATTAGGTAGCTCCTCAATCACCCTGTTTATCTTTTTATATCCTGCTATTTCCATGAAAGAATCAAGTTCATCCTCATCCATCTCATGATGTACTGTATTAAGGCAATCAAATGAGTGTATATAAGGCGATAGTGACACCCAGGCTTTAGTATCCGTATTCTTTTGTATGATACATGAGACTATATCGGGCTTTACTCTTTTTACGGCTTTACCAAAGGTCTCATAGCCAATGTATTCTATGAGCAAATCAGCTATCAGAAGTTGGGCATCAGGCAGTCTGTCATATTCCGATGTAAGATCGAGCAGAATACACTCAAGCACACCGTTTAGATATGAATACCTTTCTTTAAGTGCGTTAAGATATTCCTCATTTATATCTATTCCGTATACTTTTTTATATTTTTCCCTGTCTATATGTTCAAGTCCGTTACCTGATGCAACGCCAAGAATGATCGCACTTGATAACGGATAGTCACCAAACTGATCCTTCATCATCTTATTAAGCGCCTGCTGCTGTCTCACACCCTCAAAGCTCATATGATTCTCATAATCACTTAAGCTTATGTTCTTCCAGGGATTATTCTTATTCTCCATCAGTTACATACCTCGCAAGTTCCAATGCTATGTCAAAGTGTCCGGAATCGTGCTGTGTATCCTTTTTCTGATTCTTTTTAAGTCTCGCATCCCACTTGGGTGCATCCAAAAGATCACCGCAGGTAAAAAAGAAATATGCATCAAGTTCTCTTAAAGTACACATCGCTTCCACCGCCGCACATTCCATCTCAACAGATATGCATCCGTCTTTTTTTCTTTTTTCAAAGTTGTTTCTAGTCTCTCTGTGTGGCGCGTCCGTTGTCCAGGTTTTTCCGCATATATACGGAAGTCCGGCCTTTACCATGAACTCTTCGACAACGGCTGAATTCTTTATTGTTATATAATCGGATGCGGGTGCATAATGATAGGATGTTCCCTCATCCCTGTAAGCCTGTGTAGGCACCATAACTCTTCCTCTTGCGATCTCCTTGTTTAAACATCCCGATCCACCAAATACTATATACTTGTCTGTTTTTATCACAGACATTGTATCCTCCATGTCAGCAACACACGCAGGAGCTCCCACATAAGACATATATACGGCAAATTCCTTTCCCTCATATGTAAAACCATATACAGGATTTGCTCCGTTTGATGAATAAAGATTACCGATCAGATCGCATTCATACCGTTCGAGCACATATTTAAGTATCTCATGAGAAAAAGTCACTATACACGCATCGACCTTACGTGCCTGTTCGTTCTTCCATACTTTCAGTATTTCCTCTGATGTCGGGTCAAATGTTTCGGTTATCATTCAGGTATCTCCTCTATCTGTCATAATCTTTACTTTTCTATAGGCTGTACTGCATAAAGTTATCATTATGCTTAAAACCGTACGCGGTATACAGTTTTACGCCCATATCCGATGCTGTGATATGCACTACACCGCAGCCGTACACTCTTGCCTCGTTTACCACTCTGTCGAGCAGTTCTTTTGCGATCCCCATACGTCTGTAATCAGGGTCCGTAAACATACTCGAAAGAAGTCCCAGTCTTCCTGTCGGACATGTAAAATACGGCGGTTTTTCAACAAACGACATGCCACTTGTTCCGACTATCTTATCACCGTCCATGGCAAGCCATGAAACAAATGTATTATCCTCAAGATGTCTGTGATAAAAGTCGTTTAAGGATGTTCTCAAGTCAACGTTCTTGGGCGGCCTTTTACCTTCCGACTCATATTCTTCGGTAAGCTGTTTTATCCTCATATCGATAAATGTATCAAGTTCATCATAGGTGAGTTTCTTATATACTATCTCCATGTTTGCCCTCCTTTTAAAACAGAAAAACCACTTACCGGTACGGATAAGTGGTTTAGTTACACAAATATATCAGATCATGTATTGAGAAAAACCTATATCTTATCTTTACCTGTATTTGAAAACACACCGACCAGACCATACACGGATATCACATGCATTGTCACGTAACAAGTTCTTTCAATTGAGGTAATAAGATTAAACATCCTGTTTTTCCTTTCTTGTTTATATGTTTGTAAAGTATAATGACTGATCATTTAGATGTCAAGCATATTTTTTTCACACTTCAGCAATTTGCTCATGTGACTTTTCCGACACTTTGTCCGTTATTATATTTCTGTTCCTTCCTGTTTCTTTTCTATCTCGTCTTTGTACTTATCGAGCAGTTCACGTGAATACTCTTTTTTCATATCAGATTCCCTGACGATCTTCCAAAGGGCGGCCGCAGCCTTTAGTCTCTCATCATAAACAGCAGTTATTTCATCACTGCAAAAATCCTTTACAAATCTGTTCCACTGCAGGGCCGATCTGTCATATGAAGCATATGTCTTCCTGCCATAGTAGATATCAAGCAGATCTTTAAGCGTAAATGACTCATCACCGTTTTCCTTTACGGCTTTTGCACTTGCAACCATATCCACGTTGAACTTGAAGTTTTCTTCCCCCGTCTGTTTCTTAAAAAAATCCCTGAAACGGTTTCCGAAGGTGAATCCGCATTCTATCAGACCAGTATCGAGGGTCAGTTCCGTGACCGATGCTTTTGAGGTTTTCTTTTTCTTTTGAGGCAATATCCTCTCGCCTGAAAAATACGCCTCTATAACCTTATAAAGCTCTATCTTTGAACCGTCATGCTTTAAACCATAAGCTTTGCATATCTTTATGAGTTCTTCCCTATACCAGTAGAATCTTTTAAACTGCTCGAAGTCCTTTATATCGTTAAAATCAGGTCTTTGCATTTATATTTCCCTGCCCTTTAAGCTCAAAAGCTTTTATGAAGTGCTACCATATCCTCAAGTATGAATCCGCGTTTCTTATAAAACTCAAAAGCCGGAGCATCCCTGTCTGTAAGAAGGAATATCTTTCTGATATTCTTATTTATCAGTTCCTTTTCCATTGCATCAAGAAAAAGCGTACCTATTCCTTTTCCCTGTATGTCCGTTCGCACACACAGTTCGTCTATCAGGTATTCCGTCCCTCTGTACCAGTGCTTCACCGAACCCATCGAGAGAGCCAACATCGTTTTTTCTGAAATGTCATCATTTTCAAAGAAACCGAAGCTTAACGAATTGCACTTTCCTGCCAGATCCTCTATATATGCACTAAGCTGATCAGTATCACTCCAGTCATCGTTCCATGGCTCCTTTGTAAAGACGTTATAGAAAAAATCAGTCATCAGTTTTTTGTACATTTCAAGATCAAGTTCTTTTATTATCATAGTTTTACCTTCACTTCAATAATCCACCGTGAAAGACGCATTCATAGACTTTTGTGTCAAATAGATAAATCTCTTCATAGCCTTGAAACCATGCAATATCACCGGTCACCCTGCATTTGTATGTGAATTCTCCCGATGTGTATATCTCAGGTCCCCTGTAAGGCATGTTTTTATCGGCAGCTCTCAGAGCTTCCTTTAAGAAATCTCCGCTGAACCTGTCATCAAGCACCCTGCCCATATAGTTCATGGCATATACGGCTATACCGTCTTTGAATACGGCCTCCTGCCCGGCGAACTCTTCGCCGCCAAGATAGGTGTCATAATACATGAACCGTCCGTTCTCATATCTGAAATCATGTGAGGATGGTCTAGTAGGATCGGTCTCATTCATATATGCGGCATATGTATTGACATTGGCTTCAAGCCTGAATTCTATCAGCTCATCAAGATCACTTCTCTGAGTTCTGTCAATGCTCATTTCACACTCCTGATCCTTAACCAGATAGTCCAGGCTCACATTCATAAGATCACTTATCTGGATCAGGTTATAGATATCGGGATATACGAGCGATGCCTCCCATTTTGCTACTGCCTGTCTGGAAACTCCCAGTTTTTCCGACAGCTGTTCCTGTGTGAGTCCTTTGTTCTTTCTAAGTATCTGTAATTTTTCCGAAAATACCATATCTGTCACCTCCAGGATCATTATAGGAAACATCAGGCCGCTCATCCATTTATCACTGGTTGCTTTTTTGCTACTTTTATTATACATTTTGCGCGCCAAAGCAGTCTTATTCATATAGATGTTACTTTACAAGTTTCATCCTCATATCGAGATATTTCTGTATCCTGTCCTCAAAACCCAGTTTCTTATAAACAGGATATCCTTCTTTTGTTGCGACAAGATCGATACGGCATATACCGTTTGCTTTTGCATATTCGATCATATTATTCATAAGCTGTGAACATATGCCCTTTTTCCTGTACCCCGGCTCTGTGTAAACACTTAAGACCTCGCTGTCTAACCCGTTTAAAAGAAAAGGATTTGCAGGCTTTTCTATGATCAGCAGATATGCGGCCGCAACAAGTCTTTCTTCTGCCCTTGCAACAAACGCTATCAGTTCATTACCGAGTTTCCTTTCAAAATATCCCGGCAGCTGTTCTTCCATGCATTGTCTCTCTTTATCGCTAATACTTCCAAAATCATCTATCATATATGCGATCCTTAATCTTACGAGTTCGCTTATATCATTTATACCCGCTGTATCGTATACTATCTCATTACTCATTTGTTTCACCTTCCCTTATCGTTTTATCTTATTATACAGCAAAAGACGTGTGCTTTGATCACACGTCTTTTTTATTATCACTCCCAGCCAGTACTTCTGGCAAGGTCATTTATTACTTCTCCTGCTATTATAAGTCCCGCCACCGACGGAACGAACGCTGTCGAACCCGGTATAGATCGTCGCGCAGTATGTTTTTGCTCTGTTTCAGGATCACATTCACTGTTTTGAACACAGCTTTCGGCCATATCCTGTAAAGGAATACGTGCTATTTCTTTTGAATAAACGACCTTTAAAGAATCTATCCCTCTGTTCTTGCACTCCTTTCGCATGACTTTTGCCAAAGGACATACGGAAGTCTTATACAGATCAGTGACCTCAAACAAAGATGGGTCCGTCTTGTTTCCCGCCCCCATCGAGGAGATGACGGGAACATTTGCTTTTTTTGCATTCTCTATTATGGTAAGCTTGCCCGTTACGGTATCTATGGCATCGACCACATAATCATACTGAGTAAAATCAAACTGATCCTGCGTTTCGGGAAGATAGAATGTTCGGTATGTATTTACCGTGCAGTTTGGAGATATATCCTGTACCCTCTCCTTTGCAACATCCACCTTATATTTTCCTATGGTCTTGTGGGTTGCGATTATCTGACGATTTATGTTCGTAATACATACCTTGTCGTCATCTATAAGATCGAGTGCTCCGATACCCGATCTGGCAAGCGCTTCAACCACATATCCACCTACTCCGCCAACACCGAAAACGGCGACACGAGAGGATGCAAGTTTTTGCATCACAGCTTCTCCGTAAAGAAGCTGTGTCCTTGAAAACTCATTCAACATAGATTATTCCTGTTGTAAAATTAAATCCTATTATAATTTATCAGGCATCCTTTAAGAATGATCTGTCTTTCCTCGTCGGTGAGATCTCCAAGTGTAAGCTCGAACTCTTCAAGGCCTGATGCTGTTACCTTAAACGCTTTAATAACAGGTGTTTTTTCTTCTACTGCCTTCTTGATGCCAGGTATGAACAGGTAATCCAGATTCTTAAACGGGAGTTCTCCCTCCTTTATTATGAAAGGAAGCATTCCCCAGTTGATCAGATTTGACCGATATCTCTTTGTCGCATATTCATTGGCTATGTTCGCCCAGCCGCCAAGTACCTTCTGACAGCTTGCAGCCTGCTCACGTGCAGATCCGTCTCCGGGTTTTACGGCAAATATTGTTGATCCATATCCAATATCATCTGTTATCGAATCTCCTGCTTCTTTCTTTATGACCTCAATCACAGGTTTAAGTTCTGCAAGCGCATTGCATGCATCCTCTCCTGCCATAACGGCATTCTGTGCTTTCTGTATCTCTTTTGCACGGCCGACATATTCGGGATCTTTTCTTGAAAGTGCAAATTCTGCAAGGCCCAGAGGATTAGAACGATATGATGAAGTCTCTCCCGACGGGATGAGTTCATCTGTAGTAGTTACAGGATCATGTATCTCACTTACAACCTTAAGTACGAGGTTTTCAGGAAGTGCACACATCTTCGGCCAGTCCTTGATGTTTGGACCAAACTTGATCTCAACACTTGGATCTGCAACTCCCTTGCTGTCAAATACTCTGTTCTTGTAAATATTGCTGTCAAAGTGATATTTGTATGCTCCTATGCGGCCTTCCATCTCGGTAGCGGGTGTAAGATAACCCTTGTTTGCTGCCGTGGCTGCGATGGATCTTGCATCCATGAGCGCAACTGAAGCGATCTGGCCGTTTTGAACCTTGGAACCCTCACGGTTCGGAAAGTTACGTGTGCTGTGTCTGATAGAAAATGCATTGTTCGCCGGTGTATCACCTGCTCCAAAGCAGGGTCCGCAAAACGCTGTCTTAAGTATCGCACCAGTCTCAAGAAGGATTGCTGCACAGCCATTCTTCATAAGTTCCATATATATCGGAGTTGAAGCGGGATAAACATTGAGCGTGAATTCATCCGCACCTATATAACATCCTTTTAAGATATCTGCAGCTGCACAGATGTTTTCGAATCCACCACCTGCACATCCTGCGATAACGCCCTGATCAACATACAGTTTTCCGTTCCTTATCTTATCCTGAAGGCTGTATTCTATACTTTTGCCAAAGCTTACCTTTGCTCTCTGCTCGACTTCATGTAAAACATCCGCAAGATTTGCATTTACATCATCTATGGTATATGCATTGGAAGGATGGAAAGGCATTGCGATCATGGGTTTAACCTTGTCGAGATCTATGGTTATCATACCGTCATAATATGCAACCTCACCAGGATTCAATTCCCTGTAATCCTCACTTCTCTCATGTATATCATAGAAATCCTTTATCTGATCATCGGTCTTCCAGATAGATGAAAGACATGTGGTCTCAGTTGTCATTACATCCACACCGATCCTGAAATCAGCGCTTAGGTTTGCAACACCGGGGCCTACAAACTCCAGTACCTTGTTCTTTACATATCCGCTTGAGAATACTGCACCGATAAGAGCTATAGCCACGTCCTGGGGGCCTACACCCTTTGAAGGCTTGCCAGTCAGATATATGCCGATAACTCCGGGTCTGTCTATGTCATAGGTCTGATTAAGAAGCTGCTTAACAAGCTCTGGACCGCCCTCACCCATAGCCATGGTTCCCAAAGCACCGTAACGGGTGTGTGAATCCGATCCTAAGATCATTTTTCCGCCGCCTGCAAGCATTTCACGTGCAAACTGATGGATGACCGCCTGATGAGGGGGTACATACACACCACCGTATTTCTTTGCGCAGGTAAGACCAAACATGTGGTCATCTTCATTGATGGTACCGCCTACCGCACAAAGTGAGTTGTGGCAGTTTGTAAGTACATAGGGCATAGGAAACTTCTCAAGTCCTGATGCTCTTGCGGTCTGTATGATGCCTACAAATGTGATATCGTGGCTGGTAAGCTTATCAAATCTGATCTTAAGCTTATCCATATTCTGTGAAGTGTTGTGGCTTTTAAGGATACCGTATGCTATAGTCTCTTTTAACGCTTCCTCTTTAACCACATCCTTGCCGGTCTTTGCCTGAATGGCACTTAAAGCTTCCGGTGAATCTTCAACTATTTCCGTACCGTTTATCAGATATGCTCCGCCTTTTGATAATGTTATCATTAACTTTCTCCTTAATACTGTTTATTCACTGGCTTTCTTCTTTGGAAGTTTCACCTTGTCAAGATGCCATATATCGTCCACATATTCCTGAATGGTCCTGTCTGAGGTGAACTTACCCGAACATGCCACATTTAAGATCGCAGCCTTTGCCCATGCATCCTCATCACGATAGAATGCCTCAATTTTTTTCTGAGCCTCAGCATATGATCTGAAGTCCTTTAAGATGAAATATCTGTCTGCCTTATCCGTAGACTGTGTATTTAACAGTGAGTTATACAATGTACGGAACAACTCGGTATCATTGTGTGAGTAGAATCCGTTAACAAGCTGCATGAGGACTTTTCTGATCTCCTCATCACTGTTAAAGATCTCCATCGGATCATATCCGCCGTTGTTCTCGTAATTTATTACTTCATCCGAACTAAGGCCAAAGATCACAGCGTTCTCCTTACCGACTTCCTCAACGATCTCAACATTAGCACCATCCATGGTACCGAGCGTGATAGCACCGTTTAACATAAACTTCATGTTACCGGTACCAGACGCTTCCTTACTGGCTGTAGATATCTGCTCCGATACATCGGATGCGGCAAAGATGATCTCCGCATTTGATACTCTGTAGTTTTCTATGAATACAACCTTGATCTTACCGTCGATAGACTCATCATTGTTGATAACGTCCGCAACTGAGTTGATCAGCTTGATCGTAAGCTTCGCATTCTTGTATCCTGCTGCCGCTTTAGCACCAAATATGAAAGTTCTCGGATAGAAATCCATATCCGGATGCTCTTTGATCTGATTGTATAGATACATTACATGAAGGATATTGAGCAACTGTCTCTTGTATTCATGAAGTCTCTTTACCTGTACATCGAATATGGATCTGGGATCCACCTCTATACCGTTATGCTCTAGTATATACTCTGCAAGACGCACCTTGTTACGATACTTGATGTTCATGAATTCCTGTCTGCACTGTTCATCGTTGGCATATACCTTGAGTTTCTTTATCTTGCTCAGATCCGTGATCCAGTCATCACCGATATGCTCGGTTACCCAGTCAGCCAAGAGCGGATTTGCATGTAGAAGGAATCTTCTCTGTGTAATACCGTTTGTCTTGTTATTGAACTTCTCCGGGAACATCTCATAGAAATCCTTAAGTTCCTGATTCTTTAAGATCTCTGTATGAAGTCTTGCAACACCGTTTACCGAATAACCTGCAACTATTGCCAGATGAGCCATCTTAACCTGTCCGTCGTATACGATAGCCATCTTCTTGATCTTTTCCTGTGTAACACCGGTATCATAAGGATACTTTTTCTCTATCTCTATGATGAATCTTCTGTTTATCTCTTCAACTATCTGATAAATTCTGGGAAGGAGTCTTGAGAAAAGTTCGATAGGCCATTTCTCAAGTGCTTCTGCCATGATCGTGTGGTTTGTATATGCACATACCTTTGTTGTTACATCCCATGCCTCATCCCATGTGAGATAGAAATCATCCATGAGTATCCTCATGAGCTCTGCAACAGCCACAGTAGGATGTGTATCGTTAAGCTGGAAAGTTACTTTCTCGTACATCTTTCTTATATCGCTGTGAGTACGCATGTACTTGTCGACAGCTTCCTGAACAGATGCCGAGATAAAGAAATACTGCTGTTTTAATCTGAGTTCCTTGCCTGCCCAGTGATTATCATTGGGATAAAGGACCTCGACGATATTTCTTGCGAGGTTTTCCTGCTCAACGGCTTTTTGATATTCACCCTTGTCGAATGAATCAAGTTGGAAGCACTCAACAGGTTGTGCATCCCAGATTCTTAATGTATTTACGATGCCATTTCCGTACCCCACAATAGGAAGGTCATAGGGAACAGCATTTACAACCTGATAGTTTTCCTGTCTGAATACGTTTCTGCCGTTCTCATCAACCGATACACTTACATAACCGCCGAATTTTACCTGCTTTGTATACTCGGGTCTCCTCAGTTCAAACGGATTGTTTACTGCTAGCCAGTTATCCGGGACCTCAACCTGGAATCCATCCTGTATCTTTTGCTTGAACATACCGTAACGATATCTGATACCGCATCCATATGCTCCGTATCCCAAAGTTGCAAGTGAATCAAGGAAACATGCCGCAAGTCTTCCCAGACCACCGTTTCCGAGCGCTGCATCGGGTTCCTGATCCTCTATGACATTGATATCCACTCCGAGTTCTTCAAGGCACTCTTTAACAGCCTTGTATGCCTGCAGATTGATGAGGTTGTTACCGAGAGCACGTCCCATAAGAAACTCCATGGACATGTAATAAACTATCTTAGGATCCTTCTTCTCATACTCCTTCTGGGTCGTCATCCAGTGATCAACGATAGCATCCTTGATAGCATAACCAACTGCCTGGAATATCTCCTGGTCGCTAGCCTCCTCGATATTTTTGCGGTAAAGTGTCTTTACATTGTAAAGAACGCTTCTCTTAAAAAGCTCTCTGTCAAAATCCAGTGTTGTTTGTACCTTCTTTGCCATATCTTCTTTCCTTTCCTTCAACGAACAGCTTAATACTGTCTCTTGAATCGATGAATCAAACCTTTTCGATACAGATTGTTACATTTTCACCGTTTATGTTCCATTCTTTCTTTACTGTATATTCGTCTTCAAATGAGAAACCGACTGCCAGGACCTTGTCGCCTATCACTTTTTCATTCTTCTTTACCACCTGAGCTAACATATCATTGCCAAGAACTGAAACCCTTATATGATCCATAACCTCAAAATCAGCATCCTTACGCATTGTCTGGATCTTTGATATCATCTCGTTGGCATGACCTTCCTCGATGAGTTCGGGAGTAAGGGTCGTATCCATAACAACAGTGGTCTTATTATCAGCCTCTGTAACAAAGCCTTCCTTCTGGACCATGGTTATCAAAAGATCTTCCTCTGCAAGTCTTATCTCTTCACCATCGTCAAACACAAGTGCTCCGTTAGCTTTAAGCTCATCCATTGCCTCGTTTCCGTCAAGGGAAGCAAGTGTCTTCTGGATAAATCCAAGATGTTTTCCATACTTTGGTCCGACAGTCTTAAGCTGTGGCTTGAATATATAAGTTGTGAATTCTCTTACGTCATCGGTAAATGTTACCTTCTTGACATTAAGCTCATCCTCGATGATCTCAACATAGTACTCTGAAAGGGCATTCTCAGTCTTTACAAACATGTTTGCTATAGGCTGACGGTTCTTTATGTTGGATGCATTTCTGCATGCACGACCCTTTACTACTATATCAACAGCCGCATCCATGTCTGACTCGAGCGCCTTGTCTATCATCTTCTCATCAACAACAGGGAAGTCACAAAGATGAACACTTATAGGTGCATCCTTGTCAACTGAGCAAACGAGATTACGATAGATCTCATCAGCCATGAAAGGTATCATGGGAGCTGCTGCCTTTGAAACAGTCACAAGAGCGGTATAAAGAGTCATATAAGCATTGATCTTATCCTGCTCCATGCCCTTAGCCCAGAATCTCTCACGTCCACGTCTTACGTACCAGTTACTCATCTCATCGACGAATTCCTGAAGTGCTCTTGCCGCCTCGGGGATCCTGTAATTATTGAGGTTATCATCAACCGATGCAACCATTGAGTTCATCTTTGATAAGAGCCATCTGTCCATTACTCCGAGCTTGTCTGTCTCAAGAGTATACTTTGTTGCATCGAAATCATCTATATTTGCATAAAGTACAAAGAATGCATATGTGTTCCAGAGTGTTCCCATGAACTTTCTCTGGCCTTCAACAACCGCATCACCGTGGAATCTGTTGGGAAGCCATGGTGCCGAATTGATATAGAAGTACCATCTTATCGCATCTGCTCCGTACTTATCGAGTGCCTCGAATGGATCTACGGCATTTCCCTTACTCTTACTCATCTTCTGGCCGTCCTTATCCTGGACATGTCCAAGAACGATGACGTTCTCATAAGGAGACTTGTTAAAGAGCAGGGTTGACTCAGCCATAAGTGAATGGAACCATCCTCTTGTCTGGTCAACTGCCTCTGATATGAACTGAGCAGGAAACTGCTGCTCAAAGAGATCTTTGTTTTCGAAAGGATAATGATGCTGTGCAAAAGGCATCGCACCAGAATCAAACCAGCAGTCTATAACCTCCGGTACCCTTCTCATCTCCTTGCCGCACTCAGGACACTTGCATGTTATCTCATCGATGTAAGGTCTGTGAAGCTCTACAGTAAGTGCAGCATCGTTTCCTGAAAGCTGCTTAAGCTCTTCACGGCTTCCGATACACTCTCTGTGACCGCATTCGCACTCCCAGATATTAAGAGGAGTTCCCCAGTATCTGTTACGTGAGATAGCCCAGTCCTGGATATTCTCAAGCCAGTTACCGAATCTTCCCTTACCTATTGAATCGGGAATCCAGTTAACCGTGTTGTTGTTTCTTATAAGATCATCCCTTACAGCTGTCTCCTTGATGTACCAGCTCTCTCTTGCATAGTAAACAAGAGGTGTGTCACATCTCCAGCAGTGAGGATATTCATGTTCAAACTTCGGTGCATCATAAAGAAGCTTTCTTGAAGAGAGTTCCTTTATAACCTCGGGATCGGCACTTATTGCACCTGCCTTTATCTCAGCCTCGGTGGGCTTACATCTCATACCGCCGAAAGGAGATTCGTCAAGCATGATACCTCTCTCGTCAACCATCTGAACGAAAGGAAGATCATAGTTACGTCCGACATTGGCATCGTCTTCACCGAATGCGGGAGCGATATGAACTATACCGGTACCGTCTGTCATTGTTACATAGTCATCACATGTAACATAGAAGCCCTTCTTGTTCTGCTTGTCTGCAACCTTCTTTGCACACTCGTATAAAGGCTCATATTCCTTGTGTTCAAGGTCTTTTCCCTTATATTCCTCGATGATCTCGTAAGCTGGCTCATCTTCTTTCTTAAGAGGTGAAAGGACTGTATCGAGCAAAGCCTTCGCCATATAGTATGTATAACCGTCTGCTGCCTTTACCTTGCAGTAATCATCTGAAGGGTTCACACAAAGTGCTACGTTTGAAGGCAGTGTCCAGGGTGTTGTCGTCCAAGCAAGGAAATAAGCATCCTCACCGACAACCTTGAATCTTACTATCGCAGATCTTTCTTTAAGAGTCTTGTATCCCTGTGATACCTCGGCACTTGAAAGAGGGGTACCGCATCTGGGGCAGTAAGGCACGATCTTAAAGCCCTTGTAAAGAAGGCCTTTCTTCCATATTTCCTTTAAAGCCCACCACTCAGACTCGATATAATCATCATGATATGTTACATATGGGTCATCCATATCTGCCCAGAAACCAACAGTTCCTGAGAAATCCTCCCACATGCCTTTATATTTCCATACGGATTCCTTACATTTATCGATGAAAGGCTCCATACCGTATTCTTCGATCTGTTCCTTACCGTTTAAGCCCAAAAGCTTCTCAACTTCAAGCTCTACAGGAAGTCCGTGTGTATCCCAGCCTGCCTTTCTGGGTACCATATAGCCTTTCATGGTACGGTATCTGGGGATCATATCCTTTATTACACGTGTGAGCACATGTCCGATATGCGGCTTTCCGTTTGCGGTCGGAGGGCCGTCATAGAATGTGTAAACTTCAGCATCCTTACGCTGCTCCATGCTCTTTCTGAAGATGTCGTTCTCTTTCCAGAACTCTAATGTCTCTCTTTCTCTGTCCACAAAGTTAAGATTAGTATCAACCTTATTGTACATTGGAAACCTCCTTTAAAACTAAAAAAGATCCTACCCGCATAAGGATAAGACCTGTATCTTACTAACCACCTTATTGCGACACACTCCTCGTTCGCAAATGCTTAAAGCTCCTTTGCTAAGATTCATATGCGTGCCGGTAACGTCGGCATAACGGCGCAGCTTACTCTGCTTTGTTTTCAGCCTTGCAGCTCGGAAGTGATCTTCAGCTGTGTTCTACTTTCATGTACCTCTCACCGTCGTACACTCGCTCATGATTTCATTTCACAGCCTACTGTCTTCGTCATCGCTTTTCTATATGATTATCGATATTATACATTTTAGGGGATGAAGTGTCAAACAAATATTGACCACGGATCAACTATTTATCCCCTTTTTAAAGACATTGAGGCCAATGAATGGTATGATATGAGATATAGAGAAAAAATCTGTCATGAAGGATGATGGGTGGGGACGATATGAACAATCTGTTTAAAAAGATAAAAGAGTCTTGGAGATTACTTCATCAGGATATTTTTGTGGGTGATATGCGCAAACAGAACATGAAAGCATGCTTTTTTGTGGGCATAGCCGTTGCTCTTGCTGCCAGCACCACCACAACTCTTAATTTCTTAAGCAACAGGGATGCTATCACAATAGCCACGACCATAACACAGGCTATCGGCGGTATCGTTATAGTCATATTTATCCTCAGGGATGAGAAAAAGATACCGACGCTGTCCATGCTGCTAATCTGTATAATCACATTCACTTATTATGCCTTCAGCGGAGCAACTGGAGGTACGACCATCATATGGACGATCCTTGCCCCGTTGGGGATAGGATTTTTCGGAAACGCACTTTACGGTATCTACTGCGGTATTTACTTTGAGGTACTGCTCGTAGTCATCTTCTATACACCTATAAGACACCAGCTGGAAGACCATTATTCAAAGTTTTTCATGGACAGGTTCCCTGTTCTTTATTTCTTAAATCTCGCCCTTGTAACAGTATGTCTCATAAATTATCATCTGTCTGTTCTTAAACTGATGGATTCTGCAAAAGAGCTTTTAAAATCCAAAGAAGAGGCCGACAGGGCAAACCGCGGCAAGAGTGACTTCCTCTCAAACATGTCACATGAGATACGTACCCCGATAAATGCAGTTCTGGGTATGAATGAGATGATCCTGCGTGAGAGTTTAAATGCGACAAAGAATCTGCCTGCAGATAAGGAATCGGCCATGCAGATATTTGCCAATATAAGCAAATATTCCGGAAACATAGAAAGTGCGGGAAACAATCTTCTCTATCTTATAAACGATATCCTTGATTTCTCAAAGATCGAATCCGGAAAGATGCAGCTTGTGGAAACCGACTATAAGTTAAGTTCGGTACTAAATGATATCAGCAACATGATCTTCTTTAAAGCCAAGGAAAAAGGGCTTGAATTCGGTATAGATGTGGATAACACCATTCCCGACTGTCTTCACGGCGACGAGGTACGTGTCAGGCAGATAATAATCAACATATTGAATAATGCGGTTAAGTATACAAAGGAAGGCCGTGTTGATCTTTCTGTCAGCGCCAAAGAATATGACAAAGCCTACGAACAGCGTGCCATCTGTCTTATCGTGACTGTATCCGATACCGGTATTGGCATAAAAGAGGAAGATATAGGAAAGCTGTTCACCAAATTTGAAAGAGTCGACCTTGAACAGAACAGTACCGTTGAAGGCACCGGACTGGGGCTTGCCATAACAAAGAACCTGCTTGAGATGATGGGCGGAGATATAGAAGTAAAGAGTGTTTACAACGAGGGCTCTACCTTTATCATCCATCTTCCACAGATGGTAATGTCAGATGAGCCTGTCGGTGATTTCAGAAAGAAGTTTGACGAAAGCATAGAGTCCATGGAAGCATATGTGGAATCCTTCCATGCTCCGGATGCCCACATACTTGTTGTTGACGATACTAAGATGAACCTTCTTGTTGTTGAAGGTCTCTTAAAAAACACCGGTATAAATATAGATACCGCCTCAAGCGGAGCCCGTTCTATCGAACTCGCAAAGACTACCCGCTACGATCTCATCCTTATGGACCAGAGAATGCCGGGAATGAACGGTACGGAGGCAATGCAGCATATCAGGGATGAGAAGTGCATCAATAGTGATACTCCGTTCATATGTCTTACGGCAGACGCTATAAGCGGTGCCAAGGAAAGATATATGGAAGCCGGATTCATCGACTATCTCACCAAGCCGATAGATTACACCGCGCTTGAAAAAATGCTGATAACCTATCTTCCGGACTCCAAAGTCGTTATAAACAAGAACAGCGAAAACGAAGCAGAAAATAACACTTCATGGCCTCAAACACTGCCCGATGAATATGATCTGCTTTCAAAAGCAGGAATAGATTCTGCAACAGGCATCAGATTCTGTAATAATGACTGGGAGTTTTACACGACTATCCTTAAAGACTATGTAACGAGCTTTAATGAAAGATCAGCTGATCTTCAGAGATTCTATGAATCAAAAGACTGGAAGGATTACTGCATAACAGTGCATGCACTAAAGAGTACTTCAAAGACGATAGGTGCCACGGATCTTTCAAAGAGGGCAGAACTTTTGGAGAAAGCTTCCAATGAAGCTGATTCAGATTACATATCAGCTGAACATGATGCTATGAAGCTTATATATAAAGAAGTCACAGAATCCATCATATCCGTATTCCCTGACTTTAATCAGAGAACAGCTGATGATGAGGAAATCCTTGAATTCATGCCAGACTAGGCTAGTAAATAAGCAAATGAGACTGTTCACTTAGACCAGTCTCATTTCTATGTTCAAACTGTTATCCTTAAATGTGATATCAGCCATACTTCCGCTGATAAGAGGCATCATTGGTGACAGATGACCAATATCTGTATCCATGATAACTGGGATGTTCAGTTTCCTTGCCGTATTAAGAATCGCTTCAAATCTATCAAGCCCAAACATCGGCTCATCAAAATGCAGAGGTCTTCCTATCAGCATTCCTTTGCAGTACCTGAACCATCCTGCCTCATACATCTGCCACATAGCACGCCTGATTGAAAAAACATTAAGATCACAACTTTCCAGAAACCATATGAACCCGTCTTCCTTATATTTGTCAATAAAGCAACCTACTTTATCAAATCTTGTACCGGTTATCCCAACAAGGCAGTCCATGCATCCACCCACAAGTCTTCCCGACATCCTAACATCATCAGACTTTGCCAATCCGTTTTCTTTCGGCACAAACCCTGTCATTACGGTCTGTTCAGTACAGTTAAGCGGTGCAAGAGGATTCTCCTCGTCTTTTATCGATTCCTTCTCCCATTTATCATAATTATGAACTAAAAGGCGTTTACCGTTAAGCACCTCCCATGTATCGCTAAGCGATTTATGCCACGGTTCCATGCCAAACTTTGGAGCACTTGGACCGTATATGCCCGCAACATCACATAACGTGGTAAGAAGGAAGATAAAATTTGTGTTATCAGAATATCCCATATACCACTTCGGTCTTGCTTCCTTTATACTGTCAAAGTCTACAAGACTTATGGTCTCACACATAAGCTCTCCGCCACCGCAGGACATGATCGCATCGCTATCGGAACTTGTATAATAATCGGTCAGTTCCTTTGCACAGTCTTCGGGAGAAGTGCTGATACCTATACCGTCATCCTTGTAGCAGTTCGGACCAAGAAGCGTATGATAACCCATTTCATCAAGCTTTTTTATGAAGTTTTCGAAAGAACTCTTATAAGGTTCAACGCTACACCCGAATGCCGGGGCAACGAATGCAACTGTATCGCCTTTTTTAATAAATTCAGGATATCTCATCATTTCCTCCCTCATCTGTCACATGATGCGGCAGCTTATTCATTGCTATGTAAGCGATGATAACTCCAACAGCGCATACCGCAGTTCCTGTAATAAGCATTACACTTATGCCCAGATGATCAAGAATTACACCACTCAAAAGATTCGAAAATACTCCTCCGAGTGTTATCGCACTTGTAACATAAGCCTGTCCCTTTACCTGATCAAGCTCTTCCATCGTATTGCTGACATAATAAGCAGCAGCCGGAATATATACCGCATAAGCAAACAGCTGGAATGACTGGCTTAAATACATCATCGCCATATTTGTCGCAAATATCAGTATAAGTATCTTTACAAAAAACGCCGCGCCCGAGAAAACCAGCAGTTTATCCGCCGCTATCTTCTTAAAAACATAAACTATCAGTGCCATGACAGGCAGTTCAAGGATGGCCTGCAAAAAATTCGCATATCCGAGCTGAGTCTCCCCACCTCCCAGATGTCTTATAATCTGTATCATGAAGTCATTTATCATGTTGTGGGCAAAATAAAAGCAAACGGTTGCAACCATAAACAGCATAAATGCCGGATATGTTCTCGTAAAATCGGCGATGTTATTGTGAGCCAAAGCCGTATCGGCAGGTTTCTCATCTTCACTTATTTCGTGTATCGTTTCAGGCTTTTTAAATGTAAATATAAGCAGAGCCGATATGATCATGGTCGCAATATTTACAACAAGCAACAGATTTACACCGTTTTTTTCGACCATACCGCCGATAAATGCTGAAACAACGGCAAAGCTTGCAGATCCTAGACCTCTTGCCAGTCCGTAATATATATCGCATCCTGCTTTCTGATATTCAAAACAGAGTGCCGTCATGACAGGCTGGTACGCAAACTGGATCATATATATGAGTGCGTAGACAACAAATATGATCGCCCTGTTACTTTGAACAAACACTAGGATAACTGATCCTGTAAGTATAGTCAGTACCGCTATCAATATGAACCTTCGGTTTGTAAGATAACCCGGTTTATCTATGATACTTGCTATATAGGGCTGACATAAAGCCGACAGTATATTTGCCAACGCAAGCAATACTCCGACCTGGGTGTTTGAAAATCCATGAGCTAAAAGATAGACAGCGGCATAGGCATGTATCGTGCAGAATGCCGCAAAATATGTCATATTCAGTAACGTATATCTTAAGGTCCATGCCCCTTTTTTATCCTTCACCTGTAAATAATCCCTCCGCCGGATATATTAATGGGCGAAAAAATGTCTTGTTTCACACTTTTTCGCCCTCATGACCTTTTCTTTAAATTAAATCAATCCTCAGTGTAATGACCCTTTATGATGAAACCTATTCCCAAAGCTATGGGAATCACCATAAGGAGCACATCCACAAGGGAAATTCCGTAGAACGATATCCTCAGTGCCAGTATTATCGACAATGCCAACAGAATGAGCGTTATCAGAACAATGAGCTTTGTCCATTTGTTTGGATTGACAAATGCCGCCACGACAGCGATAACAAATAGAACTATCAGTATGCCTCCGGTACTCACATTCCCAAATCTGTAAAAACCAAAATGCGATACCGTTGCTGCCTTGAACAGCATAAACAGACCAACAAGTATTAGTAGTGTTCCGAACATCCTGTATCCCCTTTTTGTCAGTTTCATTCTCTTCTCCCTTGTATAATACGAACGATTCCTAAAGATTATATCATGTTATCGATATAAACGCCATATACATTCTTTTGATTAGGCTTTCCTTATCCGCATATATATTTACGGAAGACATCCCTGCTTATATAAAAAAACTCCGGTATCCATCGATACCGGAGTCATCTAACATATCAAATTTATTTTCTCTTACCCATGATCCTTAACAGTTTCAGGAACAGGTTGATGAAATCCAGATACAGCTGAAAAGCACCAAAGAGAGCCAGACTGTTTTCTGTCATGTCTGTAGAGTATGCTGCCATCTGCTTAATCTTCTGTGTATCATAAGCTGTAAGACCTACGAAGATAACCACTCCGATAACGGAAATGATCAGATCAAACATTGAATTTCCAAGGAATATATTAACTATGCTTGCAAGGATTATTCCAACAAGACCCATAAGGCAGATCGAACCGATCTTTGTAAGATCCTTATCGGTCGTAAGTCCGATAACAGCCATTACGGCAAACATTCCCGCTGTTACAAAGAATGTCAGTGCAATACTGGTTTCTGTATAAGCAAGTACCAATATTGAGAATGTCACACCTGTAAGGAATGAGTAAACGGTGTAAAGAACACCTGCCAATACCGCATTATTCTTTTTGATGGCTGCGTTTGAGATAAGAACTATAGCTATCTCGGCGATAAGTAGAATGAAGAATGATCCACCGGTAAGCATATTTATAGCTGTCATGGGACTGGTTATCATTGCCGCAAACGCCGTGATTACAAGAGCCACAACCATAAACACGAAAGACTTTGCAACCACCTTCTCGGTAGCTATGGTCATAAGCCCAGCCATACCCGACGGTGTTGAGTAATTATAGTCATTATTTGACTGGTATGTCGTCTGTCCTCCGTCGTAGCTGCTTGCACCCTGATTGAATGTATCATATCCGAACCCCGGTATATCACCGGAATTGTTATCGTAATTGTAATTGTTGCTACTGCTGTAGTTGTCCATATAAAACCCTCCTTTTACTGAATACATTAACACAAAACATGTGTTTTTACTATGATTAAATCATAAAATATCTATAAATTCGATGGTTCTATGATCTCTATAATGCATATGACCTTAGGATCGCTCCCCACACCGTGTATCGCTTCCTTAAGCGACGGATAAGCTCTTTGCCTGCTTCTGGCATTGTGAGGAACAAAGCCTGCTTCCTCTCTGATGAACGCCACAGTGTGTATCTGATGATAGAGGCTTTTCTGATTATTGTAGTAAGTTACAATAGCCTTATCAACCGACTCATCTATGTCATCTTCCTTCCAGATAAACCGTGTGTCTATCCCTCTTCTTTTAAGGTGCGCCCGTATGGCTCTCGGCGAAGAGCCTATCCTGCCCTTTAATGCGGCTCCGCTTTTTTCAAAGCTCTCAATAAGGTCTCCCACAAGCTCGGGACCTGTTTCTTTTCCCATCGCATGCAGGATGTTATAAACAGCCATTATCTCACATCCGGAATAAGCCATATCGACCTTGCCGAAAAGCACACCCTTCCAGGCGCTCTGGTTTTCTATGAATCCGTCTTTTAAAGGACTGCCTTCGCTTTTCAGTTTATCTATGTTGGCGCTTTTGTGATCTTTTCTCACAGATCCTTTTATAAAGCTGGTCTTATCCAGTATGGTATATATACCTACAAGGATCTTTGGTGATACATGTGAGGGTATCCACTGTGCCATCCTATGTTTGAAGTCATCGCTCATATATGTGCCCCGTTTAACCGTTAAACTTATTCATCGCCTCATCCAGATCTCCGTGAATGATAAGAGGGATAGCCTCCGATGCCTTCTTTGCCGCCTCATCTATCAGTTTTCTGTCATCATCACTGAAACGGCTTAAGACATAGTCAGCGAGATCGAACCTTGGCGGTTTTTCCCCTATTCCTATCTTCACTCTTGCAAAAACATCGGTTCCAAGATGCGATATGATGCTCTTTATGCCGTTATGTCCTCCGGCACTTCCTTTTTTACGGATACGCACCTTTCCGACATCCATGGATGTATCATCATAGATGACACAGACCTGTGTCATGGGATCCACTTTAAAATAATCCACTGCGGCACGTATTGCCTCTCCGCTAAGGTTCATATATGTCATGGGTTTCATAAGAACGACTTTCTCGCCCTCTATGACACCTCTTCCGACAAGGGCTTTAAACCTGCTCTCTGCTATATCGATCCCATAATCATCAGCGATCCTGTCTATCGCCACAAAACCGGTATTGTGTCTTGTGTTGTCATACTTTTTCTCCGGATTACCCAATCCGACTATTATATACATATCTCTACCTGCCTGTTACTCTTCTTTTCCTGCCAAAACAAGTATATCATACATGTCATCAAGCAGACCGTCAGTCATCTTTAAAAGATTCTCCTCATCTATCTCAGCGACCCCCGTCTTCTTATATGATAATACAAACTGAGGTGTCTTGTTCGCAACAAATCTCAGACTTCCCTTATACCTGCCTATAAACTCGCTTATCCTTGAAACATCTATCTTTGCAGCCTCATACATCTTAAAGGTAACTTTAGCGTTAAGGCTCTTTATCTCTGTCACATAGCAGTTATGCGCCTTTACCCTTAAAAGCGAAATCCTTATAAGATTCTGCGCAGAACGCGGCAGCACACCGAATCTGTCCCTGAGTTCATCCTTTAATTCATCAGCTTCAGCTATGTTCTCGATAGCTGCGATACGTTTATAAATATCGAATTTCTGAACCTCGTTTAGGATGTAATCCGCAGGTATGAAAGCATCTGCCTCGAGATCGATCTGGGTGTCGAAATCCGAGGTCTCATCGCTTATGCCCTTTACTTTTTTGACAGCATCGTTGAGCATCTTGCAGTACAGGTCGTATCCGACAGCCTCCATATGCCCGTGCTGGGTCCTTCCGAGTATGTTTCCCGCACCTCTTATCTCTAAGTCTCGCATCGCGATCTTAAAGCCGCTGCCAAGGTCGGTATATTCCCTGATAGCCTCCAGGCGCTTTTCTGCCTGTTCCTTTAAAAGCTTATCCCGCTTGTACATCAAAAATGCATAGGCGGTACGGTTCGATCTTCCGACACGTCCTCTTAACTGATAGAGCTGGGAAAGTCCCATCCTGTCGGAATCGTGTATGATGATCGTGTTTACATTTGATATATCAAGACCAGTCTCGACTATGGTCGTTGATACCAGCACATCTATGTCACCGTCTATGAAATCATACATGAGCTTTTCAAGCTCGTTCTCCTTCATGCGTCCGTGACCGTAGGCAACATTCGCTTCCGGTACAAGTGCCTGTATGCGTGCGGTGACATCTGCTATGTCGTTTATCCTGTTATAGACATAGTATACCTGTCCGCCGCGGGCCAGCTCACGCACTATGGCTTCCCTGACCAGTTCCTCATTATATTCCATGACAAAGGTCTGTATCGGTACCCTGTCACCGGGTGCCTCCTCGAGTACAGACATGTCTTTTATACCGACAAGCGACATATGAAGCGTTCTCGGGATCGGTGTTGCAGACAAGGTAAGTACATCCACATTTTCCCTTAGCTTCTTTATCTTTTCCTTATGTGTGACTCCGAATCTCTGCTCCTCGTCCACTATCAGAAGTCCGAGATCTTTATAGGAAACATCCTCAGACAAAAGTCTGTGGGTTCCTATCACTATATCGACCAGCCCCTTCTTAAGATCCGATACTGTCTCCCTCTGTTCTTTTGCAGTCCTGAACCTTGAGAGCATCTGTATCCTTACGGGATAGTCCTTCATACGCTGTGTAAAGGTATTGTAATGCTGCTGGGCAAGTATGGTGGTGGGAACGAGCATCGCCACCTGTTTGCCCTCCAAAACAGCCTTAAATGCGGCTCTTATGGCTATCTCTGTCTTTCCGTATCCGACATCTCCGCAGATAAGTCTGTCCATGATCTTTGTCGATTCCATGTCAGACTTTGTCTCAGCTATGGCCTTAAGCTGATCATCTGTCTCCTCAAAAGGAAATGTCTCCTCAAATTCCTTCTGCCAGACAGTATCCTCACTAAACACATATCCGTTCTTTAACTGACGTGCGGCATAGAGATTTACGAGGTCCTGGGCCACCTCATCAACAGCTGTTCTTACCTTTGATTTTGTATTGCTCCATTCCTTGCTTCCCAGTTTGTTTAACTTAGGCTTTCTTGCAGCATCGGAGGAGGCGTACTTCTGCACAGAACCAAACCCTGTGGCCAGCACATACAGATTTCCTCCGTCACGGTAGGATATCTTCATATAATCCCTGATGATATTTTCGGATTCGATCTGCTCTATACCCTGATATATGCCAAGACCATGGCTCTCGTGAACCACATAATCCCCGACTTTAAGATCGTTAAAATCATGTATGGCGGTCCCTTCGTACTTCTTTCGCCTGTTCTTCTTTTTGGGCACACCGAATATATCGCTCTCGCTTATGACAACAAACTTAAGTAACGGGTACTCAAAGCCTCTTATCATATGGCCGTACATGACCACTATCTCACCCGGGATGGCATCACGGTCAAAATTCTCGCTGTATACAGCAGGGATATCAAGTCCCCTTATGTCATCGGCAAGCCTGCCTGCCCTTGTACGTGAAGGAGACAAGAGTATGACCCTATACCCTCTTTTTTTATAGATTTCAAGATCCTTTATAAGATATTCAAAGCTGTTTTTATACGGGGCTATTGATTTTGCTGTTATATTGCATCTGTATGAAACATCAACCAGTGTGGTCCTGCTCTCTATCGACATCATACACAGTGTCGCAAGTTTGTTTAATCCGGCTATGGTCTCTTCCTGTGAATAGAGTAGCTTTCCCTGTCCGGGGAGTATATATCCCTTTAACAGCCTGTTTTTCATGCTCTCTTCAAATTCGATCTCGACAGCTTTTGCATGCTCCAAAATATGGACAGGCTCATCCAGTATGAGTAATGTTTTATCCGCATCAAACATGTCCGTGAAATGATACAGATCATCATAAAAATATGAAGCATATGAATCCAGGCTGACCATCCTTCCGAGTTCCAAAAGGTCCTCTTTAAGAGTCTTTACCTGCATATCTATCCTGTGGGCTTCCTCGGTCTTGAATTCCTCCCTGAAAGCATTATAGACGCTGTCCCTTTCAGCCTCGATCTTCTCAAGGCCGTCTCTTAACATATCCTGCGAAAGTATCATCTCCGTCGCAGGAAATACGGTTATCGAATCAAGTTTTTCAATGGAACGCTGGGAATCTATATCAAAGCTTCTTATCGAATCAACATCATCTCCCCAAAGCTCTATCCTGTAAGGATTGGCACTGGTCGTATCAAAGATATCAATGATATCTCCCCTTACGGAAAACTGTCCGGGTTCCTCTACCTGGTAATTCCTGATATACCCTATATCAACAAGCCTTGATGAGAGCTTCTTTATATCTATCTGACTCTCACTGTTTATCTCGATACATCCTGACACAAAATGCTCTATCGGCAGTACCGGACTCATCAGGGTGTCAAAGGTGGTCACTATGGTGCATGGACCGTTCTCAGTAAGCTGTCGTAAGGCCTTTAGTCTTTCTGTGACCAGCTTGTTTCCGTGGATATCAGCCTGATAAAAGATCAGATCCTTGGAAGGATATGTGTAAACATTGTCATCATAAAGACGCATATCCTCAGCGATCTCTTTTACCCTGATATCACTGTATGTGGCTATTATCCTGTAGTCGGCATTTTCAGAAAAAGCCTCGGCAAGATTGATCTTCTGTGAATCTGAACAGCCTGATACTGCTACCGCCTTTTTCTTTCGAAGCATATCATATATTTTGTTGTAATCCGAAAGCTCCTTTAGTGGAGAAGTAAGTATGTTCATATCATCCACAATGATAACATTTTCGCAAAAGAAAAGCCACAGGCTGATACTCCTGCGGCTTTTCTAACCCCATATCCGGTAACGACTGCTAATGTCGTTTCCTGTCTCTGAAAAAGAGCTTACATTTCATCCGGTTCATCCTTTGCTTTCTCATAAGCCTCGAGGATGATCCTCTGGATGGAATCTCTTGTTGCTGAATTGATCGGATGAGCTATATCCCTGTATTCTCCGTCCGTGGCTTTCTTACTCGGCATCGCGATGAATAACCCCTTTTCACCCTCGATGACCTTGATATCATGAACTACGAACTCATCATCTATCGTGATAGATACGATAGCCCTCATCTTACTCTCTTTAGAAATCTTACGTACCCTTACATCTGTAATCTTCACTGAGTTGCCCTCCTTTGGTGTCGTCACGATAAGTATCGCAACTGTCGTCGGATATATGCTTTACATTACATATCTGTCTGTATGTTCCACTACCACCTCAATGCCATTCTCACCCTTATGATAAGAATTTGCTCTTATGGTGCCGTGGCTCTCGACAATACAGTTCTCTATATATGAATTGTCTCCGATATACACATCATTTAAAATGATTGAGTTCTTTATCGTACAGTTGTTTCCGATGAATGTCTGTCTGAATATGACAGAATCCTCAACCGTACCGTTTACGATCGTTCCGCTTGCAACAAGGCTGTTCATGATCTTTGCACCGACATTGTACTTGGCCGGAGGAAGATCATCCACCTTTGAGTAGATATCGGGATAGGTCTTAAAGAAGTAATCCCTTACCTCAGGTTTTAAGAAGTCCATGTTTGCTGAGAAATAATCGTTTACGGAAGCTATATTCTTCCAGTAATCAGTGATCTTGTATCCGTATATCCTCTTCTGGCCTTTATACCTTATAAGGATATCTCTTACGAAATCGTATCTGTCCTCTTCAGCACACTTCTCTATCATCTCAACGAGAAGTCTTCTTCTTATGATATAGATACCGCAGCTTATCGTATTGGATCTTGCTACCACTGCCTTCTCTTCAAATTCTTCTATACGGCAGTCCTCATTCATCCTGATGGTTCCGTATCTGTCAACGTTGAAGCCCTGCTCCATCTCCTTGCATACAACTGTTATATCAGCCTTCTTTTCGATGTGGTATTCGAGTACCTTATTGAAATCGAGCTTATATACACAGTCTGCAGAAGCTATTACAACATATGGCTCATGGCTGGCTTTTAAGAACGAGAGATTCTGATAGATAGAATCCGCCGTGCCTCTGTACCAGAAACTGTTGTCAGCCGTTACCGCAGGTGTCATTACGAAAAGACCTCCCTGCTTACGACCGAAATCCCACCACTTTGATGAGCTTAAGTGCTCATTTAAGCTGCGCGCATTGTACTGGGTAAACACTGCTACTTTCTGTATATGCGAATTGGACATGTTACTTAACGCAAAGTCGATCGCTCTGTAGCTTCCTGCAATAGGCATCGCACCTATAGCTCTTTTTTGTGACAATTCCTTCATGCGGTGATTATTTCCGCCTGCAAGTATAATTCCTATCGCTCTCATACACTATCACCTGCCTTAATTAATGTCTTACCACTTGCCAGTGTATTGTTCTGATAATCCGCATACTCGGTCTCACCGAATACACATGCGTTCTTGCCTATCGTGATATTCTCGGGAATGATGCTCTTCTCACCTATACATACGAGTCCGCTGTTATAGATATGAGGATCTGTCTCATTCTCGACCTCGTCTCCTATACCGAGACGACAGCCGTTCCTGATCTCAACATTCTCCGCTACGATCGATTTATACAGTTCGCAGTTATCTCCGATCACCGTGTTGTTCATGATGATGGAATCTCTTACAACGGTGTTCTTTCCTATGGTGACACCGCAACCTATGACTGAGTTGTATACCTTTCCGTAGATATCAGAGCCCTCACCTATGATGCTCTTTTCAACCTCACTCTCTCTCGAGAAGTACTGAGGCGGTAAGATATCCGATTTGGTATAGATCTTCCAGTATTCCTCATAAAGGTTGAACTCGGGAACTATATCTATGAGTTCCATATTGGCCTCCCAATATGAATGAAGGGTTCCCACATCCTTCCAGTATCCGTTGAACTCATATGCATACAACGGACATCCTTTATCATGACAATAAGGAATGATATGCTTACCGAAGTCTAGTCCTGGCTGGTCTGCCATTGTTATAAGTGCTTCTTTTAAGGTCTTCCAGTTGAAGATATATATACCCATGGATGCGAGATTGCTCCTGGGGTTGGCGGGTTTCTCTTCAAAATCGGTGATCTTCCTGTTCTCATCAGTTATCATGATACCGAAACGCTTTGCCTCTTCCATCGGAACCGGCATAACGGCTATCGTACATTCAGATTTGTTCTGCTTGTGGAAATCAAGCATCACCTCATAGTCCATCTTATAGATATGGTCTCCCGAAAGTATAAGGATATATTCGGGGTTAAAACTGTCCATGTAATCGATGTTCTGGTAAATAGCGTTTGCCGTACCCGTATACCACTCACTGTTGGTACTCTTTTCATAAGGAGGCAGGACCGTAACGCCACCGATATTTCTGTCAAGATCCCACGGGATACCGATACCGATATGTGTATTCAGTCTTAACGGCTGATACTGTGTAAGAACACCTACCGTGTCAACACCTGAATTGATACAGTTACTTAAAGGGAAATCAATGATGCGGTACTTTCCGCCAAAAGATACCGCCGGCTTTGCAACCTTAGACGTTAGAACTCCCAGTCTGCTGCCCTGTCCGCCCGCGAGCAACATGGCAATCATTTCCTTTTTAATCATGTCATCACCTCTTCTGTCTCAGTATTATGTCTTTTTTGCAGTCAAAAAGGTACAATAGAAATTGTATGTAGATTATAGCATAGAAAGAATTTATTGTGAAGTTTTTTAGAATTATTTAACACTATTATGCAAATTTTTGTGAATTTTCACTAAATTGATTGACTTTCTTTTGAAAAATAATAAATTGATATGGTATATCGTCTGACCGCTACCACAAGATATTGTAGCCGTATTGTATTTTGAGAATAATTGGAATAAAATAAATATTTGATAGTTCTGATTCTTAATAGGAAGGAAAAGATCATGTATCAGTTAGATTTTAACAATCCCTGTCACGTATATTTCTGCGGTATAGGCGGGATAAGCATGAGCGGTCTGGCAGAGATTTTGCTGTCAAGAGGATTTACAGTTTCCGGTTCGGACATGAAGGAAAGCGAACTGACCCGCATACTTGAAGAAAAGGGAGCAAAAGTCTTTATCGGACAAAGAAGCGAGAATATCACAGCCGATATTGATCTTTTGGTCTATACCGCGGCCATAAGCAAAGACAATCCCGAATGGATCGCCATGACCGATATGGAGATACCTAATATATCAAGAGCCCAGCTTTTGGGTCAGATAATGAAGAATTTCGATCTACCCATCGCTATAAGCGGAACTCACGGAAAGACCACAACAACTTCAATGATAACCGAGATACTTGTGCATGCAGATACCGATCCCACGGTTTCGGTCGGTGGTATGCTAAAAAGCATAGGTGGTAATCTTAGGATCGGTCACTCGCCCTATTTTGTTACAGAAGCATGCGAATACACAAACAGCTTCCTCAGTTTCTTTCCAAAGATCGCACTTATCCTCAACATAGAAGAAGACCATCTAGATTTCTTTAAAGATATAGACGATATAAGAAATTCATTTAAAAAGTTTGCTTCCCTGCTTCCTAAGGACGGCACTCTTATAATCAATTCGGAAATCGACAGACTAGATATTATAACAGGTTCGATTGAATGCCCGTATATAACCTACGGAATGAACGATAATGCAGATTATTATGCGACGGATATCACTTATGATGAACTGGCACATCCCACGTACATACTTCACAGTCCGTCAGGAGAAGCAAAGGTATCGCTCAATGTTCCTGGAATACACAATGTCTATAACTCTATGGCTGCGATCGCATTTTCGGATGTAGCCGGTATAGACAGGATTACTGCACTCGATGCCCTGTTAGGTTTTTGTGGGACAGACAGAAGATTTGAAAAGAAAGGTGAGATCGGTGGCGTCACGATAATAGATGATTATGCCCACCATCCAACAGAGATAAAAGCAACCTTGAGGGCTGCTCAAAACTATCCGCATAAGACTTTGTGGTGCGTCTTCCAGCCTCACACATATACAAGAACCAAAGCATTCCTTAGCGATTTTGCAGAGGCTCTCTCACTCGCAGACAAGATTGTTCTTGCGGATATATATGCCGCAAGGGAAAAGAACACAATCGGTATCTCTTCACTCGACCTAAAAGCCGAGATAGAAAAACTTGGTAAGGAATGCTACTATTTCCCCACATTTGACGAGATTGAAAATTTTCTTTTGGAAAATTGTTCACAATCCGATTTGTTGATAACCATGGGGGCGGGAGATATAGTAAAAGTAGGCGAAAGCCTCCTCGGGATCTGATTTATTCACATTATCCACCAAATTGTCTGCTGAAAGCAGAATAATTTCGGTGGATAATTTTTTAAATTCAAAACGCCTGATTTTACTGGTCTTGGCTGCGATCATATTGAGGATATCCACATTTTCCACATTATTCACATCGCCAAAAATCCCAGTAAAATCAAGGGTTTGCGGTATTTTTTCATATTTCATTTTTCATTTCCCTGTGATATAATTCACCTTGCATCTGATGAGAAGGTTAGGGGGGACTCCATCGGACAGTATTGGGAATACCGGGTGAGAAGATGAGTAGTTTTTCAGTATACCGCGAAGCAGATAAGGGCTTCACCTATGTTTCAAATCAGTTTATCGATGAATTTCTTACTGAGGCAAATGCCGCACAGATCAAAGTATACCTGTATCTACTGCGTATGACCGGAAATGCGACAAGCGTATCCGAGATGGCAGACAAGTTCAATTATGTTGAAAAAGATATATGCAGAGCACTCAAATACTGGGAAAAAAAAGGTCTCCTTGCTCTGAATTACAATATGGACGGCTCGGTAGTAGGCGTTAAGCTTATCACGCCCGAAGCTAAAGTTGCCACAGTATCTGCGCAGCCTTTTGTGCCGATGACCATCACATATGATTCATTGATGCCCGCAAAAGAAACTCCCGTTATGACCTCTGTTACACACGATCAGCCCAAGAGTGACGTAAGCTTTATAAAGCCCACGTACTCTCTCGATGACCTAAAAGCGTTCAAAGAGCAGGAAGATACAGCTCAGATTATATTCATTGCTGAGCAGTATCTTGGAAAGACCTTAAGTCCTTCGGATATCAGATCGCTTTTGTTCATCACGGATGTTCTTCATTTTTCTACGGATCTTATAGATTATCTTCTCGCTTACTGTGCAGATAAGGATAAGAAGAACTTCAGATACATAGAATCGGTAGCTATCAACTGGGCTGAGGAAGGTATAACAACCCCTGAAGAAGCAAAGGCAACCACAGGCCGTTATGACAAATCGGTATACATGGTAATGCGTGCACTCGGAAAGAGCAGTACTCCGACAGACAAGGAAGCCGAGTATGTAAGACGCTGGATCAATGAATTTGGCTTCGATCTTGATATAATAATGGAAGCCTGCGACAGAAGCGTAATGTCCACAGATAAAAATCGCTTTGCATATGCGGATACCATTTTGAAGAACTGGCATAAAGAAGGCGTGACATCAAGGCACGATATCGATGAACTCGATTCAAAATTCAAGCGCCCCAGAAAGACAGTCAACACCACCTTCCACCAGTTTGATATGAAGCACGATTACGATTATGATGAGATTGAAAAGGCTCTGTTATCCAGAGATTAAGGTGAGTTAAGTGTCATTTACCAATGCTCAGTACGAATCGGTAAAAAGAATATATGACGAACGTCGTATTCTAAATCAGGAGGAAAGCGACAGACGGCGTGAGTATGTCTATGCTCATGTACCTGGCTTTAAGGAGATATCGGACCGTTTGGTCACCCTGAGTATGGAACATGCAAAAGCCATGCTCAACGGCAGCGACAGTTCTCCTGAGAAATATAAAAAAGAATTTGATGAAATCATTTCAAAAAAGAAATCTCTTTTAAGAGAAGCATCTCTTCCCGAAGATTATCTTGATCCAATATATACTTGCGAGGATTGTTCGGATACCGGGTATATCGACGGCAAACGCTGTCATTGCTTAAAGCAAATGGCGGTATCCATGCTGTATTCCAATTCAAACATAGATAAGTATCTCAAATCAGTAGATTTTTCACAAATCTCGGATAAATATTATAAAGGCAATGAACTTACGGCATTTAAAGATACATATGACAATGCCTTAAATTTTGTTAATAACTTCGGCAATGACTTTAAAAACCTTGTGATTTATGGTACAGTGGGTAGCGGCAAATCACTTATAAGTGCCTGCATAGCCAGAGAACTGATAGAAAAAGAGTATTTTGTGCTGTATTTCAGCGCATCTTCTCTTATGGATCTTTTCTCAAGATATTCATTCGATCACACGAAGCGTGAGGATCTTTATACCGACTATGCCGATATCTTTGAGAGCGATCTGCTTATAATAGATGATCTGGGAACGGAACAGGTCAACAGTTTTACGATAACCACGCTGTTTACCTGCTTAAATGAACGTTTCCTTAACAAGAAATCTACTATAATATCAACCAATCTGTCACCAAAGGCTATCGCTGAGACCTATACGGACAGAATATACTCCCGCCTTGTGGGAAGTTACACATTCTGCAAACTATACGGTCCGGATATAAGATTAAAGTCAAAATATGCTCAGATTGATGTATAATTAGAAGTGTGATAAGAAAGTGAGGTTTGCTTTAACACATGGCAAAACGCGAAGAAAAAAGAAAGCTTGACAGTATTCCGGTAGGCTCACTCGGTATAATCCCTTTAAGCGGATGTAAACTGCTTGGTGAAAGTGTTGATTCCTACCTGGTGGACTGGAGAACCGAAAGAGAGAATGAACATAAGAACAGTCTTGCATTCGCAGGATATATGAGAGATTCATATATCCTCAAGAGCAAGGTGTCAAGATTCGGTTCCGGCGAAGGAAAAGGTGAGATACTTGAATCAGTAAGAGGTATGGACCTATACATCCTTGTTGATGTATGTAACTACTCTCTCACTTATACGGTAGCAGGTCAGAAGAATCACATGTCTCCCGATGATCACTACCAGGATCTTAAGCGTATAATCGCAGCTGTAGGCGGAAAGGCAAGAAGGATTACGGTTATTATGCCATTCCTTTATGAAAGCCGTCAGCATAAACGTACAGCAAGAGAATCTCTTGACTGCGCAATAGCCCTTCAGGAACTGGTTCGTATGGGTGTTGACAACATCATCACGTTCGATGCCCACGATCCCAGAGTTCAGAATGCGATCCCGCTTCACGGTTTTGAAACCGTACAGGCAGCTTACCAGTTTATAAAAGGTCTACTAACACATGTAAAGGATCTGCAGATAGATTCCGAGCATATGATGGTTGTCAGCCCTGATGAAGGCGGAATGAGACGTGCAATATATATAGCTAACGTACTTGGCCTAGATATGGGTATGTTCTACAAGCGCCGTGATTACACCAGAGTCGTGGACGGCAGAAATCCCATAGTTGCCCATGAGTTCCTTGGAACAAATGTTGCAGGCAAGGATGTTATAATCGTAGATGATATGATATCTTCAGGTGACAGCATGATCGATGTTGCTACCGAACTAAAAAAGAGAGATGCTAGCAGGATATTCCTCTTCTCAACCTTTGGTCTTTTCACCAACGGCTTCGAGAAATTCGACAGAGCCTATGAAGCAGGCCTGTTCACAAATATCCTTACAACGAACCTGATTTATCAGCCACCGGAACTTCTCGAAAAAGAATGGTATATAAGCTGTGACTTGAGTAAGTACATAGCATATATAATAGATACACTCAACCATGATTCTTCAATCAGCGACCTGCTGGTTCCCAATGACAGGATCAATAATATCGTGGCCCGCTATAAAGCAGGTGAGGATCTCAGCAAACCCGCCGAGGAATAGGATCACAAAACGAGATGTTTTAAAGAAAGGGGTATAGTTATGAAGAAGTATGTTGCAGAATTTATCGGAACCATGACACTTGTAGTCTTAGGCTGCGGAACGGCAATGACCGTAGGCTGCGGATACGAGGGAAGCACAGGCTACATCCTGACAGCATTTGCATTTGGTCTTACCATAATCGCGATGGCGTACTCTATTGGCAATATCTCGGGATGTCACATCAATCCGGCTGTTTCACTCGGTGTACTTATGACAGGTGGTATGGACTCAAAGGATTTCGTAGGTTATATTATCTCGCAGACTCTAGGCGCTTTTACAGGCTCACTGATACTCGCTGCGATATTCGGTCTCGGTGGTATTGAAGACAAGACAGGCGGTTTCGGATCAAACGGACTTGCTGGAGTTAATGGGAATGCCATCGCAGGACTTCTTGTAGAAATAGTCCTTACATATATCTTTGTTACAGCGATCCTTGGCGTAACAAGCAAGAAGGCTTCACACGGATCTTTCGCAGGCGTTGTTATAGGCTTTACCCTTGTTGTCATACATATACTTGGTATCGGTCTTACCGGAACAAGTGTTAATCCCGCCAGAAGCATCGGTCCCGCTATCGTTGCCGCCTTATATGGAAACACGGCTCCTATCACAAGTCTTTGGGTATTCATAGTAGGTCCTCTTGCAGGCGCCGCTCTTGCTGCCGTTGTTTACAAGGCTCTTGAAAAATAATAGTATGATAAATATACGAAAAAAGGATGAGAAAAATCTCATCCTTTTTTAATGCCACATCTTAAATAAGGCTCTCACCGTCTCCCATTACCATTATATCAACAGCTGTTGCATCCTCGATATGGAAGCACATCATCTTGTTGCCTGTCTGCTCGTTATATATAGCCTTTAACTGAGGTGCTCCTTCAAGCATGGCCTGAGCATATTTCTCATCGGTCTCAAATACCGCTTTGCCTGTATAACGCATCCAGTGTCCATCCTGTTTTGATGCTACTATCTCAACTTTAGGATTAGCCACCATCTGCTTGTAGACATTCTTGAAATCTCCAACCCCGAAGATCACCTTTCCATCCATCTCCATGTGTGCTCCGAGCGGTCTGCATTTGGGCTGATCCCCATCAACAGTTGCCAGAAAGAACACTCCTGCTTCAGATAGAAAATCATTTACCTTACTCATGTTAATCCTCCTTATATATTAATTTTAGATTTTATATTTACTCCTGTGTTTCTAATGAATATGTGAGAAATGCATTACCGCTTGCTACGAAAGTGTTTCTCGAATCTGTCATTCCCTTCTTATATATGCTTCCAAGTTCAGGGTCATACCAGACCATATTCTGCTCATTGTACCCGACAAGCAATACCGCTCTGTTGTCTTCAGCTATAGCAAGTACCGGGATATCCATGTTCAGATAATATATAGCACTGTCCATTGTGCATCCTGTAAGATTAAGAACAGTCACGCCGTCAAGGTTCTCATTAAGTATATCATAAGGTGTACTGCCCTGTGCAATCATATATTCGGTATTTCTCGATATTCCTCTCTGTTTAAGCATGACGTCAAGGCATACAGCCAGGGAATCCTTGTTTTCATCCATACTGTCTTCTTTTATGGACATTATCTGATTCCTCACATGAGTCTCACTACGCTTATATATCTCATCGCCGTGATTGTCTACCACTATGCCTCTAAGATCATATGCAGGCTTTATAACATCACCGGGAACATCACTGACTTTGCTAATATGTCCGTTATAGTACAGATAATATCTATGCTTGTCCTCACCCTTTTGAACAGATACGTTCCTTCCCTGGTCGTGCAATACTTCCTTTGGTGTTAGGAATTTTAATGTCCTTGAATCTATATTGTTTCTTAGCTCTATCTGTGCTATCTTCTCAAAAAGTTCGGTAGCAACATAAACGACCTTGTTTTTGCCAGGATCAACACTCTCATTGTTCGTTATCTGATCATCGTGAGTCTCGGTAAAACTGCCGTCACTTTGTCTGCGTACTCTCTTTAAACTGATCTGGTTACCGCCTATGGTTCCCTCGACAACATATATATCATCAAAGTCGTACTCCTTTAAAACAGCACCGTAAGCTGATCTTATTATCAGCTTATCCATGAGAAACTTAATATCTCCAAGTCTGTTGTATATTATATCGTTCTTGTGGCTGACACCGTATATTAGGTCGTCATTCATGAATCCGATAGCCTTGAGACATTCCGAATTGCCCCTTTCAACCTCGCTTATGAACCCGTCGCCCATATCGATAAGCTTTAAAGGCTCATCTGGCTGATCCGATTCCTGCCATACAGCATTTCTCCCGCTAAGTGATACATGAAGCGTATTCTCCAAAACTGTGTCTGATATGGTGGATACAGTCAAGTCATTGGTATCGACTTTTATCAGGTTTCCGTCCAAAAGGACAAATAATTCCTTCTTATTGTTCAGATAACTCAGTTTGTCGACATCGGCCATTAGAATCTCTGCTGAGCGGTCATACTCAACAAAAACCTGCTCCTCTATGGTATTTAACAGGCTGTTGTAATACTCAATAAGAATACCGACCTGACCTTCATGTACTCCTCTGTTCATATATCCGTAGACCATAAATGTCACATTTCCGTTCTCTTCAACGGAAAGAATCTTGATCTTTAACTTGTTATATATATTCCTAAGATCAAGGTCGCCTGCCGTATAAAACGAATACAAAGTGGCAAGCTTATTTGCCGATACATCATAGCTGTATATCCTGTCACAGTTTTCAAGGACTATGATATTTCCGTCATCACTTTCCATCATGTTGACATCATCACTGTTGATACCAAGCACTATCTTGTTATTTACCATTGATTCCTTGTCCGCCGTGAAGATATCGTCCATGGTCCTGTCGAATGAAAGCAGATAGAATCTGTCTGATCCCTGACGTATCTTATAATACTCGTTTATCCTGTAATAGTTTATCAGTGAATCATTTCTCACGCTTACAATATACTCTAAAAGGACAGATGCGGTATTGGGGGTGACATCAAATAATGTTGTGCTGATATCTCCCTCTATCCTGGGATGCATGTTTCCCCATCCCAGTTGGTTGATATTGCTGTGTATGCTCACTTTTCCAAAAGAGGTGTTATCCTCATCGGAATTCGGTTCCATATATGAAGCCAGACTCTTTACCTCCGTCTGACTGAATGTTCTGGTATTAAAATCATAGATAAAATCCAGCTTATCATTGATCCTTACATCGTCTGAGCATATGATCCTAGTGTAATAATATATGTCTCTGCCATCGACCAGTTTAAGCACAAATCCGAGGTTATACTCTTTGTCGCGTTCTATAAGGTCTTTAAGGGTTATTGTCCCTACTATTCTTCCTGTTTTATGCTCATAATTGCTTACGACAGTCTCCTCGATAAGTCTTGTTCCATCAAGGTTTCTGACCTCATAGCTTATCCGGCTAACGGCCGTATCAAATGCATTTACCGAAAACGACAGTGAACGTTCATCACCGATGGGGCAAATACCGTCACGAAGTGTACCGGCATCCATCCTGTTTACATAGCCGTGCATGTTATTCACGGTCCTGTCTCCATAGAGCACACCAATAACAGGAAGTGTTGCTTCCTGCATTTCAACGGTCATATCGGTTGTTCCACGGTTAAGTAATACATTGGATGTGAATAAAGTTGCAAAAAACACAACTATTATAACCACCCATCTGATGATAATCCTTTTCATCGTTTTCCTGTCTGCGATATAAAGGGCCATGTAAACACATGGCCCTTACTTTAGATCACCTTAATACATTAATTCTTGCAACAGCTCGACTCAAAGCGGTCTCTGCTCTTGCTATATCTGTTGTCGAAGCATGCTCAGCCAAAAGCTTTTCAGCTCTGTCCTTTGCAGCCTCTGCCCTTCCACGATCTATCTCATCCGGCCACTCTATGACCTCAGCTAAGATTGTTATTCTGTCCTGAGTGATCTGGGCAAATCCGGAATGGAGTGCAGCCTTTAAAACCTGCTCTCCCGTGATGGTAAGTACCCCGGGCTTTATGATAACCGTCAACGGAATGTGATTCTTATAGACACCTATCTGGCCCTCGGTTGTATTGAACTCAACCATGCTTACCTGTCCCTCAAAAAAGGTTCTGTCAGGAGTGATGATCTTCAGTTCAAAATTCTTGTTATCCTCTGCCATAATGATCCCCCTACTTTACGCGAGCAAGAACATCATCTATACTTCCGGCATTTAAGAAGTAACTCTCAGGCACGTCGTCATGCAAGCCTTCGATTATCTCCTTGAAGCCTCTTATGGTCTCAGCTATAGGCACATACTTTCCTTCCAGACCTGTAAACTGACCTGCAACGAAGAAAGGCTGTGAAAGGAATCTCTGAACCTTTCTTGCTCTTGATACAACAAGCTTATCCTCTTCAGAAAGCTCATCCATACCAAGGATAGCAATGATATCCTGAAGTTCCTTATACTTCTGAAGTATCTCCTGAACTCCACGTGCAACCTTGTAATGATCCTCTCCGACGATCCTGGGGTCGAGGATTCGAGATGTAGACTCGAGCGGATCAACTGCTGGATATATTCCAAGCTCAACTATTGAACGGCTAAGAACGGTCGTTGCATCTAGATGAGCAAATGTAGTAGCCGGAGCAGGGTCTGTAAGGTCATCTGCAGGCACATATACCGCCTGAACGGAAGTGATTGAACCGTTCTTTGTTGATGTTATACGCTCCTGGAGGGCGCCCATCTCTGTCTGCAGTGTAGGCTGATAACCAACGGCTGATGGCATACGTCCGAGAAGTGCTGAAACCTCCGAACCTGCCTGAGTGAATCTGAAAATATTGTCGATGAAAAGAAGAACGTCCTTTCCACCCTTGTCACGGAAATACTCAGCCATCGTAAGTCCCGTAAGACCTACTCTCATACGAGCTCCCGGGGGCTCGTTCATCTGACCGAATACCATGGTGGTCTTATCTATAACTCCGGATTCTTTCATTTCGTAGTAGAGGTCATTACCTTCTCTCGTACGCTCTCCTACACCTGTAAATACGGAATATCCGCCGTGCTCAGTCGCTATGTTTCTTATAAGCTCCTGAATAAGTACGGTCTTGCCAACACCGGCTCCTCCAAAAAGTCCGATCTTACCCCCCTTCTGATAAGGACATAACAAATCGACAACCTTAATACCTGTCTCAAGGATTTCTGCCTCAGTTGCCTGCTCGCTGAATGAAGGTGCAGGCCTGTGAATAGGCTCGAATGTTGTAACCTCGGGGGCTGGCTTGTTATCTATAGGCTCACCAAGTACATTGAATATTCTTCCCAGTGTATTCTCACCTACAGGAACCGTGATAGGAGCGCCTGTTGCCTCTGCATCCATGCCTCTTACCAATCCGTCTGTCGGTCCCATGGCAATACATCTGACCGTATCGTCGCCCAAATGCTGCGATACTTCCACTACCAGAGTTCCGCCGCCATTTCTTTCGATCTTTATAGCCTCATTGATCTCGGGAAGATTTCCTGAAGCAAATTTGATATCTAGAACGGCACCGATAATCTGAGTGATCTTTCCTGTCTCTGCCATCTTAGTTTCCTTTCTTGTATCTTTAAAATATTTTATATGCAGGTCCTAACGTTATGATATCGCCTGAGCACCCGCTATGATCTCCGTAAGCTCCTGAGTGATAGAACCCTGTCTTGCTCTGTTATACTGCAGTGTCAGCTTGTCTATCATCTCTTCCGCATTTGACGTTGCAGAATCCATTGCCTGCATACGGGCTCCATTTTCACTTGCTACGGATTCTATCATCGCACCATGTATAATGCTAGCAACATACTTGGGAATGATCAGTTCCAGTGCCTCTTCTTCAGTAGGTTCAAAGTTCATGGGAACATCATCTTTGTCATCGGCATCCGTCGACATGTCATTCTGGTCGACCGGAAGAAGCTTAAGCAATGTAGGTTCATGCGACACCGTGTTCTTAAATGCGGTAAATGCAAGATATATCTCACCGATCTCACCTTTACGGTACTGATTTAGAAGGACTGCGCTTAATCTCATTGCATCCACATAATCTGGAGCCTCGATCATATATGAATAATCGTCCGCCAGCACATAACCATATCTGTTGAATGCTTCCCTGCACTTCTTTCCTATCGTGTACATTATCAGCTCGTCATCCGCAAGATCGCCCTTTGTAATGAGCTTCACAATATTGGAATTGTAGCCTCCTGCCAGTCCTCTGTTACCTGAAATTACTATTACCGCTTTGTTGGTCGAATCATTTCCTGTCACATAGCTGTGATTTATGGTCCCCGCCTTTGATAGGATAGACTGAACCGTATTGTACATATAACTGAAGTAAGCTTTGGAATTGAGGGCACGCTGCTTGGTTCTCTGCAGCTTAACCGTCGAAACCAGTTTCATGGCTTTGGTGATCTGCTGTGTACTTTGTATACTGCCTTTACGTCTCTTTATGTCGCGCATAGAGGCCATAAAAATCACCTACTTTCTATGAAAACTGTTCCTTGAATTCCACAATGGCTTTCTTAAGTGTCTCTTCGTTTTCTTCCGTGATAACCTTTTCCTTTGCTATGGAAGCAGGTATCTCGGGATACTTGGTATCAATAAACTCGAACAATTCACTCTCAAATCTTGTGATATCAGATACTTTGACATCAAGGAGATACTTGTTTGTAGCCGCATATATGATGATTACCTGATACTGTACAGGCATCGGCTTGTACTGAGGCTGTTTTAATATCTCTTTGATCCTTTCGCCCTGTGCAAGTTTTTCCTTTGTATCATCATCCAGTTCGGAACCAAACTGTGCGAATGCCGCAAGTTCTCTGTACTGAGCAAGTTCTACACGGATAGGAGCCGAGATCTTCTTCATAGCTTTAATCTGAGCTGCGCCACCTACTCGTGAAACGGAAAGACCTGCGTTAACAGCCGGTCTGAATCCGGAATTGAACATCTCTGTTTCAAGATATATCTGACCATCCGTAATAGATATTACATTAGTCGGAATGTAAGCAGAAACATCGCCTGCCTGGGTCTCAATAATGGGAAGCGCGGTCAAAGATCCACCGCCGTACTCCTCGTTCATACGAGCTGCACGCTCGAGCAGTCTGCTGTGAAGATAGAATACATCACCGGGATAAGCTTCACGTCCCGGAGGTCTCTTAAGCAGCAATGAGAGTGTACGGTAAGCCGTAGCATGCTTACTCAGATCATCATAGATAACAAGAACGTCTTCACCGTTCTCCATCCACTCTTCACCTATGGCACATCCTGAATATGGTGCTATATACTGCAAAGGAGCAAGTTCACTGGCTGTTGATGCAACAACAGTGGTATAAGCCATTGCGCCATGCTCTTCGAGAGTCTTAACAATGCTTGCAACGGTTGATGCCTTCTGACCGATGGCAACATATATACACTTAACATTCTGTCCCTTCTGGTTAATTATCGTATCGATAGCGATAGCAGTCTTACCTGTCTGTCTGTCGCCTATAATAAGCTCTCTCTGTCCTCTTCCGATAGGAACCATCGAGTCAATAGCCTTGATACCTGTCTGAAGCGGTGTATCAACGGATTTACGTGTGATAACACCTGAAGCAACTCTTTCTATCTGTCTGAATTTCTCAGTCTGGATCGGACCTTTTCCGTCAATGGGCTGTCCAAGAGAATTAACAACTCTTCCGAGAAGCGCATCGCCTACGGGTACCTCAACAACTCTTCCCGTTGTCTTAACGATATCGCCTTCGTTGATATTCTTGCTGTTTCCGAGAAGAACGACACCGACATTGTCCTCTTCAAGGTTAAGTACCATTCCGAATACTTCACCGGGGAACTCGAGCAATTCACCCTGCATGGCCTTCTCAAGTCCATGGACTCTGGCAATACCGTCGGCAACCTGGATTACAGTACCGACATCCGATACTTCCAACTCACCCGCATATCTCTTGATCTGATCCTTTATGACTGAACTTATTTCTTCTGGTCTTAGATTCATGGATCTGTTCCTTTCTAAATTACAGCTAAACCATGACCTTCATCATATCCTGCTGCATTTTCATAATCTTGGTATGAATACTGCTGTCCACAACACGATCACCTATCCTGATCTGCATTCCTCCGATAAGTGTGCTGTCCAGATCATAATGCATTTCCATCGCTTTAAAACCTGTTGTCTCCAGCAATCTCTTCTCAATATTCTTCTTCTGAATATCAGAAAGCTCAATAGGAGTCGTAACATATGCGACACCTATGCCTTTAAGCTTTTTGACTTCATCCAGAAAATACGTAAGTATCTCATCTATATGGTCATATCTGCCCTTGCCGATGACCATTGAGAAAAATCCCATCAGTTCCTCGCTGATACGTCCTTTAAAAACGTTGTTCATGACTTCCAGCTTGCCATCAACGGCAACCCGCGGATTGTTCATAAGCTTTCCGAAATCCGGATTGTCATGAAGTATATCGATAATCGCCGATACCTCTTCAGCCAGAACATCTATCTTCTTTTCCTCAACAGCTATCTCCAAAAGCGCATCGCCATATGTTTTGGAAATCAGCTTAGCCATGTGCCTTCACCTATTTCTTTCAATGTCTCGTCAACAAGACGTTCCTGAACAGAGATATCCATGCTGTTTCCGACTGCTTTTCTTGCAACAGCGGATGCAACATCTATCATCTCCTTCTTAACATCATCTTTAACGCGAAGCTTCTCCTGCTCAGCCTCAACACCTGCTCTTTCAACGATTGCATGTGCTTCTTCTTTTGCTTTTGCGACTATAGATGCTTCATTATCCATAGCCTTCTTGCGTGCTGCGCTCAAGATTCCTTCCGCCTCTTTATCGACGTTCTTAAGTTTGTCTTCGTATTCTGCCTTTAATGCTGCAGCTTCTTCCTGACTTTTCTTTGCTTCTTCAAGTTCGCTCTTTATCTTGTCTTTTCTCTTGTTCATGAATTCCCTTGCAGGATTGAAGAGAAAATAAGACAGGAAAAAGAACAGAGCAATAACAGCAATAAGTGTCAATACCGCATCTGCAAGGAGCTGAAAATCAAGATCAAAAAGTCTTGGCTCCATCTGCGCGTTAAGCAGCATAAATCCGGCTCTTCCTAATTCGCTCAACTCTTACAAGCCTCCTTTCTTAAAATATCAACTGATAAAAGGCTTATTTTGCCAGCGGTTTAACGAAGATGAGGATCATGGCAATAAGAAGACCGTAAAGACCTGTTGTCTCCGCAACAGCCTGTCCAAGAAGCATGGTACCGGTGATATCAGATTTTGCACCGGGGTTTCTTCCTACGGCATTAGCCGCATAACCAGCTGCGATACCCTGACCTACACCAGGTCCGATACCTGCGATAACTGCAAGTCCTGCACCGATTGCTGAACATCCTAAGATAAAGTTTGTGTTAAAATCCATTACGTTTTCCTCCTAAATCGTATATATTTAAGTTGTATTATTCACTGTGTAATTGTCACTCGGTTGTCATTGCATCCGAGATATATGTCATGGTCAGCATACAGAATACATATGTCTGTATCGCGCCAGAGAACATATCAAAGTATACATGTAACGCTGCTGGCCAGATTATCGCGATCTTGCTTAAGAGTCCGTATATAAGGGCCATCATTACTGTTCCCGAAAGGATATTTGCGAACAAACGGAGTGAGATGGATATCGGAACCGCTATATCACCGATAACATTGATCGGTGCCCAAAATACCCACGGATCGCAAAGACCCTTTATAAATCCTGATACCTTCTGATATTTCAGCTTATTAAAGAATATCAGTGTGAAAGTCATGATGCCTAGCGGTAATGTCGTGCCATAATCGGCAGTCGGCGGTCTGAGTCCCAATAATCCCGAAAGATTACTTACCAGTATGAAAATAAATATGGTGCCTATGTAGTTTCTGAATTTGACTCCGTTCTTACCCATCGTACCGTCAACCATACCGTCGAGCAGTTCCACAACAAGTTCAACGAAATTCTGAAAACCTTCAGGTACTTCTTCAGCATGCTTCATCTTCCTACCTGCCAGGAAACCGAAAAGCATAAGTGAAAGCAGTACTATAAGGCAACATACATGAGTGGTTGTTATCCATACGGGATGACCAAAGAAGTTATACTGGAATATACCATGTATCATAAAGTCAACTTCATTGTCAGCGGACAACAGTATTCCCATGTCCATATGTTTACCTCCTTATTTTTTTCTTTTATCTAAGAATTTTTTTACGAAAGGCTGCATGTATGCTCCAGCTTTAAGGGCCATGATCCCGAGAAATGCCGCCAACGGATATGCAAAATCGGTAATACATACACCTGCAAACACCAATAGTATAACAGCGTATCTTATCAGATTCTGCTTTATGGCATATGTTCTTGCACCGCCCTCGTTATCTGCATTAATATCGAGGTTTCTGTTAAGGCTCCACCATATATGCCAGGCACATGCCATCGCAAGCAGTATCCCTATCCATAATCCAGCCGTATATTTGAACATACTGTCGACCCAAAACATGCCGGCCAGTTGCGATGCGATACCAAAAACAAGTATCCCGATCAGCAATTCCTTAAGTGTATCATGTGCATCCAACGCTTCTTTGCTCATAGATCGGAATCCTCTTTGTTGCCATATGCTTTCTTTGCCAGAATATAAACATTCCTTCCGCCTGCTATGGCTCCGACAAAGAAAAGGATTATAAACCATATCTGGCTGCCAAAATATCTGTCGATATAATAGCCTGCAAATGAGCACATACATATCGGTACTAACATATTTACCGCAAACTGTGTAACAAATGTTAATATTTTGAAATTATTACGTTTATCCACGTTATGAGCCCTTCACACAATTAGATATATTATACAATATTGCGAATATGGTGTAAAGGAATTATGACAGTTTAGAACATTCAAAATTCGAGTTAGCCATGGTTGACTTATAAGTCCGCAGAGAGTACTATTGTATATAATATTTAACTATTCAAAGGCTGTTTTCTGAATATTATGTGCTAAGATCCGGGGAGGTATAATCATGGCATATCCTGTTCTCTACCGTAAACGTCTAATTCCCGAGGAGTGTATTCCTCTGAAGGATGACGTCATCCTGTACATGGATGATGATATCATCGTCACCAAGTGGAATACTCTTAAACCCCGAAAGGATTTTCATCACGGCTATTCCTGTTATTTTTTGAAAGACGGATATAAGGTCAGCAAATTCCTTGCTGAGGACGATTCGCTCGTATACTGGTACTGCGATATAGTCACGTATCTGTGGGACAGAGCACAGAACACGCTTACCGTGGTCGATCTTTTAGCGGATGTCATCGTAAAACCCGACGGTAAGATGAATGTCATAGATATAGATGAGCTTTGCGAGGCAAAAGAAAAGCTGCTCATTAATGAACAGCAGTTTTTTATAAGTGTAAAACAGCTTGGCGCACTGATCAAACTGATCCAGGACGGTAACTTTAGTACACTGACAGATATATTGATGAGTAAGATTTCCTGATGTGTTACAGTACTGTTACACATCGAGTGATATTATTACGATACAAGGTGAACGGATAATCATCTTTTCATTTAGTATTGTAAACGTCTCAATCGACGTAACAAGAAATATACTCCCCCTTTAGAGGCCATTCGTGTACGGATGGCCTTTTCCCTTGGGGGAGTATTTTTGTATCAATAGAATATGTGTCCGCCGATCTGTATTCCGCTGAGTCCCTCTATCGGAGTCCTGAAATACACACAGGTACCTACATTCGTCTGACCGCCCATCGCGGCATCCGCTGCGTTGTAACAGGCCTGCGTTGCTCTGTCCTCAGCAAGTGCGAGTGCAAGTCTTCCGCTTGCAACAGGCGAAAACTGTCTGTTCTGATATATAACGCCTACGACCGTATCCGGATAAACCGACGAGAGCACTCTGTTTATTACAACAGCGCCTACAGCCACCTGACCTTCATAAGGCTGGTTTCCGGCCTCACAGTAGATAAGGTTTGCAAGAAGGTATCTGTCTCCTTCATCGAAGTTCACTTCCGAGATGTCTCTCCACTTGGACTGAGCCGCCAGTTTTGAGAGCCTTATCTCTTCTTCCAGCTGTTTTTTAAGTGCTTCGATATCAGCTTCTTCCGCGGCCGACTGCGCCTCGTAGGCTGCTGCAACCGCCTCAGCATCTTTTATCTGTCCCGAATAACTCTTTATGCTGGATGCCGTGGCGTTGACATATCCTGTCACTTTTTCCTGTTCGGCCACGACTTCCTCATGGAGCTTATCAAGTTCTTCTTTTTCCGATTGGAGCCTTGCTTCTGTCTCTTCAACATTGATCCTTGTCTGCTCAAGTTCATCCTTCATCTTCTTATCATATGAGGACAGGCTCTCGATGTAATCGTTCTTGTTCAAAAGATCAGCAAAATTCTTTGCGGAGAAGATCATTTCCGTAAACATGAAATCCTGCTTCTCATACATGAACTGGATACGCTTCTTCATGGCAGCATACTGCTCGGCTTCTTTTTGCTTTGCAACCTCCAGATCAGCCTGCGTCTGTTCAATCTCTTCCTGTTTGTCTTCTATCTTATCTTCAAGATCGGCCAGATTGTTTGAGACCTCCTCCAGCTGATCATTAAGCTGTGCAAGCTCGCCCTGAAGAGAATGCTTCACATCGTTCAGATCATTTATATTCTCTTTTGTTTCGTTTAGATTCTTTTTGGTCTCTTCATGCTGCTGCTTGGCTTTATCCAATTTCTCCTGTGTCGTTTCCGCATAGGAATCAAACGACGGCATTATGGAGAAATACATCGTTATTATCAGCAAAACCGCTACAGCCTTCAGACCTTTTTTTCTGATCATCAATATATGATTTCCTTTGACTTATTACCTGTCTTCAGACATCTATGGTCAGTGTTCTGCCGCTGTGTTCATATTTAACATATTTCACACCCGCAGCATCAAACATCCTTTTTGAGGCTATGTTTCCCGGAGTTCCCGCATATTTGTCGCTGTCATAAATTACTGTCTTTATGCCGCTCTGGATTATAGCCTTTGCACACTCATTACAGGGGAAAAGAGATACATACAGTTTTGCACCCTGAAGAGAGCCGTTGCCTCCTCTGTAATTAAGGATCGCATTAAGCTCACTGTGCGTAACATATGCGTACTTGGTCTCAAGCACATCGCCGTCTCTTTCCCACGGAAATTCCTCATCGGAGCATCCGTTAGGGAATCCGTTATAACCCATGGAAAGTATCTTGTTATCCTCACTGACTATGCATGCTCCGACCTGTGTATTGGGGTCCTTGGAACGCATGCCCGCAAGCTTGGATACTCCCATGAAGTACTCATCCCACTTGATATAGTCTGTTCTTTTCATAAATCACCTTTACTTTGTACCGAAAATCCTGTCGCCTGCATCTCCAAGTCCGGGAACTATATATGCATTGGAATTGAGTTTCTCATCCTTTGCTCCGACATAGATGTCAACGTCCGGATGTGCCTTCTGCATTGCTTCTATTCCTTCGGGTGCAGCGATAATGCACATAAAGTGTATCTTCTTGCAGCCCTTGTCCTTAAGCATCTGGATAGCTGCAGCAGCAGATCCGCCTGTAGCCAGCATGGGATCTACAACAAATACTTCTCTCTCATTACAGTCAGCCGGAAGCTTACAGTAATACTCTATCGGAAGATGTGTCTCGGGATCTCTGTAAAGACCGATATGTCCGATCTTTGCTGCAGGGATCAGAGAAAGCATACCGTCAACCATACCCAGACCAGCTCTTAAGATCGGTACTATGGCCATCTTCTTGCCCTTGAGTTCCTTTACTGTGGTCTTGCATATGGGTGTCTCGATCTCAACCTCCTCGAGTTCGAGGTCTCTTGTTGCCTCATAGCAGATAAGCATTGCGATCTCAGATATAGTCTGTCTGAAATCCTTTGTGCCTGTATCCAGCCTTCTGATATATCCAATCTTGTGCTGAATGAGCGGATGATCCATGATTACTAATTTTGCCATTGTTATACCCCTCCTTTTTGTTATGCATTTTCTATAAGATCTATTCTTCTCTGGTGTCTTTCTTCTCCGGAAAACTCCGTATCGAGAAATACATCCACTATCTCATTTGCAAGCATGGGACCTATGAGAGCTGCTCCCATCGCAAGAACATTTGCATTGTTATGAAGTCTTGTCATCTTGGCTGACAGCGGTTCACTGCAAAGAGCACATCTTATACCCTTTGTCTTGTTTGCAGTTATTGATATTCCTATACCGGTCGTACAGATAACTATGCCTTTTTCACAGCTTCCGTCTGCCACTGCCTCTGCAACCGCATGACCGAACACCGGATAATCACATGAGCTCTTATCGTAGCATCCGTAATCCTTGCAGTCTATACCTCTCTCCTCCAAATGTTTGATAACGGACATTTTTAGATCATATCCGCCGTGATCGCTTCCAATCGCTATCATATCTAACCTCCAATCAAACTTCTATTATCTGATGACCTGCTGCCTTAAGCAGTCGGTTCATTATTGCCTGTCCCATTCCGCTCGTATCAAAACTCTCGGAATAGATGACCTCCATATCCTCGTCATCGCATTCCCTGAGCATCGTATAGAGTCTGTGTGCTATGGTCTCTTCATCATGTCTGCTGCCGATACTCTTTACATGAGCGCATTTATAACTCTTACATGTTTCCTCTGTCGCTATGACACAGGTGTTTTTGCCCTGTGCTTCAGCCTCTGTGGTAAGAGCGTTGATCTTATCTATCACATTTTCCTGTATGCCGGAAACTATCTTAAGATCACCCTTTGGAGCATAATGCTTATATTTCATGCCGGGAGCCTTCGGTCTTTCCTTGCAGTCCCCGTCGAGGATCGTTTTATCTATATCCACAGTACCGAGCGCTTCTCTTAACTGCTCGATCGTTATATATCCCGGTCTTAGCAATACAGGCGTATCACCGGAAAGATCAACGATAGTCGATTCCAGTCCTATACCTGCATCAGATCCGTCAATGATCATATCTATCCTGCCATCCATATCCTGAATGACATACTTTGCGGCTGTAGGGCTGGGCTTTCCCGAAAGATTTGCACTTGGTGCCGCCACATATCCTCCGCTTGCTTTTATAAATGCAGCTGCAGTCTTGTGAACAGGCATACGAATCGCCACAGTATCAAGCCCGCCGGTGGTCTCATAAGGAACCCTGTCAGATTTTTTAAGTATCATGGTAAGGGGACCCGGCCAGAATCTGTCTGCCAAAGTCTTTGCCTCTTTACTGACCTCTCTGACTATTAAGTCCATGTCCTTTAGATCCGCTATATGCACGATCAGCGGATTATCGCTCGGTCTTCCCTTTGCCGAATATATCTTTCTGCTGGAATCGGGATTTAGGGCATCCCCTCCAAGTCCGTATACAGTCTCTGTGGGAAATGCGACAAGACCTCCACGTTTAATGATATCTCCGGCTTTTTTAATCAGGCCTGTATCTATATTCTCTTCATCTATATGAATGATCTCAGTATTCATGCTCTCTTATATCATACCATATATCAGCGGACCTTTTTAACAGGTTTGTTACAAGCCTTAAAAATCCCGTTTCTGATACAATCGATCAACACTCCTATAACAAAAACGATAACGATACATAACAGCATGTGGAAGAACTGCCACCATTTTCCAGCTGCACATTCTATGCCCAATACCTTCTGCCACAGTTCTCTTAACGCAATGCTATCATGCAAAAGATATACCCCGAATGTGCATGCCGCTATCCTGTTTAACAAATCTCTTCCTTTGGTATCCATATTTGCGAATGCCACAAAGAGCCCGATGCTGGCTATATATATGGTTATATAGTTATAGCAGTATGTCATGTCCATGCTGTACTCCAGCTTGCCGGTATTCATAACGATGAACGAATACGCAAAAGCTATCATGAACGTAGCCAGACTGAAGATCACATAAGCTGCAAACCCGTAAGTTTTTATCTTCTTTGGATCTTTGGTCTTAATAAACGGCACGCCATACAGTCTTATATATCCCGCAGTAACATATAACACTATGAACCACATAACGTCATTTCCGTATTTATCCCAGGGGATAAGGTAAGGATTTATGGATTTGAATCCGCAAAATACCGCAACAAGTGTTATAAGCACCATCTTAAAAACCTTTTTATCAAGTTTTTGGATCGCGGCATTAAGGATCGGAGATACGATAAAGAGCATTATATATGCTGTCGCAAACCAGTAATGCTCATAACTCACCGGTAGGAATATCTGCTGTTTTACTGACAGGTCCTTACCTGCAAGATCAAATATTCCGAATGCTGACATGACAAGCGGAACACAAATGGAATAGACCAAAACCTCAGCCCACAGTCTGATGAGTTTTCCGATATTCCACTTCGAATCTGTCGCAAAGTACCCGCTGATGAAGACATACGCATTAACTGAAGAAAGACAGAATGCATAGATTATCCAGAAAAATATGTTATGCACGCTGTGATCAACAGACAGTTTCGGTATTCGCATGCCCTTGGTCATGTAATGCATGGCTATGATCATACACATAGATACGATCCTGAGCAGTTCAAAATTGGACTGTCTTAACTTTATTTTGTTGGTCTGAACATCCGGATTACTCATTAGTTACCTGCAACTTTTTCAAATCTGTTCGTTCTGCCTATGAAGCTTCGGATTCTCATAGATATCCATGAAATCATTTCCGAGTTTGATCCTCTCATCGGCAAACTCTATCTCATCCACCACTGTAAGTATCGATACCACGGTATCCATATGGAACTCATCCAGATAATTCATCATCTCCATGGGAAAACGTCCCTTTATCACGATACAGTCAGAAAAGTCTTCTGTAGTGTAATCCAGAGCATCCCTTGGATGGGGTTTTATAAATACAGTGGCGTTTTTTCCATACTTTTCTATTATATCACGCATAATGCGTTTACGCGTTTCAAGGTCACATACGGGATCTGACAGGATCATGACCTTCTTTTTATCTACCGGAGCCTCTTTCATCTGTCTGATAAGGCTTTGCGGATCATCCATGAAAAGTTCAATAAGTAAATGAATATCTTCTTTTGACACATTCTCTATGAGTTTTTTCCGTGGCACTTCTATATATGCGTCATTTTTATACTTTATGGCAGAAACATCATTCACTTCCATATCGATACAGTACTTTGAATAACCGTTTTCGATAAAGATAAGACCGTGTTTTGCCATAAATGCCTTTATCTTAAAATGTCCCCTGTTTCCGAATCTCGCATCATCACAATAAACTACAGTATCAAGTCCGTCCTCGATCGCATGATAGTATATATGCTTATAGTTCAGATAATACCCTATCGGATCGGAATCGCAGAACACATATATATCCTTATACTGTTTAAAATCCACAGGGACATTAGCTTCCTGAGCTTTTCCAAGTTCTCTGGTGTATTTTATCCTGTGATACAGATTCAGGATGATATTTCCGTTATCCTTGTGATCTGCCATCACATCGGGCAACCGGGTATCCTTTATCTCATCAAACATGTATACTGCTTCAAACAGTCCGCATTTTTCCGCTCTCTCTGTCATAGAACCGAAATCATTTGACATCGTGCTCAATAAAAGAGTTGCTTTGTTTCTGTCTTTGATCGGCAGATTAAGTTCCTTTATCACCGTGATATACACGTGATAAAATGTGTGACACACATATATCCTGTCCTTCATGTGTTTCTCACCGCCTTACAACTTTCTCTTTCCGTTTATTTATTTTTTGACCGCTTTTTAAGATTCCTGTATCCCCAGAGCAGTCTGTAATACACATAAAACAAAAGTGTCGATCTCTGCGCCATTGAGATCAGCTTTTTCTCTTCAGCGTTCACTCTTCTTTGATAGTAGGCATTATCCTGGAAATCCGGGAAATACTCACGCATCTCTTTACACAGATTCTTAACAAATCCGATCCTCGCAGGCTTCACACACGGCATATACGTAAACAGCGTGTTGATATAAAAAAGCTGTGTAAACTTAAATTCAAGTTCAGTCAAAAACTCATCGTAAAATCCCAGTCTTTTGGCCTCATCGATCATTATCCTGCCTGAAACCATCCTGTCCTCGCATCTTCTCTCAGAGAAGGAATGCACAGTCGAAGTATCATGCTGATAATAATAATACAGCGGCTCTTTTATGTACTCGAACCTTGCAGCCGTCAAAAGATATCCGTCACTCATGGCATTGTCTTCATAAAAGATATCCTCAGGAAACCAGAGGCTGTTATCCAGTATGGCCTGTCTCTTAAAGATCTTCACACACAGACTGCCACCATCCAAAATGAGGCTGCACTTTTTGTCATGGTCAAGAACACCCACCTGATCATCCCTGCTGTTGGCTTCCACCGGTCCGTTAACCTCATATGTGTGCTCATTAACAAGTACATAGTCGCATCCGACCACTTCAGCACCAGTCACTTCAGCTTTTTCTATCAGCTTTTTATACATGTTTGGATCGATCCAGTCATCCGCATCAATGAATCCGATCCACTCACCCTTAGCCTGCTTTATCCCGATATTCTTCGCTCCGCCCTGATGCTTATTCACATCACTGTGTATCGCTTTGAATATATCAGGATATCTGTCCTGATAATCCTTCATTATCTCAAACGAAGAATCAGTGGATGCATCATCAACAGCAATGATCTCATAATCGCTCAGATTCTGAGCAACAAGAGAATCAAGGCAATATGTCAGCTTGTTATCTGATGCCATGTTATAAACGGGTACTATTATGCTGAGTTTTAGGTTTCTTTTTTCTTTATCCATATCTTCGTTTATGCTTCCGATAAAATCTTATACTTCTTCGACCAGATCGTGTTCTTTCAGCCTGTCGATTATCTCTATTATCTCAGGCACATCTACACCTATGCGTTCGCTAAGATCCAAAAGATCGTTCTTTCCGTCGCAGTATGATATAACATCACGCTGGATCAGTATCGTATCATATATCCCTTTTCTGCTTATATCAGAGTACAGCCCCCTTTTGCCCAGCTGGGGTTCGCACAAGACCTTCATCCTGTAACAGGCATTCTTTTCCAGGATATTCACAACTTCCATCATTGTGTCAAAGGCTCCCTGGAAACCTTCGGGTGACACAAAAGACATATCGTCAGCAGATGTATGATACTCCGGGAACTCTCCAAACTTGGATCTGCAGAAACATACAACGGGAAGATCGACTCCCGGTGCATTGTACTGTCTCTCATCAGAACCCCTCTTTTTAAAATCATACTCAATGAAATTCTCTTTGTACTTAAGCACGTTTAAAAGAACTCTGTCTGCCAGTGTATCGGAATACCTTGTATGTATCATCGAATAATGATTGTCATCACCAACGCAGGATAGTACAAATCCCGCTTTAAGATGCTTCTTAAGATACTCAACATGATCGCCCTGACTCAAATAAGTGATGGAGCCTATAGTCTCAGGGACAAACACAAATCTGTACGTGTATTTTCTATTGGGCATGGCCGCTATCGTATTTATCAGTTCCGCTGCCAGCGAAGGACCCGAACACTCATTATCAGCCATCGAGGGATGGCAGAAATATGTGGAAAACATTATCTCTTCATCCGTATCTCCGGGTATTGTCGCCTCAGCATAATTTAATACTCCGTCAAACAGCTCACTGTCTATATACATGTGATACCTTCCGGGTTTTAGCGAATCCAGCATATTCTTGCTCATGCAGAAGCCATAACGCTCCTTATAATATGAGGTCACATACGGTATCAGATCGGGCTGGTCTTCCTCAACATATACATGTTTTTTGAGTTCCTCCAGATCAACCCATCTGTCAACAGGTATCGAATATCCCAGAACATGAAGATTCGTATCCTTCATGTCTATAACGTGCTCACCGTTCTCATCCTCGATATAGGCTTCTCTTATTGCCCACTCCCTGGGTACGGTCCAGTCAAATACCTGTGTTCCGGAAGGTACTTCGTAAACCGTAAGCTTGGTGTCCGATATCGATATGTGATCGGAGATGTCTTTAAGAGTCTGCCTTACGCCCTCTCCGGTTATACTCCTGTTATACGGAAAGATACGGGATGCAAACTCATACATTCTCTTTCCGGCGCCACTCATGTCAGTCATATCAAACTACCCCTTCATCAGCTCTTTCAGATATACTCTGTCAATCTTACCGTTGATATTAAGCGGCATATTTTCAAGTCTGTTGATCTTAGACGGAAGCATATATCCAGGGACCCTGTTTTTCAATTCCCTGTATATGCCCTTGTCCGTTATATCAGTATCCGAAACATAGAAAAACACTATATGTTTGTTAACATCGTCATACAGAGCACAGCAGGTATTCACACCCTCGATCGAACCTCCGGCAGTATCAATCTCACCAAGTTCGATCCTGTGTCCCTGATGTTTTATCTGGAAATCCTTTCTTGACAGATACATAAGCTCGCCGTGTTCATTATATTCAACTATATCGCCGGTGCGGTATATCATCTCATGATAGAACTTGTTTAAAGGATTCTGCACAAAAGCCTTATCAGTCTTCTCATAATCCTTGAAATATCCCATCGAAAGGCATGTGCCTCTTACACATAACTCGCCCTTCTCCTTTGGCGCTGTGACCTTCTCATCCTTGTCATTTAACACGATGATGTCGGTATTCTTACATGCAAAGCCTATGGGCAGTGGCTCATCATCCGCAAACTCCCTGTCGACTATGAAATATGTGCATACATCCGTTATCTCAGTCGGACCGTAAAGATTTGCAAAGAGCGCATCCTTGTAATGTCTTCTCCATACATTCAACTGTTTGTTTGGCATAACCTCTCCGCAAAAGAGGATCTTATCAAGTTTCGGCACTTCCTCTCTGTCCAGTATGCCGCTGTTAGCTACAGACACCAGAGCAGACGGCACCCAAAATATCGTATTGATCTTATTATCCTTAAGAAAGGCGAACAGATCTTTGTGAAATGTGAAAGATCTTTCAGGGATTATATAAGTTGTAGATGCATTCCTGAGTGTGGAATATATATCAAGTATCGAATTATCAAAATAAAACGGTGCCTGGTTTCCGAATACCGTAGTCTCATCAAATGCAAATGTATCATAAAGCCATTCGGCATAATCGATGACACCCCTGTGACTGATCGTTACGCCCTTGGGCTGCCCTGTTGAACCCGAGGTAAAAAGAACGTACAGAGGATCTGTATCGATGTTATCGTTATAGTATCTGTATCCGCGCTCAAAACGTTCAGTCTTATTAATGTCTATACATATACTCTCTTTACCCTCAAAAGGCTCATCATTGTACAGTATGGCCTTGGGTGAGAGTGTATCAACTATCCTGTCTATACGCGCCTTCGGGGAATGACGGTCGATCGGTGAATAGAAATTTCCGCTGCATACGATACCCATAAAAGCGATGAGACAGTCGACACCCTTGTACATATACACCCCGACAGGCTCATTTTTAATCTCACCGCATTTTTCATATATGCTGTCTGCTATTGCATATGCCTTTTCTCTCAGTTCCCCAAAAGAAACAGACTTCTCAGAATCCGCAAATGCGATCTTATCGGGATATCTGTCAGCACTGGCCTCAAGATACTGAAAAACATTAGTGATCATATCATTCACCCTTAAGAGAGCTGACCATGCCTGCTATCTTGTTAACTGTTGCAAAATTCTCCAGTGTAACAACCTCCTCAGGTATGAACACTCCCAGTCTCTCCTCAATATTATTTATCAAAAGGACTAATGTTAACGAATCCAGAATACCGTTCTCAAACAGATCCGTATCATCCTCAAAGTCCTCGTATTCATTGATCTCCTGTATAAATGCTGTTATCTCTTCTTTCATGTGTATTCTCCGTATCAAAGATCATTTATAAAAAAGCATGTCTGTCTCGTCAGGATGCGTCTGTCCCTTGTCCCAGTCCAGCTTATATCCCATAAAATCATACCAGTTGTCACCGTTATGGTATCTTAGATTCTCCTCTATCACCGGAAACGCTCCAAAAAGATCCACAAGCTGAAGGTTTATATTTCCAAAACTTCCTTTTTTTGCAACCTGCGCATCAACAAGACAGTCATCCGGTGTCACCTGTTTGGATTCTATATCCAGATCCCTGACAAACATCGTATAGGTTCTTTCCTTTACATCACCTGCCGCATCCAGATACTGTCCGTGGAAATCCTTATAATATCTGTGAGGTACTCCTATCGTCTCTTCCACATAGTGAAGGAATGTGAAGCTGCCGCTTAAAGAAACATTGATTATCAGATTCTTTGCATGCATGGCATGAAGATATGCAAAGGGAGAATCCTTTCCCCATGCTGTTCTGTTGTTCATGTCCACGAGTTTGTCCGCATCCCTGCCCCATACCATAAATGAATACAAGGGATGTTTTGTACGTCTAAAGTCTTTTCTGTTGTTCAACACCCAGTTTCCGAGTGCTCCGACCTCACCCTGTGTTTTTTTCTCATCATAGGGAATATTTCTGCAAAAACTCCATGTGAATACCGGGAACATCAGTGTTCCTTCGTCCCCGACCTTTTCCTGCATACTGTTTATCAGAACCGAGTAGAACTCATCTATATCCTTTTTCCCTTTAAGCCCGCATTTTCTCAATGCATCCAGTGTGAGCAGGGTAACATCGGAGGATATATAAAGAATATCTGCCTTTTTAACCCCAAGATCACAAAACGTGCTTATCAAACTGTCAGTGTATTGTTCTATGTTCATATACAAAACCTGCCATCTTCCCAACAATATATTGTACCACATCTTGTAGTATGTGGCTCATTAAATTCACAATACATACTGTTGTTATCAGAAAAATTGTTATCACCAAGATTGCATGTTATTCTATATATCAGATACAAAACAGGGAGGCTGAATATGAGAGCTGTGATAACAAGAGTGCTGTCAGCATCGGTTACGATAGACGGCAAGTGTGTTTCAAAGATAAACAAAGGTTTTCTTATCCTTTTAGGAGTCCATACATCGGATACAGAAGAACAGGCAAAAAAGATAGCGGATAAGATCTGCGGTCTGCGCATATTTGAAGATGAAAACGGCAAGATGAATATCTCACCCAAAGATGCGAACGCTGAACTTCTTATCGTCAGCCAGTTTACTTTATATGCCGATTGCAGTTCAAGAAGACCCGGCTTCACCGAGGCTGCCAGACCGGAGATCTCAAAACCTCTGTATGAACTGGTTGTATCAGAGTGCCAAGCAAGAGGTTTCAATGTCGGAACAGGAGTGTTTGGTGCAGACATGAAGGTGGAGTCCGTAAATGACGGTCCCGTGACAATAGTTTTGGATGTATAGATCACATACAAACAAAGGAGTCTCAAAAGAGACTCCTTTAATTATGATCATTTCTTTCTTGCCACGATCATATATCTGTGGATGGTTCCTTCTATAACACCATCCTTTTCTATTTTCTTCTGAAGATCCAAGAGCTTATCAAGACATTTATCAACAGAAAAGTCAACAAACTCCCATTCAATGATACGCGCGAACCACACGAAGGCTCCCACATCATAAAATCTTATAGGTCTGAATACCTCGTCGCAGTTTAGTATCTCGAATCCGTTTTCCTCAAATGCTTTTTTCTGAGCTTTCAGATTAAGATCATGATATGCGAATTCTACCTCCGGCAGTACCATGTCAACAAGATCCCTGTCATTTTTATCACCAACCTGCTGGGTGACAAACAATCCACCGGGCTTGAGCAGTCTTTTTATCTCGACAGGATCAAAGTCTCCGTGTCTGTTGATCATTATGTCGAAAGACTCATCATCAAAAGGTATCCTTGATGCATCATGGCATTCTCTTATGTCTATTCCCAACGGGCGCAATGTCTCCATGCAAAGTTTTACATTTGGCGGATATCCTTCAGTAGCCGAAGTCTTGTCATAGGGATGGCCAAGCGATAAAAGGAATTCTCCTCCGCCTGTGTCATAATCCAAAAGATTCATGTCATCTTTTAAATACTGCTGCACCAGCGCCTTGTAATCCCAGGGGATATCCTCATCAGACTCAAATCTGCCGTCCAGATGTGAAAAATCCCAGCCTTTGATGTGAGCAATGCTCTCTTCATCTTTCCAAATCTTTATTAATTCTTCCTGTTTCATTTCTGCTTTCCTTTCTTTTTTAATCAACGTTAATGATCAATGAAAGGTGCAGTTCCTGACAACATAAGATAATGTTAACCTCGGTACAACCTGTTGTCAGTTCATAAACTGCACCGAGTAGTTATCTCGTTTCTTCATACATTTTCCTCCGTTCCCATCATATCTGATAATAAGATATCATTTATAAGCATCCTAAAAAGGAATTGCTTTTATACACTCACTAAACTTCTCAGCCAAGACTGCATGTGCATCGGGCGTAAGATGCAGTGAATCGAATCCAGACGGTTCTATATACTCAGCCGCATCAATAAAGATACAGCCCTTATCTTTTGCCACTTTGCTGTAGAATTCCCTGAATCGCTTTGACTCCTCTATGGCTCTTTCATAAAATGCCCCGTAAAAGGGAGAATCTGCTATTCTCTCACCGATATGAGGAGGTGAAACAAGGATGATGTTTGGAACATATCCCTGCTTCATCTTTGTAAATTCTTTTATGACATCAACAAGTATTCCGGCTCCGTCTGCTATCTCAGATGCCGAAACATGAAAAGTCTCTTTAAGATCGTTACTCCCCAGCATAAGTATCACAATATCCACTGGCTTATGTGAATTAAGACACGGCTTCAAATAATCAAGACCGTTCTTCCAGCCGTCAAGCGGATCATCCCGAACAGTAGTCCTGCCGTTACAGCCTTCTTCTATAACACTGTAATCATCTCCAAGAAGTTTCTGCAGTCTTCCTGTCCAGCGTACATCCCTCTCATATCTCATTCCCGTTTCGGGAATATATCCGTATGTATTTGAATCTCCGTAACACAGAACTGTTTTTGACATATCGATAAACCTTTCTATCTATGCAAACATCTATATCAATAATACACCTTTACCATACCGAAAAGAAGTACCCCGCAAGCGGTGACAGAACTATCATTATCACCGAGAATGTAAAGGACGAGATGGATATGAGTGTCGCTCTCTGATCAGACGGAAACATTCCCTGCAAAAGAGCATCCGATCTTATCTGAAGCGCATCATCCGCAAGTGCAGATATGAATCCTCCAAGTACCATGATGGCTGCGACTCCGGTATGTTCCAAAAGCACACCCGAGATGACTCCGATCGTGCATATGATAAATACTCTTGCATATCTTACATTTTTTGCCTTGAGCACAAGTCTTGCTCCCGCAACTCCTCCAAGCTGCATGATAAATAATGCTATTCCTAAAGCCCAGTCCGTGATACCGGCACTCATAAGTGTGCTCTGCAAAAAGAACACTAAAAGAACATCGATTGCACCCACAAACGAATTGGCAAACATAAGCTTTGTTGCTTTCTTATTCTCGACAAGAAAACGTAAACTGTCTTTAAAATACGCTGCGACCTGTGTTAAGAGTGCCTTAAGTCTGCTGCCCTCAAAAGACTCCCTGTATCCTTCGGAATCCGGCATAACTTCCGTAAGCCTTAGGGTAACGGCAAAAGTTATCGCGCTTGAAACCGCCGAGATCAGGTAAGCCGGTCTGTATCCTATAAGCAGTGCAACACCTGCCACCAGTGTCGATATACCGCTTGCTATCCTGTATATCACAGACTGATTGGAAACATATCTTTCATAACCCTCTTCGGCTTTCGAAAGCTTCATTGAATCGTATGCCAGTGCCTCACCCGAACCGGATGCAAAGTTGTATCCAAGAGCATGAAACGAAATAGACAGGCAGACCAGTCCAAGGCTGTTTGATAATGCCATGACTATATTTCCTATAAATGTCATGAGATTGCTCACCAGAAGCATCCTTCGTCTTCCGTATATGTCGGCCATAAGTCCCGAAGGTATCTCAAATATCAGACTCGTTATGTGAAAACATGTTTCAGCGAATCCTATCTCAACAAGAGAAAAACCTCTTGCAGCAAGCAGTGCCACCCAGGCGCCTGTTATGGACAGATTGCCCAGGATCGAAGTTATATATAATGTGTTTATCTGTTTCTTTAAATTGAACATAAAAAAATCCCCTTATCTTGATCATTGATAAATTTCATCACAATAAGATAGGGAGACAGTACAGTACTTTTTCTGATCAATGATTTCCGAAAAATGGGCGCACTATCCCCCTAGGGGAGATAGATATAACCTTTCTTCAGTTGAACATTGATAAGTTTCCAGTACATGATTAATTCCTCTTGTTCAATTAACCATATAATACATATAAGGTGTTTTTATGTCAAGCCTCTGTCAGTTGATGCCTTCCCACCAGTGTTCGTTGTAGGAAGCTATATCATCAAAATCAACGCGTTCTCCGATCTTTGGCGTCGCTTCATTGATACCTTTCTTCTCAGATTCCGCTATTGACCTTATGACAGAATCATCCCATGCGTTATAGCATATGCAGTAAGCGCCCCAGTGAACAGGTATAAACCACTTGGCATCCAGATCTTCGACAGCCTGAACTGTCTGTTCGGGGAACATATGGATCCAGGGCCATCCCTTGCCGTACTGTCCGCATTCCATCAAAGCCAGATCGATATCACCCAGTTTTTCCTTTATTTCCTTGAAATTGTCACAGTATCCTCCGTCTCCGCTGTAGTAGAGAGTATGCGAATCGTCATTAAGATAAAACCCGCACCACCATGAGGCATTCCTCTTTAAGGGATTACGTCCCGTATAATGCTTTGAAGGTGTGGCAACGACTTTTATATCATCAAGCATGGTCTCCTCATACCAGGCCATATTTGTGATCTTTTCGCTGTCCACTCCCCAGCCGATAAGATAGCTTTCAACACCCAGCGGAACGATATATCTGTCAGTCTTGTCATTTATCTTCTTTATTGTCTCATAGTCCAGATGATCATAATGATCATGGGATATCAAAACAGCATCCAGATGCGGCAGATCTTCAGGTTCTATCGCAACTTCGGAAAAACGTTTTACTCCTGCAAAACTCACAGGTGAAGAATACTTGCTGAACACCGGATCTATGAGTATGTTTTTTCCGTTCATCTGTACAAGTATGGAAGAATGACCAAGCCAGGTGACATAGAGTTTTCCCTTTTCACCGTCAGGAACTGATTCAGACTTTACTACCGGTATCTTGTCTTTTGGTTTCATCCTGTCACTTTTTTCTTCGGATTCAGCTGTGACAACAGGATCCGAGTCCTGGTTTGAAAAGCTACCATCAGAAAAATATTCCGTACGACGTGCATAATCCTCCTGCATGCTCTTATCAGGCAGTTTACCGACTGAGGGCCAGAAGTTAAGGAAAAGTATCACTGCCAGTACAACAACCGCCAGAAATACCAGTATACTAATAATTGAAATCATGATCTTTTTTAGAATCCTCATTTTCACTCTTACCATATATCAAAAAGGCGCACTCTCACATAAAGGAGGATGCACCTTTTAAAGATCTGTTAAAACAGCTTTTTCTTTTTCTTTGTTTCCGTACCTGACTTTGAATCAGTATACTTCTTGGCCGCATTTAAAGAATCTGACGTAGCTTCGTCAAACTTCTTTAACAACTCTTTGGCTTCATGAGACAGCTTTTCGGGAACCTGAACAACCAGTGTAACGTAATGGTCGCCTCTTGTGTTCTTGTCACGAAGATAGGGAACACCTTTGCCTTTGAGACGTATGCGTGTATCAGTCTGTGTTCCTGCCTTTACTTCGTAGACAACCTTGCCGTCCACTGTATCGATGACTATGTCTCCTCCAAGAGCTGCTATGGCATAACTGATCGGAACGGTTGAGAAAATGTTCTGATCCTGTCTCTGGAATATCGGATGTCTTCCGACAATAACCTCAACAAGAACATCTCCTCTCGGTCCTCCGTTAACACCCGGTTCGCCCTGGCCGGCAAGTCTCTTGCACTGTCCGTTATCTATACCTGCAGGAATATCAACGGCAAACCTCTTCTTCATGGGTATGTATCCGGTACCCTTACAATCAGGACACTTATCCTTTATGATCTGACCGGTTCCTCCGCAATCAGGACACGCCTGGACATTTCTGACCATGCCGAAGAAAGACTGCTGTGTGAACACAACCTGACCTTTACCGTTACACTTGCTACAGGTAACAGGCTTTGTTCCGGGCTTTGCTCCGCTGCCTTTACATGTCTTACACTCATCCTTGGTGTTGAGATCGATCTCTTTTTCACATCCGAAGATAGCCTCTTCAAATGTTATGCGCACACTGGTTCTGATATTGGCACCTTTCATGGGACCATTGCTCGAACGGCCGGAACTTCTTCTGCCACCAAAGAAATCTCCAAACAGATCACCAAATATATCAGTGAAATCCATGCCGCTGAAATCAAATCCGCCGGCTCCCATACCGCCCTGTTCAAATGCGGCATGACCGTACTGATCGTACTGTCTTCTCTTTTCGGGATCAGACAACACAGCATAGGCTTCCGATGCTTCCTTGAATTTTTTCTCAGCTTCGGCATCTCCGGGATTCATATCCGGATGATATTTTTTTGCAAGAGCTCTGTATGCTTTTTTAAGTGCGGCATCATCGGCTGTTTTCTCAACGCCGAGTACCTCGTAATAATCTCTCTTCTGCTCTGCCATAATTCCTCGTTTCCATGAATACGCAGACTAAGGGGACGTACGCCCCCTTTAGTCCGGTCTCATATTTTCTAGCTTTAAAGTCTTTTATACCTCACGGAAATCTCCGTCGATTATGTCATCATCGGGAGCTGATGTTGAACCGCCTGCATTAGCGCCTCCCATACCTGACATATCAGGACCTGCACCGGCAGCACCTGCTGCACCCTGTGCATGCTCATACATCTTTGCGAACAGGTTCTGTGCACCGCTCATGAGTTTCTCCTGGGCTGCCTTCATCTCAGATACCTGATCCGGAGTCATCTCCTGATCCTTTGTCTTCTCAAGGATGTCCTTAAGAGCCTGAAGGTCAGCTTCAACATTAGCCTTCTCGCCGGCATCAACCTTGTCACCTACTTCGTTGAGTGCCTTCTCTGTCTGGAATACAAAGCTGTCTGCTTCGTTTCTTGCATCTATAGCTTCCTTACGAGCCTTATCCTGTGCCTCGTATTCAGCAGCTTCCTTGATAGCCTTATCTATCTCATCATCTGACATAGATGAACCTGCTGTGATGGTGATATGCTGTTCCTTACCTGTTCCAAGGTCTTTTGCAGAAACATTTACGATACCGTTTGCATCGATATCAAATGTAACCTCGATCTGAGGAACACCTCTCATTGCCGGAGGTATACCATCAAGTCTGAACTGACCGAGTGACTTGTTATCCTTTGCAAACTGTCTCTCACCCTGTACAACGTTGATATCAACTGCTGTCTGATTATCTGCTGCTGTTGAGAAGATCTGGCTCTTCTTTGTAGGGATAGTTGTATTTCTTTCAATAAGTCTTGTAGCTACACCACCCATTGTCTCGATAGAGAGTGAAAGGGGAGTAACATCAAGAAGAAGGATCTCTCCGGCACCTGCATCACCTGCAAGCTTACCACCCTGGATAGAAGCACCTATAGCAACACACTCATCGGGGTTAAGTGACTTAGAAGGCTCCTTGCCTGTAAGCTGTTTAACCTTCTCCTGAACTGCAGGGATTCTTGTTGAACCACCAACCAAAAGTACCTGTCCGAGATCTGCGTTTGTAAGACCAGCATCCTTCATTGCGTTCTGTACAGGAATAGCAGTCTTTTCTACAAGATCATTTGTAAGTTCATCAAACTTAGCTCTTGTAAGGTTCATATCAAAATGCTTCGGTCCCTCACTTGTAGCTGTGATGAAAGGAAGGTTGATATTTGTTGTTGTAGCACTTGAAAGCTCTTTCTTAGCTTTCTCTGCTGCTTCTTTAAGTCTCTGGAGTGCCATCTTATCGTTTGAAAGATCCACGCCTTCAGCAGATTTGAATTCTGAAAGCATCCAGTCGATGATCTTCTGGTCGAAGTCATCACCGCCAAGGTGTGTATCACCGTTTGTAGACAATACCTCGATGACACCGTCACCGATCTCAATGATAGATACATCAAATGTACCACCACCAAGGTCGTAAACCATTATCTTCTGTTCTTTCTCATTATCAAGACCATATGCAAGAGCTGCAGCTGTAGGCTCGTTGATGATACGCTTTACAGCAAGACCTGCGATCTTACCTGCATCCTTTGTTGCCTGTCTCCGAGCATCGTTGAAATATGCGTGAACAGTGATAACTGCCTCTGAACCCTTCTCACCAAGATAGCTCTCAGCATCAGCTTTAAGCTTCTGAAGGATC
>JAEERY010000051.1 GCA_016286035.1 Lachnospiraceae bacterium
AAGGTACTAGCACACCGATTAAAACATCGGCTTGTTAAAGTACTCTATTTTTGGCAAAAGCTAATGTATCTACTTCTCAACCCCACAGTTTATGGCATGAAAAAGGGGCCTCGCCCAGATGATTTAATCATCTAAAGCGACAGCCCCCGGGTTACGTGACCATTATTAAATGGTCTTATGTCTATCCTTATTCTTATTGGCTTCAACTTCTTTACGTGAAAGAAGTATGTCAATATTCTTGGATGCGATATTCAGTTGTTTCAGATTGGATACGTCTGTATGGTACGACTCAAGAAGGGCGTCCCTCTTTTGTATAAGTTCATTAAGCATAGTGGCTGTATCTTTATATTTGACTGAAGGTGCTATATTCATCTGTGACAGTATCTTGCAGGAAGATTCAAATATGGATAACTCTCCACTATGTGCATCTCTATAAGCTCTGTCTTTACCGGAGTCAAGATATGTTGCATATATATCATTGAGCCGTTCGCGCTTTTCAAGATGCTCACATACTGTCTTAAGCCTGTCTATCTCATCTTCCATAGCTCTTATCTCTTTACGTTTGTCTTTGATTGAAGTAGCCCATGTCTCCTGAGCATTCTTAATCTTTGATACAGAGGTGATGGAATGTTCTTTTAAGAAATTATAGGTCGCTGCAATACGCTTTACTTCTGTCAATGCTACTTTATTAGCATATGCAGGATTCTTGAGCTTATCGAGCTTATCACTCAGATCATGAAGCAGACCAAGATCTTCCTTCGGCTTAGCGATATAGGGAGTAGCTTTGAGTGATCTGTACTTTATCCGTGTTACGATCGCATCATAAGAATACAGATCACCCAGGTTCTTTAACCTTATATATCTCGTATCAGTATCTTTCTTAAGAGAGTATGATGGGGCATTTCCTTTTATCTCATAGCCGACTTTGACTAGCATTGTCATTAGCTCATCAAATGAAGATGCAAGAGGTATGAGAGAGTCGATAGTGTTCTTGAGTATTTGCCTGTGTGAGTTATTAGTCTTGAGATCCTTGTAATCAAAGTATGATCTGCCTTTGTTCTCATGTTTAGTGATAACAGAGAGTCCATATGAAGCACAGAGCTTATCATTGATACACTGCATAGTTTTGTAGGTATCAATGTTTTGCCGGAACTTATGATGATCGACGAATGATACCTGGTTTATGACTATGTGGTTGTGAACGTGATCTTTATCTATATGAGTAGATATAACGAACTCATGGGCACCGTTTGTAAGCTCAAGTGCAAGCTTCCTACCTATTTCATGTGCTGTTGCTGGATCCACTTCACCAGGAGCAAAAGCCTGTATTATATGCTGCGCTTTGACGTTTCCTCTACCGCTGCCAAGAGAAGCAGTTTGTGCGAACTCAAGGTCTGCAGTATGCACACCACAAGCAAAGGAAGATACATATAGCTCGCCGTCAGTCTTGTCTCTGTTGACTATATAGTTGATACAGTCTAAGACGGAGTATCTGATAGGTAGTACCTTGCATATTGCCATATGTTTGCCATCAGGTCAGTAACGACCTTTATAGTATCACTTGATACAGAACCACATGAATTTGCTACATGAGCTATCTGATTGATGTTGTTACCAATACGGTTGATCTCATATATCAACGCTTTAAGTTCCTCAGAATCATCCACAACAACAACGTATCCATTGATAAGCATCTTTCTACTGTAATCAGAGAAACTGCATGATTTACATGCTTTCATACGCTCCTTTACGGCCTCCCACTCAGCTGGAGTTAAGCGTACCTCTTTCTTTATTTTTCTTTTTCTGCCAGTTTCATAAGGCTTCATGTCATCATCTCCTTTCTTAGAGTAGTTGACTGATATATTGAAAAGGGGTTTGGGGTCACCCCAAGAAGTTCGACAGCGAAAAGCTGTCGATTCGCATTTGGTGGCCGGCCAAATGCTATGCTTGCGACTACTCAAAAATAACAAAAACCCAGGTTTAGACCCGGGTAAAAGACTTGAGTAGTGCTTATGATAATGGACATAAAAAAAGACACCGCAAGCGATGTCTCTAAAGGTTGTTCATAATATAACTATACCATGGTTTCATAATAAAACAATGATGATGTGTTCCTACGCAATGCCTGCAATATTCCGTTAATCAATGACACCAAGGTTATCTGTGATTATGTTCTGTATGTACTCGGTAGGAGCTTTTGTAAAAGAAAAATGACACTTATTAATCAATAGATCCGGAGTAGAGTAGAAGCGATACCCGACACTGGACTTAAGATCTCGCATTATGAACTCTCCTTTTTGATTTAAAGCAAAGTAAGCGTTTAGATTTTTCTTTAATACAGCACAGTGTGTTGTCATTTCGGGGAAACCATATATTCTTGGAGGATGAGAATTCTTATGAGCACATTTAATCAGAACTCCATCCTGATAATAATATGGTTTAGGAGAATCTGTGCAGTAAAAGAAACGTTTTTTAACAGGTACTTTTCCCCAATCTGCATGAGCTTCATCGTAGAAGCAGGTTGTTTCAAAAATATAAGGAGCAATTTCATTGGCACTTGTATCATTTGGCCAATTTCTCTTTCTGGGTAGTTTATATGGCTTGTTTATATGAATACCATCATTAGTATCTATTATCATCACATCATAGTTATTATCACCATGGTTAATGATAACACCAACATAGCCTTCATATGCACGCATACATTCAATTCTCGCACCGATCTCTATTGTCTTATACAACTCATAATCGTAGGTGGTGTATACCTTTATAGTTCCCATGTCACTATGGAAAAGGAAATTACCATCATGAGAGAAGCAGACATTTCCTTCAACATAACAGTGTGTCTTGTGTTCACGTTTTACAATATAAAAATCATCACTATATAAGACATCGAAGATGTATACTTCTGCAGGTCGGTCAAAGGGTGCATCACTGCTTGTATCGTAAGTGAGAAGAGCGATCTGTTCGATATCTTCGTTGTAGTCTATATCAATGAATTGCTGGTTATGAGGAAGGGTAAAACAGTCCACCAGCTTCATGCCGTTAGCTTTGATTACAGCCACATATCCTGAAGAGTATATGAGCATGATAAGATCATTACTCAAAGGTATAGAACGCAGGATACTGGTTGGACGAGTATAATCATAGTGGTTTATTTCATGAGTATCAAAACGATATACGCAGGCCCAGCACTCTTCTATAATGGTAGATCCGAACACGATACAGGTATCGCTGGAAGCAAATGAATTAGCAAAAGAGTGAGAAGTTATGCTGTATGAATTTAATATAATACCATCCGTGATACTAATATCATATGCACCAGAGTGAGTGACGACATACAGGATATCATCATTATGACTGAGAGCAATAAAACTACAATGATCAGGCATTGTGACTATATGCCTAACGTTAAGTTTAGATATATCGAATTCAAATATCGAGTCACCGAATGTGAAATAAAGAGCATGATTATCTTTATATGATGCCATTTTAAATGATGGCATTTCATTCCTGACTTTAGGAATGTTTATGGGTATAAGTCGGTGATCAGACAATGAGCATACGCATAATGAGATACTTATATCCGGAGCATTATACAGAAGTAACAGGTAATCATCATGAAGATAGGCTTCATGAATAGTGAATGAAGGGACATCACCCATATGCGATAAAAGATCATCGATGGGAAGTGTAAAAGACGATATTATACCCGCATACTTGCTGTTGATAAACTCTTCAAGATCAAAAAAGATCCGGGGGCCCTCATTTATATATGTAAGGTCATAGATATTTGCATACTGTTCACCATATATAAGCATCAAACGATCATCTTGCATGAACAGATACTTTATAGATTGAGTATCTGTCATTGCGTGGATATGCATATTCAGGCTGTGTTTCTCTAAGTTATATATATAGAAGAAACCGTTTGAAACCTTTGTATCATACATGATGATATACTTACCGTCATCTGAGATACCTACTTCATTAATATCTTCAAAGTCAAGGTAAGTGTCTGTATTCAGGTGACTTATTGAATCCGTAAACAGTATAGCTGATGACTTTATATCCTTAATCCTTATAAGTATGGTTATGTCGTTTACGATGATCACTTCACACATTGCAGGTTTATTATCATAAACAGTTATAGAACGTAAAATCGTTTGTGAGTTAGTGTAGTTTAAGAATGAATTGTCAGTGAAAGTACAATCGATGAACGTTGCAGTATTGAATCCATCTGAAAATGTATAATCCATCATAGAAACTGATGAGAGATCGAAACCATTAAAAGTCAATCCACATAGAGTATCGTTATTAAACACAGACAGCATCTTGAAAAGATTGTTAATAAAATATGTATCCTGTTTATCCGGACATGAAGACAGGATAAGGCGTCTTTTTTTATGTACTGCAGACATAGAACAACTGAATAAGGAACAGACAGGCGGGGCATCGAAAGATGTCCCTTTTTCATTCAATGAGGAGGAAAGAAGATGAATGAAGATAACAACAAGCTTGAGGATCTTCTTGATGAAGAACCCAACGATATCAATGATTTCGGGAAAGTAAGACCTTTAAACCCGATAGCCATAGCGATAATAATAGTACTCATCATAATCGGAGGCATTGCTGCCTTTCTTGATTATTCATATATGACAGACAAGATAGACAGTTCAAAGCAGGATACCATCGATGAGATGTATGTGATAGAGAGTGAATGTCTTGAGAATGCGGATCAGATATCAAAGGAGATGACCGATGAACTTAACAGCATAAAGGATTATCTTACCGGTATCGAAGAGGCCATAAGTGATAACGAGAGTCTTTTAAGCGAGTATTCAAAGGATAGCGGATATTCAGAGCTTTCGGTCACATACAAAAACTCGACAGAAAAGATAAATAACGAGTTTAATGAGATCTCCGGCCAGATAAAGAATACCAAGGAATCCATTGAAAAGCTCATAAGAGATCTTGAAAAGACAGACAACAGCAACACTCAGATCATAAGAGAACTGGCAGATAAGCTTGATGATGACAGTGACAGTGAATCTATAGAAAAGCTCATAAACGAATTAAAGAAGCTTGAAAAGAATGATACGGATTCGCTCGAGAGTCTCATAAAAGAGCTTTCATCAAAGGAAAACACAAACAGCGAGACTCTTGAAAAACTCATAAGAGAGATAAAAAACACCGACTCCGATAACACTGATACCATTAAGGAACTCATAAGTCAGATAAAGACAGAAAATGAAAGCAGCGATAAGGAGATAAAAGAGCTTATAAACAGTCTTGACAGTAGCAGGATAGAAGATCTTAAGACCTTAAGAGAGCTTATAAGCCAACTTGAGACCAATAACAGTGCAGACAGTGAAACTGTAAAAGAGCTCATCGAAAGCCTCGAAGAAAAGGAAAGTTTAAGACAGGCTGAGCTTAAAGAAGAGTTTGAAAAGATAAAGGGTTCAATTAGCCTTATCGATGAAAAGTTTTCTTCTTCTCACGCTCAGATCATAGCTCTCATAAACGAACTTAAGGATAAGTCTTCTGAAGATAACAAAAAGCTTTTAGAGATGCTTACAAAGATGGACGGAGAGCTTACAGGTATTGAGGATGACAGCTTAAGTCAGATAAACGATAAGCTTTCCGGCATGGAAGATAAGTACAGCGAGCTTCTTGTAAGCCTTGAAAACCTGTTTAGTACGGATCTTAATAAGATAAGTTCAAACATCAACAGTAAATACGATGAATTAAACGAGAATGTCACGAACGGATACGATCAGATAAACGAGAACGTTAACAACCGCTTTGATTCATTATCCGTATCTTTCACATCGGGATCCGAGGATGTGAAAAAGGATCTTAAGGAGATAAAAGAAACCCTTCAACTGGTTTTTCAGTCAGTCAGTGATGGTAAGAAACTCATAGCATCCGCCATTACTGACAAGTTAGTCGACTCATCAAAGGATGCTTCGTTCGCTAACCTGGCATGTAACATAGCACTTATCGGAACAGATGTACTTAATGTGGAACCCTCTAGGATCCTATCGGGCACCAGGGTCTATGACGGCCTTACAGACTCATATGTTGACGGGACAATGCCCGATAGAGGTTATCAGGAGGACTTTAATCCCGACGGTATTGCTCAAAAGACATATGAGAGCGGATATTATCCAAACTCATGGACAGTTGATACCACCAATGCATACAACAAAGGATATACCGATGCAAAGGCGGATGTTCCGAACGCTCATGTAAGCTTTACATATCATGAGCATAAGCTCTCTGACGGTACCGTAAAGGATGCGGATTATACCTGTGATCATGCGGACGGGTGTTTTTGCGAACCTGTCTACAACATCCATCATCATACGGGCAGTCCCGACTACGGTGGCGGCTGCTACAGCGTAAGGCATGAAGAGGAAGAGGATGTTTACTGCGGAGGTCATCCTACAACGGACTGGGGTGTCGGATACGGAGAGTATTACTACTGCGACAGGTGCGGTGCCCAAATGGGAAGTTCCGGAACCTGCGACAGGGTTGTGGGACATACCACACATGTATATTACACACTTGGCTGCGGAAAGAGTGAAGGAGTCGGCAGCGAGAGTGACGGAGTGGCATATTACAGGCTTGGATGTGGAAAGAGCGACTTTGCTACAGCAGGAGAGGATGCCACAATATCAAGTGCGACAATAGTATATGAAGACTGAAAAGGAGAGCGAAAGCTCTCCTTTATTATCATTACGGAAAGGAGAACGACATGAATGAATATATCGAGAGTGCCATAAACAACTTAAAGCTGTTTAAGGAACCCGTCTGTGAATGTCCGGTGTGCAAAAAAAGAAAAAGAGAAGGCGGACTTATCTATGAGGGTGATGATTACTTCTACTGCAGCAATACCTTAAAGGAAGAAGCAACATGCTCTTTCAAACTTAAAAAGGACAATATCGCTAAGCTCATCAGACGCGATATCACCAAAGAAGAAGTGATATCCCTTTGCGAGGAAGGCTGTTTTGAAGCGACATGCACAAAGATAGGCGATGATACAAAGCATTATACAGGGATATTTAAGTTAAAGAGATTATTCGGCAGCTACGGTCTTCAGTTATACTTCACGGACTGAGAGGTGTCTCATGCAGATATTGGTGAGTATGGAGCCTGTTAAGCGTGATAACCGTACAAGAGCGGTAGGCTTTATTAAGTTTGGTGAGATCACAGTGGACTTTGTTTCACTGGTAGAAGTATACAAAGGATGCTTTATCCTGAATATGCCAAGCAAAGTGACGGAATGTGATAACGATAAGGGAAGGCTCATATTTGAAAATATAGCCTTCCCTTTAACAAGAGACTTAAGAGAGATCTTAACGAATGCAGCCGTTGAAAGCTTAAATAAAGGTCAGCCGACAGTACTTACAGACAGACAGCCGGGCAGGCTCATGGTAGAAGCTGTGGGCTTTAAAGAACCGTATATGAACAGAGTCGGAAAAGGATGGCTTACTATCTGTGATTATTTTGTCATCCATGACTTTTTTATAAACAGAAAACCGGACGGAAGCCTGTATGTGACCTTCCCGTTCATTAAGACCAGTGCAAGGCTTTCAAACGGAAGAAGCGTCTACAAACAGATCCTGTGGATGGAAAGGGGATTCAGACAGCAGGTAAGTAACGCACTAATAGAAGAATATAAAAAGGATATGCTTTTTAGAAAGGCAGACCACCTTTCGATAAAAAGCAGGATCGATGAGGGATTAAAGAGATCCAAGATCTCAGACAGCAACATTAAAACAGCAGGCAGGGATGAGGTCATCCTGTGACAGCGGAGGAAAATATATGGATGAAAGATTAACTTATGATTATGAGTCTGAAGAGAGCGCCAACATCAGACAGCGTCTTCTTCTCTATGATGAGATGAATAAAAAGAACGAGGAGAAGAAAAGACGTGAACGTGAAATGGAGGAATGACAATGGAAACAGGCAGTATCAAACAGGATTTCATTGATTATCTTAAAGACCATCTTTTGGATCATCTCCCCGAGGATATAGCGGCAAAAGCGACTGTAAGTATCGAGGAAGTGATAAAAGGGAACGATCTTAGATTAACGGGAGTGATGATAAGCGAGAATGATTCGAACATCACTCCCACTATTTATGTGGACGGACAGATAAAAGAAGCACAAAACGGCAAGGAGTTTTCTTATCTTGCACAGAATATCGCAAACAGGTTCATGGAAGCCAGAGCGGTTGGATTTGATGATTTTGATCTTAACAGGGTAGGCGACTTTAACGAGGTTAAAAACAGACTTGTGACAAAGATCATCAACAGAGATATGAGCAGGGATTATCTTTCTGACATCCCTTACAGACAGTTCGGGGATCTTGCGATAATAACCCAGATAAAGCTTGATTCCTCAAAGGAAAGCCAGGCTTCGATAACTATCAGGGATGACATGTTAAAAAGATGGGATGTCTCATTTGATGATGTCATCGATATCGCGACAAAGAACGATCTTGAATACTCAAATCCCAGACTCTATCCGATGAAGGATGTCTTATCGAGCATGATGTTTGGTGAAGACCTTGAACAGGAAAGCTTCCTTCCCGATCATATGGATCAGGACAGCCCCATGTATGTTTTCGGTACGGAAGAGAAAATACACGGCTCCAAACTCTTAAACCAGCCCGAGCTTCTTGACAGGATAGCTTCCTTTCTCGAATCGGATCTCATCGTTCTCCCCTCATCGATACATGAACTGATAATCCTGCCGGATAACGGTACGGTCACCTTTAATGAAGAGCAGCTCTGTTCGATGATAAGTGAGATCAACTCAACAGAGGTCTCACCCGATGATATCCTCTCAAGCCATCCCATGCATTACTTAAAGGATGAAAAGGTCCTCTTTTTTGAAAAGGACGGAGAGAAGATCAACATGCTCTTTACAAGAAAGGATAAGGACAGAGTAAGCATCAAAGACAGGCTTGAGACAGGAAGACAAAAGAGCAGTGAAACAAAAAGTGAAAGCAGAAAGATCGTAAAGGAAGCCGCACGCTAAGGTGTGGCTTTCATCTTTAAGGAGGAATTGAATATGGATATCACAATAAGAGCAAAAACAGTAAGTGAATCAAAGGATGCGACCAGGGGTCTGGCCTATCTGGACCTTGGTGACAGCTTAAGGGTAAGGAATATCAGGATACTTGAGGGCAAGAACGGCCTTTTTGTAGGCATGCCTTCCGTCAGCTTAAACAGAGTGGATGAAAACGGACAGCCCGTGTATACTAACATCTTTAATACCACAACGCCAAAAGCAAAGGAAGAGCTTACAAAAGCTGTTCTTGAAAGCTATGAGACAGGAAAGGAAGTAACGATATCAACAGAGGATAAGAGCAATGATATCACGGCACAGGTGGTACCTGTCTATAACGGCAAGCCGGGGACACTGGGTATCGGCAGACTCTATATCAATGACAGTTTTGTTGTCAGCAGCATCGTTATCAGAAATTCAGAAAAGACGGGAGAATTTGTAAGCTTCCCTTCCTACAGGACAAATGAACTGGATGAGCAGGGGAAACCTGTCTACAAGGAGTTTGTATATCCCAAGGACAGGGATGCCAAGGATAAGATAAGCGCTATCATCATGGAGGCATACAAAGAATCAAAGGAACTTGCTTCTGCAGATATAGGCCATGATGTGACGGATGATATCATCGAGCCTTTAAAGGATGAGAACTCAAAGGGCATCAAGGAAAAACTCATGGACGGTGAAGCTAAAAAGAAAGCTACCAAGAGTTCATCACATTCAAAGAAAAAGGAAGCACAGATCGAATAAGTCTGATAAGGATCTGCCAAGAGTGGCAGGTCTTTAGAGGTATTTTAAATGAGCACTAAAAAAGTAAAAGAACTCACGGATAAGCTTGAAGAGGGGCTGCAAAATCTGAAGGATTCCGATGAGTTTAAGAAGTATCTTAAATGCATGAGCAGGTTTCACAGCTATTCATACAACAACACTCTTCTTATCATGATGCAGATGCCGCAGGCTACACTTATCGCAGGATACGGTTCATGGAAGAAGAACTTTAACAGGACAGTTAAAAAGGGAGAGAAGGGGATAAAGATACTGGCCCCCGTTCCCGTAAAGAGAACCGTCGACATGCAAAGCATGGATGAAAACGGTGAGATTTATACTAAAAGACAGGAGATCACGATCCCCGTGTTCAGACCTGTAACCGTATTTGATATAAGCCAGACTGAGGGAGAACCTGTAGCTGAACTTAATAAAGGAGAGCTTCAAGGAAGCGTAAAGGGATATGAGGATCTTAAGAGAGCACTTTTCATGGCATCCGATGTACCTGTGATAATGAAAGACATAGAAGACGGAGCAAAGGGATATTTTGATCCGAAGAGCAAGGACATCTATATCAAAAAGGATATGAGTGAATCACAGACAATAAAGACCATGATACATGAGATGGCTCATTCTATCCTGCATAACAGTGAGGATGTACATGAAAAGAAGGATCGAAACACAAAGGAAGTAGAAGCGGAGAGTGTGGCATTTACTGTATGCAGCCATTTCGGCATAGATACCGGCGATTACAGTTTCGCATATATACTCGGATGGAGCAGGAATGCTTCACTCGATGAATTCAAGAAATCTCTTGAGACCATACAGAAGTGCTCAAGCAGACTTATAAAAGATATACAGGCAAACCTTAAAGAGATAAAGATTGAAAGGAAAAGCATAAGATAAAGGCTGTCCGAATCAAAGGATAAAAGCATGTCAGACAGAACAAAAAAGACAAAGGAGAAGACCAATGAATTCAGTCACATTCAGTGTTGAAGAAGAAAATGTCATATCGATATATCACGGCAGGACAAGAGAGCTAACGATAGTCAGCCTTATCAGGGTTTTGGAACACGTTAAGGATGAAAAGATGAGGAAAGTGATCATAAGCTGTATAGAAAAGCTTGCCGATATATCGGATCAGGATTTTGACTCTCATAATTTCACAATGACAAAATAGAGGGAGGAATGTTATAAGTATATAACCGTTGATTTTCTACCTAAAAAATAAAAAATTTTAGGTAGTAAATCAATAGTAACTTACTAAAAACATGTTTTGGTAAAGAAGATGAGTCTGTGTTTGTATGGAGAAAAAACGAACTTAACGTTCATGAATTTTGAAATATAATCAATTAAGGCCTGGAAAAAACCAGGCCTTAACTGCTATATGGATCTTAATATCGTTCCAATCACTAACCCGTAAAGGTTCCGGATATCTTGCCGTATGCCAGGATGTTTCCGGTGTTGCCTTTGCTGTCGGTATCAAGTCCCTGGATGAAGGTGGCGAAATTGGGATTGATAGTTCTGAATCCGCCCTTAAGTCTTTCGACAGGTTCCTTAAGAGCCACAACATATATCTCATAGATATGAGTTACGCCTGACTCCGGGCTGGGCCCAAAGTAATCAGTTTCGGGTGCCCATCCTTCGGGAAGCTCAGTCACAGTAATGCCGCATGATTTCCAGTGCAAAAATGTGCATGTGATCAGATCGGGAGAATTCATGTCGACCATGTATATGATATATTCCGAAGCACCCTCCACAGGTTCCCAGGAGAGCTCGGGTGATGAATTGTTTCCGCGGGCATTGGAGATGATATCTGCCCAGACTCCGTTAACGAGATCCGTGGAAGTTAACTCGAACTTCTCATAACCTTCAAGAAAATCGACACCGGAATCAGTGACAACCGGCTCGGTCTCTTCCGCTACGGCTGTGGTATCTTCAGCTGAAGTTTCAGCTTCAACTTCCGCCTGTGAAAATGAAGCCTCATTGGGCTTGTCAGTGGCTTGGCAGCCTGTGATACCCACCAGCATCGATGCACAAAGAACAAGTGCAGAAATCTTTATCTTCTTCATACTCATTTCCTCCCTGCTATCACGTTAATCTCTCATGATCAGTCTTAACAATTCTTCTATTACCCTGTTTAGGCGCTTATCCTTATGAACAAATACCTGCGAATAAATCACAAAATCATCACCTGCCCAGTCAATCTTCTTAAGTTTCTTTTCCTTTACTTCTGCCTCTGCTGTCATTGATGGCATAAACGCGATCCCAAGTCCGTTTGCAGCAAAGACCTTAAGTATTTCTTTGCTGCTGGTTTCCAGCTCGATCTTCGGTGTTACTCCATGTCTTGAAAAATCCTCAAGAAGCATACGCCTGAAATTACAGGTATGTAATGTCAGTAACAGTGGAACACTTTCCAGATCAGTTTCCTTTACTTTCTTCATTTTAGCGTTCGAGTGATCCGGTCTTGCAGAAAAACTA
>JAEERY010000052.1 GCA_016286035.1 Lachnospiraceae bacterium
ACACCTCAGGCTGCTTACCCGGATATATATGAAGAAGGTGATCATTTATACATAGTATTTGATGATATAGAGGATCTGACCGGAGATCATCCGCTCAACAGATTTATATGGGAGGATGAGGCTGAACCTCAAAGGGAGAGGAATCTGCATTTTATCATATTAAGTGATGATTCAGAGAGGGTTACGAATGATGAAGATTAAACATATTGCGTTCAACTACCATATTGATCTAGCGCCGGACCTTTATATCGAATATAAGTCTGAAGCAGATGAGGATACCGTATCTGCAGCACTTTCAGATGGAGTACTCCAATCTGAACTGTGGATTATAAATAGTAAAATAGATGAAAAATGGATGCGTTATGAGGATTTCTTGTTTGATACGACAGATAAGAGGGGGTCAGTATTTGATGTTAACTTTTACCAGGCGCTAAAGAAATTCAGGAGAACAGGGTTTCCTGAGGCGATGTGCGATCTTGTCGATCCTGTAGATTTCCGATGGCTGTATTATGAACGGGAGTTTTATGCGGTCATTCCCATTCTTCTTTACTGGGGTCATGCGTTGCTGTGTGTCAATATTGAAGGTACCGGATCGGATGGCAGAGACTTTATTTATGAATATGAAACAGGCAGGATGCAATCTCTAAATATTGATGATCGCAACAGATGGAAAGTGGAACTGCCGCGACCCGAAGTGACCCTGCAAAACTGGCTTGACGGAATTGATGATTATTTTTTCAATGGCAATAAATTATTAAACGGACTATGTCATCGTTCTTAATATGGAGGTTACATGACGGATATCAAAATATTTCAGGGTGATCAGATTGGCGGTTGTGTTACAGTTATTTCGGCTGTTTATAAAGGAACCACACATCGTATAATGATCGATTATGGATCTTCACTTCAGGGTAACAATGAGAAGGAGGATTTTAAATACCCATGGAAGGAAGAACCTATAGATGCAGTGTTTTTTACACATTATCATGGCGATCATATCGGCAGGCTCATGGAGATTCCTGGAGAGATCCCAATATACATGGGAGCTACCGCAAGAAAGGTTATGATCAATATTCAAGAAGCTTTGGGAAGCAGTAAAAGGATTGCAGATGCTGATGAGCATAAGAAAGAAGCAGAATTGCTTAAGGATGCTAACAGAGTTCATGAATTTGCATGGAATGGTTCCTGTTACGATGCGATAGAATCACCGGGGTTTAGGATTGAGCCCTATAGTGTTGATCACTCTGCATATGATGCTTATATGTTTATGATTGAAGCGGATGACGAAGAACGAGAGGAGGGGAAATACAGAATTCTTCATACCGGAGATTTCAGAGGACACGGAAGACGAAGTAAAGCTATAATGCCATTGATAGAATCTTATATACACAGGTTTGGAAGGCGCACAGTGGATTCACTGGTGATTGAAGGCACTATGATGAGTCGATCAAAAGAAGAAGTCTTGTCAGAAACAGAGATGCAGATGAAAGCGGCAAAGTATCTTCATAAACACAAGTGGGCATTCCTGATCTGTTCGTCAACAAATCTGGATTCTTTAGCAAGCTTTTATCAAGCAGCCCAGATGGCGAATTACCGATATGGCAGATATATGTATGTTTATAGCGAATATTTCGAAGAACAGTTGAAAACATTTTCTGAGACAGCAGGAAACTTTTCTGATATCTATAAGTTTGAGAAAATTGCTCAACTCTCGAATATGAAAAGTATTCCTCCGGGACAGAGAAGAACACCACTTCTGACTCAACAGGAAATGATGGAAGCTTTTGGGTTCATTGCTGTGATAAAACCGGAAGATTATCATGAAAAATACATTGATATGTTTATTGAAGCATATAAGGCTGGACGTATTGATGAGATGCCGGTACTGATTTTTTCTATGTGGAATGGTTATGTTCAGGAGTATCGAACTGATAAGAATGGGAAAAAAATCATAAACACCGCAAAGAACGAATCATGGATACGGTTTCTGAAGAGACAGGAAGAAAAAGGTGTTCATATTGAATATCTTCACACCAGTGGTCATGCAACGCCAAAGATGTTGGCTGAAGTTATAAATGCAGTGGATCCGCAGGATAAAATATATCCGATGCACACAGAATGCGCGGAGGATTTTAAGGAATTGCCGATAAGAGATGAGTTAAAGGTAAAGTTAGTGTAGATATCTAAATAGTTAACATGAGTTATGTGAAAGTATTATAGAAAGAACAGGTGGCAAAATGGGTAAATTGAATGCAACTGAACTTGAAATTCTAACAAAAATGGAAGATCACCGATTTGTTTCTGAACCTTTGGAAACGGCATTCTGTATAGGGGGATTGAGTGAGTTTAGAAAATATATTCTAGAACTGAATAGTACTATTAATAATGAATATGAGAAGCTAGCAGTGATGTTACGTGGTAATTCTGATGAAATAATAGTATATAAAAATAACCATAAGATTTGGGAGCTTTCTGTGAATAAATACGGGTGCAAAGTGAGTTTTGATTTTAATCATGCCAGATATTCAGAGAAATGGGATAAAGAACTGAAGAAGCTTTTGAAAATGGGATTTCAATTGCCGCAACATCGTAAAGCAGAATTATTACCATCTGATTCAAGAATAAAGATAAAAAGAAACGATAATAATGTCGTTACTGGTGGTGAAATAGGAGTAATAAGCTGTACTAAAGTAAAATTTGATGAAGAATTTGTAAAGAAAAGCTATGGAATTATAAATAGTTTGGTAAGTGATTTCTTCAAAAGCCAACCAGTTGATTATTTTAGAAAAGCTGTTTCTGAAGATGATAATCCTGAATATAGAAGTGTTGCAGATTATAAAGGATCCGGTTCTGGAGTTTTAGTTGAAAAACGTTGGCAGCAAAGACTGCTATTTCACTTTGATGATATGCAAAACGGATACTATGCTTATGATTTGGAGTTTTCACAAAAATTCCCAGATAGTAATTTTGTCAAAAAGTTTTCAAAAGAAAATGGTATTCGTTTTGCAAATGTAAAAGCAAGTGATATTAAGGAAAAGCTTTGTACTAATGAACCAGATATGCTGGCAATCAAATATGAAGGAGGTAATCCAAAAGCTTTGGTATTGATTGAGGTTAAGTCAACTGAAAGTGCTTGTAAAGGAGAAAAATCGGGCATAAAGAAGCATATGGAAGGTATGAAAGAATATGCAGAACAACCTGTTTTTATGAATAAACGAAGAATAGATGCATATGAGTCTTTATTGCAATATCAGAGAATGAAGTTTATTCCAGGTGATGTAGAAATAAAAGAAATTACGGAAGATCTACCAGTAGAAAAAGTTTTGTTATTGACTAATGCTGAAGTTCCAAATAGTGAAGGTGGAGAACCAAAGGTGAGTGCATTAGATTATTTGAAAAACAATGTTGACGCTGTAGCAAAATGGGCTAAAGAGTCCGATTGCAAAGTGTGGACTACGTGTAATAACTATTGGGATGATAAATTAGATATTAATATGAATCCTTTTGGTGAGCAAAAAGGGAATTGCTAATGTTTGTAAACTAATAACGGTATATAAACTTTGGAAGCGTTATAGTGGAATGAGGTACTACGGATAAATACATAGACTCGGTATGTCAAGTGTATGTCAAAACGCCTTTTTTACATTTACCAAGTGTCAAAGCACGTAAATCAATGTTTTTTAGGTTTTTCTTTTTACTTCAAATCCAGCTCACGCCTCTTTTAAGAGAGCTCAAATTCTCAGTATTTATGCGGGGTTGAGCCCTTTTTTATTTTGAAAATGTTGGGGGTACAAGTGAGGTACAAGCTATTATACAACTAAACTTGAATGATCACAGGTATTATGATAAAATCAAAAAACAAACTATATGAAAAGTGTTTGGTTGAGAACGAGAATAATTAAAAACCGGGAGATTCGATAGAGTCTTCCGGTTATTTACTACAAAACCAGACATTAAAATTCCGCAAAAAAGGAGAATGAAAAATGATAACAAGAGATGAGGCATTTGATCTTTTGAAAAAATACAACAAGGATTCTTTTCATATTCAGCATGCGTTGACTGTTGAGGCAGTTATGAAATGGTATGCAAAGGAATTGGGATACATAGATGATGAAGAATATTGGGGGATAGTTGGTCTGCTTCATGATATTGATTTTGAACTCTATCCGGATGAACACTGCTTAAAGGCTCCTGAACTGTTGAAAAATGGCGGGGTGAGTGATGATATAATCCATGCAGTTTGTTCGCATGGATATGGAATAACTGTGGGAAATGGCAAAACTATAGATGTTGAACCTGTTCATGAGATGGAAAAGGTTCTTTTTGCTGCTGATGAACTTACAGGTCTTATAGGGGCAGCTGCTCTCATGAGGCCTTCAAAGAGTACTAAGGACATGGAACTCAAATCCTTAAAGAAGAAGTACAAGAGTAAGGGATTTGCAGCGGGATGTTCCAGGGAAGTTATTGAGCGTGGTGCTGATCAGCTTGGATGGGAGCTTGATGAGTTGCTTGAAATGACTCTTAAAGCAATGGCTGACACAGAAGATATAATAAATGAGGAAATAGCGCTGAACAGTAACGGTGATTTGATAGGAGAAAACATATGAGAGTTCTGATCATTAACGGAAGTCCTAAAGCAGATGGAAACACATCGATTGCCCTTAAAGAGATGGAGGACATATTTGAAAGTGAAGGTATTGATACTGAACTTATTCATATAGGTAACAAGGATATCAGAGGATGTATTGCATGTAACTCATGTGGGAAGACCGGAAAGTGTGTATTTGATGATGCCGTAAATGAGATAGCATCAAAGTTTGAGAATGCTGACGGACTTGTTGTGGCATCTCCTGTATATTATGCATCTGCCAATGCTACGCTGATAGCGTGTCTTGACAGATTGTTTTACAGTACACACTTTGATAAGACAATGAAAGTCGGTGCGAGTGTTGTTGTGGCAAGGCGCGGAGGTTGTTCTGCTACGTTTGATGAATTAAACAAATATTTTACGATCAGCGGGATGCCGGTAGCTCCAAGCCAGTATTGGAACAGTGTTCATGGTAATTCAAAAGGTGAGGCCATGCAGGATGAAGAGGGATTGCAGACAATGAGAACTCTTGCAAGAAATATGGCATTTCTGATGAAGAGTATCGTACTTGGAAAAGAAAAGTTCGGATTACCGGATAAAGAAGAACATAAATGGACACACTTTATAAGATAGAAAGAGAAGGTCTGAAGGGATCAAATAATGCGTATATCTGAAAGCTGTGCTAAATGCTTATATGACAGACAATTGAATAAGACAGACAATGAAGAGTATCTAGCCAAGATAAGAGAATTGCTGGATAACAGGGGCGAGGATGATACAAGTCCTTATATGGTCTATCTTTTTAACAAGGTGCATACGAGATACTTTGGCAAGGGTGCTGATTATAAAGATATAAAGAAAAGCTACAACGATCTTGTCCTTGAAATGGAAGACAGCTTAAGAAAAGAGATTGTGGATTCTGATGATCCGCTGGCGAAAGCACTTGTTATTGCCCGTATTGGAAATTACATAGATTTTGGAGCGATGAACCATGTTGATAAGGATGAGTTTTTGAAGTTATTCGCTGATACAGGATTTCGAAAAGATGATATACCTGTTTATGAATCCTTTTTAAAGGAATGTTCAAAAGGTAAGAAGTTCCTTTTGGTATGTGACAACTGTGGTGAGATCGTTTTAGACAGGCTCATGATAGAACAGATTAAAAAGCGTTTTCCAAATCTTTCCGTTAAGGCATTGGTTAGAGGCGGTGAGGTTTTGAATGATGCAACCATTGAGGATGCAGAGTATACAGGCTTAAGTAATGTAGCCGAGATCATATCAAACGGAGAGGCTGTTGCTGGAACAATATATGATATGATGCCGCAGGAGGCAAAATGTGCATTGGATGAAGCTGATGTGATACTGGCTAAAGGACAGGGAAATTACGAATCCATGTCAGGCAGAGGACGGCATGTGTTCTATCAGTTTTTGTGTAAATGCGATCTTTTTACTAGCAGGTTCAATGTTGAAAAACTGACGGGAATATTTATTGAAGAGAAATAAGTCATGAAGACCGGTTTGTCAAAAGACTGGTCTTTTTGCATTTACTGATAGAATTGCTATTGGTCGACCTTTAAAAATATTTGAAAATATTTGAAAATTTTCCTATGGATGTCACTTTTGGATATGTACATGCATATATAAGGTGAAAGGCCATTCGCGAAGACCTGTTGTATTCAACAACCCAGGAGGAAATCAAATGAATCGAGAAGAAAGGAATGCAGATCTTGAACAGGTCATAGAAAAATACAGTAATACGCTCTTTAAGATATGTTTTGTCATTCTGAAAAACGAGCAGGATACAAAAGATGTTTTACAGGAGACTTTTATAACATATATGACCAAAAGACCCGGATTTGCTTCCGAAGAACATAAGAAAGCTTGGCTTATAAAAGTATCACAGAATAAATGTAAAGAATTCCTGAGATTTCATAAGAAACATGCCAGAATCCCTCTTGATGAGGTGGAGGAAAGCCTTGAGATCACGAATGGAATGAATGTGGAAGACAAAGAAAAGCTCAGACTGATATGGAATTTGAATTACAACCTTAAGAGTGTGGTGATCCTCTATTATGTGGAAGGCTATTCCGTAAAGGAAACGGCGAATATCCTTCATATATCAGAGGTTGCCGTCAAGAAAAGACTGCAGAGAGCAAGACAGATCCTTGCTAAAATGGGCAGCGCTTATGAAGGAGGTATCGTCTGTGAACAGATATGATATTGATAAAGATCTATTTTCTAACATAGAGATCTCAAATGATATAAAACTGGAATTATACAGAAACTGCAAAAAGGGAAAAAGGACAGCCGATCTGAGATTCAGATATGCCGGTGTGCTGACAGCTCTTATAGTCATATTAATAGTAGGATGTACCGGATTTGGAGCAAGGGCGTGTTATGAGAGCATAAAAGCCCGCATGGAAAGCATGTCTGAAAAAGAACATGATGATCTGGTTAATGATCTTCAAAATGACACAGGGATCACGATAGATGATTCTTGGAGCAGAAAACTGACAAATGACGAAGTATTGAGACTGGCAGAACTTGAAAGGCAGTACTACGATCTTGGCGTATATCCCGAGACTGAAGTCAAGAGACTAAAGACCCTGAAAGAATGGGATGGAAAGAGTCTTTGTTACATCGAGGAAGATCATCTTTTACATCTTCCCGAAAAAGAGATGGATGACGATCAGTTATTGCTGTTTATCGATTATACGGCAAAAAAAGACTATGTGATGGAGAAGGAAGCCGAGGAGTATTTTGAAGAGGCTGATATTGAAATCGAGAATCCTTATGTTGATGTTGATCAGGTTTCACAACAGGACATAATAGAGCTCGCCTACAAGCATCTGGTCAAATTCCTGGGTTATGAGCTTTCGGATGAATGGCATGCGAGAGTTGAAGCCTTTAAGCCGTCTTCTGTGGATCCAGAATGCGGAACATATCATGATATGTATACAATTTATTGGGAAAAGGGTAACGGATCTCCAAACAGTACCGATTATGTCGTAGTTTTAGGTATGGATGAACTTGAATTCAGGGCAGCGGCCATCAGAGGAAGAGAACATTGGGCATCACTTGGAAGCTATACCGATGAGGAGGCACTTGCCAAGGCCAAAGAGGATAAGGCAAAGGTTTTTGAAAAACTAAAAAAGCTTTACGGATACTCCTCTACACCTGACAGGGAAAAGGTGGAAGCCTATCATGAATATGACGAATACGGAGATACCAGACAGATAAGATATGTCTTTTGTTACGGGAAAGAAGAGGTTGAAGTAATGTGGGATCTGGCAGATGAAAAGATGGCTTCGGTAGATATATGGATTGAACAGTAGAGAATCTGTTAAAAAGTATATATGACGGGATATCCTGATATATATAAATAAGGGGGAGAAACTCCTTCGATAAGCAATAAAGCTTACCGGGGGAGTTTTTATTTTGACGAAAAACTGATAAACTTATCTGGATGATCAAGTAATAAGGAGGAGTTTATTAATGAGTAAATCGGAAAAGAAAAAGCTATGGATATTCATAGCGGTTGCATACGGGGTGGCGTATGTGATGAATATTGTGATGGTCTATGGATTTAAAAAGGAATATGATCTTTCGACATTCGTAGCCACACAGATGATGTATCCGGCCTGCGGTGTCATTTTGGGCAAAATGATCTTTGGTGATAAGGAAGAGAAGCTTCCAAAGGCAGGTTATATCACTGTTCTAGTTACAACTCTTATCATGGTAGTCATGAGTCTGATGTCTGTTATCTTTTATATCAAGCCACTGGAAATGGGCGTTGCAAAAGTGGATATATGGTATACTGCACTTTCTGTAGTGATCATGATCGGCTCTATAGTAGCATATATACTTTTCTGGATATGCGGAAAGGAACAGAGGATAAATTCCGGCTTGCAAAGAAGCGGTATGGGATGGGGGATTGCTCTTATAGTAGTTTTTGTAATCATGCTTTTTGCGAGAGAATTCATTTACGCCTTTTTGAAAGATCTTTTGGATAATACAAATACGAATATGGATTCATTGCTGAGTGCTATTTCAGAACCGCAATCTTTGTTGTCGATGGCATTGCTTCCCGTAAATTTCTTTCTTTCATGGATCGCATTCTTTGGTGAAGAATACGGATGGAGATATTACCTGCAACCTATAATGCAAAAAAAGATGGGTAAACGTCTTGGAGTTCTTGTTCTCGGTATAGTCTGGGCGGTGTGGCATTTGGGTGCCGACCTTATGTATTACACAAGAGAATACGGCATACAGATGTTTATATGTCAGATAATAACGTGCGTAGCCATAGCGATATACTGGGGCTATGTATATATGAAGACAAATAATGTATGGATCATTATGTTCATGCATTTTCTGAATAACAATCTTGCGGCCATATTAAACGGCGGCGGGAACGATTCGCTCCAAAACCAGGTTGTTACGTGGTCTGAGATCCCATTCCATCTTGTCTCAGTCATCATTTTCATACTGTTTATATTTGCACCTCTGTACGGTAATAAGAAACAGGAAGGATAGGGTGGCTGATCCTGATAAAAAACCTGTTATAAGCAGACTTAATATGATTTTGTGTCCATTTAAAGAGCATTCATTCTTTGTTATGGTTGATATATAACATTTATCTGTCAACAAGTCGGAGGGAATCTATGAGTCTTATTGGAGCAATGCTAAAAACTTATCGTGGTAATGATCTGTCAAGAGAAAAGATCGCATCAATACAGAAGAAGAGACTGAACAAACTGGTTCATTACGCAAGAGAAAACAGTCCATATTATAAGAAGCTTTTTAAAGATGTAGGAGAGGACTTTAATCTCTCAGACCTGCCTGTTACCACAAAACCTCAGATGATGTCCGCATTTGACGAAGTAGTCACTGACAGAGATGTGACTATGAAAAAAGTTGATGAATTCACTGAGGATACAGATAATGTAGGCAGGATGCTGAAAGATAAGTACCTAATCTTTAAAACTTCCGGATCAACAGGAAACCCAGCCGTCGTGCTTTATGATAAGCAGAATATAGATGTATCTTCTGCTATAGCAGCTTTTCGTACATTTGCAAGACATGAGGATTACGAGGCTTTTATGAAGCATGGCAAGAAGACTGCCGGGGTTTTTGCCAATTACGGTTTCTATCTTGCATGCGGAATGTCGAGATATCTTCAGCTAAAGATGCCCGGTAAACAGACTAAGATCACGGTTGATGTTAATTCGTCGGAAAAAGATATCATAAAGCAGTTAAATAATTTTAAACCTGCAATGTTAAGCGGGTATCCTGCAAATCTTTCTCTTCTTGCTGATTATAAAGAACTTGATATCCATCCCGATGTGGTGATAACGGGCGGTGAGATGCTCACCGATGAGATAAGGATAAAGCTTAAGAATAAGTTTGGATGTTATGTGCAGACTCATTATTCCTGTACAGAAGCAGGTGAGATAGCATGTGAATGCAGTGAGGGACACCTTCATATCAATGAGGACTGGGTCATAGTTGAACCTGTTGATAACGAGTATAATCCTGTTGATTACGGTCAGATGTCAGATAAGGTTCTGATAACAAATCTGTCTAATTATATTCAGCCGTTTATTCGCTATGAACTGACGGATCGGGTGATCGTACATGATGAAGCCTGCAAATGCGGAAAGAAGACACACTGGATAGAGATAGAAGGCAGAACGGATGATATACTGACTTTTAAAAACGATGTTAAGATAGCACCTATGTCTTTATATAAAGTATTGGAAGAAGTAAAGGGAGTCAGAAGATTTCAGCTTGTACAGAAGGCTTTTGATAAGGTTGAATTAAGACTCATTTGTGATGATAAAGATGAGGCGTTTATTGAATCAAAGCGTGATCTGGAGGATTTCTTTAAAAGCAAAGGATTGCCTGATATTAAGATAGTCTTGTCTGATGATGTACCCGCGGCCAATAAGGTCAGCGGCAAATTTAAACATATATATAGGGATTTCTGAACCAATTTCTTGATTGTGAAAAAGCAAAAAGAGTTATAGAATAGTATTGTTGGAAATTTGAAGGTAAATAAAGGAGGATTTCATAACTTATGGCGGATCAGATTACGAATTATAAGTGCCCGGCATGTTCAGGACCGTTACATTTTGCAGCTAAGTCCGGAAAAATGGAGTGTGAGTTTTGCGGCAGTTCCTATTCTGTAGAAGAGATAGAAGCAACGTATGCAGAGGCCGATGCAAAAGCAGCGCAGGCAAAGGCCGAGGCTGATCATAAGCCTGCATCAGACAATGAGTGGGAAGTCAGTGAAGAGAGATGGAACGGAGAAGGCATGAAGTCTTACAGCTGTCCTTCCTGCGGAGCAACACTTGTCTGTGATGATACATTTGCAGCGTCGAGCTGTCCGTACTGCGGTAATCCTACTGTAGTTCCGGGTCAGTTCACGGATATGTTAAAACCGGATTTCGTAATTCCGTTTAAACTGGAAAAGAATGATGCACTTGAAGCCTTAAAGAAACATTACGGCAAGAAATATCTTCTTCCCCAGGCATTTAAGAATGCAAATCACCTTGATGAGGTAAAGGGAGTCTATGTTCCTTTCTGGCTCTATGATGGTAAGGCTTACGGCGACTGCGTATATGAAGCAGAAAAGAGCGAGACAAAGCGTCAGGGTGATATGGAGATCACGACAAAAGAGATATATCATGTTGAAAGAAAAGGAACCTTGGAGTTTTCAAAGATCCCTGCGGATGCTTCCACAAAAATGGACGATAACATGATGGAATCCATCGAGCCTTACAAATATGAGGATCTCAAGCCGTTTTCCAAGGCTTATCTTACAGGATATATGGCTGACAAATACGATGTTGAAGCCAAAGATGATGCACCAAGAGCGATCAAGCGTGCAAGAGAATCCACAAAGAATGCTCTTTATGCTGATGTAAAGGGATATACCAGTGTTTCTACCAAAACAGAAAATATCAAGGTCGATCAGGGAAAGGCATATTATGCAATGCTTCCCGTATGGCTTTTGACAACAAGATGGAACGGAAACAATTATACATTTGCAATGAACGGTCAGACAGGTAAGCTGGTTGGTGATCTTCCCACAAACAAGCCTAAGATGTGGCTTACGATAGCGGCAGTATTTGCAGCGGTTATGCTCGCTACAATGTTTTTGGCCAATTGGGCAGTCGGAGGATGTCTGGTTGCTGCTATTGTGACGGCAGGTATCGTCGGAGTTATTCTTTATAACAGTACAAAGAGTGTTACTCATGTTACTACGGCAAACAACTATATAACCGAAAACGGAGTTGACATCACGCACAGAAAAGATACTTTCTTGCGTAAGGAAGAATCTAGGAAAAAGATCGAAACAGCCAAATAACAGATCAGAACTAAGAAAAATCAAGGATAACCGCCGTTTTGGCGGTTTTCTTGCAATGTGACATACCTTGTCGCATTTTGAAATATGTGTATTTGCTCGTTTTATGTCCTTTTGATCCATATGCAAATTAGATACCATTGGATCAGAAACAAGCCGATCGGAAAGATCTGATCGGTAAAACCAAGCTAAACCAGAAAGGAAAAAATGATGGATCAGCAAAAGATAGGAACATTTCTTAAGGACTTGAGAAAAGAAAGAAATATTACTCAGGAGCAGTTGGCTGAACAGATGAATGTCTCAAGAAGAACAGTTTCAAGATGGGAGACAGGAAGCAACATGCCTGATCTTGATATCCTGATCGAGATTTCCGAGTACTATGATGTTGATCTCAGAGAGATCCTTAATGGAGAAAGGAAAGACGAGCAAATGGATAAAGAGATGAAAGAAACAGTATTGATGGTAGCGGATTTCAGCAATGAGGAAAAGGCGAAGATCATGAAGAGGCTGCATATAATGTTTATAGTGGCTCTTGTTTTTTTGACATTCCTTCTTGTGTCATTGTTTGTTGATTCATGGGAGGGACCGTTCATGGACTTCATGCAGGGCATGTCAATAGGAATAGGTTATGGCATGATAATAGTCGGTGCTATCATTACAAGCAAATATGCAAAGCAGATACGTGATTTCAAGATGAGACTGATACATAAGCTTTAATGAAAGATACATACGAACATAAGAAGACTCCCGAATGATAATCGGGAGTCTTTTTATGGTTTAACATTTATCTGTTTGAATTCTTTTGGTTCGGGAGCCAGATATGACAGCAGTTCATTGATGTCATTGGCTATGCTCTCTCTTTCATCCTTGCTTACTGTTTGAAGCCATTCATCAAGACGAGGCATAAGACTTTGAATGTAACTTGGGAATTCATCCTCAATCGTAAGATTTATAATAGCACCTTTAAAGCCCCAGCCCGAGATTGAATTGTATACTTCCTCAACAAGGATATGTCTGATGACTCTTGCCTTGGCAGCTATGGATATAAGTGTTTTGTGGTCAAATGCAAGATCAACTACAGTTTCCTTAAAGGGAACCTCGCATATGTAGCTCTCTTTACCCCAGAACTCAACAACACCATTTCGACCTATCTTTACACGCTGGTCTACCATGGTCTCGGAACCGATAGCTTCTCTTATTTTCTTACCGGCTGCTTTATCATCCTTAGAGTTAACGCACTCTGTAAATTTGTTGTAGTATTCAAAGAAAGTATTGAGTATCTCCTCTTTATTGATCACATGATCACCCCCTGATCATAATATGTTCATACATCCACCCAAACTTCCCTCAATATCATTTTAAATGTTTATTTCAGACTTTTCAATGACTTTTGCTAATTTTTCGTACAAAAAAGAGAATTATTTATACTTAATTGGAGTAAGTATTGGTATAACACGGAAGAATAGCATTGACAGGCAGGTCCTAATTATCAATAATTTTAATGAATATGTGTTTTTTACTTGAGAATCAAGTCACAGATAAAATCGGAGTGAAGTATGAGCTGCAGAATAAATGAGAGTTATATAGCTGACTTTTTCGGTATAGAGGATACCGAAGAGGGAGCGGAAGAACTCGCTGATATCAGATCAAGACTCAAAAAGATCGTCTTTAAGAACAATACAGATATATGTGTCATTGATGATGACCCCGACGGTATGTATTTTATAGAGTCGGGAGCTGTTGTTGTGCTTGATCGCGACGAGAAACAGCTTAATATTCTGCATGTCGGGCAATACTTTGGTGAATATGCCGTTTTAAGCGGCGAAAAGCGTCTTTCAACCGTGCGTTCAATGGGCAGGACCGTGGTCTATAAGATGGAGAGTGAGGATCTGCTTAATTTTCTTAATAAACATCCGGATATCTACAGTGAGTTCATGAAGCGTGTTTATGCACAGCTATCAAATAAACATTCGCAGATACTTGCTCTTTCGGGTATGAGAAGAGGTGTGCTCACGCATCCGTCAAATACCCGCCCTATGTCACATAAACAGATGTTTATCCAGTACGGAAGTCTGGCACTGATCTATCTGTTTGCACTCATATTCATACCTGCCGGTTCAACGGCACCTATCTTTTTGCTGCCGCTGATGTTCATGCTTATATATGTGCTCATAACAAAGCGTACGGTCGAGTCACTTGTGGCATCAGGAATACTTGCGGCTATCCTGGTATACAGAGCCGGAGTTTTTGCAGGATACGCAGATTCGATAATGGAAACCATGGGACAGAGTGACAATGTATTTACTGTGCTCGTGATGGCGCTTATGGGAGGAATGATAAATCTTATAGTAAATTCCGGCGGTGTTACGGCATTTGAGAAGACATCTGCAAAGTACAGTAAGTCTTATAAAGGGATATTTTTATCATCTTTTGTTATCATGGCGCTTACATCCATAGATGATGGACTTAGTATGCTGACAGCATCTTACTCATCCTATACTCCAGCAAGGGAAAAAGGTGTGGTGCGTGAAAAACTCGCTCTGTTCTACAGTGTACTGCCCACAGTCTTAAGCTCTTTCTTTCCGCTATCTTTGTGGGGCATATTTGTGACAGGTACACTTTCCGCTACTGTTAAGAAGGATGCGGTTGGATTGTTCATAAGATCTATACCTTTTAATTTTTTCTCATTGATAACACTGATAGCAATGATCCTGTTCTCGATCGGAAAGCTTCCAAAGAACAGTCAGATAAAGGAAGCAGATAAAAGATTTGAGGAGACGGGATCTTTATGGCCCAAGGGATCCGAAAGGTATCTGAGTGTACATGATACCGAGGTATGGGGAAGGAAACTAAATGTAATACTTCCCATCATAGTTCTTGCCGTAAGTTCACTTGCGATAAGAAGCATGATAAACAAAAGCTTCATGACTGACAGTGCTGTCGGGCTTATGGCGGCTCTGGCTTTTATGTTTCTTCTTTATTGTTTCAGAAGGATAATGACTCCGGAACAGTTTATGGAACATCTTATTGATGGTATATCCGATAGTACTCTTCCTATAATCCTGTATATCCTGACGATCAATTTTGCTTCTCTGCTCGATATTCTAGGGCTTCATGTATATATGGCTGAAATGATAGATGTGTTTGAGGGTACTGTTTTTCTGCTGCCAGCGGTTACATTTGTCCTTTCAATGCTGCTTACCATAGCACTGGGTTCTTCATGGTCCATGTATGCGATCGTATTTCCCATAGTGCTTAATCTTGCTTCTCATCTTGGGATCAGTCCTGCTCTTATGGTCGGTGCTATCGCAGGCGCCGGTATAGCAGGTGAGAAGAACTGTGCATTTACGGCGGAGGCTTTGAACGTTGGTACGGCTGTAGGGATAAATCCCGATGCAGTCAAGAAAATAAGAATATCCTACAGTGCGATCTTTACAGCGATCGCAGCCGCAGGATATCTGATAGCAGGTATTATAGCTGTCTGATGTATATATCACATGCCAAGTTTATCGAACAAGAGCTGTAATGTTCGGATGTCATCGTAGCATCCTTTAATGTCATTTCCGAAAAACTCGCTTGCTTCATCGGCGGTAAAAGTCTTTTCTACTGCCTTGCCGTCAACTGTATACTCGAAGCATATTTCATCAAGATTCTGAATGACTCCCAGCATTATATATGCGTTCTTTTGCATATTTTCTTCGCTTGCGGACTGATAATCCGAAGAAATATCACTGTCCAGTATAATATGCCAGCTGTAGGGCTGTTCTGATGATTTGAGCTCGTTTTTAAATGTACCGAAGATCTCATACATATGAAGAGCATTGGCTGTCTTTGTATTATCTGACATATTTCCCATATAAGCGTGGCGTGTATTGTAGACCTTAGAGACAGCCTGACGTATCTGCATACCTTTAACCCATATGGGACTGTCATTAAGATATACATAGATGACTTCGTCAGCCGAATCATGTACCACATGAAGTTCATTTGTCCTTATGGGACTTTCCTGTACGGCATTTACCGTTATATTAACAACACCGTTATCATCGGTAACACTGACTGTGGAAAGGTCATGAAAGTCGTCTGTTATCGAACCGTCCACTAATACTCTGTTTCCGTCGACTTCCGTCTGAACGCTAAGAGAGTCGGCATTCATTTTATCCCCCGTGATGTACAATCTTATAAAGAGAATTGTACATACCAAGACCACTGCTGCAACAATGCTTCCCAAAAGAATGATCTTATTTCTTTTTTTGTTTTTCTTCAGAAAATCAAGTTCCTTATTTTCTTTTATCATGGACATATCCTCCCCCTCAGGTGTCCTCATGGCATCAAGTATGGCTTTACAATCATGACACTCCCCTATGTGTTCTTCGATCTCAGCATTTGATATATCGCTGGTCAGGCCATCTATGTATAAAGGTAACAGATCTTTTATAACTTCACATGGTATCTTACTCATCTTTACTCACTTCCTTTCCCAGTCTTTCTTTACCTCTGTAATATGTAACGCGCGCCCAGTTCTCGTTTTTAGAAAGAACTTCACCTATCTCTTTGAAGGACAGTTCACCGAATACTCTTAAATATATAACCTCTCTGTACGGATCCTCCAAAAGATGTATCTTTTTCATAAGTTCTATTCTTTGGATATTGTTAAGTGCATCATGCTCTGCAGATACTGTCGGTATCTCCTTATCGGAGATGTCTTCAGATTCCGGATGTTTTCTGCGGTAGGTTATAAGAACGTTCTTGGCTATTGAACACAGCCAGGTAGTTATCTTGCATGTCTCGTCGTATCTGTCGCTGGTCCGTATTGCCTGATAAAATGTTTCCTGCGTGAGCTCTTCCGCTATATCAGAACTGTGTGTGAGCGAGACCAGATACCGATATACCACTTGGGCATATTCACGGTATATGTCTTCCATCGGCTGCATCCCATCGCCTCCTTTCTATAACGTTAATGTGCGAAAATATCGATTCGTTACAAATGTTTCAAAAAAATTTATAAAAACTTGATCGAAAAACTAACTTCGCGTAAGGTCAGCTTTGCGATAGTGCTTTTTTATACGTAACTCAAGGCATATTATAACACATAAAGAATCGCATTAATTGTGGCTCAATTGTCTATATGATATAATTATAATGTTATGGATTTGTAACGAAAGGCATGTTTAGATATACCCGGATACCCAGATATGGAAGAGAGAATACAGGAAGAAAAACTGAATACTCAAACCGGTAAAAAGAAGAAATCAAGAAGAAACGGATTTTTCTTTCTTAGTCTGTTGCTTACCGCGATGGCAATGATCCTTCTTTTGGTATTTTATCAATCCTATATGAATTCATTTAGGGAGGATAAGGTACAGAAGGTCTACGACCGCTATTACGTCATGATAGCACCTGACAGAAAGTCAGACTTCATGCAGTCGGTTTATAAAGGCGCCTTTGAAAGAGGGGAAAAAGACAATATATATATTGATCTGCTCGGAGATGATCTTCCGGAGGACTATACAAAATACGATCTTATGAGGATAGCCATTGATTCCGGTGTGGACGGTATCATCATAGATGCTGATGAGAGTGAAGAGATGACGGGACTCCTTATGGAAGCGGATCTTGCAAACATTCCGGTAGTGACACTGCTTGATGATAATACCCAGGCTACACGATGCAGCTTCGTGGGTATCGGCGGATACGATGTAGGCAGGGAGTACGGTCTGCAGGTATCTGATATCATAAAATCATTAAGAAGAGAGTACTTCATGACGACAGAGGATGCCAAGGAAGAGGATATAGCTGTGATCGATGTAGCTGTACTGGTTAATTCCTCTGAACCCAGTACCAGCCAGAATATCATCATATCGGGAATAAAAGAAACTATCGCCAGAACTGAGCAGAGCGGTTCAAAGGCTAATCTGACACTGGTATCCGTTGATAATTCAAATGCATTTTCCGTGGAGGAGTCTATAAGAGATCTGTTCATAAACGGAGATGTTCCGGGTATTATAGTATGCCTGGATGAGCTTACCACCACATGTGTATATCAGGCTGTCATCGACTACAACGTCGTAGGCGAAGTAAGTATTCTGGGATATTACAACTCGGATACTATAATAAATGCGATAGACAGAGGTGCGGTATATGCAACCATAGCCATAGATACGGCTCAGCTCGGACGCTATTGCGTAGAGGCGCTCGAGGAATATAATGACATGGGAGCGACCAGCCAGTATTTTACGGCTGACGTCACATTGATCAACAGGAGCAATGTATCCTCATATGTCAGGAAGGAGGAGCAGGATGAACAGATTCTGGAATCTCCCTCTGAGAACTAAGGTTACCAGTGTATACATTCTGGCTAACTTTCTGATACTGCTTGTCAATATATTCCTGATAATCGGTATAAATAACATGTCGCGCGAGATAGAACTCGTATATCAGGACAACAGACAGTTAAACGAACTGTCCGTGGCTCTCGATAATGTTCAGGATTCTATGACATCCTATCTGAATTCTAAGACCAGTGATTCACTGGAAGAATATTATAAGAGCGATCAGGCCTTTGACAGCATGGTGCAGGAACTGAATGATAAGATAACCGACAGGCCGTTTGACCGAATGGAGCATAACATCAAAAACATGGCGCAGGGTTATCTTGATACAGTCAGACAGACTATAGAGGCCAAGCGAGGACGTAACGTTGAAAAATACAGAGTACGTTATGAAAAGGCTTCTCAGGAGTATAACTATATTTCCAGTTATATCACGGCATTAAACCAGGTTCAGTTTAAGAACAACTCTGAAAACTATAATGAGATGGCTGCAAAGTTCAGGTCTTTTGAACGGATAAGCATACTGGTTGTATTCTTTGTTATCGCAGGAAATGTATTTGTTATCATAATGCTTGTTAAGAGTATCATGAAACCGCTCGGTAAGCTTGCCGATGCTGCAGAACAGGTTGCTGAAGGTAATCTTGATGCGGGACAGGTTGAAGCGGAATACAAAGATGAGGTCGGAGTCGTTACGGATGCTTTCAATAAGATGATTGTCAGTATCAGAGACTACATCGAGAAGCTCAGGCAGAGTATGGAAGCCGAAAGGACTCTTAAAGAAAAAGAACTTACCATGGAAGCGCATCTTAAGGATGCACAGCTAAAATATCTTCAAGCTCAGATAAATCCGCATTTTCTGTTCAATACACTTAATGCCGGAGCTCAGCTTGCAATGATGGAAGGAGCAGACAGAACGTATGAATATGTTCAGACTGTAGCCGATTTCTTCAGATACAATGTTAAGAAGCAGGATAAGCCTGTAAGCATCAAAGATGAAGTATCTCTTGTTGACAATTATATACAGATTCTCAATGTTCGTTTCTCCGGTGATATCAAATATGAAAAAGAGGTTGATGAGAGTCTGCTTTCAACACAGATGCCGGCCATGATCCTTCAGCCGATCGTCGAGAACTGTGTCAATCACGGAATAAGAGAGATGGGAGACAGGGGTATCATCACTTTGAAAGTATTCAGACAGGATAATGAGGTCTGCATATCTGTAAAAGATAACGGAAAAGGCATGGATGAGGCTACTATCGAGGATATCATGAACGGAACGCTTTCTGTTGACAGACAAAAGGGCGATTCCAACGGAATAGGTATGGACAATGTGATCGCAAGAGTCAGGATATTCACGGATGATGAGGATTCCATAAAGATAATAAGTGAGGGAGAAGCCAAGGGAACGGAAATCCTCATATACCTTCCTCTGGAAACGGCTTAAGTAAAAATCGGGAGATCATTTATGTATAAGATAATGCTAGCGGATGATGAAGGAATAGTTATTGATTCCGTCAAATTCATAATCGAGAAGGAATTCGGCGACAAATGCGTGGTTGAATATGCAAAGACCGGAAGAAGCGTCATAGAGCTTGCCGAAAGCTTCAGACCGGACATCGCGGTCATGGATATACAGATGCCGGGTATCAATGGTATAGAAGCTATGAAAGAGATACGCTCTTTTTCAAAGAATACCATCTTTATCGTTATGTCCGCATATGACAAATTTGATTATGCCAAGGAAGCGATAAAACTCGGAGTACTGGAATATATCACAAAACCGATGGAGAGGACCAAGATAGTTGATGCTCTCAAAAAGGCTATGGATAAGATAGATTCCGACAGGGAAAAGAGAAGCAATGAGCTGCTCATCAAGGAAAAACTGGAGACCATTGAACCTATAATAGAAAGCGGTCTTGTATATAACATCCTCTTAAAGGAGCATTTCAAGGAGGATATCGAGAGTTATATGTCTATCCTTGAGCTTGAGGCACAATACGGATATATGATGGCTATTGTCTGCGGTGATGAGCAGAAAGGTAATCATATGACAAATGCCATAGGTAGCAGTATAAGGGTTTCGGGTAAGTATATAGAGATAAGGAACAGCTTAAAAGAATACTTCAAGTGTGTTGTAGGATCCATTATGTCAAATAAGATCGCGGTATTTGTTCCGTGTGATGAACACTTTGAGGATTATAATGAGAGAATCGTTTTAATAAATCGTGCAAGGGAACTGGTAAGAAACTTACGAAAGAGTACAGATATGAGTTTCCGTATCGGTATAGGCAGCGTTAAACAGCTTAAGGATCTTTCGGAATCTTATCAGGAGGCTTTAAAAGCTCTTGTTGCGACTACCGGATCTGTAGCTCATGTTGATGATTTGCCCATTGGATGTGAATACGAGGAGAATTATCCGATCGATCTTGAAAAAGGAATGTTTGATCGAATAGAACGCGGTGATACCGACAAAGCACTTGAAAATGCGGACAGTTATTTTGAGTGGATGAGGCAGACACAGTCCGGAAGCATCATGGCCGTAAGACTTAAGATTCTTGAATTTGTTTTGAGAGCAGAAACCCTTGCGTATCAGAGCGGTGGACAGACATACAGATTTAACGCAAGAGATGAGTATCTGCCCCAGATCATGGAGATGAGCGAATTCGACCAGATGAAGACCTGGTTTTTAAGCAGGATATCGGAAGCATGCAAGAACATACTGAACAAGAAAGAAGAGAGATCTACCAGTATAATCGAGCATGCAAAGCGATATATAAAAGAGAATTTTTCAAAGGATATTTCGCTGGATGATGTTTCAAGAATGGTCAATATCAGTCCATACTATTTCAGTAAGATATTCAAGGAGGAGGCAGGTGTCAACTTTATCGAATATCTGACAAATATCAGGATAGACAAGGCTAAGGATCTGCTAAACAATACTGATTATTCAATGAAAGAGATCTGTACGATGTGCGGATATTCGGATCCTAACTATTTCAGCAGAAGCTTTAAGAAAAATGTGGGAGTTACGCCTACGGAGTATAAGGAAGGTAAGAGTGTTGAAGATTAGAGGCAAGCTTGCATTGCTGCTTTCGGTCATCCTTTTGATGTGTGGATGCCAGAGCCAGGAACAGGCAGGGAATGAAAAAGTCGATGAGACAGAAAAAAAGATCACGATAGGTATGAGCTTTGATTCGTTTGTCATAGAGAGATGGCAAAAGGACAGAGATGTCTTTGTATCAATGGCAAAGGAAATGGGCGCTGAGGTTAACGTCCAGAATGCAAACGGTGATCTTGAAGAGCAAAAAAAGCATATAGAATACTTTATTGATAAAGGTGTGGATGCCATTGTCATCATATGTATTGATTCTGACGGTCTTGCCGATTCCGTTAAAAAGGCAAAGGATGCAGGTATAAAGGTTGTGGCTTATGACAGGCTTATACATGATGCGGACGTGGATCTGTATGTATCGTTTGATAATTATGAAGTCGGGACCATAATGGCAAATAATCTTGTGGATAACGGTCTTGCGGGAGGCAAGGTGATAATGCTCGAAGGACCACTTACCGACGATAACGTGCGTCAGATCGAAGACGGCTTCGGAAAAGTTATGGCCGAGAATCAGATAGAGATACTGGACACCATGCATTGTGACGGGTGGCGTGCGGAACTCGCAGGTGAGTATGTATATAACAATCTTGAGCTTATAGAAGAAACCGATGCCATAATGTGCGGAAATGATAACCTTGCGACAAGAGTTGTTCATGCGCTGGCTGAAAACCGTATGGCTGACCGTATAATGGTTGTCGGACAGGATGCCGATCTTGAAGCCTGCCAGCGTATAGTTGAGGGAACACAGGTCATGACTGTTTACAAACCAGTTGAAAAACTTGCCACACGTGCGGCTCAGTGCACGATAGCGCTTATCAAGAATGAAACGATAGACGGCGGTGATCTGACTGTGGCAAATGACGGAAAATACGATGTGCCGTATGTTAAGCTTGACCCCATAGCGGTTACTGCTGACAACATGAACGAGGTTATAATAAACAGCGGATTTCATCTTAAGGAAGACGTATATCTGAATGTACCAGGAAAGATGCCCGAGTGATGAAAATATGATAAGATATATCAAACAACTACCTGACAGTGGAGATACATAAAGATGTCGGATTTAATTAAATGTCCAAACTGCGGTGCAGATATCGATGCGACTTTGTCAAAATGCCCGTATTGTGGATACATCAATATAAAAGGTGCCGAAGATCAATACATGGACAAGCTTGAAGAGATGAGAAACAGGCTGGATGTTGTTGATGATGAAGCACGTGATGAGTATAAAAAAGGATTATTCAAACCACTAAAGGTTATCATTATTGTTTCAATAATCGTTCTGGTCATATTCCTAACGGCGCTCCTGTTATCGGCAAGGATCGATAGGGCCAACAAAGATGCGAGTACTCATACAGGTGAGGATACACTTGCCGAGATGAAGTGGGAAAAAGAACACTATGCTTTATATGATGAGCTTTATGACAGCGGAGACTATGAAAAGCTGACCGAGGCCATATATAAGGACAGGGATGAGGGGCATAGCGTTCACAGATGGGATCATTATAATTTCTATACATACTATATATATTATAAAGAGACCGAAGATACACTTAAAAAAGTGGACGGGGAAGGATGGAATGATTATTCATCCGTTATAGTGACCTATAACTGCATGTATTTCTACTACATGCTTAACGATGACGACGAAGGGCTTGATGAAACAGAAACAGAAAAGATAGGACCTTTTGCCGATCAGATGCTGGAGATACTTACAGACAGACTCGGATATGATGAGAGCCAGCTTGATAATTTAAGAGACAGAGTGTTAAACCAGTACGGAAATTTTGATTATGACAAGGTGAAAGAGGTCACTGAAGAGTATAAGAGCAGATATAAGTAATAGATATTTAGGTGAAGTAACATGAAGTGTGAATTTTGCGGAAATAACCTTGGACTGGAAGATGAAACATGTCCTGCCTGCGGTAAACCAAACAGGTTTGCTGCCGAGCATAACATGGACATGAAAAAATTCAAAAACCGTTATGACTCTACGCAAAAGGAAGTTATAGAAAACAGCAGAAGATTTAATAAGCTGACCATTCGCGTAACGGTGTTAGCTGTAATGATCGCCCTTATCGCAATCTCAATTGTTGTTGCATCAAACTCTTATCAGATACAAAGATACAGAGAAGAAAAGATAGTAGAGAAAAACCGTGATGAGTATGCAAAAAGACTCGATGAAATGGTTGCACAGAGAGAATATATAGCTGTTAACATGTACAGCAACGCAAACAAGCTGTCATATTCTGATTATATGAAGGATTACAGAGTGATATGTGAAATATCTCATGTGTACTGGTCTTTTTTAGAGTACACAGACTATCTGTTTAAAGAAGATTCTTACATGAGTGACGAAGAGGCAGTGGATCGTATAGCGGATATAGCAAAGCGTATCCATAAATATAAAGAACCTACCGATTACGAAAAAGAGAATTATTATAATGAACAGACCATTAGTTACGTTGAAGATCTTTCAGCTCATGTGGATGTACTGGTACAGGGGTATTTTAATATCAGTGATGAGGATATGGCACAGTTCTGGGAAATAAGTGAAGCCAGAAGAAAGATCCTGATGGAGGATGGGCTTAAGAATGAAGAATAAGGAAAAGATATCATCCGGGAAGTGGTTCTATGTGGTGACAGCCATCCTGGCGATCATACTGTGCGGTATTGTTCTGGGAGTCATAACCTCTACAACACCAAAGTTTTCAAGTTATTATGAGGTCAGTACACCTGAGGAACTTGTACGTAAGATGGAGTTTTCCGGGTATCACCGCATGCATGAGTATAAGAAAATAAATGAGGCACTGGGAGTGTACAGTGACAGCAATCCCTCATATGTGGTCACATATGCCATATGCGATTATTATGAGAATGCGTTGATGTATAAAGGGTATTACAAGGCAGGTAATGCCGGGGCGGCAGAATATAAGGCTGCAATGGAAGATGCCAAGGTCAAGATGGGAGAGTATGATTATATAGCAGAGGATATAGACGAGTATCTGAGTCTGAATTGATGTTTCATAGACACAACGGGGGTGCACTATGAAGAAAAAAGTAGCAGTAATAGCTAATGGATGGTATAACAGGGGCCTGACGGATATAATGAAAGGCATCACTGCTTATACCGAGAAATACGGGATCGATGTATTTTTGTTTCTGACATACTCACAATTCCGTGAGGGCAGGGAATATAATGACGGTGAATTCAATATCCATCGTCTACCTGTATATGAGGATTATGACGGAGTCATCTTCATTCCGGATTCTTTGAGCTCACCTGAAGAAGCGGAGAGATTAAGGGCTCTGTTTGTAAAAGAGCATATTCCGGCTGTAAGTGTCGGAACACCGATGGATGGTGTCGGGTATGTATCCTGCAACAATTATGAATCAATGTGTATCATGTGTGAGCATATGGCAAAAAAACATGATATAAAAAGAGTTGCATTTGTGGCAGGTCATAAGGATAATGCTGAATCAAATCTCAGACTGGCAGGCTGCCGTGATACATTCGGAAAGTACGGCGTTAATATAGACAGCAGGGATGTATATTATTGCAACTGGGAGTATTCAAAGGTTATAAGAGCGGCTAAAAGGATCGCCAATGATAAAAGAGGTCTTCCGGACGTTGTTGTATGTGCCAATGATGTTGGTGCGATGGCTGTATGCTCAACCTTTGATGATATGGGTATAAGAGTTCCGGAAGATGTAGCTGTTACCGGGTATGATAATGTGTGGCTTACAAGAGCATATTCACCTTCCATAACAACCATGGCTCAGCCTTATGAGGATATGGGATACGGAAGCATGGAAGTACTCTATTCCATGATAGATAATAAAACGTGCGAGGAAAAGAGCTATTTATCAAAACTCATAGTGGGTGAAAGCTGCGGATGCAAGACCGATAAAAATGCAGTTGTTGCAAGGAAGGATCTTGCTAGGGAGAATTTCCTTAATTCCGAGAAGAACATACTCTATGAACGCATAAGCGTTGATATAGAGAACGCAATGTTTAAGACAAAGGATTATAAAGATTTGCCGTTCGTGCTTCAGGATCATTTTGCAAAGAATCATGAGTATGAGGGTGACGGTTTTGCGATAGTTCTCACCAATGAGTACGGAAGGAATATATATTCAAGAAGCGTAAATCTTAAGTCCATGGGATTTAAAGATACAATGACGGTTCCGGTATCGATCAACTCAAAGAAAACACATGGTGTTGAAGAGTTTGAGACGTCTAAACTCATACCGTTTTATCGTAAGGGAAAGAAGACACATGTGTATGTGCTGTCTTCTCTTCACAGCAGAAATAACATATTCGGCTATGTGGTCATGAAAGATGTTATGCAGCATGTTGAAGACAGATCACTTTACTCTTACATGTCGCGTCTCGGAGAATCCTTTGAAAAGTACCGCAAGATCATGCGTCTTGATGAAGTTAATGCCAAGCTGCTTGAACTGTCCGTAAAGGATTCGCTTACGGGACTGTTTAACAGACTCGGATATGACAGTATAGTTACCGAAAGGTTTAAAGAAGACTGCAATCATAAGATAAGAGATGTCATCCTGTTTATGGATATAAACAGACTAAAGTTCATAAATGATACATTCGGACATCTTCAGGGGGATATGGCGATTCGAACCATTGCAGCAGTTATCAGTGAATGTATACCAAAGGACTGGATGGCTGTAAGATACGGCGGAGATGAATTCCTTGTGATCGGAAGTGTCACGGGAGAGACCGATGTACAGTATCTTTCTGAGAGGATATGCAGTACGGTGGAAAAGAGAGGCGAAGAATTAAGACTTCCTTATAAACTGTCTGCAAGCAGCGGTTTTCTTATCACCGATCCCACGTCAAATGAGACACTGGAGGATTATATAGAAACAGCGGATAAATATATGTATGAGAATAAAAAACGAACTTACGGAAGCTCAAATAAAAGCAGTTTAAGATAATTTAGGGTTACAGATCAGAACAGGAGAAGGGTATGGCATACACACAACAGGAAGCAAAAAGTCTTGTGATAGAGGCAGGACTTAAGCTCGTAAGAGAAGGATTGATAGTCCGTACATGGGGGAATATCAGTGCAAGGATCAGTGATGAGCAGTTTGTGATAACACCGAGCGGGAAAGGATATGAAAATCTTACCCCTGATGATATAGTCACAGTCAGCATAAAGAAGTGTGAATACGAGGGCGATATAAAACCATCTTCGGAATGCGGAATACATGCGGATGTATATGCGACAAGACCGGATGTTAATTTTGTTGTACATACTCATCAGACATATGCTTCTGTTGTAAGCATACTTGGTAAGGATATTGAACTTACCGAAGAGGAAAAGCAATTTTTGGGAGACAGGATACCGTGTGCTGCATACGGAATGTCTTCATCTGCGATATTAAGACGCAAGGTGAAAAAAGCGCTTAAGTCCTCACAGGGGTGTTCTTCGATGCTGTTGAGAAATCACGGTGTGTTATGCATGGGAAGTGATTTTGATAATGCATTTGAGATATCTTCGATGATGGAACAGGTCTGTAAATACAAATATGAATCTTTAACGGACTCTTTTGCAGTAGCAAAGCTGATGAAGACGGATGAGAACACATCAGATGCTGAAGATGAGACGGAAGCTCTCGAAGAGGACATCAATGCACAGGGATATGTGGATTATGGCATAAGCCACATTGTCGGAGATGATATAACTCTTGTGCTTGATGAGAAAGAGTATACCTATAAGATCTCTGATAAAAAGCCTATAAGCAAAGGCCTGTTTAAGAGAAACCTTAACAGGATAGCTCTTGTTCATTCAAAGATCTATGAGAACAGACAGATAAGCAATATATATCATGTTACACTTCCAAACATTGTTGATGTGAGCAAGACATCTGAAGGCTTCAGACCTTATATAGATGATCAGGCACAGATTGTGGGCGAGACTGTAAGATGTGTCGGAAAGATAGGTAAAAAGGCTCATTTTGAATCTCCCGCTGCTATATCGCGAGGACTTAAGGACAACAATGCTGTCCTTATTGCAGGCCAGGGAGCCATATGTACCGGAAGTTCAGAAGAGGATACGGAAGCTGCGGCTTATGTCCTTGAAAAAGGATGCATGGCAGCTAAACTGGCAATGTGCTGTACAGAGGCTCAGTGTGTGCCCGGACGCATAGCAAAGAAGGAAAGAGAATTTTACAAGGAAAGCTACTCAAAACTGAAATGATAACGAGGAGGAGCAATTGAAGAAACTTAAAAATGTCATACAATATAATTCACCGGTCATTTTGACATTTGCCGGAATATCGCTCATAGTACTGATACTGGGTACGATTACGGGCGGACTTACCAATACCTGGCTGTTTTCTGTATATCGTTCATCTTTGTTAAACCCTCTTACTTATTTGAGGATGTTCACACATGTGCTTGGCCATGCGGATCTGTCACATTATATGGGCAATATGATGTTTTTTCTTTTGCTTGGACCGGCCATAGAAGAGAAATACGGAAGTCGAAATACTCTGCTTATAATAGCGGTAACGGCATTTGTTACGGGATTGATATTTTTTATATTTTTCCCGAAATCAGCTTTACTTGGAGCAAGCGGGATAGTATTCTGTTTTATTATACTGTCATCGATGACAGACATAAGGGAAGGCAAGATACCGCTGACTCTGATACTTGTGTGTATCCTTTATATAGGTCAGGAAGTATTTAATGCCATATTCGTAAATGACAATATATCTCAGCTGGGTCATATAATAGGCGGTGCCTGCGGATGTGCATTTGGATATATACTTGGAAAGAAGAAATAGGAAAAGATAATGCTTGAATTAAAAAACATTGAATACACCGTGGAAGGTGAAAAAGAAATAATACGTGGAGTGAATCTTAATATCGGGGAAGGATTCATAGCGATAACCGGACCAAACGGAGGCGGTAAGTCGACACTTGCAAAGATAATAGCAGGAATTATAAAGCCCACATCCGGACAGATAATCTTTGACGGAGTGGATATTACCGATATGTCCGTAACGGATAGAGCAAAAGCAGGCATCAGCTATGCGTTTCAGACACCCGTAAAGTTTAAGGGGATCACAGTAAAGGATCTGCTTACTTTAGCAGCCGGAAAAGATACTTCGGTAAGTGAGGCCTGCAATATATTATCGGAAGTCGGACTTTGTGCAAGAGATTATATAAACAGAGAAGTCAATGCGTCGCTTTCCGGTGGAGAGTTAAAAAGGATAGAGATCGCGATGATCATCGCAAGACAGACAAAGCTGTCGATATTTGATGAACCGGAAGCAGGGATAGATCTCTGGAGTTTTAACAGTCTTATTAAGGTATTTGAGAAACTTCACAACAAGATCAACGGATCGATCCTTATCATTTCGCATCAGGAGAGGATACTGAACATAGCTGATCAGATAATCGTGATCACGGATGGCAAGATCACAAATGTCGGATCTAAAGATGAGGTATGGCCCGGACTGATGAATGAACGCGCATGCAGCGCACTTACAGAGAAATTATAAGAAAGATAAATGGTTTATAAGATGGATATTATCACAAAGAATCTGCTTGCGGAGATAGCTGATATACATGAAACACCCGAAGGTGCATACAATATCCGTGCCAACGGAAAACTACAGAGCAGAAATACAACGGCTAACATAGATATAGTTACTAAGACCGATAAACCCGGAATAGATATCATAATAGCTCCCGGAACCAAAAACGAGAGTGTGCATATACCTGTTATCATAAGCGAGACGGGTCTGACGGATTTGGTTTACAATGATTTCTATATCGGAGAGAATGCTGACGTTGTGATAGTTGCGGGATGCGGAATACACAACTGCGGAGATCAGGATTCGGGGCATGACGGTATACATACTTTTCATGTTGGAAAAGGTGCAAAAGTAAAGTATATCGAAAAGCATTACGGTGAAGCGGACGGTACAGGCGAGAATATAATGAATCCTACCACTATTGTCGAGATGGAGGAAGATTCGTATCTCGAGATGGAGACTACTCAGATAAAAGGTATTGATTCGACTAAAAGAGTGACAAAAGGGGTCGTCAAAGACAGAGCCACTTTTATCGTAAAGGAAAAGATAATGACTCACGGCGTTCAGTATGCCGAGACGGAGTTTGATGTTGCACTTGACGGTGAGGACTCTTCCACAAATGTTGTTTCGAGATCTGTGGCACGAGGAAAGTCAAAACAGAAGTTTTTAGCGGCAATAAGCGGAAACAATAAATGTAGCGGACATTCCGAATGCGATGCCATACTTATGGATGAAGCAGTAGTAACTGCTATACCTGAGTTAACGGCAGCAAATGTGGATGCTGCTCTGGTACACGAAGCGGCAATAGGAAAGATCGCGGGTGAACAGCTTATAAAACTGATGACACTTGGCCTTACCGAAGAAGAAGCAGAAGAAGAGATAGTAAACGGATTTTTGAAATAGTTATGATTAAGAATGTTATTTTTGATATAGGCAATGTCCTGATGGAATACAGATGGGCAGAGGCACTTGAAGATACGGGAATCTCAAAAGAGATCGCCAATGATATATGGTCTGAGATGTTTGATGATGAACTTTGGGTCATGCATGATGCGGGTACGGCAAGCGTTTATGATCTGATCGAACAGTTTGGGGCGCGTTTCCCCAAATACGCTGACAACATCAAAGAATTTCTCATACATGGAGAAAGGATGAATTTACCAAGACCCGAGGTATGGGAAAAAGTGCATACTTTAAAGCAGCTGGGTTACGGTATATATCTTTTGAGCAATTATTCCGAGTATCTTTTTAAGATACATATGAAAGAAGCATTGTTTATGAATGATATTGACGGAAAGCTTGTTTCATATGAGGTAAACCAGGTGAAACCCGACAGGGATATATATGAGACCCTTATTGAAATGTATAGTCTTGATCCGAAGGAATGTATTTTCCTTGATGATAGAAAAGAAAATACCGATACGGCAAAAGCCCTCGGTATTGATTCGATAACGATTGAGAGCAGGGAACACATAAACAGCGTGTTGGAAGATCTTATAAAGGAAAGATCCTAATCCCTGCAGTCAAGTACATTTTTCAATTTACCGCTTTGTTCGTTTCTCAAAGGCGTGTCAGCGTCAAGAGTTATGGTTGAAGCGGTTATTTTTTTGTCTTTAAGGAAGCGTCTTATGATCTGTTCTGCCTGTAGGAATAGAATACCTTTAGCCGAGTCATCCTCTACTTCCATACGGACCGATATGCTGTTGTTCGTATAGATGAGTATCTGATATCCTGTAAGACCTTTGATATCTTTTAATACGGATGAAAACTCATCGATATGTATTGATACATCTTCACCGTTGTCTGCCGTGAATCTTATGATGTCATCCTTCGCGGATGTTATGCTTATCCAGGGAGAAGGGTTTCCGCATGGACACATCTTGTCGTGAATGTGCACTGAATCCGGGAGAGTCATCCTTATTATTGGATAGTCGGTTTTAAACATATTAGTTATGAGAATCTTGTCGGGTTCATCACCTTCTGCGCAGGGTTTCCCGTTAACATCGGCTTTTTCTATTATGATCCAGTCATCATTAACATGCAGATGTCCCATCTGACATTCCGAAGCAACAATGCCGAATTCGGCACTTGAATATGTTGCCTGGACTGTACTGTCGAATGCATCTATGAGTGAAGCTCTGAGCTCATCGGACAGAGATTCTCCGCCGGCTATTATAAGTACGGGACTTATGGAAAGAATACCTGATCGTTTCTGTTCGAGAAGTTTTTCCAAGGTAGACGGATAAGCCCACAGGAATGCGGGACGAAGTTCGTTTAATCTTGAGACCATCTCTTCTATCGGAAGAAATACCGAAAGGACCGAAGTCGATTTTGACCATGCTGCCTGCTGAAGAGCACCGTCGGTGGATGATATTATCACATAACGGCTCCCGTGAAATAAAAATCTTGCATAATCACTGTCATAGGAAAAAGAACGCACGGTGTTAATAGCTTCGTTCACGGGCATGTGAATGATCTCATCGCTCAACCAGTCTTTCTTGTTTGCGATAAGATAGTCGCGTTCAACATAAGGTACATCCCTCATAAAGAAGTTGACACCGAGATTCTGATATAACTTGGCGTAGAGCGGATTGTGTTTTCTTGCAAAAGTCACCATTGCATAGAAACGCTGCCTTTTTATCTGATCACGCTCTTTGGGTGTCATTTTGTTGTATCTTTTTACAAGGCTGATGCCTTCCTTTAAACTCATTTCATCCATACATTGTAATATAGCAAAAAAAGGGAAAGTGTCAAGGGCGTGCCTGTTCACGCGATAGACAAACAGAGGCTTAAAATGTTATAATAATTCTGTCTGTGGATCAGACAGTTTTTGGATTCAGAATTCATGGAAATGTAAAAGGAGGTTATATGGATAAGCCTGTATTAGTGATACTTGCTGCCGGAATGGGAAGCCGTTACGGCGGGTTAAAACAGATGGATCCTGTTGATGACCGCGGTCATAAGATTATAGATTTTTCTATTTACGATGCCAAGGCTGCCGGCTTTGAGAAAGTTGTATTTATCATAAAGAGAGAGATGGACAAGGATTTTAGGGAATGCGTCGGAGATGCTATCGCAAGACACATGGAAGTTGAGTATGTCTATCAGGATATAACGGATATTCCCGATTACTTTACCATGCCTGAAGGCAGGGTTAAACCCTGGGGAACAACGCATGCGATCCTTAGATGCAAGGATGCGATAAACGGTCCTTTCATGGTTATAAATGCGGACGATTATTATGGCAAGCAGGGATATAAGATAATGTACGAGTTTTTGACAAAGACTATGGATGACGATGACAGATATGCCATGGTCTCATACGAGCTGGGAAAAACTCTGACTGAGAAGGGCAGCGTTACCAGAGGTGTTTGCAAGGTAGATGATAACAACATGCTCACTGATATAGTTGAGCAGAAGAATCTGATAAAGACTCCCGATGGCGCAGCATATACAGATGCCGATGGAAACAACGCCGTTGCCATGGATGTTAAGACTCCTGTTTCAATGAATATGTGGGGATTTAAGAAAGGTTTGTTTGAACATCTTGAAACCGCGATGAGAGTCTTCTATACAGAGGGTATCAAAAAGGATCCGATGAAAGCTGAGTGTCTGATACCAACAGAGGTCGATGTTATCATCAAGGCTGGCAAGGCCAGTGTAGAGGTTTTAAACAGCTCTGACAGGTGGTTTGGAGTTACTTACAAAGAAGATAAGCCTTTTGTTGTTGACAGTATAAAGAAACTTAAAGAAGCCGGTGAGTATCCGGATGTATTGTGGGGATAAACATGAAGATATTAGTTACCGGGGGGACCGGATATATAGGAAGTCATACAGTAGTTGAATTGCTCACGGAGGGACATGAGGTTACCATACTGGATAACCTTAGTAATTCCGATAAAAGAGTTGTGGACAGGATAGAAGCCATAACCGGAGTACGTCCTGATTTTGAGGAAGGCGATATAAGAAACAAGGATACGCTTGATAAGCTGTTTAGTGATACAGCATATGATGCTGTTATACATTTTGCAGGACTCAAGGCAGTCGGAGAATCTGTACAGAAACCTCTTATGTATTATGAGAATAATATTGCAGGTACAGTCAATCTGTTAAAGAGCATGGGCGAACACGGATGCAAGAATATAATCTTTTCTTCATCTGCAACCGTATACGGTACACCTGCATTTGTTCCGATAACGGAAGAGTGTCCTAAGGGAACATGCACCAATCCCTATGGCTGGACAAAATCCATGATAGAACAGATAATGACTGATCTGTGCATATCTGATAAAGAATGGAATGCTGTACTCTTAAGATACTTTAATCCTATAGGAGCACATGAATCCGGAATGATCGGAGAAAATCCCAACGGTATTCCCAACAATCTGATGCCTTATGTCACACAGGTCGCAGTCGGAAGATTAAAAGAACTCGGTGTGTTCGGAAATGATTACAATACACATGACGGAACGGGAGTAAGAGATTATATCCACGTTGTCGATCTGGCGATCGGACATGTTAAGGCCTTAAGCAAGCTTAAGGCAGGCAGCGGATTGTCGGTATACAATCTCGGAACCGGTCAGGGATATTCTGTTCTTGATATAGTTAAGAATTTTGAAGAGGCTACAGGCGTTAAGATCCCGTATGTTATCAAACCCAGGAGAGCCGGTGACATTGATGAGTGCTATGCGGATCCTTCGAAGGCTGAAAAGGAGCTGGGATGGAAAGCTGAGCGCGGAATAAAAGAAATGTGCGCTGACTCATGGAGATGGCAGAAGAACAATCCCAACGGATATGATGACTGACTTTGTTATTAGTCGGATAACATCCTGACAAGTTGAGAGAATTACATATTTATGTTACAATGATATATTGGGGAGAGAAGGAAGAATGGTAGGTAGCAAATGGCTAAAGACATAAACAGAGAGCCCGATCCGATAGACAGTTGGATGGAGGTTACGCTGGTATATAACTCTGCTCTTAAGGAGATCGGGACCAAGCTGGAGATATTAAATGATGAGTTTCAGCAGGTTCACCGTTACAATCCGATCGAGCATATCAAATCGCGTATCAAGACTTCTGAGAGCATAGTAAAGAAGCTCAAAAAGAAGGGATATGAGTCAACCATTGAGAACATGATTGAGCATGTCAATGATATAGCGGGAATAAGAGTCATATGTTCGTTCACATCGGACATATACCGCGTCGCTGAGATGATCGGTAATCAGAATGACATAAAGGTCCTTTCGATAAAGGATTATATAAAGAACCCGAAACCGAGCGGATATAAGAGTTATCATATGCTCGTGACTGTTCCTATTTTCCTTTCCGACAAAATGGTGAACGCAAAGGTTGAGATACAGATAAGAACCGTTGCAATGGATTTCTGGGCAAGCCTTGAGCATAAGATACATTACAAATTTGAAGGAAACGCTCCGGAACATATCAAGAATGAACTTAAGGAATGTGCCCGCATGGTATCCGATCTGGACGCAAGAATGCTCGCACTTAATGAAGAGATCCGGAGTCTGGAAGACGAAGATTCGATATAAAAGCCCTAAAAATGAGGAGTGCCCGGATACCTCGCGGCATCCGGGCTATTATGAAAAAATTACCTATAGTCTGAATCAACTTTATGGCTTAATTATAGTGATTAATTATGAACAATATATGAACAGACTATGAATATATAGTAAAAATTACTAAATGGAGGAAGCTATGGATACATTTATTGACAAACTTGCACAAAAAACAGTGGCAAATGATATCATCAATGCCAACACTGCTGCCGAAGCAAGAGAGAGCCAGAGAATAAAAGATCAGCTGGCAGGATACGAAGAACTCCTTCAGGAGATGAAGCAGGTCAACTTAAAGAATATTGAGTCGGCTTCCAAAGTAAGTGATATGTTGGGTGAAGCAGGCAGTCTCGCAACGAGAGATGCCGGAGGAGCCGAGGTTTCCAAAGAGATGATAGATGCAGCAAAGGCTTCATCGGAAGAAACCTTGCGCGAAGTTCGTTCTGCATCCCAGGAAACTGTAAGTGCAGTCAGGACGGCGACAGAGGATATGGTTGCCGCATCAATGAGATCGTCTGAAAAAGCCATAGCTGCCACAAATTCTTCAAAAGAAGAGATAATCGCGGCATTTAAAGAGAACACGGATAATGTTAAGGAGTCTATTGACAGTCTCAAGAGATCTGCCGATGACGCTGTAGCATCCGTAAAGAGAGCATCTGATGATGCTATTACATCCATTAGCGGTAAAGCAGGAGAGAATATAGAAGAGATCAACAAAGCTGCAGCAACCGTGAAAGAAGCATGCGATGCCGGGATAGATGGCATGAAGACAGCATCTGCTGAAAGTGCCGAGAGCATAAAACAGGTTTCGGTATCAAGTGTTGAAGAGATTAAGAACGCTTCTTCTGCAAGTGTTGAAGATATAAAGAATGCTTCCGCAGCGAGTGTTGAGGATATAAAGAATGCTTCTGCAGCAAGCGTTGAAGATATAAAACAGGCATCGGCTGAAGCAACCGAGACGATCAAACAGGTTGTTGCCGAAGGATTGGATGCTATCAAACAGGCAAGCGGAGACGTTGTAAAAGGTGAAGCGCCCGCTATGGATCAGACATACCTTGATGCACAGTTTGACGATGTTCATGATGCAATACATACAGAGAACGTCAAGGTGTACAGAAATGTTCAGGCTGCAGTTGATGACAGCCTTGCTGATCAGACCAAAGCTTTAAGAGGATATATAGAAAATGCCGGTAAGGACGGAACAAAGCTGCCCATCGTACTTGGTGTGGTGAATTTTGCTCTTGATATCATCATCCTTGCCATATTACTGCTTAATTCACTGGGTATTTTCTAGTTTTTGATTATGAAGTTTATTACAAGCCGCTATAAAAGGATGAGAGTGGTAATGTTCAGATTGTCCTTTATAGTGATATTTCTAAATATAATCTTTATACCGCAATATCAGAAGATCCGTCCTGAAGGCAACAACTTTTTTAAGGTTTTTCTTAACAATGAGTATGTTGGTTCGGTAGGAAAGCAGACAGACGTTGACCAGCTTTTGGTTGAAGCCAGAAGAGAGGTCGCTTCGGCATCCGATGCATTCGTGTTCCTGGAAGCTTCCGTCACTACAGAAGGAAGCGAAGTGATGTTTGGTGAAACTGATTCGGAAGACAGTGTAAGACAAAACATGGTCAACTGTCTTGAGAAAAGCATGCACGAAGGACTTAAACCGGCATATACCGTTAAGATAGGAGGGTTCACCGTAAATCTTGCATCTCTTGATGATGTCAAGAGAGTACTTCAGGCGGCGGTTGATAAGTATGACCTTGATCATGAGTATACTGTTTCTCTTGAGAAGGATCATGTCAGAGAGCTTAATGCTCTTACGGCATCGATAGTCCCTGTGGAAGAATCGGGAGAAGAGGATACCACTGGTACGCTTAAAGGAGCAGGTTTTGAGAGGCTGTGCAGTGAAAGCGTATTGGAAGGAGATAGCATACAGGAGGCCAAGAGTTTTTCTGATTTCGATTACGGGCTGCTGAGCCTGTCTTTTGATAATTCCATTGAGATAGTAGATGCATATCTTTCTGAAGGACAGCTTGAGAGCGTTGATGCTGCTATTGACAGTATAACCGCGAGTCAGGATAAGAACGTGGTTTATGAGGTGCAGTCGGGAGATACACTCTCGGGCATTTCTATGGCCACCGATATTCCGATGGAAAAGATCATAGCATTAAATGATGCCATCGAGGATGAGAATTCCATGATCAGAGTCGGTCAGGAGATCATCATAACCAATCCTGAACCTCCGCTCTCGATCAACAGGGTAGAGCAGGAATATATAGAAGAAGATTATGATGCGGAAGTCGTTTATATAGATAATGACGAATGGTACACCACGGATCGTGTCACCAGACAGGAACCCAGTGCGGGCCACAGAAACATAGTTGCACAGATAAACTATTTCAATGATAAGGAAGTCAGCAGAGAAGTCATTAAAGAACAGGTTCTATTAGAGGCCGTTCCCAAGATCGTTGAAAGAGGGACCAAAGTTCCTCCTACCTATATAAAGCCTATAAGCGGTGGACGACTTTCTTCTACATTCGGAAAGAGAAATGCACCTACAAGGGGTGCATCTACATATCATCAGGGTGTGGACTGGGCAATCGCAAAGGGCTCATCGGTTGTGGCATCATCCGGCGGTAAGGTAACAAAGGCCGGTTGGGCAAAGGGCTACGGATACGTTGTATATATCCAGCACCCGGATGGAAAGGAGACCAGATACGGACATTTGAGCAAGGTGCTTGTAAGTGTCGGTCAGACTGTAAGGCAGGGAGATAAGATCGCATTGAGCGGAAACTCAGGCGTCAGCACCGGACCTCACCTCCACTTTGAGATACGTGTCAACGGTACGGCTGTTAATCCGCTTAAGTATCTGAACTAGCCTTAGATCCATAAGCACACGCGTTCGGTTTACAAATTTGGCATATGCGTGTATACTATAAAAGGTTGTATGTATTTTTATACAATATTTTGTTGTTTGAAGATTCGATATACTATATATAGATTAAAACCGAAGAGGTTGATATGGAACAATATGTGATCAAGGGTGGCGCACCACTTGTTGGTGAGGTTGAGATAGGCGGTGCCAAGAATGCGGCACTGGCGATTCTTGCAGCAGCCACCATGACAGATGAGACGGTATTGATAGAGAATGTTCCGGATGTAAGAGATACCAATGTTATGATCCAGGCAATGGAGAGCGTTGGTGTTATAGTTGAGCGTCCAGAGAGACATACTGTCAAGATCAATGCCGGCAATATAAGGGTTCAGACAATTGATGATGAATCCATAAAAAAGATCAGAGCATCCTATTATCTTATAGGAGCACTGCTCGGAAAGTATAATGAAGCTGAAGTTGCTCTTCCCGGAGGCTGTAATATCGGAAGCCGTCCGATAGACCTTCATATAAAAGGTTTCAGAGCGCTGGGAGCTAAGGTTGAGATATCGCACGGTATCATAATCGCGAAGGCAGAGAAGCTTCACAGCGGACATATATATCTTGATAAGGTATCTGTGGGAGCGACCATCAATGTTATGATGGCAGCAGTTCTTGCGGAAGGAAAGACCATAATCGAGAATGCCGCAAAAGAGCCTCATGTCGTTGATGTGGCAAACTTCTTAAACAGAATGGGAGCAAATGTCAAAGGAGCAGGTACCGATGTTATCCGTATAAAAGGTGTACCGAAGTTACACGGTACCGATTATGCGATCATCCCGGATCAGATAGAAGCGGGAACATTCATGTTTGCTGCTGCTATCACAAAAGGTGATGTAACTGTTAAGAATGTTATTCCCAAGCATCTTGAGTCCATAAGTTCAAAGCTGCTTGAGATAGGATGCGAGATAGAAGAATCGGATGAGGCTGTAAGAGTCGTAGCATCAAAGAGACTGGGACATACTCATGTTAATACTCTTCCCTATCCAGGTTTTCCTACAGATATGCAGCCACAGATTACGGTGGCACTTGGATTGTCAAAGGGAACGAGCATCGTGACCGAGAGCCTGTTTGAGAACAGATTCAGATATGTTGATGAACTCACCCGTATGGGAGCGAGCATTAAGGTAGAAGGCAGCGTTGCGATCATAGATGGCGTTGAAAAGTATACCGGAGCGGGAATAAGCGCGCCGGACTTAAGAGCAGGTGCGGCACTGGTGCTGGCAGGACTTGCGGCAGAAGGATATACGACGGTAGAAGATATCAAATATATAGAAAGAGGCTATGAGGACTTTGACGAGAAGCTTAGGGGACTTGGAGCCATGATCGAAAAGGTTAATACCGAGAAGGATATCCAGAGATTTAAATTAAAGGTTGTGTAGTATATTGATATGATGAGAAGTATTTTTCTTGTTATGATAAAAAAGTCTTCCGAGTGAGGACTTTTTTATTTGCTTTAAATATGTTACACAGTTGATTTCATTGATATAATGATTATATGCGAAATGTAAAGATATCGGTTCGATCTCTTGTTGAATTCATACTAAGGGAAGGGGACATAGACAACAGAATAGCACATGATGCTGCAACCGCAATGCAGGAAGGCGGTAGACTGCATCGCAAGATACAGAGAGCCCAGGGCGGTGAATACAGGGCTGAGGTTCCTCTTTCTTATACCTATATTAACGGCAATCTCATATCGGATACAATAAGCGACGCATGTGAAAATCCAGAGAACCTTGATCTGACCACGGTAACGGTAGACGGCAGAGCTGACGGAATCATAGATATAGATCCAGTTACTATAGATGAGATAAAAGGAACTTACAGAAAACTCGAGCGTATGGATGCTCCGGACAATGTACACCTTGCACAGGCAAAGTGCTATGCGTTTATATACGCTTCTCAAAACGGTCTTGAAAAGATCGGAGCCCAGATGACATATGTAAATATGGACACGGAAGAGATCAAAAGATTTCAGTATGTGTTTATGTTTAACGAACTTGATGTATGGTTTGGCGAACTGATGAAGGAATACATACGATGGGTTGATATGGAACAGGACTGGTTCGAAAAGAGAAACATATCCATAAAGGATACAGAGTTTCCTTTTGATTACAGAGAAGGACAAAAAGAACTCGTCACACATGTCTACCATACCATAGTACACGGAAGAAAGCTTTTTCTGGAAGCTCCTACCGGGGTAGGTAAGACAATTTCGACAATCTTCCCGACGATAAAAGCCATAGGAGAGAAAAAAGCTCAGAGGATGTTTTATCTTACCGCCAAGACAGTGACTCGAACGGTGGCATCTGATACCATGAATATTCTGAGAGATAAAGGCTTGAGGTTTAAGAGTATAGTACTTACGGCCAAAGATAAGATATGTCCTCTTGAAGAAAGAAACTGCAATCCGGAAGCATGTCCGTATGCGAAGGGACATTTTGACAGAGTAAATGATGCCATGTTTGCGATCCTCACGGAGTGTGAGGATTTTGACAGGAATACATTAGAGGAATATGCTGAAAGATTCTGTGTATGTCCGTTTGAGTTTTCCCTTGACGTGAGTCTGTTTTGCGATGCGATCATATGTGATTATAATTATCTGTTTGATCCGCATGTATCCTTAAAAAGGTTCTTTTCTGACGGCAAGCCTGCAGACAGCATCTTTTTGATAGATGAAGCACATAATCTTGTCGACAGGGGCAGGAACATGTACAGTGCGGTCATCAATAAGACTGTTACTCTAAGGATAAAGAGTCTGATCAAAGGGCTTGATCCTACTCTTACCAGAAGACTGGGAAGCGTAAATAAGGAACTTCTGGCACTTAAAAAGGAACTGGATAATGAAGATATAAGTCAAGGGTATACAGGAAGGCATGTGATCTATCAGGATATACTTAAACTTGTGCTCTCCATGCAGCGTCTGTCGGACAGACTTCAGCATTTTTTGGAGAATACCGACCACAGTAAGATCAGGGAAGAACTTCTGGATTTTTACTTTGATGTTTCCCACTTCTTATATATATATGATCTTTTAAGCGAGGGTTATATCATATACGGATATTATGATAGGGATGAGTTCTGCGTCCGCATTTTTTGTGTCGATCCTTCTCAAAATCTTGTCGCATGCATGGATAAAGGAGTGAGCAGTGTTTTGTTTTCCGCAACTCTTCTTCCGATAAGATATTATAAAAGTCTTCTTGGAGGAAAAGAGGAGGATTATGAGGTCTATGCAAGATCCACATTCGATCCTTCAAAAAGAGGATTGTATCTTGCTCAGGGTGTTACTACAAAGTATACCGAGAGAAGTAAGGAACAGTATGAGAGGATAGCCGCGTATATACATGATATAGTTGAAGCAAGAAGCGGAAAATATATGGTGTTCTTTCCTTCTTACAGTTTTTTGGAGAATGTTAGGGAACTGTATGAAAACAGGTACTGTTTTTTTGAAGAAACAAAAGATATAAGACTTGCAATACAGAATGAGCGTATGACTGATGAAGAAAAGGAAGAATTCCTTGCCCTGTTTTCAAATGATGAAAGCTTGGATACACAGCAGGGAACGCTTCTGGGATTCTGCGTTCTTGGGGGCGTCTTTTCCGAAGGTATCGATCTGCAGGGGGATAACCTTATAGGGGCCATTATAGTCGGAACGGGTATACCGATGGTCTGTGAGGAGAATGAACTTATAAAGTCATATTTTGATGCCAGGGATGGTGAGGGTATGAAGTATGCGTATGTCTATCCAGGGTTTAATAAGGTGTTGCAGGCTGCGGGAAGAGTGATAAGGACACATGATGATATAGGTATAGTAGCTTTATTGGATTACAGATTCGATTATGCTTCATACAGAGAACTCTATCCAAGGGAATGGAGCAATATAAAGCGGGTAAACAGAGACAGTATCAGACGCGAGCTGATGGATTTTTGGTATTGAGAATGGTATGGATAAATGCTATAATTCTTAGGATTGATGTGTGTGCAGGATTAGTCTATCGGTAGGGCGCCAGCTTCCCAAGCTGGATAGGCGGGTTCGACTCCCGTATCCTGCTTGTGGCGGTATCTATGGGTAGGTATCGCCATTAGTTTTCTGGAGGTTTTCATGGGAATAGAGATAGAAAAGAAATATACAGTAAAAAGCATCCCGAAAGATATAGACAGCTATCCGTATCATGTGATAGAACAGGCATATCTTAATGTTCATCCGGCGATAAGGGTGAGACGTGAAGATGATATCTTTTACATGACCTATAAAGGAGCCCGTTCCGAAAAGGAAGGAGAGATAGGGCAGGTTGAGTACAACATGCCGCTTGATAAGGAGTCATACAACAGACTCGCATCCAAAGCAGAAGGTATACTGATAAAAAAGAAGAGATACCTTATTCCTTTAGATGAAGAAGCTTTTGAAAGAGAGTATCTAGATTTACATCCGGATCTGACAGAAAGTATAAAGAACGGTGATATACAGATAGAACTTGATGTATTTGGAAGTCCTTATGAAGGGGTTATCATCGCAGAAGTAGAGTTTCCTGATGAGGAAAGTGCAAGAAAATTCAAGACTGTAGAGTGGTTTGACAAAGAGGTGACGGGAGATCCAAAGTACAGCAATGCACAGATGAGCAAGGGAGTATTATGAGTACATTCAGAGTAGAACTAAAAAAGGTAGTTGATGACAGTTACGATATATCGGTAGGTTATGAACTGCAAAACCAGCTGATCGGGGATATCAGATCAGGACTTGTCGGTAAGATAAAAAAGTTTGCAATAATAACAGACAGCATAGTTGAAAACCTATATGCAAAGCCGATATACGATGCATTAAAAGAAACAGGATATCAGGCAGACATGTTTGTGTTTCCCGAGGGAGAGAAGAGCAAGACCAGAGAAGTTAAAGCCATGATAGAAGATGAGATGCTCGCCAAAGGATATCGCAGGGACTGCTGTATACTGGCAATAGGCGGAGGAGTTGTAACCGATCTGGCGGGATTTGTTGCGGGTACATATGGCAGAGGAGTGCCGTTTATAAACTATGCAACAACTCTTTTGGCTGCAGCAGATGCTTCAGTGGGAGGAAAGACGGCGGTTGATACGCCTCTAGCCACCAATCTGATCGGGCTTTTCAATCAGCCTGTAAAGGTATATCTGGATATCGCAACATGGAAGACATTGCCAAAGAGACAGATAATCAGCGGACTGGCAGAAACTATAAAGCATGCATGCCTTGCCGATAAGGAGTTTTTTGATTACATAGATGAACATATGGATGATATCCTGAAACTTGAGACAGAAGCCTGTGAACATATCGCACACGAAAACTGTGCGATAAAGTACAAGGTGGTAATGAAGGACGAGAGAGAATCTGGTCTCAGAGAAGTTTTAAATCTTGGACATACAGTAGGTCGTGCGATCGAGACAGAAAGCGGATATGAGCTCATGCACGGAGAAGCTGTTTCCATAGGCATGGTGGCTGAAGTAAAGCTTGCCAACAGATTGAACTTACTGTCAGCTGATGAAATGAATGCAGTCATAAAGCTTTTGGATAAAGCAGGACTTCCGACTAAGATACCTGAATATATTGACAGGGAAGCACTGGTAAAGAGACTGTATACGGACAAAAAGGTTCGTGACGGAAAGTTAAGATTTGTTCTTCAGGACAGCATCGGGTCGATAAAAGAATTCGAACCCGGTGTATTTGCCAAACCTATTGAAGAAAGTCTGGCAAGAGATATAATTATGGAGATGTAACAATTGTTTTGAGGGATCATATATGAATACTGAAAACAGATTGGGAACAAAACAGATAGCCATGACGGCTGCACTTTTGGCAATATGCATACTCAGTCAGGTTTTTAAGAATCTGAGCATATTTATAACAGGACCGATTGTCAATGCATGTCTGATACTGGCCGTTCTCATGGTGAATCTGCCCTGTGCGATGATACTGAGTATTATAACACCGATAACTGCTTATATAATAACCGGTGGAGGCGTGATGGCTGCAGTGCCTATTATAGTGCCCTTTATTATGATGGGCAATGTTGTGATCGTTATCATGACCTTCTTTCTTGTCAAAAAAGAGATGAGAGAACCAAAGGATATGACCATGCGTATACATAAATATATTGTGGCTGTTGTAGCTTCACTCGCTAAAGGTGTGTTCATGGGGATAACCATATCACTCTGGCTGATACCATCATTTCTTCCGACTGAAAGTCCGCTCAGAGGAAAGATGGATATGCTCCAGACTACATTTTCACTGTACCAGTTCGTTACGGCTTGCATTGGATTTGTTTATGCTTATCTCGTATGGACAGCCATGAAGTATGTAAAGATGGACTGATATATGACAGTATTACAAATATATGATTAATATGATTTTGGCTGATTTCATGGGTCGTTTTTGGAGCGATCCATGAATTATTTTTATATTTGAAAATTTTTTTATTTTTTTTGTAACGAAATGAAACTTCCTCCGTCTAACAGACGAGATCAAAAGAAAGGAAAAGCACGACGATACATGGATAAGAACACCGCCGAAAAACTATATGAGGCTTTTTATATGAAGGTGTTTTCTTACGTTATGACGCTTACGAGAGATCAGAACGATGCCATGGAGATCACGCAGGAAACATTTTACAGGGCGATCTCCACAGAAAAGACGTTCAAAGGCGAGAGCGAAAGCTTTACATGGCTTTGTGCGATTGCAAAGAACTACTTTATCGACGAGAAACGGCGCCAATCAAGGTTTGATGACGTACCTCTCGATGAACAGCAGGATACTAAGAAAAGCTTGGAGAAGAGTCTGATGGACTCAGACACTTCGATACGTATTCACCGTATACTTCATGATATGGACGAGCCATATAAAGAAGTATTCCAGTTAAGGGTGTTTGGAGAATTATCCTTTAAGGAGATATCATCTATTTTCGGAAAAACAGAAACCTGGGCCCGGGTTACATATCATCGTGCAAGAATAATGATTAAAGAAAGGATGGAAGAATAATGAAATACGAATGCGACGTAATAGAAGATCTTTTACCATTATACAAAGACGGCGCATGCAGTGAAGCAAGTACAAGGGCTGTAGAGGAACACATCAAAGAGTGTCCCAAATGTGCGAAGATCCTTAATGCGTTAGAAGATACAGAAATAGATGAACTGATAGTAAGAGAAAGGGATAATATAATAGGATCCCAGTCGAGATATTTTAAGAGAAAAAGTGCTGTTGCGGGAATGGTAGTGGCTGCGATCTTTGCTTTACCTATCCTGATCTGTCTGATAGTTAATCTGGCAAGCGGTCACGGACTGACCTGGTTTTTCATAGTGCTCGCATCAATGATGATACCCACATCGCTTTTTGTGGTTCCGCTCATGGCACCGAAAAACAGGATGTTCTGGACGATGATCTCGTTTACGGCGAGCCTGATAATACTCTTGGCAGTATGCTGTATCTATTCAAGGGGAACCTGGTTCTTTGTTGCGGCTTCTTCTGTCCTTTTCGGACTCAGTATATGTTTTATGCCGTTTATTGCATGCAGAAGACCTGTCAATGAATATCTTAAGAACTTTAAAGGTCTTACGGTCATGGCAGTTGATACATTGACGTTTTTCTTAATGATACTCTGCATCGGATTGCATGTGCATGTTTCCGGTTTCTTCGGAACAGCTCTTTCAATAAGTGTTCCGATCATCATGATGTGCTGGGTGATATTTTTTATCATCAGATACCTTAAGGTAAACGGCATGACAAAAGCAGGTATCTGTATAATGGCTTTGAGTCTCTTTGGACACTTCGGGACAAAGGCTATTCTTTATCTTACATTGAAGAACAGCAGTAACGGAGGAGTTCAGGTTTATTCGGAACCTTCTATGATAAATGTTATCGCTGGGCTTGTTGTAGGTGCAGTGTTTATATTGATCGGAATGTTACTCAAAAACAAGGGGGAGAAAAACAATGATTAAGCTTAAAGGTATTATTTGCGCATCAGCGATACTGGCTATGATAGCCTGTTTGGGCGGCTGTTCATTTGCTACGAAAACAAGTTATATATATGACAACGGAGACAAATATACGGCAGGTGACCGTGAGATCTCAGATAAGATCGAAAATATCGATATAGATTATATGTCAGGCTCGGTAAAGCTTATAGGCTCCGATGCTGACTGTGTAACCATAGAGGAGACAGCTGCAGTTAAGCTGGACGATAAGAGAAAAGTTCACACATGGGTTGAAGGATCAACACTTCATGTGAGATATTGTGCTTCAGCAAAGAGTCTGGATCTTAATAACCTTCAGAAACAGCTGATCATCACTATCCCTGAAGATGAGATCCTTTCGGATCTTACCGTTGATGTTTCTTCGGCAGAAGTAAGCTGTGAAAATTTCAAGTCTGATAAAGTGGATATAGAGGCAAGCTCCGGCAGCATTCTGGCACAGTGTGAAGCAGATATGATAAAGCTTGCAGCTTCTTCGGGCAATGTATATTTAAACCAGACCGGAAAAAGTAATGATATATCGATCAAAACATCTTCAGGTCATATCAATGTAGAAATGGAAGATGCTTCAAAGCTTATGACCACCGCAAGTTCCGGTGATATAACCATAAAAGCTATCAGTGTAGATGATTTTAAGTCAGAGACATCAAGCGGAGATAATGAATTCAGTTTTGCGACAGCTCCTTTAAGATCAGATATAGAGGCTTCATCCGGAAATATTACAGTGTATCTTCCCCAAAACAGCGACATTACGTTTGATATGGATCCTGATGAAGATGATTTTTCCTATGATCTGGCATTAACTAAAAATGGTGATACCTATGTCTGCGGCGATGGTACGGATATGATGAAAATTGTCGTATCTTCAGGCGAGATCGCTTTAAAGACAATTGAGTGACAGTTATGAAAATGAAAATATTCAGAAAGGCACTACTGATACTGGTTTTGTTTTTTTCTGTAAGTCTTATGGGACTGTTCATATATAACAGGATAATGTTAAAAAAGGATGCAAGGCTGCTTGAGAAGCATGTTGGGCAGATGGTTGAAGTAGACGGACATGATATGTGTGTTTATTTTGAGGGGGAAGGCGATCATACGATCGTGTTTATGTCCGGCTGGGGGGAGCCTTCACCCATATATGATTTCAAGGCTCTGTATAAGGAGCTTAGTGATGACTACAGGATCGTGGTCATAGAGAAATTCGGTTACGGCTTTTCAGATGAAGCACAAGGCAGGAGATCTTTCTATACAATACTGCGCCAGGACAGAGAGGCGCTTGAAAAAGCAGGTATTAACGGACCATTCGTACTCTGCCCGCATTCCTTATCTGGCTTGGAAGCCATCCTCTGGGCTCAGGAGTATCCGGATGAAGTGGAAGCGATAGTAGGTTTGGATATGATGGTCGCCAATGCAAATGTTCAGGCCAAGAATAAAGTATTAAATGACCTGGTAATGGATATAAACAGCTTTGCAAAGAATGTCGGTCTGCTGCGCCTGATAGATCCTGATACAACAGGAACGCTGACTGAAGAAGAAAGGAAGACCGTAAAAGCTTTGTATTGCAGGGATACTGCAAACGATACAGTCAGAAACGAAAGAGATGTGGACAATATTAAGGAAGTAAGTATCGCGATATACAGTACACCTCTTCCTACTGTTCCGACCATTCAGTATATCACTGAGGAAGATGAAGATGATATATGGATCGTATCCGCACAGAAACTAGCAGATGCATCACAAGACGGACACGTAGTAAAACTTGACTGCGGCCATTATGTTCATCACTATGAATATGAACGTATAGCCAAAGATATGAAAGATCTGATCGAAGGGCTTGAGTAGATTGCATTATTGAATTGATATATATTTGATAAGTAACCGGCAGGTAACTATAATTAAGTTATCATTCGGTTACTTTTGTTTTTATGAGTTATCGGATATTATGAAAACATGCTGTTATAGAGATTATATTTATGATACGGGGTTATAACATGATCAGAACAAAGCAGTTTCAGATACTTACAGATATTGAGCTTGTATATAGACTCATGACAGAAGTGTATAACCATGAAGAGAGCAACGGGCCTGCAGAACCGTTCTTTGAATATGCGATAACTTCTCCCTGGATGGATAAGGACTTTCTTAGATTGAACCGATTCTGGCTGGATGGAGATGAGCCGGTCGCTTTTGTTTTCTACGAGCAGCCTGTCACATCACTTTATTTTGTGCTTAGACCCGGATATGAGTATCTTGCAGGAGAGATGATAGAGTATGCGGAGAATAATTATCCAAAGTTTGATGATCCTTTGGAACTGGTACTTATCGAAGGTCAGAAAGCTCTGATAGAAGCAGCAAAGGAGAGAGGCTATGAGCTTTCTTATGAGGAACCGGAATACTATTTTGACTTTCGATCAGGAAAACTTGATCATCAGCTTCCACAGGGATATCATTTCGTGAATCCGTCTACATCAGATCCGCTAAAGACAGCAAGATGTCTCTGGGATGGCTTTAACAAGTGGGAAATTGGTGAGTTTAAGGATTGGGATATTCCGACAAAAAATGATGGAAGAAGTCCTTTTGAACTATATCAGAATGTACTTGGTGCATCTATTGCGCCTTCTCCTCATGCGACGTATGAGTATACGACTATCATTGCAGATGAGAATGACGATTATGTCTGTTTTTCAGGTATGTGGTGGTGTCCGCAGATACATTTAGCTTATATGGAACCGCTTTGTACCGTACCCGAACATCAGCATAAGGGACTTGCAGCAGCTGCGCTTTCTCATCATGACAGCATATTAAGACCACTTGGGGCTGAGGTGATGACGGGTGGCGGAAACGAGTTTTACAGGAAGATCGGATATCAGTGCAAACGTATATATGGTCATTATTTGAAGAAATCACAGTGATAGAATGACGTCTTGGTACAGCAGATCAAAGCGGATAAGGGTATGATATGAACATTTTTGATGAAGTCAATAATTGGGAGAAAAAGGAAGGCGCTAACCTCTTTTCTTCGATTCTTAGTGTGAGTGATCCGGTGATCCTTGATTACGGTTGCGGTGCCGGTAATTATTCGTTTGCAGCTGCATATGCTTTTGGACAGAAATGCAAAGTGTATGCCGTAGACATTAACAAACAGTGTCTGGAATATATAAGTAGCAAATCTAAGGATGAGAAGACTGATTGCATTATACCGGTTGAGGGAAGAGAGGATTATCGAAATAATTTTGATGACAACTATTTTGACATTGTGATCTATGCTGACATGTTTCATGGAGAAGAGAAGACATATAATGGTCTTCATCGTTTTGTGATGCTTGAAGAAGCAAAAAGAACGCTGAAAGAAGGCGGAATTCTTGTCGTTTTGCCTTTTCATCTGTCAAATTTTCGAGATAAGGAAAAAAAGAAAAGCAGGTACACATACAAAAGGATTATAGAAGAAATATGCGAATATGGCTTTAAGTACATTGAAAAGGATCTGCAGGGGATTCATTTCGAGAAAGTTTACAGCCCTTATTATCAGCAAAAGGGCGGTATCACATTCGATAGTCTTGAACGTGGCAAGTTACTGGTATTTGAGAAAAAGGATTAATGATTAAGATACTGTTTTACACCGATAAACTATTACTTTTTCTATAAGTGAAGAAACTATTGAAAAGGGATAACGATCATGGATGAAAGATATCTGCAAGAGATATTGTCAGAGAATTATGGAATTGATAATCATTCTTTGGAATTCTTAAGAGAAGGCGGCGCTCTTACATATATTGTTAACGGAGAGGCAAAATATCTTATTAAGGTTATTGGCGCTGCTTTTTTTAAGACGGCAAAGCAGTCTGTATCTATTATGAGATATCTGGAGGGAAATGGGTTTCCGGTGCCTAAAACAATATTGACAAAGAGCGGAGATGCAATTCTTGAAACGGAATCTGATGGTGAGAAAAAGCTGATCGTTCTCATGGAATTTATTGATGGGGACGAACCTGAACTTGAAACATGTCCATCTGAGGTCGGAGCTTTGGTAGGTAGATTTCATCAACTTATGAATGAATACCCTGCAGAGCTTGTTCCCCATGGCAAAGAATTCTTTATAGATCGATATCTGGATTTCCTTCATAAAAAGAATTATCTGCATATAAAAGAGTATGAAGAACTGGGAGAACGTTTGTGGAATAAGGTTAAGGATCTTCCGCATGCGAATTGTCACGGAGATCTTCACAGAGGAAACCTTTTGCAGAAGCCTGACGGACATATTTACCTTGTGGATTTTGATACTGCTTGCAGGGCACCGGTTATGTTTGATGTCATGGTAATGTGTGACATGACGGATTATTTTAATCTTAAGCAGGAAGATATTGAACTGACAAAGGAAGTATATCGGAAGTTTCTTTTAGGATATTCGGGTCATTGTACGCTTAGCCGTGAGGAAATACTGTCTTTTCCGCATTGGGTTGCAATCAGACATTTTCAACTGCAGGCCACAATCCTTGAGATATATGGAATTGACTGCATAGATGAAGGATTTATTGACAGCCAGCTTTATTGGCTGAACAAATGGCAGGAAGCAATGGCTCAATTTACAGAAAGCCTTCTATGATTGGAGAAAAGAATTGATAGAATTCAAAAAGTTTACTGAATTTCCCAGAGGAACAATGTACGATATTCTTAAAGATGCTTATTCATTTGATAAGAGAAATAAAGAAATATGGGATGAGAACTGGAAGGAATCGGATGCTTTTTTCTATGATAATCCGGATATAGCTGATAAATATGGTTTGATCACTTGCCTTAATGGTGAACCGATCGGTTTTGTAGCATGGGATCCAAGAAACAGACCAGAATATGTGGAAATAGGTCATAACGCAATACGAGAGAAGCATAAAGGGAACGGGTATGGCCACAGGCAATTGGAAGAAGCTCTGAATAGGATTAAAGCATATACCGGTCTGAAACGGATTATTGTATGTACCAATTCAAATCTGGTTGCACCGAAGAATTATGAGTCGGTAGGTTTTAAACTTTATGATAGAAAAGAAAATGCGACAGAAAGTGCATACACAGGAGATTATCTTTATTATGAAATTGTTTTGTAAAGAGAAAAACCGAAAAAGGTTAAAAAATTGCTTTGGCAGTTTTACGAGGACAAAAGCGTGAGGATAGAAAACAATCTGATCCGAATAAGGGATTTTACCGAGTCTGATCTTCAAATAATGTTAAAATGGCTGATGGAGAAAGTGACTTAAGTACAAGGGTGTATGGGGATCGATATGGTTGAGATTAATGAGAACTATATGAAAAGGTGTTATGAATTAGCGATAAGTGCCGGCAAAAAAGGGTTTGACACTTTTGGGGCGGTATTGGTCTGTGACGGTAAAATACTTGAAGAGGCCGAGAATACTGCTGATTTTGAAAAGAAGATTTTTGGTCATGCAGAATTCAATCTTGTGCATAAATGCGCCAATAAATATACAGATGACATTTTAGAAAAATCTGTAGTCTACACGAGCTGTGCCCCATGTGAGAGATGCCTGGCAGCAATAGCTTCACTGGGAGTGCATCAGGTTGTATGCGGAGTTTCATACAAAGAATTCTGCAAACTGCTTCCGTTTGATTATCAGGCAGTGGATAGAGAAGGTTTACTTAAGCAGCTTGGAATAGATATGACACTTACGGAATCAGTGCTTGAAGATGAGGGCATGCACGTCTTTGAATGGTGGGGCGGTGAATATCGTCCGTTAGAAGAACTTATTGCAGAAATGGATGAGGTAAAGAAAAAATGATAAAGGTTTTATTCATTTGCTGGGGCAATATCTGTAGATCGCCCATGGCGGAGTTTATTTTGAAGGATATGGTAGAAAAGAGGGAGATATCTGGTGAGTTTCATATTGAGTCGGCAGCGACATCAACAGAAGAGATAGGCAACCCAGTTTATCCGCCCGCAAAAGCCGAACTGGCACGACATGGTATCAGCTGCGCAGGGAAGACTGCAAGACAGATGCGAAGGGATGATTATGATAAGTGGGACTACATAATCGGTATGGAGAGACTCAATATGGGTTATATGCACAGGATACTTGGAGGAGATCCGGACGGAAAAGTAAGTCTTCTTATGGATTTTACCGGAAGGTCAGAGGATATTGATGATCCCTGGTATACCAGGGATTTTGGCGGCGTGTATAAGCAGATAGTCAGAGGGTGTGAAGCGTTTCTTGAACACCTTGGATACTAAAAGATACGACATGTGTTTTGATACTCCCTATCAAGCGGTTTGCAAAAACTAACAGCTTCTAATATAATAGTACCGAAATTGTTGGGAGTAATGTTTTATGTTTAGATTTTATACCCTTGTAACTATTACAATACCGTTAATATTATACTATGTTTTGCTTGCAGATTATTATTGTGAACACGAGGACAGATATGACGAAAAAGCAAGGTTTGCTCTTGTGCTACGCATAATAGGATCTGTTAAAAGGTTTGGACGTATACGTACCGTAGTCCTTGATGATGATAAGCTTCCAAAGGAAGGCGGATATATCATGTATTCGAATCATCAGGGTAAATATGATGCACTGGGTATCATGGAAGCGCACAAGACACCATGCTCTGTTGTGGCGGATGCCGAACGCAGCCAGATGCTGCTGTTCAATCAGGTTATAAAACTTGTACACGGCAAGCGCCTTGAAAGACACAATATGAGGCAGCAGGTTACAGAGCTTGAGAAGCTTACCGAGGAAGTAAAACAGGGACGCAGATATATATATTTCCCTGAGGGCGGTTATGATCACAATGGAAATAACTTGCAGGAGTTTCGTGCGGGTGCTTTTAAATGTGCAGTTAAAGCGCAGGCGACTATAGTTCCTGTGGCTTTATATGATTCTCATCTTCCGTTTGATTTCAATTCATACAGAAAAGTTACGACTCAGGTATGCTTCCTCGATCCGATATATTATGAGGATTATAAAGGAAAGACTACAAAAGAGATCGGCGAGATGATAAAGCAGCGTATTGAGGAAAAACTCGTTGAGCTTGAGGAGAACAGAGCAAGGAACGGATACAATAAAAAATTCAAGATATACAGGGCAGCCCAGCAGTGAATGGGCTCAATATAAAAAATGTCATTCTGTAGCGAATGGCATTTTTTTATATTATAATGGAAAAGAAGTCCAAACAGCTTAAGAAAGGAGCGGGATCATATGAGTGAAGAGATAAAAGAACTGGCGCAGATACTTAAAGGCAGTGACAATATCGTATTTTTTGGTGGGGCAGGAGTCAGCACTGAATCAAACATACCGGATTTCAGAAGCAGCAATGGTTTGTGGAATGAGAAGCTTAAGATTAATTTTACGCCCGAACAGCTAGTAAGCCATACATTCTTTGTAAGATATCCGGAGGAATTCTTTGAATTTTACAAGGATAAACTGATATATCCCGAAGCAGAGCCCAACGATGCACATAAAGTACTGGCAAAGCTTGAAGAGATGGGCAAGCTTAAGGCGATTGTAACGCAGAATATAGACGGACTTCATCAGGCAGCCGGATCAAAGACAGTATATGAACTTCACGGTTCTGTGCTTAGAAACTATTGCATGAAGTGCGGTGAGTTCTATGATGAGAAATACATCCTTAAGTCAGAAGGAATACCAGTCTGCAGCAAATGCGGAGGAAGAGTAAAACCGGATGTTGTTCTTTATGAGGAAGGGCTTGATCAGGACATAATAAATAATTCCGTAAATGCCATTGCGAGAGCGGATGTCCTTATCATAGGAGGAACTTCTTTGGTCGTATATCCTGCTGCAGGTCTTATAGATTACTTCAGAGGAAGTAAACTTATACTGATAAATAAGAGCGAAACGAGTGCTGACAGAAGGGCAGACCTTGTCATACATGATTCGATCGGAAAGGTATTTAAGGAAGCTTTCGAGCTTATGACAAAAGACTGAGATTTTACAGGTGGAGTATGAAAAAACATATCTTTAAGATAGGTGTAGCGGCAGTTGTCGTACTGGTCGCACTGGCAGTGATATTTGATCCGTTCTTTTCACTGGACAGATTCATAACCGATAAGGCATATTCAAGGCTTAACGGAACAAACAGCAATATCATAATAATCGGAATAGATAACGAGACTCTTTCAGCGTATGGAAATTTTACGCTTTGGTCCAGAGAGAAACTTGCTGAACTGGTAAACAAGCTGTATGAAGATGAAGAGTGTTCACCCGCAGTGATAGGTATGGATTTTATTCTGGCCGATCATTATGATGAAGTTCATGACAGTGAACTTGTTGATGCAGTAAGAAATACCGACGGCAGTGTGGTCTTCGGCTCAAACATCGTATACAGAGGCACAATAGAGACCGACAGCAAAGGAAGAATGTTCTATAATACGGAACATGTCTCAGATATAGAGATGCCGTATGATGAATTAAACGATGTTGCCGTATCGGGATTTACAAATGCCAGCATATCTTCGGATGGATATGTAAGAAGCTCTGTTAACAGCATAACCGTTCCTGCTGAGCTCAGCACTAAAGCAGGTACTTCTCACGACAGTTTTGCTTATGCCATATATAAGCTATACAATGAGAAAACATCAGGCACAACAGTTACTCCCAAAACCAATTCAAAAGGACAGTTTCAATTTCTTTATTCCGGTGAATCGGGAGAGTTTTCAAAAGTTTCTCTTGAAGCAGTACTTACTGACAAGATACCGATGAATGCATTCAAGGATGCGATCGTACTGGTCGGAGCATATGCACCGGGATTCCAGGATTCATATCAGCCGGCTTCCGACAGGGGAACTACCATGTACGGTGTTGAGATCCATGCGAACATCCTGCAGGCATATATGCAGGAAAAGACGCTTGTAAATGCCAATCCGTTCATAATGGCGATCATCACGATGCTTATAGTTGCTGCATTTCTTGTATTTTCAAAGAACAGGAAACCATCAGTCATCATAGCAGTATCTGTCGTAGTTGCGATAGCTTATGTATTAGCAGGAAGGCTGCTTTCGGCAAACGGATATTATATAAGTGTTGCTTATCTGCTTTTAACACTTATATTTGCTGATGTTTATTTCATACTCGAGAAATATGTGCTTGAAAGGATAAGAAGGAGACATACACTGGATGTCTTCAAAAAATATGTTGCTCCCCAGGTTGTGGACGAACTGTCTCATACAGGCGATTTTGAGCTCCATCTCGGAGGAGAAAAAAGAGATGTTGCACTGCTGTTCGTTGATATTCGCGGATTTACATCCATGTCTGAGCTGCTTGAACCCGAACAGGTCGTAGAGATACTTAATGAATACTTAAAGCATGTCACAGATTGTGTGCTCAGTCACAACGGAACTCTGGATAAATTCATCGGAGATGCGGCAATGGCTATATTCAATGCTCCGTTTGATCTGGATGATTATATATATGAAGCTGTTGCAACGGCATGGGATATCAGCAGGGGAGCGGCCGAACTTGAAAAGAAACTTGAAGAGAAATTCGGAAGAACGATAAAGTTTGGCGTGGGAGTTAACAGCGGACCTGCGATAGTAGGAAATATAGGATGTGATTTCAGAATGGATTACACAGCTATCGGAGATACCGTAAATACCGCAGCGAGACTTGAAAGCAATGCCGGTCCCGGACAGGTGCTGATAAGTGAAGGCGTCAGAGAAGCTCTCGGAGACAGGATAGAGGTTGAGTCGGTAGGTGAGATACCGCTTAAGGGTAAGAGCAATAAGATAGAAGTATTCAGTGTTACGGCTCTTAAACCAAAGAATAAAAATGAAGGAACCTGAAGTAACATCGAATATTTAATGAGGGGATGAAGATGAAAGCAGAATGGTCGATCATACCGGATATAAATGATCTGGAAAGATTTACAAAGCTTGCCAATGAATATGGAGCAGCTTTTGAATACAATGATTTTTTCTGGCCGAATGTTTATGAAAATGAAGAAGAGTTCGAGCGAAGGATAAGGATCTATGAATCGCTTGACAGAGACAGAATCAATGATACGGTACACGGTGTGTTCTATGACATCGCAATGTTAAGTATGGACAGTGTGATAAGAGACAGGAGCAGGAAACTGGTTTTAAGATCACTTGATGTGGCAAAAAGACTGTCATGTAAAGGTGTTGTATTCCATACGGGACTTATTTCCGGTCTGGACACAAAAGCATATACCGATCAGTGGCTTGAGGGCATGAGTGAATACCTGCATGAGATCGCCCCGGTATATGAAGATATAGAAATATATATGGAAAATACATTTGAGAGAACCCCGGAGCCTTTTGTAGGTCTTATGGAAAGGACAAGGGATCTTAAGAATGTATCCATATGTCTGGACTATGCACATGCCATGCTTGCTGCTATGGACTCAAAAATATGGTATGAAAAGCTAAAACCTTATATAAGACATATGCATATAAATGACCATGATTTATGCTCGGATCTTCATTTGGCGGTAGGTGACGGGAAGATAGATTACAGTGTATTTAAAAAACTGGCAGATCCGTGTCAAAAAGGAGTTCGTATACTGCATGAAGTGAACGGGTATGAAAAGACATTGAGGTCTCTTGAATATATGGAACAGCTTTAAAGGGAGAGTATTAGGATGAACAGCAATGATGAGCTTCAGGTTATATTGGATATAGGTATAGCGCTGGCAGCGGAAAAGAATCGAAACAAACTGTTTGATATGATCATTACAAGAAGCATGGAGATCACAAACTGCGATGCCGGCACCTTGTACAGATACGTTGATAACAAACTGGAATTCAGAGTAATGAAGACTCTGTCCATGAATGTCAGCAAGGGTGAAAACGGTGAAAAGATAGATCTTCCGCCTGTTGAGATGAGAGAAGAGAATATCTGTGCATATTCTGCGATTCACAGAGAGACTCTCAATATAGCAAATGTGCGCGAAGATACAAGATTCGATTTTTCGGGTCCTAAAAAATATGATGAGATAACTGGATATCATACCGAATCCATGATGGTCATACCTCTGATCGATGATGAAGATGAGGTAGTCGGAGTACTGCAGCTTATCAATGCATTGGATAAAGACGGAAATGTCATACAGTTTGATCCCGTTCAGGAAAAAGTAATATATGCATTGGGCTGTCTGACTGCAATCGCATTATCCAATATGAGATATCAGCAGGAACTTAAAGATCAGATGTGGTCATTTACGGAAGCAATGGCAGCTGCTATCGATGAAAGAACGCCTTATAATGCCAGCCATACGCGAAAGGTTGCGAAATACAGTGGTATGCTGGCTGATTATATAAACGAGCTGCATGAAAAGGGAGAGGAAGAAGAGTATTTTTCTGAAAACAGAAAAGAACAGCTTGTAATGGGAGCTTTCCTTCACGATATTGGTAAGCTGGCAGTACCGCTCGAGGTAATGAACAAGGCGACAAGGCTAAACGGTCATGAAAAGGATATCGAGAAACGTCTTGAGATTTATAAGCTCAAAGCAAAAGTGCTCATGCTGGAAGGCAAAAAGAATGTGGATGAGTATAAAGTATTCGAATCCAATGTTGACGAAGCCATTGAGCTTATGAACAGCGTAAACGGTGCCGGATTCCTCGATGATGAAAAGAGAGCGGCTCTTGAAAAGAGCTTTAAATATGAGTTTACTGATGAGGATGGAGTTACATCTCCGTTCTTTACGGATGAGGAAAAAGAGTGTTTAAGCATAGTAAAGGGTACTCTTACCGCTGAGGAAAGAAAGATAATGGAAAGCCATGTTGAGATTACGGAAAGGATTCTCAGCAAGGTTCATTTTAATAAGTACTTTCAAAACTCCCCGATATATGCAGCACAGCATCACGAATGTCTTAACGGGAAAGGATACCCTAAAGGGTTAACAGCGGATCAGCTGAGTGTGGATTCCAGGATAATGGCAGTGGCTGATATATGCGACGCTCTGCTCGCAACCGACAGGCCTTATAAGAAGCCTATTCCAAAGGAAAAAGCTTTCGATATAATGAGAGATATGGTTAAGGCTGGAAATATTGACGGAAAGTTGGTAGAATATCTCTATGCGTGTCTAGAGTAAAACGTTTTACGCATGTATTTTTGGGAGGATATTTGTTATGGAGGAAAAGAGTTTTTTGAAGTCAAAGAAAGGTAAGGCGATCATAATAGCCGTCATACTGGTTATCATAGGTATAATCCTTGCCCTTCTTTTAAGAAAAGACGGATATCGCAGTATCGCTGTAGAGGCAGTTTCCGGTACCGTTAATGTTATAGGTGAAAAGAATAACGGTCAGGTATACAAAGGACAGAGGCTGTATACCGGAGACGATGTAAGCGTACTGGAGTCATCGGACCTTACTTTGTGTGTAGACAATGACAAGTATGTATATGCAGATCATGATACACACTTTAGACTGGAAGCAAGTTCGCCAAAGGAAAGCAGCAGGATAAAGATAATTGTTGACAGAGGATCAGAACTCAGTGATATAACTGCCAAACTGGGTGTTGATGATACTTATGACGTGGATACTCCAAACTCTACTATGTCGGTAAGGGGTACAACCTTCAGGGTCACTGTTTATAACTGTGAAGACGGATTTGTATACACTCTTTTGGAAGTATCGAAAGGCAGAGTTCTTACAAAGCTTAAAACACGTACCGGTGAATACAACGGAGTTGAGAAGGAGTTCGGACCGGGCGAAAGCGCACTTATAAGAGGTAATGATGATCTGTCCGAGTTTGTTGTAGGTAAGGATGGATCAGAGGTATTGCATCTTGATTATGATAAGCTGCCCGAGGATGCGGTTGACAGACTGATAGCTCTGATCGCGGAACTTTTGGGACAGACAGATGATGATAAGAGTGCGGATTCGGTAACGAAGGAGACGGATACCAAAGTAGAAAACAACAAAACCGACGAAACTGCCAAGGCAGAACCGACACCTGCAGAACACACACATGATCTTGGTGATTGGGAGATCGTAAAGAAGGCAACATGTTCTTCAACGGGACTCAGACAGCGCAAATGTAAAGACTGTGGTGAGGTTGTTGACGAAGAGACTATCGCTAAGACTGATCATACACCCGGTGAATGGACAACCATAAATCCCACATGTGTTGATAACGGACTTAGAACACAAAAGTGTACAGTGTGTGGCACCGTATTGAATTCGGAAACCATAAAGGCAAAAGGACATGTTCCGGGTGAACTGGAGGTCTATGCTGATGCGACTTGTGAAAGTGCCGGAATTTCAGTTAGATATTGTACAGTCTGCAATATGACTCTTGAGACTGGAGTCATACCAATTTTGGATAGTCATGATTATTGGGCTGCAACATGTACAGAACCGGAGAGCTGTAAAGTATGTGGACAGCAACATGGCGGCGCCTTAGGACATGATATGGTGAAACTGGCTGATTTAAATAGCGCCACAATTGGAACATATTATTACTATGTTTGCACTAGGTGTGGATTGGAGGAATATCGAGACCAAAGTGGACAGTTAGTTACACCTTAATAGAAAATTGGTGTTATATAAAAAATTTAAATTCAACTTGCAATAGTACATTCCGTGTGTTACAATAAGCACTCGTGAAATAATATTCCTTGCTCCGAGAGAAACGGAGCCAGAGTCCAAAAGGAGGTAAAGAAGCATGAACAAGTATGAATTAGCCGTTGTTGTCAGTGCTAAGATCGAAGACGAAGAAAGAAACGCTACGATCGACAAGGTTAAAGCCTATGTTGAGAGATTCGGCGGAAAGATCTCGGACGTTGATGAATGGGGTAAGAAGAGACTTGCTTACGAGATTCAGAAGATGCATGAAGGTTTTTACTACTTCATCCATTTCGAGGCAGAGGGAACAGCTCCCGCTGAGATCGAGAGTCGTGTTCGTATCATGGACAACGTAATCAGATTCTTATGCATCAGACAGGAAGAAGCATAAAGGAGAAACTATATGAATAAAGTTGTTCTTATTGGACGTATGGCAAGAGACCCTGAAGTCAGATATTCACAAAACGATACATCTATGGCTATAGCAAGATTTTCACTTGCTGTTGATCGTAGAAGAGTTGCAAACAACCAGGACGGACAGTCAGCAGATTTTATCAGCTGCGTAGCATTTGGCCGTACAGCAGAGTTTATCGAGAAGTATTTTACAAAGGGTCGTCGCATAGGCGTCTACGGACATATTCAGACAGGTAGTTACACCAACAAGGACGGTGCAAAGGTTTATACAACAGATGTTGTTGTAGATGAGGCTGAATTTGTTGACAGCAAGAATGATAATCAGGGAGCAGATACAGGTTTCACAGCTCCTTCAAACAGCCAGCCAGTAGCACCTGCCGGTGACGGATTCATGAATATTCCAGACGGAATAGATGAGGATCTGCCATTCAACTGATGTTTTGTTTAATTTGAACAGGAGGCATTACAATGGCTTTTAATAAGACAGAGCGTAGCGCTGATGGTCCTAAGAGAAGACCCGGCGGTATGCGCAGAAGAAAAAAGGTTTGTGTATTCTGTGGTAAGGACAATACCATAGATTATAAGGATACAGCTAAGCTTAAGAGATATGTGTCAGAGCGTGGAAAGATTCTTCCCAGAAGAATCACAGGAAACTGCGCAAAGCACCAGAGAGCTCTTACTGTTGCTGTTAAGAGAGCACGTCATTTGGCTCTTATGCCTTACACAGCAGAATAAAGTGTTTACTTATCCGGCAGGTACTTATGTATCGGCCGGATTTTTTATCTCTTTACCCGGGATGAAAGTATCGTATAGAAAAAAAGTTATAAAAGTGGTATGATTATTTAGGTATGCGATTAGGGGTTGACATGTGATTACACATATGTTGATGTGATGTTTGGGGTAGTATAAGAGGTTATATGGAATAGTATGAAATCCAGGATAAAGGTTAAGGGTGCGCTGCACCTGTATCTGTATGCTCTTTTATATATTACGATCCTGTTGGCTATAGTTGCGGTCGTGATAGCTTTCTTCCCGCAGTATGCGGGTCTATTGGTCGGACTGAGTGCGATCATCAGTTTTATCATGTTCCTGTTTCTCTATATCAGAAAAGGCAATGTGATAGTGGACGATCTTGTCAGCTTTGCGACGGAGTACGGTCAGGTCCAGAGCAAGCTGCTTCGTGAGATGGAGCTTCCGTATGCTTTGCTTGATGATTCGGGCAAGGTTATATGGAGTAACAGAGCATTTGATGATCTGACACACAAAAAGATCGGTTCAAACAGATCCATAGCATCCATTTTTCCGGAAGCTAGCCATGATAAGTTAAACGGAGAAGAGGATTATGGGGAGTTTCCCATATCATATGAGAACGGTGAATATCTTGCCAGATTCAGAAGAATCGCTCTTGACGGTATGATAAAGCACAGCGATCTTGTTGACAGCGATGACTACGAAGGCTATATGACGGCACTGTATCTGTTTGATGAGACAGCGCTAAGGATAGCTCTTAAGGAGAATGATGACCAGTCTCTTGCTGTGGCTTTACTGTATCTTGATAATTACGACGAAGCACTTGAGAGTATAGAAGAAGTAAGAAGATCCCTTCTTACAGCACTTATAGACGGAAAGATAAACAAGTACATCTCATCTCTTGATGGTATCTCTAAGAAACTTGAGAAGGATAAATTCCTTGTTATCTTAAGAAAGAAATCCGTTAAACAGCTTCAGGACAGCAAGTTTGATATCTTAGATGTGGTAAAGAGCGTAAACATCGGAAATGAGATGAGCGTTACCATAAGCATGGGTGTAGGTCTTGACGGACTTACATATTCTCAGAATTATGAGTTTGCACGAGCAGCTATCGATCTTGCACTCGGCAGAGGCGGTGATCAGGCGGTTGTAAAGACTACCGATAAGATCACATACTACGGCGGTAAGAGTCAGCAGGTTGAAAAGAATACAAGAGTTAAAGCCAGAGTAAAGGCACATGCTCTTCATGAGATCATAACCAGTAAGGACAGAGTTCTTATAATGGGTCACAGACTCGGAGACGTCGACAGTTTCGGTGCATCAGTGGGTATTGCCCGTATAGCCAAGACTTTAGACAGAAAGGCACATATCGTTCTCAATGAAGTATCCGCTTCGTTAAAACCCATGAGGGATCTGTATATGAAGCAGGATGATTTTGAAGAGGATATGCTCGTTACTCCTGAACAGGCAGTCGATCTTGCCGGAACCGGTGCCGTACTTGTTGTGGTCGATGTTAACAAACCGAGTATTACGGAATGTCCTGAACTCTTAAAGATGTGTAAATCCATTGTGGTTTTAGATCATCACAGACAGGGAACGGAAAGCATCGAGAATGCAACTCTTTCATATGTTGAGGCTTATGCATCATCGGCATGTGAGATGGTAACCGAGATATTACAGTATATCTCAGATGGCATAAAGCTTAAGGCTGAAGAGGCTGATATCATGTATTCCGGCATGATGCTTGATACCAATAACTTTATGACAAAGACCGGTGTAAGAACATTTGAGGCGGCAGCATATTTAAGAAGAGCAGGTGCCGATGTATCCCGTGTACGTAAGCTGTTCAGAGATGATGCAAATGCCTATAAGGCAAAAGCAGATACCGTCAGTCATGCAGTAATTTACAGAGATATGTTTGCCATAGCTCCCTGCTCACCGGTTCAGTCGGTTCAGAGTCCCACGGAGATCGGAGCTCAGGCGGCAAACGATCTGTTGAATATCCGGGGTGTAAAGGGAAGTTTTGTATGCACACCATATCAGGACAGAGTTTATATAAGCGCAAGATCCATAGATGAAGTGAATGTCCAGGTTATCATGGAAAGAATGGGTGGCGGTGGTCATATGAATATGGCAGGCGCCCAGATAGAGGGAGTAAGTGTTGATGAGGCCATGGCACAACTTAAATACACTCTTGATACCATGCTGGATGAAGGAGATATCTAGACATAATATAATGAAAGGTAGTAACACATATGAAAGTAATATTACTTGAAGATGTTAAGAGCCTTGGAAAAAAAGGCGATATCGTTGATGTAAACGAGGGCTATGCCCGTAACTGTATATTGAAGAAGAAACTTGGCGTGGAAGCAAACACGGCTAACATGAATGACCTTAAGCTTAAGAAAAACAATGAAGCAAAGGTTGCACAGGAGCAGCTGGAAGCAGCACAGAGCTTTGCAAAAGATTTAGAGAGTAAAGAAGTTATTGTCAGCATCAAAGCCGGCGAGGGCGGAAAACTCTTTGGCTCTGTAACCGCAAAAGAGATAGCACAGGCATTTAAGGATCAGTGCAAGGTTGATATAGATAAAAAGAAGATACAGCTTGCAGAACCCATTAAATCATTTGGAGTATTTGACGTTCCGGTAAAACTGCATCCTCAGGTAACCGGTTCGCTTAAGGTTAAAGTGAAAGAACAGAATTGATATGTCAGAAGAAGCTATTTTACGAAGATCACTTCCCAACAGCATAGAGGCGGAACAGTCAGTCATAGGATCGATGCTCATTGACAGGGATGGAATATCGATAGCATCCGAGATCATTAATTCAGATGATTTTTATAACAGACAGCTTGGCATTATATTTGATTCCATGGTGGAATTATATAATGAAGGCAAGCCTGTCGATCCGGTCACTCTTCAGGACAGATTAAAGGAAAAGGATGTACCGCCGGAAGTCAGCAGTCTGGAATATATAGGTAATATCGTTGCCAATGTTCCGACGGCCTATAATATCAGATATTATGCGCAGATAGTATCGGAGAGATCTACCTTAAGAAAACTCATAAAGCTTATGGGTGAGATCGAGAATGCATGTTACGAAGGCAAAGAGCCTATGGAAGATATCCTGGACAATACAGAGAGAAAAGTCTTTGAACTTGTTCAGAAAAGAAATACCGGCGACATGGTACCGATAAGACAGGTCGTGGTCAATGCACTGGATCGTATTCAGTCCGCATATATGGCCAAAGGAACCGTTACAGGTATACCGACAGGATTTGTCGATCTCGATTATATGACATCTGGCATGCAGCCATCTGACCTTGTGCTCATAGCGGCCAGACCTTCAATGGGTAAGACGGCATTTGTTTTAAACATTGCCCAGCATATGGCTTTCAAAGAGAAGAAGGGCGTAGTCATCTTTTCTCTTGAGATGAGCAAGGAACAGCTGGTTAACCGTATATTCTCACTTGAGTCGAGAGTAGATGCTCAGCATCTTAGAAACGGTAAGCTTGATGACAGTGAGTGGGAAAAACTGGTTGAATCTGCAGGCGTCATTGGGTCATCGAATCTTATAATCGATGATACCCCGGGTATATCGATCGGTGAATTAAGAAGCAAATGCAGAAAATATAAGATGGATCATCCGCTTGATATTGTTATCATCGACTATCTTCAGTTGATGAGCGGAAGCGGAAAAGCAGACAGCAGACAGCAAGAGATATCTGAAATATCTAGATCGCTCAAAGGTCTTGCAAGAGAACTCAATGTTCCGGTTGTGGCACTCAGCCAGCTGAGTCGAGCTGTTGAACAGCGTCCCGATCACAGACCCATGATGTCTGACCTTAGAGAGTCCGGTGCCATAGAGCAGGATGCGGATGTGGTAATGTTCATTTATCGTGAAGATTATTACAAGAAGGATACCGAAAGAAAGAACATTTCCGAGATAATCATCGGCAAGCAGCGTAACGGCCCCATAGGTACCGTAGAACTTGCATGGCTTCCTCAGTATACCATGTTTAAAAATCTGGATAAGAAAAGAAGAGACGAAGAACAATAAAAAAAGATCCCGACCTGACCGGCCGGGATCGATTTGTTTAAGTCTATCCGATTATGCCTCAGAAATAGCGCTTACAGGGCACTGACCTGCACAAGAACCACAATCGATGCAGAGTGTCTCGTCAATTACGAACTGACCATCACCCATGCTGATAGCGCCAACGGGGCACTGTCCTTCGCATGAACCGCAGCTGATGCAAGAATCACCTATACAATATGCCATGATATATATCCTCCTTATGATATGATACACACTTTCCGGGGATACCCGGTACATCTATTCTAATACATTCAATCGGATATAACAAGAAAGTTTTGAAGAGCTAAATTATAACTTTTTTATAAAATTTTTTCGCCAGGTGGCACACAGTATTGACATTAAAGGCACATTTGGTACAATACAGATACCAAAATAAGGTAAACTCTTTTAAGTAAATTACCGAAAAATAATATAAGGAGGTAGAGCCTATGAAGATTGAAAAAGTGAATGACAATCAGATCAGATGCACACTCACCAAGGCAGATCTGGCAGACAGAGAGCTGAAACTCAGTGAGATAGCTTATGGTACGGAAAAGGCTAAGAACCTCTTTAGAGATATGATGCAGCAGGCTGCCATCAAGTTCGGGTTTGAAGCCGACAATATCCCTCTTATGATAGAAGCTATTCCGCTTAATGCGGATTGCATAGTTCTTATCATTACCAAGGTGGAAGATCCTGAAGAGCTTGATACAAGGTTTTCAAGGTTTGCTCCGGATACGGATGAATCTGATGAGGATTTCGATGCCGGTCTTGATTATGATGACACTATAGTTCATTCTACAGACGATGTTATGGATCTGTTCAAAAAGATCAAAAAGGAAGCATCTGATATACTTGAGAAGGCTGCACAGAAAGCCGAACCTGATAAGGTGGAAGAACAAAACGATGAACCTGCATTTGCCAGCAAGATATTCTCGTTTGATTCAATGGCAGCAGTCATCAGACCGAGCGTTGCTCTGACCGGAGTATATGATGATAAGAATTCTCTTTATAAGGATGTCAAATCCGGCAGATATATGCTGGTTATCAACAAGACAGACAGTCCTACTGAGAATTTTAATAAGGCATGCAATATACTTTCAGAGTACGGAAAGCTTGAAAGACTTCTTCCTACAAGCGAGTATTATTTCAAAGAACACTTTGATTGTGTAATAGAGGATGATGCCATACAGGCACTTTCAAAAGTTTTATAAAATGAAAAATCCCGGTCACCCCGGGATTTTTTATTGCACATTTATGAACTTATCAATATGCTTCGATCGCTGCCATAAGATCGTCGATGCTTATGCCATGAACCATGGCTGCTTCTTCAAGGCTCTCACCCTGTGAAGCGGGACATCCAAGACAGTGCATTCCGGCTTCCATAAGAACCGGTGCAACCTGAGGATTTGATCTTAATATATCACCAATAGTCATATCTTTTGTAATTCCTGTCATGATATTGTACCTCCGTATATTTAAGTTTAAATCAACTTATCATACTTTTGAATAAAAGGCAAATAGATATTGTATCTTATAAAATACAAAGAAAAGCCTTATATGCGTGTTTGTATGCAAAAAAGAACAAGGTAACCTGTTGAATTTAAAATCACAGGCACTTATAATTGAACTACGACACGAAAGTAATACATAAAACTTTTAAATTTTTATTTTTATAGGAGGCATAGCAAAATGAGACCAGAATGGACAGATTTTGTAGGTGGCAAATGGGAAGAAGAAATCAACGTGCGTGATTTCATTCAGAAGAATTATACTCCTTATGACGGAGATGAGAGTTTCCTTGCAGGACCTACACAGAACACAAAAGATTTGTGGGCACAGGTATTGGATCTTCAGAAGAAGGAAAGAGAAGCCGGCGGTGTTCTTGATATGGACACAAAGGTTATCTCAACAATCACTTCTCATGGACCCGGCTACCTTGACAAGTCAAAGGAAAAGATCGTAGGTTTCCAGACAGATAAGCCTTTCAAGCGTTCAATGCAGCCTTACGGCGGTATCAGAATGGCAGAGAAGGCATGTGCAGACAACGGATACACAGTAGATCCTGA
>JAEERY010000007.1 GCA_016286035.1 Lachnospiraceae bacterium
ATGAGCAGACTAAAAGAACTTCGCAATTATATCAATGAGGAATTGTATAAGATTGAAGACCTTGATGAGCGTTCTGCGGCGTTTATACATTTGTATGGTGTTTCGTTGGCATCGACCATGATAGCTAAAAAGCGTGATCTTGATCCTGAACTGTTATCCATGGCAGCTATGTTGCATGATATGCATGCATATATATCGGGATCATATGAGGATCATGCTCATAAGGGGGCAGAACTTGCAAAGGAAATCCTTAATAGTCTAAACCTTACAACTGACGATGAAACAGAGATGATTTGTTCGGCGATATTTCATCATGATGATAAACTCGTTGAAGACGGACCGATGGAAGAAGCATTGAAAGATGCCGATGTCATTAGTCATTGCCTACATGATACGTCAAAAGCAATCAAGGAAAAAGAACAGAAACGTTACGAGAAGCTCTGTGATGAATTTGGTATGAGTAGTCGGTAATCTTGGAAGATAAAACGGACATATCCCTGTTTTGAAGAATTTGCAGAAGCTGGGGCAGACGAAATGGATAATGTGGAATAACGGTGCATAAAATTTGGAAGATATTTAGCAGTTTTCCTAATTAGAAAGAGTTTTTATGGATAAAGAGTTTTTTGATAAGTGGTTTGATGGATTGAATGAAGGTCTGGATAAAATGAGTAAAGATGAATGTTCCAGGCTTTTTTCGAAGTGTGCATATGAATGTGCATGTGATGCTCTTAAATATCTTTACAGGGATTTATTTGTTTATTGCGACAAGGATCTTGATAAGTTTTTTAGTCGTGTTGAAGAAAAGAAAAATGTTAAAGGAAGAGTGGTTGAATCCGGGAAGATTTATGAGCTTATTTTTACAAGTTGTGATTGCCCAATTCATACGGAAGCAGAAATTGAATCCAATAGATTATGTGAATGTTCAAGGCAAAGCATGATATGTGTGTTTAAGGAACTTGTTCCTGAAAGAAGATTTCATATCGAATGTATCAAATCTATTCTTTCGGGAGATGAAGTCTGTTGTCATAGAATAATTTTTGATGATTAATTGAATTCCAGTTTTATAGACGGTGAGGATTAATATGTTTAGAAAAATGAGAAGATTTAAACAGCAGATTTCAAATGACGAGTGTATCGAAATTTTGAATAATACTAGGAGAGGTGTTCTTTCGCTCGTGGGTGATGATGGGTATCCTTACGGCATTCCGATTGACCACTGGTACTGCGAAGAGGATGGAAAGATTTATTTTCATGGGGCTAAAGAAGGTCATAAAATTGATGCAATAAAAGCCTGCGATAAGGCGAGCTACTGCGTCTATGACGAAGGATATCGCAAGGAAGGCGATTGGGCACTTAATATAAAAAGCGTTATTACTTTTGGCAGAATAAGACTTGTTGATGATGAAGATACAGCACGCAGAATCTGTACAGAGATTACAAGAAAGTTTACTGACGATGAAGAGTACCTTCAGAAAGAACTGACCAACGCATTCCCTAGAGTGCAGTGCTTGGAACTTACACCGGAGCATATGACAGGCAAGCTTGTTAATGAGTCGTAGTAAGTTATTTCAATATATAATTGAATAACTCTAAATCACAAGAGCACGAGACATCTCGTGTTCTTTTTTTGCGCTCTTTTCGGCTTTTTTGATTTCTTGCACTCCGAGTGAATGTTATTCCGGTATGTTTTTTCATTTTTACACTTGCAAAATGATTGTATCGGGTATATTATAAAAGTGAAATGTATGATTTCAAGAATGTGAGGTGAGACGAGATGGTATATGATTATATCATGGATAACTATACTAATGGCGAACCGATCTTTTTAAGCGAGCTGCCGGGGGATTCCAAGGACTATCTGAGGCAGGAGATGAAAAAACTTGTGGATGAGGGAAGATTGGAACGCTTATACAACGGTGTATATTATCTCTCTTATGTTACGATCCTGGGAACGAAGGGAAGGATATCAATAGATAAGTACATCGAAAAGAAGTATCTGATAGTGGATGGAAAAGCTGCAGGATATGTAACCGGATTGCAGCTGGCTAATAAATATGGTTTTACTACGCAGAATCCATCATGTTATGAGATCTGCAGTAACGAGGCGACAACAAAGCAGAGAAAACAGGAGATTGACGGAAATATCATAGTTGTATATAAGCCTGTAACTGATGTGACTGAGACGAACAGATCAGCCTTGCAGTTTTTGGATCTTATGTCTGTGATTGATAAATACAGTGAGATCTCCGGTGCGGAGCTTGTGGGTAAGCTTAAAAAGTATGTGGCTTCAGTTAAACTTGATTTTTCGGTGGTAAAGAAATACCTGCCGTTCTATCCGGATAAGGTCTACAGAAATATATATGACGGAGGATTGATGGGTGAGCTGGTTTAATGAATATAGGGATCAATGGAAGGAAATCATTGAAACGGTTGCGGCAGAAGAGCGTCGCACGACTCAGATGGTAGAAAAGGATACCATTCAGTCAATGATACTCCTTGAGCTTTCAAAGAGTGAGGTGCCTTTTGTGTTCAAAGGCGGAACATCCTTATCGAAGGCATATGGCTTGATCGACAGGTTTTCTGAAGATATCGATCTGTCAATGAATCGGAAACCAACGGAATCAGAGAAGAAAAAGACAAAGACCATTATTTTGGAGATTGGGGACAGGATGGGATTTTCGCTTTCCAATCCTGATGATATTCAGTCAAGACACAGTTATAACAAGTATGTTTTTGAATATGAGTCTCTCTTCAGCGATATTCCGCTTGAACTGATAATAGAGACAAGCTTTTACCAGGCGGCTTATCCCGTAGATGTTCATACAGTATACAGTTTTGTTGGTAAATTCTGCAAAGAAAGAGGCATAGTGCTTCCGATACCGTTTGATGCGGCGTTTGTCGATATACAGGTTCAATCATTGGAGAGAACATTTATTGATAAGGTATTTGCAATATGTGACTACAGGATCCAGGATATGCAAGATAGAGATTCCAGGCATCTGTACGACATTGCAAAACTTCTTCCGGAAGTTAAGATTACTCCGGAAATGGGTGCTCTGATTGATGAGGTCAGAGAGGACAGGATGCAGTCAAAAAACAATCCGTCTGCACAGCTTGAGCATAATATCCCTAAGATGCTTAAGGAGATTATAAACAGTAGGTTCTACGAGCCTGATTATAACAATATAACAAAGAAGCTCTTGTATGAAGAGGTTTCATATGATGATGCAATTAAAAATGGTATAGCTGTAGTTGCTGATCTGGATATTTTTGAGTACAAGAAAAAGCCTTGACTGATGGTAAAATGGATAATCAAGCCTGATCCATAATAGCCTACCCGAATTTGAGACCGATGAAGCCCATGATTATTTTGTAACAAGGATCTTTATTCATGAGGACTTTTATGACGATGGGGGTAGTGATGGGGGTAGTACTACCCCCAAACAGGCGGCAAATGAAATACAAGGTCAGATTGTGGATATGATACGTTTAGATTCACAAATTTCCAAAAAGAAAATAGCTGAAAAGCTGGGAATGTCTATAGATGGAGTAAAGTATCATATGAAGAGAATGACTGAATTAGGGATGATCAGGTATATTGGTACCAGTCGAAAAGGATATTGGGAAATACTAAAGTAATAGTCTTTTACTGGGGGCTTACAAGCAAATATGAATCATTTGCAAGCGCCATTCGCCCAGTCCCTCCTTATCATACGCCTCATGGAAAACAAATAAATAGGTGATCTATTAGCTGAACGATAGCTCTACCGTACGTTGCAGACATCACAGGCTGCTATAAATGCACGATAGTGCATCGTCAGGTGACGGACAATTGAATGAATGAAAATAACAACCTCTTAAGATCGGTGTATTTGCAATGTACAAGAATAGCAGCTCTGTCCAATCATTGAAAGAGATTGATATACAATGGAATGAGGATCCGGCTGTTAATATCGAATTGTGGAAATATGATCCGAGCCTGTTTGCGAAGAACGGAGTGGTAGACCCGATATCACTGGCAATGAGCCTTTCTGA
>JAEERY010000053.1 GCA_016286035.1 Lachnospiraceae bacterium
ATCCTTAACGGTGATGTTAACAAGGCTGAGACAAAGAAGATCCCGATCTTCGATTTCGAAGTTCCTACATCACTTCCGGGTGTTGATCCTGCAATCCTTGATCCCCGTGATACATATGCTGATGCAGCTGAGTGGGATGCAAAGGCTAAGGATCTTGCTGAGAGATTCATCAAGAACTTCAAGAAGTATGAAGGAAATGATGCTGGTAAGGCACTTGTTGCTGCAGGTCCTCAGCTTTAATCCTAAGTTAATAAAGATTTTACATGGACAGGTCATATGGCCTGTCCATTTTGTTTTTCGTAGAAAATTGAAAATAGTTCATATATTTTTAACATTCATAAAAACGTTTTAGTGTTATACTATAGAAGTGTACGTACACATGCAAAAATCTTAAAAACAAGGCAAGAACTATATGGTTAAGAGATTACTTAAAGAGGTCAAGGAATATAAGCTTTCATCGATACTGACACCGGTATGCATGATCCTTGAAGTTATATTCGAGACCCTTATCCCATTTCTTATGGCTTCCATCATAGACGACGGTATCAGTAAAGGCGACATGGGACATGTCGTGATGACCGGAGGTCTTATGCTTTTAACAGCTGTCTTAAGCCTGTTAACCGGTATAGGCGGCGGTGCATTCGGTGCAAGAGCTTCAACGGGTTTTGCAAAGAATCTGCGTGAAGCGATGTATAAGAATATCCAGACTTTTTCATTTAAGAATATCGATAAGTTCTCAACAGCAGGTCTGGTAACCAGACTTACGACTGATGTATCAAATGTCCAGAACGCATATCAGATGGTATTAAGGATGGCCATGAGGGCACCTTTCAGCATGATATGTGCTCTTGTCATGGCGTTTTATATCAATTCAAGGATTGCCAGCATCTATCTGGTTGCTGTTCTGATCCTGGCAGTCATACTGGTATTCATCATAAAGAGAGCAACCGCAACGTTCAGACAGGCATTTCCAAAGTATGATGAACTCAATGAATCCGTTCAGGAAAATGTTTCTGCGATAAGAGTAGTAAAGGCCTTTGTAAGAGAGGATGAAGAGATCAAGAAGTTCAAGACTGCAAGTCAGAACATCTATGACATCTTTAAGAAGGCCGAATACAACATCATAATTAACGGACCCATAATGATGGCTACCGTTTATACATGCATCATCCTTATAAGCTGGATAGGCGCAAAGATGATAGTTGTTGATGCACTTACAACAGGTGAGCTTGCATCCCTGCTTGCCTACTGCATGAACATCTTAATGAGCCTTATGATGCTAAGCCTTGTGTTTGTGATGATAACAATGAGTTCGGCAAGCATAGAAAGAATAGCGCAGGTTCTTGATGAAGATGCCGATATAGTTAATCCTGCTGATCCTGTCATGGAAGTAAAGGACGGAAGCATAGAGTTTAAGGATGTGGTGTTCTCATATAACGACAACGGTCAGGAACCTGTCTTAAAGGATATAGATATAAAGATTAATTCAGGTGAGACCATAGGTATCATGGGCGGAACCGGAAGCAGTAAGACCAGCCTTGTGAATCTTATCAGCCGTTTGTATGATGTCAATTCCGGTACGGTAAGTGTCGGAGGTATAGATGTAAGAAGATACGATCTTGAGGTATTAAGAAACAGCGTATCCGTTGTATTACAGAACAATGTACTCTTTAGCGGTTCTATCTATGATAACCTTCGCTGGGGAAACAAGGAAGCAAGTGATGAAGAGTGTAAAGAGGCATGCAAACTTGCATGTGCGGATGAGTTTATAGAAAACTTTCCTGATGGTTACAACACCATGATCACCCAGGGCGGTACCAACGTATCCGGCGGACAGAAGCAGAGACTTTGTATCGCAAGAGCACTATTAAAGAATCCCAAAGTACTCATACTTGACGATTCGACAAGTGCCGTTGATACGGCAACCGATGCGCGTATAAGAAAGGCTTTCAGGGAGTATCTTCCTGAGACCACAAAACTAATCATTTCTCAGAGAGTAAGTTCCGTTATGGATGCTGACAGGATAATAGTCATGGAAGAAGGCCGTCTCGCGGGATTCGGTACTCATGACGAACTGCTTGAGAATAACGATATTTATCGTGACATATATGAAACACAGACAAACGGCGGCGGAGATTTCGACCAGCCGAACTAGAACCAGGAGGACAAAAATATGCCGGGACCCGGTCAGAGAGTGCCCAGAGGCGTAAAACCAAGTGTTGAGAATCCGGGTAAGCTCTTTAAAAGGCTTATGTCTTATGTCTTTATAGATTATAAGGTGCATTGCATACTCGTGTTTATCATGATAATCATGGGAGTGCTCTGCAATGTTCAGGGAACGCTTTTTACAAAGTCTCTGATAGATGATTACATCACACCGTTTTTACTTACGGATTCACCCGATTTTTCACCGCTTGCTCATGCGATTGGCAGGGTTGCATGCTTTTACGCCGCAGGTGTCATATGCAACTATACACAAAACAGGATAATGGTAAGCGTGACGCAGGGTGTTATGCGTAACATCAGAAATGATGTCTTTGAGCATATGGAGCGTCTGCCGATCAGATTCTTTGACAGTCACACTCACGGAGATATCATGAGTGTTTATACCAATGATATCGATACTTTAAGACAGCTGATAAGCCAGTCACTGCCGCAGATCGTCAATGCATCGTTTACCATAGTCAGCGTATTCATAAGCATGTGCATCCTAAGCATACCGCTCACGATACTTACTGTTGTAATGATCTTCTTCATGCTCTTTGTTACGGCGAAGACAGCAAAGATGAGCGGCAAGTTCTTCATGAAGCAGCAAAAGGCTTTAGGTAGCGTAAACGGTTACATTGAAGAGATGATAACCGGTCAGAAGGTCGTAAAGGTATTCTGTCACGAACAGGAAGCCATAAGCGGTTTCACGAAGATAAATGATGAGCTTGGGGACTGCGCTTTCAAAGCTAACGGATATGCAAATATCATGATGCCGATGAATGCCCAAATAGGTAACTTAAGTTATGTCCTTTGTGCGATATTCGGTGGATTTTTAGCAATAAACGGATACACCGGACTTACCATAGGCGCACTTGTAAGTTTCCTGTCATTCAATAAGAGTTTCAATATGCCCATCAACCAGGTGAGCATGCAGGCCAATGCGATCGTTATGGCTATGGCGGGTGCTGACAGGATATTCAAGATAATGGATGAAAAACCTGAGGTTGATGAAGGGTATGTTACTCTTGTTAACGCAAAGGAAGTTGACGGCAGACTGACAGAGTGCGAGGAAAAGACCGGAAGATGGGCATGGAAGCATTTCCATAAGGCTGATGGAACGACCGATTATATCGAGCTGAAAGGAGATGTCGTATTTGACGGAGTGGACTTCGGATACAATGATGACAAGATGGTCCTTCATGATATCAAGCTGTTTGCAAAACCCGGTCAGAAGATAGCATTTGTAGGATCTACCGGTGCCGGCAAGACAACGATAACCAATCTTATAAACCGTTTCTACGATATCCAGGACGGCAAGATAAGATATGACGGTATAAATATCAACAAGATAAAGAAAGATGATCTGAGACACAGTCTAGGAATGGTTTTGCAGGATACTCACCTGTTTACAGGTACTGTTGCTGACAATATCCGATACGGAAAGCTCGATGCCACCGATGAGGAAGTCATAGCAGCCGCAAAACTTGCAAATGCCGACGGCTTTATAAGAAGACTGCCCGAAGGCTACAATACAGTTATCAAAGGTGACGGAGGAAGCCTAAGCCAGGGACAGAGACAGCTTCTTGCGATCGCAAGGGCAGCCATCGCAAATCCGCCGGTCCTTATACTTGATGAAGCTACAAGTTCCATAGATACGCGTACCGAGAGGATCGTACAAAGCGGTATGGATAAGCTTATGAACGGAAGGACGAGCTTTGTCATAGCCCACAGGCTGTCAACGGTAAGGAATGCAAATGCCATCATGGTCCTTGAAAACGGAAGGATCATCGAACGCGGAACGCATGATGAACTGATAGAGCAAAAAGGAAAGTATTATCAACTTTATACCGGAAACTCTATTGCCGGTTAGATTTAATATATTACACAGGAGGGTTACATGGAGATCAAAGACAGGATTTTGGACAGAAAGACTTATCTGGGTATTGAGTTTGGTTCGACAAGGATCAAAGCAGTTCTTGTAGATGAGAAAGGAACGCCGATCGCGGGAGGCGATCATGAGTGGGAGAATAAGTTCGAAAACGGAGTATGGACTTATTCAATGGATGATGTATGGAACGGAATACAGGACTGCTATTCTAAGTTAAAGAAAGATGTAAATGACAAATACGGTGTTAAGCTTACAGGTTTCGGTGCACTCGGAATATCCGCAATGATGCACGGATATCTGGCTTTTGACAAGGATGCAAATCTGCTTGTTCCTTTCAGAACATGGAGAAACACGATAACCGAGCAGGCAGCCGTTGAACTTACAAAGGCATTTGATTACAACATTCCTCAGAGATGGAGCATTGCTCATCTTTATCAGGCTATCCTTAACAAAGAGGAACATATACCTCAGGTTGATTTCTTCACGACACTTGCAGGATACGTTCACTGGAAACTGACGGGCCAAAAGGTCCTCGGTGTGGGTGATGCATCCGGAATGTTTCCCATAGATATTTCCACAGGTGATTACGATCGGAAGATGATAAATATATTTGACGAGCTGGTTGCAGGAAAGGGTTATTCTCTCAAACTTGGTAACATCCTTCCGAAGGCTTTGTCAGCAGGTGAAGAGGCAGGCGTTCTGACCGCTGAAGGTGCAAAACTCCTTGATCCTCAAGGTGATCTTGAAGCGGGCATAAAACTCGCACCTCCCGAAGGTGATGCGGGAACAGGTATGACTGCTACAAACAGTGTTGGAAAGCGTACAGGTAATACATCAGCAGGAACCAGTGTATTTGCGATGGTAGTTCTTGAGAAGGATCTTTCAAAGGTTTATCCTCAGATAGATCTTGTTACGACTCCTGACGGAGCGCTTGTTGCTATGGTTCACTGCAACAACTGTACATCCGACATAAATGCATGGGTAAATCTCTTTGACCAGAACTTAAAGCTGTTCGGATGCGATGTGGACAAGAATACTCTTTACACAAAGCTTTTTGAAGCAGCGCTTGACGGTGATGATGACTGCGGCGGACTTATCTCATACAACTATTTCTCAGGCGAACCTGTAACCGGATTTGATGATGGAGCACCATTGGTTGTAAGAAAGGCTACCGACAGCTTTACATTGCCCAATTTCATGCGTATGCATATATACAGCTCACTTGCAGCCTTAAAGTCGGGACTTGATCTTTTGCTTAAGGAAGAGGGCGTGAAGGTTGACAACATGTACGGTCACGGCGGACTCTTTAAGACAAAGGGTGTAGGCCAGGCAGTACTTGCTGCAGCTATCAACAGCCCTGTTTCGGTAATGGAGACGGCAGGAGAAGGCGGTCCCTGGGGTATGGCCATCCTTGCATCTTATATGGCTCTTAAGGAGGATAATGAGAGCCTTGAGGATTATCTTAACAATAAGATCTTTGCAGGTCAGAAGGGCAGCACTCTGGAGCCCGACAAGGCTATGGTTGAAGGATTTGACAAGTTCATGAAGCGTTACATGGCAGGTCTTGAGATAGAAAAGGCTGCAGTTGAGAGCATATAACAGGAGGGGACGATGTTAGAAGAATTAAAAGAGAGAGTCTATGAAGCAAATATGCTTCTGCCAAAGTACGGACTTGTTACATTCACATGGGGAAATGTCAGCGGCATGGATGCGGACAGGGGACTGTTTGTAATAAAGCCGAGCGGTGTTGAATATGATGTGATGACTCCCGATGACATGGTAGTCATGGATCTTGACGGAAACAAGATCGAAGGAGATTACAATCCTTCTTCCGATACACCCACACACCTTGAGCTCTACAAGGCATTTCCGGAGATAGGCGGAATAGTACATACACACAGCTCTTATGCGACAAGCTTTGCTCAGGCAGGAAGAGATATACCCTGTTACGGAACAACGCATGCGGATTATATCTACGGAGCTGTTCCGTGTTTCAGATGTCTCACAAAGGGTGAGATAGAAGATGCTTATGAAGCAAATACGGGACATCTGATAGTCAATGAATTTATCAGAAGAGATCTTGATGTCATGAGTGTTCCTGCGTGTCTGTGCAAGAATCACGGACCGTTCATCTGGGGCAAGGACTGCATGGATGCCGTGCACAATGCGGTAGTCCTTGAAGAGGTCGCAAAGATGGCGATGTGGACGGAACTTATCAATCCGCAGGTTAAGCCCGCACCTCAGGAGCTTATGGATAAGCATTATTACAGAAAACACGGCGAAAATGCTTACTACGGACAGAATTAGAACTATAAAAAACTGAGTCGGATTTTTATTAAGTGCTCGTGAACTTTTTTATTGTTTATAGCATTTTCATGTGTTAAAATGATTAAGTGTTTTGTATGTATTTGGGAGCGCGTAAGCGACTTACTATTGAGAAGGAGTTAGAAAAACAATGACCAATTTGGAACTTAAGCAAAAAGCAAACGAAGTTCGTAAGGGCATCGTTACATCTGTTCACAGTGCGAAAGCCGGACATCCTGGAGGATCACTCTCTGCAGCAGATATGTTTACATTTCTCTATTTTGAAGAGATGAATATCGATCCCAAGAATCCCAAGAAAGAAGACAGAGACCGTTTTGTACTGTCAAAGGGTCACACTGCACCCGGTCTTTATTCGGTTCTTGCAAACAGAGGATATTTCCCTGTTGAGGATCTTACAACTCTTCGTAAACTGGGTTCTTACCTTCAGGGACATCCCTGCATGCAGGAGACTCCCGGTGTTGATATGTCATCAGGTTCACTCGGACAGGGCATATCTGCAGCTGTAGGTATGGCACTTGCAGGAAAGCTTGATAATAAGGATTACAGAGTATACACGCTTCTTGGTGACGGTGAGATCCAGGAAGGTCAGGTTTGGGAAGCTTCAATGTTCGCAGGAGCACGTAAGCTCGACAACCTTGTTGTTATAGTTGATAACAACGGTCTTCAGATAGACGGTAAGATCGAGGATGTATGTTCACCTTATCCGATAGATAAGAAGTTTGAAGCATTCAACTTTAATGTAATTAACATAGACGGTCATGATTTTGATCAGATAAGAGACGCGCTCAAGGCAGCAAGAGACTGCAAGGGAATGCCCACAGCCATCATTATGAAGACTATTAAGGGTAAGGGCGTAAGCTTCATGGAGAACAATGCCGGATGGCACGGAAAAGCTCCAAACGATGAAGAGTACGCAACAGCTATGGCAGACCTTGAGGCTATAGATAAACAGTTAAAGGAGGGCAACTAAAATGGGTGACAAGATCGCTACAAGAGAAAGCTATGGTAATGCGCTGGTAGCATGTGCCGAGGACTTCCCCAATCTGGTTGTACTCGATGCCGACCTTGCAGGCGCAACAAAGACAGGTACATTTAAGAAGGCATATCCCGACAGACATATCGACTGCGGTATCGCCGAGTGTAACATGACAGGTATCGCTGCAGGCCTTGCTACCTGCGGTAAGATCCCTTTTGTTTCTTCATTTGCTATGTTCGCAGCAGGAAGAAACTTTGAACAGGTAAGAAACTCTATAGGTTATCCTCATCTTAATGTTAAGATCGGTGCAACACATGCAGGTATCACTGTAGGTGAAGACGGTGCAACACATCAGTGTAACGAGGATATCGCTCTTATGAGAACAATACCCGGCATGACGGTTATCGTTCCCAGTGATGATATTGAAGCAAAGGCTGCAGTAAGAGCCGCTCTTGAGATGCAGGGACCTGTATACTTGAGATTCGGACGTGCTGCCGTTCCGGTAATAAACGACAGACCGGATTACAAGTTTGAGATCGGAAAAGGTGTTAAGCTTGCAGACGGAGATGATGTTACTATCATCGCAACAGGTATCTGTGTTGATTCCGCAATGCAGGCTGCAAAAATCCTTGAAGAGAAGGGTATCAAAGCAGACGTTATCAATATCCATACGATCAAGCCTCTCGATGAGGAGATTGTTATAGCTTCAGCAAAGAAGACCGGCAAGGTATTTACTGTTGAAGAACACAGCATAATCGGCGGACTCGGAAGTGCTGTATGCGACTGCCTTGCAGCAAATGCTCCTACAAAGGTTGTTAAGATCGGTATGAAGGATGTATACGGCGAGTCAGGTCCTGCAGGTGCACTTGTTGAGAAGTACGGTCTTGACGGCAAGGGAGTTGCTGAGACTGTTTTGGCAAACATCTGATAATGAACTTAAAAGTGGCAATTAACTTTGCCACTTTTTTATCGGGAGAAGGGGACAGGAGGTTTTCATGAACATACTTGCACCATCAATACTTGCCGCGGATGTGGCAAAGCTTGGTGAAGATATAGCAAAGACCGCTGACGCGGGTGCAAAATATCTGCATATCGATGTAATGGACGGTGTATTTGTTCCGAGGCTGAGCTTCGGTCAGTGTGTTGTCGAGAGCATAAGAAAGTGCACTGATATAACATTTGATGTTCATCTGATGATAGTAGATCCCATCAAATGCATTGAAGACTTTGCAAAAGCGGGAGCCGATATAATAACGGTCCATCTGGAAGCCTGCAAGGATGTAGCCGCAACTCTTAAAAAGATAAGAGAGTGCGGATGCAAAGCGGGACTTTCCATCAAGCCTGCGACAAAGGTGGAAGAGATAATACCGTATCTTGAATATACCGATATGATACTTATCATGAGTGTTGAACCGGGACTTGGCGGACAGAAGTATATGGAAGATGCCACGGACAGGATAAGACAGACAAGAAAGATCATAAAAGATCGCGGCCTTGATATAGATGTCGAAGTTGATGGCGGAATATGCAGGGAAAATCTAAAGATGATACTTGAGGCAGGTGCCAATGTCATAGTATCTGGTTCGTCTATCTTTAAAGGGGATATAACGGATAATACAAATGCATTCCTTAAGATATTGAGAGAGTGCGAGAGATAAGATTTTTATCAGATATAAACCAAGGGAGATCATTACGATCTCCCTTTACTAATTTCATTATCTGTTTGCCATATATGAATCTATGCCGTTGGCGATACCTTCTGCTATAAGATCCTGATAGTCATTGGTCGCCATCTTAAGATCCTCATCGGGATTTGTCATATATCCCATCTCTACGATGGTAACGGGAACCGTGCACCAGTTTATGCCACTCATAGTATCCGTCTCCCATACACGTTCCTTTTTACAACCCGTGGATGAGACAAGAGAATCAAGGACGCATGTTGAAAGAAGTTTGCTTTGAGGAGCCAGCTGACCGTTATACGGATTGTTTGCGGTCTGACATATGGTCATCGCACCGTTTGCTGAAGGATTTTCGGAACCGTTTGCATGTATTCGTATAAAGGCGGCTGCATTGTTGTCATTGGCAACTTTTGCCCTTTCACTGTTACTGATGTTCACATCATTCTGGGTCCTTACCATTATTACCGTATAGCCCCTGGCGCTAAGGATGGCTTCAAGCTTTTTTGCAACTATAAGATTAAGTTCATATTCCGTAAGACCGCTTGCAACTCCAGCAGTACCTCCGGTGACCTTGGCTTTGGTCTCGCTAGCCCCTGGGCCTATCGGTTCCTTTTCGGAATTGCCTTTTAGCTGATGGCCGGCATCTATGACGATCACGTTGCTCTGGTTGTTTGGATCATAGGTCTGTACAGTCACTTCTTTATTTTCTTCAGTCTGTGTATCCTCAACGCTTACCGTTAGCTGAGACCACTGATCATCGGTTATATAAGTCTCGTGTCTGGGATCGTGATACATTACGATCTTTTCATCAGGCGTGTTGCAGTTTAGGGTAAAGTTATATCCTCTGTTTTTAAATTCTTCACAAAGATCTTTAAGAGCCGAAACATCATCTTTTGTAAGACCTTTTGTACAATCGATCTCAAGTATGAGATGACTGTCGGTCTTTGTTAAATAGTCATTTACCGATTCTTTGTCGATATACGCCCTATCACTCATCTCATAGACAAAACGCCTGTCAGATATGTTTTTGCCTGAATATGAACTCATAACATCGGCTATATCGGCTTCTATATATTCGCCGATAAGCAGTTTGGCATAATCATCGGTAAGCTGATCCTTTTTGTCGAAAACATAAACCCTGAAATCCTCATCATAAACAGAACTGTGACACAGTGCTTCGAATACGGTATCGTTATCTGCCCTGGAAACGTTTATGATCTTTATATCCGAAGGAACAAAACCGCCTTCGGGAGCAGAAGATGAAGCATATCTTAGATTGAGAAGCTCGCATATCCGGCTTTCGGTACTTTGGGGCTCATCTGTCTGTTCCGTCAAATCCTTATCTTCTATGACTTCGACGGTTGGAGCGACAGGTTCTACGACTGCTTCTTTAGTTTCCTCAGTCTTATCCTTGCCGCAGGAGGTCAATGAGAGTAATGTGATTGTTGTTAGTATTATCATTAATTTACGCATGGGGATATTTTATCACAGTGTGTGTTGATTGTCATTTTTGGCAATTGACTGATGGGAAAATATTGGACCAGTATTTAAATTTGGAAAGCAACGTGATTTTTGTTCAAAATGATTTGAATAAAAACGATTTGAATAAAAATGATTTGAATTAAAACCAACTGAATAAAACACGATGGATAATAATATGTGAAATACGGATTATTAAGACAAAATATGAATGTTGACATAACTTTGGCTATTGATTTTTTCAACATAATTTGTTATAATAACCTTACCCGAGAGGGATTTATCCTGACATTTTGAACCTACATCTACTTTAAACGGGATTCCTATATCGCTTAAGAACATGTCAGGCCTCCGAATGTGCAGTGGAAGACAGACGCTTAAGTTGCGGTCGCCCACCTAGCCTTAGCTAGGAGTCAAAATTCAGGAACACTCTTGGGACCAATCGAGGGAGAATATTTCAAGTGGCTTAAAGTTAAGCCACTTTTTCTTTTGTCTTCGATACTTCATTTTTTTATGAAAAAAGTATATAATCGTGAAGAAACAAAAGAGAAGTGAGACTTTATGATCAAACGACTTTATCTTATATTCTACACATTCGGAAAGCAGCTGCAGAGGGACAATATAGGAGCGTACGCTTCTTCAATGGCCTTCTTCTTTTTGCTGTCTGTTGTTCCAATACTACTGATAGGGACCGTCATACTGTCGTATCTTCCCTTTACGGAGGAGATGGTAGTAAGCACTCTCGAGCAGTTTACTCCGGGATTTATCGACAACATCATAGAAGACCTCGTATCGCAGGTATACAATCAGTCACAGGGTATACTGCCGATAGCTATCATAGTAATGTTATGGTCTGCGGGAAAAGGAATGTGGGGAATGATGATGGGTCTTAATACCGCAAACGAGGTGACTGAAGACAGAAATATAGTCTTTGTGCGTATCAGGGCTTCCTTTTATTCGGTACTCATGCTTATAATGCTTTTCATGTGCTTCGGAATGATCATAGCAGGTGAGAACTTTGTGGGATATATAAGGAGGCTGGCACCGAAGCTAGCTGAGTATTTCGGCATCATAGGAAACTTAAGATTCCTGGTAGTATGGGGATTTCTTACACTGTTTTTTGTATTGCTTTACACCTTTCTTCCGAATAAGAAGCTTAAGCTTAGATACCAGATACCGGGAGCCGCTTTTTCAGCGATAGGCTGGTCGGTGATATCATGGGGATATGCGCTTTATCTTGATTATTCCGAAGGCTTCAGTGTATACGGCAGTTTAAGCACACCGATCCTTTTGATGATCTGGATGTATGTGTGTATGTATATACTGCTCATAGGTGCTAATCTAAACCGCTACTTCGGAAGTGTCATAAAGTCGGCGATGAGCCCCAAAGAAAAGGCGTAAACACTTGATATATTGGTAACAAAAGTATAGAATATTAAAGTTGGCATGACCAAATAGATATGAAAGGGTTTTGAGTTATGAATGAAAAACTTGAACAGATAAGACAGGAAGCGATCAGACAGATCGAGAACAGTGATGCTCTTGAGAAGCTCAACGAGATCAAGGTCAATTTCCTTGGCAAGAAGGGCGAACTCACGGCTGTTTTAAAGAGTATGAAAGATGTGGCGCCTGAAGACCGTCCCAAGGTAGGACAGCTTGTCAATGAGACAAGAGCCGAGATAGAGAAGGTTTTGGAACAGGCTATCAAAAAGATGGAAAACATCAAGCGTGAAGCTCAGATGAAAGCTGAAGTCATTGATGTTACTCTGCCTGCAAAGAAAAACCAGGTAGGACATTCTCATCCCAATGTTATAGCTATGGAAGAAGTACAGAGGATCTTCATCGGTATGGGATATGAGGTTGTCGAAGGTCCTGAGATAGAGACTGATTATTATAACTTTGAAGCGTTAAACATACCTGCAGACCATCCGGCAAAGGATGAGCAGGATACTTTCTATATAAACGGAGATTTCCTTCTTCGTACACAGACCAGCGGTACGCAGGTACACGTTATGGAACAGGGAAAGCTTCCCATCCGTATGATCGCACCCGGAAGAGTGTTCAGATCGGATGAAGTCGATGCGACTCACTCACCCTCATTCCATCAGATAGAAGGTCTTGTAATAGACAAGCACATAACGTTTGCCGATCTTAAAGGCACACTTGCCGAGTTCTCAAAGGAGCTCTTCGGTGCGGATACGAAGGTAAGGTTCAGACCTCATCACTTCAACTTCACCGAGCCTTCTGCCGAGATGGATATAAGCTGCTTTAAGTGCGGCGGTGAAGGATGCCGTTTCTGTAAAGGAACTGGCTGGATAGAGATACTTGGCTGCGGTATGGTTCATCCCAATGTATTAAAGATGAGCAAGATCGATCCCGAGGAATATACGGGATTTGCATTTGGTATAGGACTTGAGCGTATAGCGCTCCTTAAGTATGAGATAGATGACATGAGACTCTTGTATGAGAACGATGCAAGATTCTTGAAGCAGTTTTAATTTATTAGGAGAGTTAACCGTATGAATACAGCATTATCTTGGATAAAAGCCTATGTACCTGAGCTTGATTGCACTCCTCAGGAATACCTTGATGCGATGACGCTCAGCGGTACAAAGGTTGAAACATATGAATGTTTGGATAAGAATCTTAAGGATATCTATGTAGGACAGATTCTTTCCATCGAGCGACATCCCGATGCCGACAAGCTTATTGTATGCCAGGTCGATCTTGGTGATAAGAAGCTTCAGATAGTAACGGGCGCACCTAACGTAAAGGTCGGCGACAAGGTTCCCGTTGTTATCGACGGAGGAAAGGTTGCAGGCGGTCATGACGGCGGTCCGCTTCCGGAAGACGGTATTGTTATAAAGAACGGCAAGTTAAGAGGAGTTGAGAGCTTCGGTATGATGTGTTCCATCGAAGAGCTCGGTTCCGACAGAAACATGTATCCTGAAGCACCTGAAAACGGTATATATATCTTCCCTGAAGATACTAAAGTCGGTGCGGATGCCATTGAAGTATTAGGACTTCATGATACTGTTTTCGAATATGAGATCACATCCAACAGAGTTGACTGCTACAGTGTTCTGGGTATTGCCAGAGAAGCTGCGGCAACATTTGACAAGCCTTTCATAGCACCCGAGGTAAAGGTGAATGAGTGCTCTGATAAGATCGAAGATTATATAAGCGTTGAAGTAAAGGATACAGATATGTGTCCCAGATTCTGCGCTCGCGTAGTTAAGAATATAAAGATAGCTCCGTCTCCCGAGTGGATGCAGAGAAGACTTGCAGCAAGCGGTATCAGACCGATCAACAACCTTGTTGATATCACAAACTATGTGATGGAAGAGTACGGCCAGCCCATGCATGCATATGATCTTGATACCATCGATGGCAAAAAGATCATAGTAAAGAGAGCAAATGACGGAGATACTTTCATGACTCTTGACGGTCAGGAAAGAAAGCTTGACGGCGAGATGCTTATGATAAACGATGCATCAAAGGCTATCGGTATAGCAGGTATCATGGGTGGTGAGAATTCAAAGATCACCGATGACGTTAAGACCGTATGCTTTGAGTCGGCAACATTTAACGGTGCGAACGTAAGAAAGAGCGCAAAGAGATTGGGACTCAGGACCGATGCTTCAGGCAAGTTTGAAAAGGGCCTTGATCCAAGGAATGCACTTGATGCGATCAACCGTGCTTGTTCTCTTATAGAGGAGCTTGGCTGCGGTGAGGTTGTAAGCGGTGTTGTTGATGTATGCGAGCCCTTAAAGGAACTTAACAGGATCAAATTCAGACCCGAGAGGATAAATGAACTTCTCGGAACCGATATAGATGCTGATACAATGCTTAAGATATTCAAAAAGCTTGAGCTTGTTTACGATGAAGCAAACAGTGAGATAGTCATCCCTTCATTCCGTCAGGATCTTGAAGGCATAGCAGACCTTGCAGAGGAAGTTGCAAGATTCTACGGATATGATAAGATACCCAGCACACTTCCCAGCGGCGAAGCAACAACAGGTAAGCTTCCGTTTAAACTTCGTGTTGAAGCTATCGCACGTCAGGTTGCACAGTACTGCGGATTCTCTCAGGGCATGTGTTACAGCTTTGAAAGCCCCAAGGTATATGACAAGCTACTGCTTGATGAGAACGATCCTATAAGAAATGCGATCGTTATATCAAATCCTTTGGGTGAGGACTTCTCTATAATGAGGACCATCTCATTAAACGGTATGCTCACATCGCTCTCTACAAACTATAACAGAAGAAATGCAAATGTACGTCTCTATGAGATGGGAAATATATATATAGCAGATAAGCTTCCTCTTGAGAAGCTTCCCGATGAGCGTATGCAGTTTACACTCGGCGGTTACGGCGATATTGATTTCTATGGCATGAAGGGTGTTGTCGAAGAGTTCTTCGATGCTATAGGCATTAACGGAAAGATCGAGTATGATCCTAATGCTCAAAAGAATTTCCTTCATCCCGGAAGACAGGCTATAATCAAATATCAGGGCAGCGTACTTGGTTATCTTGGTGAGATCCATCCTGAGGTTGCTGACAATTATGAGCTTGGAACAAAGACCTATGTGGCTGTTATAGATATGCCCAATGTACTTCCTTTCGCATCATTTGAGAGAAAGTATGTAGGACTTGCAAAGTATCCTGCTGTTAGCAGAGATATCTCAATGGTAGTTCCCAAAGAGATAATGGTAGGTCAGATAGAGACCATGATTACGCAGCGCGGAGGCAAGATCTTGGAGAGCCTTAATCTCTTTGATATCTATGAGGGAAGCCAGATAAAGGAAGGCTACAAGTCAGTTGCTTATAACATTACATTCAGAGCAAAAGACAGAACTCTGAATGAGGAGGATATCAACGGTGCCATGAAGAAGATCCTTAATGGTCTTGAGAGCATGGGAATTGAACTGAGGGCATAATGATGGATAAGAATGTATGGAGTGAAGCCAACCAGAAAAAGGTTAAGGCTATAGATACCTTTGCAAAAGAGTATCGCGATTTTTTGGATAACGGAAAGACTGAGAGAGAATGTACCGATCTTATCGTCAATGAGATCGAGAAGGCAGGCTTTGTTGAGCTTAAGAAGTTGATCGATTCAAATAAAAAGCTTAAAGCAGGCGACAAGGTATATGCCGTTAACATGAACAAGGCTGTGATCATGTTCAATATAGGAAAACAGCCTCTTGAAAACGGTATGAACATTTTAGGTGCTCATATTGATTCTCCCAGACTTGATCTTAAGGGAAATCCGCTTTATGAGGATACGGAGATCGCATATCTTGACACTCATTACTACGGCGGTGTCAAGAAGTATCAGTGGGTAACTCTTCCTCTTGCACTCCACGGGGTTGTGGTAAAGAAGGATCTTACCACGGTTGAGATAAATATCGGTGAGGACGAGGATGATCCGGTATTCTTTATCTCTGATCTTTTGATACATCTTGCCGGCGAGCAGATGGACAAGAAGGCATCCAAAGTGATCGAAGGTGACCAGCTTGACGTTATAGTCGGAAGCATGCCTCTTTCACAGAACAAGGATGCAAAGGATAAAGAAAAGGAAGCTGTAAAGGCAAATATACTCAAGCTTCTTAAAGATAATTATGATATAGAAGAGGATGACTTCAAATCCGCAGAGATCGAAGTCGTTCCCGCAGGTCGTTCAAGAGACGTAGGCTTTGACAGAAGCTTAATACTCGGATACGGTCATGATGACAGGGTATGTGCATTCCCGAGTTACAAGGCTCTTATCGAAGCAGGAAACTGTGACAAGACAACATGCTGCATACTTGTCGACAAGGAAGAGATAGGTTCTGTGGGTGCTACAGGCATGCGTTCACGCTTCTTTGAAAATGTTGTTGCCGAGATCATCAATCTGTGCGGTCAGTATTCCGATCTGGCTCTCAGAAGATGTCTTGCAAATTCAAACATGCTCTCAAGTGATGTTAATGCGGCTTTCGATCCCACATTTGCATCAAGCTTTGATAAGAAGAATGCAACAAAACTCGGTCATGGTATCGTACTTGAGAAATATACCGGTGCGAGAGGAAAATCCGGTTCAAACGATGCCAATGCGGAATATCTTGCAAAACTTCGTTCTGTATTTGAAGCAGACAAGGTAACCTATCAGACCGGTGAACTTGGAAAGGTTGATGTAGGCGGCGGCGGAACCATTGCATATATACTTGCCTTATACGGAATGAATGTGACAGACTGCGGAGTGCCTGTCCTTAACATGCATGCTCCGTGGGAGTGCATCAGCAAAGCCGATCTGTACGAAGCAAAGTGCGGATATGTGGCTTTCCTAAAGAATTGTTAGTATGAAAACATCGGATTTTTATTATGATCTTCCCGAAGAACTGATCGCTCAGGATCCTCTTAAAGACAGAAGCTCATCGAGACTTCTTGTTTTAAACAGGGATAACGGAAGGATAACACATAAGGTCTTTAAAGACATCACGGATTATCTTAAGCCAGGTGACTGTCTGGTACTCAATAATACAAAGGTCATCCCTGCAAGACTTTTGGGAGTTAAAGAAGATACGGGAGCTGCCGTTGAAGTCTTTCTCTTAAAAAGGATAGATGCAAACAGATGGGAGACTCTTGTAAAGCCGGGAAAGAAATTAAGACCCGGTGCGAGAGCGGTTTTCGGTGACGGTTCACTAAAGTGTGAGATAAAGGAAGTTTTAGAAGAAGGCAACCGAATAGTAGAGTTTGAATATGAGGGTATATTTGAAGAGGTTTTAGATAAACTCGGCGAGATGCCTCTTCCTCCTTATATAACTCATAAGCTTGAGGATAAGAACAGATACCAGACTGTTTATGCAAAGTACGAGGGAAGTGCTGCGGCTCCGACAGCGGGACTTCATTTCACGAATGATCTTTTGGATAAGATAAGCAAGATGGGAGTTGATATAGCATATGTCACTCTTCATGTCGGACTCGGTACATTCAGACCGGTTAAGGTAGATGATGTCACAAAGCATCATATGCATACCGAGTATTACAGCATAGATAAAGAAGCTGCAGACAAGATCAACAACGCAAAGAAAAACGGTCACAGAGTCATATGCGTCGGAACGACCAGCTGCAGGACGATAGAGAGCGCGGCAGACGATGACGGATTTATAAAGCCGTCTAACGGAGATACGAGTATATTCATTTATCCCGGATATAAGTTTAAGGTTTTGGATTGTCTTATAACGAACTTTCATCTCCCCGAATCGACTCTTATCATGCTGGTATCGGCACTTGCCGGCAGAGAAAATGTCCTTGAGGCATACAGGATCGCTGTTAATGAGAGATACAGATTCTTTTCATTCGGTGATGCCATGTTCATAACAAACGACGACACTGTGGTTAAATAGATACAGTTTTTTACATACTATTGTTAAACTGCGATTTTTTATGTATTATTAAATTGTAGTTGTCGTTAACAAACAATTATCAGAGGGTATAGCAATTTATGGAAAAGAGACGTTACAACAGAACAGAACTCAAATCTAAGCTTGTCTTAAAGCAGCTTGACGGAAGTGCTCATAAAGAGGTTTCCATCGAGGTATGCGATATATCAAAGGCGGGTGTGGGGTTCAACTGTACTGAGCCGCTTACCATAGGTGGTATTTATGAGGGTTTCCTTACCATATGGACAAAGGAAGTCATACATGCTTTTCTTGAAGTAGTAAGAATAGAGATGCATGAGGATTATTTCGAATACGGAGCTATCTTCGTCGGAATGCCTGATATGGATTCAAAGAGAATTGAGATATATCAGCAGGTTGAAGAGCTGACGAAGAAGTAGATTAAATGAAATGCATATTGCTGGCCGGCGGTCGCGGAGACCGCATGTGGCCATTATCAAGAAAGAATTATCCCAAACAGTTCATCAAAATAAAGAACAATCATTCCATATTTCAGGAGACGATAGCCAGAAATATGGCTTTTTGTGATGAGTTTATTATTATCACGAATCAGGATTTTCAGTCTATCATAGAAGATCAGATGAAGGCTTTCAAAGGTCTTACCTACAGATGCATATTTGAAGAGACGGGACACGGCACTGCACCCGCGGTTGTGTTATCAAGTCTTCAGCTTGCACAGTCTGAGATGATCTTTGTGGTCGCTTCCGACCAGCTTATCTCCGGAACAAAGTATAAAAACAGCATACTTAAAGCAAGAGAGCTTGCCGAAAAAGGAAATATGGTCGCATTTGGAATGGATATAATAAGTCCCGATACCAGATACGAGTATATTCAGTACAGTGAGAATGACATCATAGATTTCATATCATCACCAAATGAGCTGGAGGCGATGTCTTTTAAGAGTGCGGGAAATTATTACATCAATGCGGGTATGTATATGTACCGCAACGGTGATTTTCTAAATGAGCTTTCAAAGACCGATCCGAAGATGAAGGAGCTTTGTGAAAAAGCTTATACATACAAGACGATAAAGGGTAACTATGTATACTACAGCAGCGATGTTTTAAAGGAACTTCCTCATGTAAACATGGAAAATATCCTTATTAACGTCGACGGGAACTGCAAGGTCGTATACTGTGATTTTGACTGGCAGGATGTCGGAGGTCTGGATGATCTAGAAAATGTCGCTCTTCAGGATGCGATGGTCATCGGAACAAACGGCAAACGTGATCCCGTTATCTCAAACAGATGTGAGAATACCACCGTAATAAACAGATGTGACAAAAAGCTTGTCATGGTCAATCATCTTAAGGATGTTTTGGTCGTTAATACGGATGATGCCGTATATATAGGTGAGAAAGGGCAGTCAAACGATCTTAAGGAGATAATCCTTGAGAGCAGGGATCTTTGGGATTATTTCAATAAGAGCCCGCTCTACTATAGGAAATGGGGCAGCTACGAGATAATCAGTGAAGATGTGAACGAAGGATATCAGGTAAGAAAGGTTTCCGTGATACCCGGTAAGACCATATACCTTCATAAGCATGCGAGAAAGACAGAGAATATAAATGTTGTAAGCGGAAGATGCAAGGCTGTCGTTGGTGACTCATCGGTCATTCTAAATCCCGGTGATATCTTATCCATACCGGAACAGACTGAACACCAGATAAGCTGCATAAGTGAAGATAATCTGATATTTATAGAGACTTCTCTCGGTGCAGAGAACAGAAACGATGATATCATTTCTGTTGAGAGCAAGGATATGTCCGAAAAGGATCTCGGATTCGAGATAGATCCTTTTGTACTATTAAAGCCTGCATACAAGGATTATCTGTGGGGAGGAAACAGGCTCAAAAAGCTCTATAAGAAAAAGACCGAGCTTACACCTCTTGCTGAGAGCTGGGAGCTTTCAGCCCATCCCGATGGTCAAAGTACCGTATCATCGGGAAGATTTGACGGACTTTTGTTCGGAGATTATCTTGATCACATCGGTGAGGATGCTCTCGGATGGAAATATCAGGGACTTAATCATTTTCCGTTGATGATAAAGCTCATAGATGCAAAGAAGGATCTTTCCATACAGGTTCATCCCGGGGATGAATATGCACTGGTCCATGAGAATGAATACGGAAAGAGCGAGTTCTGGTATATCATAGACTGCGATGAAGATTCATATATTTACCTGGGATTCAACAGGGATGTCACCGATAAGGAAGTTAAGGAAGCCACAGCAAACGGAACGATACTTGATCTTTTGAACAGATTCAAGGTTAAGCCCGGAGAAAAGTATTTTATTCCGGCAGGTACGGTCCATGCGATAGGAGCGGGCTGTCTTATTTGTGAAGTTCAACAGAATTCAAACTCGACATACAGGATATATGACTTTGACCGTGTAGATAAGTACGGCAACAGGCGTAAGCTTGATGTCAGCAAGGCCATGGATGTCGTCGATTTTGATAAATACATTCCGGGAAAAGAAAGCAAATACTTCAATGTGAGGATCAAGAAGTGTCAGGATTCCGGTGTTCTTATAGTGACCGAAGAATCGTTTGCTGCTCTTATAATACTTGATGGAAGCGGCGGCATATCACATAAAGGAGATCAGCTTGAATTCAGGAAGGGAGACTGTATATTTGTTCCCGCAAAGAATGCACGCATGAAGCTTTCTGGTGAGTTTGAATACATAGATGTAAGAATATAAGGTTTATTAGCCGACAGGGTTTAAATGCTCTGTCGGTTTTTTATGTCCTTTAATTACAAACAATTTTCTGACAAATTCAACAATGAACGCACAATGGTACTTTTGAACGAAAAATTGTTACAATTTGCACAAAGATGTTGATAAGTTGTCTAAAATTTAGTAGAATATTACGCATAGGGCACAAGCCAAAAACTACTTGGAGGTTACTTTATGAATATTTACACTACTGACAAAATTCGTAACGTCGTTCTGCTTGGTCACGGTGGTAGCGGAAAGACTTCACTGGCTGAAGCTGCCGGCTATCTGGCAGGTATTACCTCACGTATGGGTAAGGTTTCCGACGGAAACACCATAAGTGATTTCGGTAAGGAGGAGATCAAGAGGAATTTCTCGATCGCTACATCCGTTATCGCGCTTGAATGGGGTGATTGCAAGATAAATCTTATAGATGCTCCCGGATTCTTTGATTTCGCAGGAGAGGCAGAGGAAGCTGCAAGTGCTGCAGATGCTGCGATCATAGTTGTCAACGGTAAGGCAGGTATAGAAGTCGGAACAGAGAAGGCATGGGCTCTTTGTGAAAAGTACAAACTCCCCCGCATGATCTATGTTTCAAATATGGATATAGACAACGCATCTTTCAGACAGGTTGTTGAAGACCTGACCGCGAAGTACGGTAAGAAACTTGCTCCTTTCCATCTCCCGATAAGAGAGAACGAGAAGTTTGTCGGCTACGTAAACGTTATAGCTGAGCAGGGCTATCGCTGGGAAGGAAAAGAAGTTAAGGAATGCGATGTTCCCGATTACAATAAAGAAAACCTCGGTATCTGCAGAGATACTCTTATGGAAGCTGTTGCAGAGACAAGCGAGGATCTCATGGAGAGATACTTCGGCGGTGAGACATTCACTGAAGCCGAGATCAGAGCTGCATTAAGAACAAGCGTTAACGATTGTTCGATAGTTCCAATGACAATGGGAAGCAACACTCTGTGCCAGGGTGTTTACACACTGCTTGATGATATCGTTAAGTATCTTCCGAGTCCCGAGAACAGAACCGTTGCCGGCGTTTCAATGAAGACCAACGAAGTATTCGAAGCAAACTATGACTTCTCTAAACCTAAGAGTGCTTACATCTGGAAGACTATCGTTGATCCGTTCATCGGTAAGTACAGCCTGATAAAGGTTTATTCGGGTGTATTCAAGGCAGGCGATGAGATCTATAACAAGGATAAGGATGTTGAAGAAAAGATCGGTAAGCTCTATGTTCTTCAGGGCAACAAGCCTTTTGAAGTAAACGAGCTTCATGCTGGTGATATCGGTGCCATCGCAAAGCTTACCGCTGCACGTACAGGCAACACGCTCTCTACAAAGGCTAATGTTATACAGTACGGCAAGGTTGAGCTTCCCGTTCCTTACACATACAGAAGATACAAGGCTGTAAACAAGGCTGATATCGATAAGATCAGCCAGAGTTTGCAGAAGATGATGCATGAGGATATGACGCTTAAGAACGTCAACGATTCGGAAAACTCACAGCTTCTCCTTTACGGAATGAGTGAGCAGCATCTTGATATCGTTGCAAGCCGTCTTGAAAATGAGTATAAAGTAAAGATCGAACTTTCTATGCCTAAGGTTGCATACAGAGAGACGATCAACAAGAAATCCGATGTAGAGTATAAGTATAAGAAGCAGTCTGGCGGTCACGGTCAGTACGGTCACGTTAAGATGACATTCGAACCCAGCGGAGACATCTCTACAGCTTATGTGTTTGAACAGACGGTTGTCGGCGGTGCGGTTCCCAAGAACTTCTTCCCTGCAGTTGAAAAGGGTCTTCAGGAATCTGTTCAGAGAGGTCCTCTTGCCGCATATCCCGTTGTCGGAGTAAAGGCAGTTTTATACGATGGTTCTTACCATCCTGTTGATTCTTCCGAAATGGCATTCAAGATGGCTACCATTCAGGCATTCAAAAAAGGCTTCATGGATGCTAAGCCGGTACTTCTTGAGCCCATCATGAGTCTTAAGGTTACCGTTCCGGATGCAAATACCGGTGACGTTATGGGTGACCTCAACAAGAGAAGAGGAAGAGTGCTTGGCATGAATCCCACATCTGACGGAAGACAGACCGTTGAAGCTGAAGTTCCGATGAGTACGATATTCAATTATTGTACGGATCTTCGTTCAATGACAGGTGGTGCAGGTGAATATGCTTACGAATTTGTAAGATATGAGCAGTGTCCTTCGGATGTTCAGGAGAAGGAAGTTGCTGCAAGAGCTGCAAAGGTTGCAGAGAACGCTGCGGAAGAATAAGATCCTTTCGGTTAATATGTTATACAAAGAAGAGAGCTCGGATGTTTATCATTCCGGGCTTTCTTTGCGTCATGTCATGAATGTGAGGCAGATCAGCTCGGACTTGAAAAATAACAGATTTCTTATATAATAAGATAAGTGTGGTTTGGTGTAGTATGCCTATACGGAGAATATATGATAAATTCTATGTCAGGTAACACAACATTTATAAGACTTGTCGGAGTGATATTTGCATTCTTTGCAACCTTTGTTCTGACCAAGTACGGGATGAAAAAACTTCCTACGGACAAGGGAAGGGAATTTGCTCATGACGGCAAGCTTTCTGCCGGCAAGCCAAGAGGTGCCGGTCTGTTTTTTGTGTGTGTATTCCTGTGTGCGGCTATGCTCTTTGCCGATCTTAATGCAGAGCTTATCATGTATCTTCTTTTGGTATTTGCATGCATGCTCTCGGGATACCTTGATGACAGGGCAGCAAATCCTTGGGGTGAATATAAGAAAGGCGCTCTTGATCTACTGATCGCAGTCCTGGTGGCTGCAGATTATCTTAAGTTCAATGAGTCACAGATCACGTTCAGACTGTTTGGCGGAGTCACATACCACGTACCTGAATGGCTTATGATCATACTCATAGTCGCACTTGTATGGGGAGCCATAAATGTAACAAACTGTGCTGATGGAGTGGACGGACTTTCGGCAACACTGACCATCATAACCCTTGGCGGTTATTATGTGTTCAGCAGATTTGCTTCAAGGGATGATCTTGGATATTATCTTATTCTGTTTATGACATGCCTGCTTGCATATCTGTGGTTTAATGCAACACCCAGCATTCTTTTAATGGGAGATGCGGGATCGCGTTCCATGGGCATAGTGATAGCGATAGCCGCAATAAAGAGCGGAAGCCTGTTTTTGTATCTGCTCTTATCGATAGTACTGATACTTGACGGCGGACTCGGACTTATAAAGGTAGCGCTTTTAAGATTCTTTAAGATCCATATCCTAAAGAATACAAGGACACCTCTGCATGATCAGGTAAGGAAGAACATGGGATGGTCAAACACCCAGTGTGTCTACAGATTTTCTATCATACAGATAGTTGTGACACTTACAGTCCTGTATCTGATATATGCAACGTTTTGAATGAAAATTGCTAAGTAAAGCGTGAAGGCGCTTTGATCATAAAGGAGATTAAAATGGAAAAAGTATACAACCACCATGAGGTGGAAGCAAAATGGCAGAAATACTGGGAGGAAAATCAGACATTCAAGACTGATGTATGGGATTTTTCAAAGCCCAAATTCTATGCTCTTGATATGTTCCCCTATCCTTCGGGAGTAGGACTTCATGCAGGTCATCCGGAAGGCTATACGGCTACGGATATCGTTTCACGTATGAAGCGTATGCAGGGCTACAATGTTCTTCATCCCATGGGCTATGATTCCTTCGGACTTCCGGCTGAGCAGTATGCCGTAACGACAGGAAATCACCCGAACGGATTCACGGAACAGAATATAAAGACGTTTACAAAGCAGCTTAAGGAACTCGGATTTGATTATGACTGGTCTAAGTGCCTTGCAACTTCAGATCCCAAGTTCTATAAATGGACACAGTGGATATTTGAGAAACTCTACGAGGCAGGTTATGCAAAGCTTATCGACATGCCTGTAAACTGGTGTGAGGAACTTGGCACCGTTCTTTCAAACGATGAAGTTATAGACGGAAAGTCTGAGCGTGGCGGATATCCCGTTGTAAGAAAGATGATGAAGCAATGGGTCATCGACCAGGTTGCATTTGCAGATGAGCTCCTTGAGGGTCTTGAGGAGATAGACTGGCCAGAATCTACCAAGGATATGCAGAGACACTGGATCGGACGTTCAGAAGGTGTGGAAGTAGAGTTTGAGATAGTCGGCGGCGGTAAGTTCAGTATATATACAACCTGTATAGAGACCATCTACGGAATAACGTTCATGGTACTTGCTCCTGACGGAGATATCGTAAAGGGTCTCATGGACAGGATCGAGAATAAGGATGAGGTCAATGCATATATTGCAGAGACACTTAAAAAGAATGATATGGACAGGACCGAGCTCAACAAGACCAAATCAGGCTGTGAGCTTAAGGGTATACATGCGATAAACCCTGTTAACGGTAAGGAAGTAAGAGTATTCATAGGTGATTTCGTACTTGCTTCTTACGGTACAGGTGCGGTTATGGCTGTTCCGAGCCACGATCAGCGTGACTTTGAGTATGCTATCGCACACAACATAGATATGATCCAGGTAATAGACGGCCCCGGTGCTGATGTCAGCGAGGCTGCTCTTGAGAAGTATGATTATCTTGGAAAAGGCTTTACGCTTATCAATTCCGAAGAGTTTACAGGCATGGTGGTCGAGGATGCAAAGGAAGCCATCACCGTTAAGCTTGAAAAGATGGGCGTTGCAAAGAGAACGGTAAACTATCACTTCCGTGAATGGATATTTGCACGTCAGCGTTACTGGGGCGAGCCTGTTCCGGTTGTTTACACAGAGGACGGTAAGATCCATCTTGTACCTGAAGCAGATCTTCCCGTTGTACTTCCCGAGCTTGAGGATTATAAGGGAAAGAACGGAAAAGCTCCTCTTGAAAATGCTACAGAATGGAAGAATTATAATGATCACGGCATAAAGGGTAAGAGAGAGACTTCCACTATGCCCGGAAGTGCGGGATCAAGCTGGTATTATTTCAGATATATAGATCCTGATAATGAAAAAGAGTTTGCAAATCAGGAGCTCCTTAAGCACTGGATGCCCGTAGACCTTTATATAGGCGGCCCCGAGCATGCCGTAGGACACCTTATGTATTCGCGTATATGGAACAGATTCCTTTACAACAAGGGATTGTCTCCTGTAAAAGAGCCGTTTAAGAAACTTGTTCATCAGGGTATGATCCTTGGTGAGAACGGCATAAAGATGGGTAAGAGATTCCCCGAATTTGTTGTTAACCCGAGTGATATCGTAAGAGATTACGGAGCTGACACATTGAGACTCTATGAGATGTTCATGGGACCTCTCGAGGTCAGCAAGCCGTGGAGCCCTCAGGGTGTTGAAGGCGCAAGAAGATTCATAGGAAGAGTATGGAACTACTTTACCGATCCTTCAAATATCGCTGAAAACAACAAGGAATCACTCAAAAAGCTCTATCATCAGACAGTCAAGAAGGTCACAGGTGATTTTGAGACTCTCGGATTCAATACAGCCATCGCTCAGATGATGATCTTCATGAATACAGCTACCAAGTCTACATGCCCCAAGGAGTATGCGGACGGATTCATAAAGATGTTTTCATGCATCTGTCCTCATGTAGGTGAGGAGATATGGAGCATACTTGGTCATGATGACACCATCGCATATGAAGCATGGCCGGAGTTTGATGCCGAAGCCGTTAAGGAAAACGAGATCGAGATCGGTGTTCAGGTTAACGGTAAGGTTAAGGGAACTGTTCTTCTCGGGGTTACCGAAGAAAAGGACAGTGCACTTGCAAAAGCTAAAGAAGTTGAAGGTGTTGCCAAGTTTATTGCCGGAAAGACAGTTGTAAAAGAGATATACGTACCCGGCAAGATCGTAAACATCGTTGTAAAATAATTGAATCAGATGCTTAAGTGTTCCATGTGAAAACATGGAACATTTCAAGCAATCTGGCTAATCTGTTCATTCCATGGTACGCCATGGAATTTTGTTGCACAAAGAACACATTTTTTTCACAGAATCTTGTAAATTAGAACACAATTAAGAAATAGATTAATATGCAGGATGTTTTGGATAATTATGAGGAGAGAGGAGTAACAATATGATCCGCGTTAGCAACTTATCAAAAAAGTATGGTGATCATTATGCAGTAAAGAACCTTTCCTTTGAGATCGATAAAGGAAAAGTCTATGGATTCCTGGGACCTAACGGTGCCGGTAAATCCACGACCATGAACATCATGACAGGTTATATCGCTGCAACTGAAGGAGATGTGGAGATCGATGGTCATGACATACTTAAGGATGCAGAGGAAGCAAAGAAGTGTATAGGATACCTTCCCGAGATTCCACCTCTTTATCAGGATATGACAGTAAGGGAATATCTTGATTTCGTTACGGAACTTAAGAAGGTAGATAAAAAGGAGAGAAAGAATCAGGTTGAGGAAGTCATGAAGAAGACTTTCATAACCGATATGCAAAAAAGACTGATCAAGAATCTGTCAAAAGGTTATAAGCAAAGAGTAGGTCTTGCTCAGGCTATGATAGGTAATCCTGATGTTATCATCTTGGATGAGCCTACAGTTGGTCTTGATCCCAAGCAGATAATAGAGATCAGAGAACTTATCAGAGAGCTTAAGAAGGATCATACGGTTATACTGAGTTCACATATCCTGAGCGAGGTTGCTGAAGTATGTGATGAGATAATGATAATAGCAAAGGGACGTATGGTAGCTTCCGGAACAGCAGAGAGTCTTTTAAATGAACTCGGAAGCAACAATACCATTGAGCTCACTGCAAAAGGAAGCAAGAAGGAAGTGACTGAGATACTCAAGTCTATCAATGGCATCAAGAGTTGTACCGTTGACAATGCATCCGGCGGATGTGTTGAATGCTTCATAAGCTGCAACTCCGATGCAGAGATAAGAGATGATCTTAATAAGAAGCTTGCTTCCAAGAATATCAGCATTTACAGACTCGTAAATGATTCAAAGAGCCTTGAGGATATCTTCCTTGAGCTTACGGATGATGCTTATGTTGAAAAGATAGAAAAAGAGGAGTCTGAAAAGGAAGAAAAAGAGAAGGCTTTAAAAGCTAAGCAGAAGAAAGCAAAGAAATCAATTGCAGAAGAGATCGTCGAGGAATTAAAGGACGATGAGACAGTAGAGGAAACTGAGGAAAGCAAAGAAGAGACTCAAAAAGAAGCTGCAGATGATAATGAAAATATAAATAAGGAGGAAGAGTAAGATGTTGGCTATATTCAAAAGAGAGTTCAAAAACTTCTTCCAGAATGTTATAGGATGGGTGTTCATAGCATCCATGGTATTTGTTTCGGCACTGTATTTCTATGCGATAAATATCCTTGGCGGAATGTCGGATATTCTTATCGTACTCATCAGACTTCTGATGATCATGGTATTTTCTCTGCCTGTTCTTTCAATGAGGATACTGACGGAAGAGAGAAAGCAAAAGACTGATCAGCTAACACTTACTTCACCTGTAAGTGTCGGAAAGATCATACTCGGTAAGTATCTTTCCATGGTAGCTGTCTTGGGAATAACAGTACTTGTTATCGGAGCATTCCCTATCATTATAAGTGCATATACTTCAATTGACTGGGGTATCAATCTGCTCGGTATGCTTGGATTCTTCCTTTACGGATGTGCATGTCTTGCCGTATGTATGTTTATCTCATCATTTACGGAAAGCCAGGTTATCGCAGCGATACTCAGTATCATCTCAATGTTTGTGATCTATCTGATGGCAGGTATCGAGAACCTTTTGGAGAACACTGAAGTAGGAGTGTTCAAGGTTATAGCAAAAGGTTTAAGCGCTCTTGATCTTGCGGACAGATATGATCCTTTCCTTGCGGGAATACTTGATTTCAGATGTATCGTTTATTTTGTATCGATTACAGTGGTATTTTTATTCTTTACGGTACAGTCTGTTCAGAAGAGAAGATATACAACGAGTGTTAAGAACTTTGCGATCGGAGCTTTCAGTTTCACGAGCATAATCATTGTTTGTGCAATAGCTATCGTGGCAAATCTTATCGTAAGACAGTTCCCTGACAAGGTTATGCAGCATGACCTTACACAGCAGAGGATATTTACGCTGTGTGACTCGACAAAGGAAGTTGTCGGTCAGATTAACGAAGATTTAAAGATATATGTCTATGCCAGGGAAGATGATAAGGATGAAGCGGTTGACCGTATGTTAAAACTGTATACGGAGCTTTCTGACAAGATCACCGTTGAGTATAAGAATCCTGACAAGAGTCCCAAGTTCTATGAGAAATACATAGATTCGCAGCCTACATACAATTCACTGTTCATGGAGACAGCAACAAGAACCAGATATGTCAATTATGAAGATATGTATGTATATGATTACAGCTTTAATGATGACGGTTCCTATGATACGACTCAGCAGTATGACATAGAAGGACAGATAACATCAGCCATTAACTATATCAACAAAGGTCTGGCAGCAAAGGTTTATTATCTTACGGGCCATGACGAGATGGAGCCCGATGCGGGATATCTTGATGCGATAAAGAAGCAGAATTATCAGATAGAGAGTCTTGATCTTCTGGGAAAAGATATACCTGAAGACTGTGAGATGCTTATGATGCTCTCACCCATGTCGGATCTTTCGGCAAACGATGTAGAAAAGCTCATGGCATATGCCGAAAAAGGAGGAAAGATACTTATTTCGATCCCTCTTGTTGATGATGTACGTCAGACAATGCCGAACTTTGATAAGATACTTGAGTATTACGGAATATACTGCGAGAACGGTCTTGTAGTTGACCTTAAGGCATATGCGAGTGATCCGTATTATATAATCCCCGAAGTGTTCAACAATGTTGTAACAAACGGAGTATACGGAAAGAAGAATGCATGGATGCCTTATGCTAAAGCAATCTATGTATACGATGAGGACAGCGAGACTGTTCATGTGGTGCCCTTCCTTAAGTCATCTGAGACATCATTCAGAAAGAACAGTATCGTTGATGTGAATGATTATGCTTACGATTCATCAACAGATGAGGTCGGACCGTTAAATGTAGCAGTAACATCAAGCAGGACTACCGAGAGCGGTGAGCAGGCTTATGCATATGTTGTAGGTTCTCCTTACATGTTCAGCGATAAGGCCGATCAGCTCACATCAAACGCAAACTTAAAGATATTTACAAATATCGTTAACGAGTGTGTAAGCGATGATGCATCTGCTGTAGTTGTTCCTGCAAAATCCGTTAATGCGGAAAGATTTATCATAAAGAGTTCTGCGGGACTCATCATATTTATCATTCTGCTCGTGGTCGTTCCGGTAGCACTTCTGGTAGCCGGATTCGTGATCTGGGCTAAGAGAAGGAAAAGATAATGAAAAAGCAGAAAAAACAGTTACTTATTTTGCTCGTAGTACTCATTCTTGCGGTGGTGGGATATGTTGTAGCCATCTATAAGGTGGACAATGTTGAGATACTTGATGAGGTGGGTATCATATCGGTCATAAAAACGGACACCGCATCGGTTAGGAATGTTTCATATATCCATGACGGTGTTACAATAAGCCTGTCAAAGGATGATGCGGGAACCTGGACACTTGATTCGGACAAGAGCATAAAGCTTGATGAAGACAAGGTTGCGGATATCGTAAGCTATGCATCAAACCTTAATGCAAGGACCGAGATAGAAGATCCGTCAGAGCTTAAGGAGTACGGACTTGATTCACCATCATATATCGTAAGCTTCACTGACGGCACTGGTGTACAGAGTACATATTTCATCGGTGATCGTTATGAGATCGAAGGTACGTATTTTGCCAAGGTCGAGGGAAGCGAGAAGATATATACCATAACCAGTTATTATCCGGAGGCTTTTATAACGGATATAGAACAACTTAAGGCACAAAGCGAGTAGGATATATGGCAAATATGGAAGTCGGCGGCCGTGTTTTCAGAGATATTGAATCATACAGGGCTGCAAGGAGAGACTTTGACAGTATCGAAGATATCAAGGATAGACATGATCTTACAAAGATAGAAGATGTCAAAAGGATCCGTGACAACATAGTCAACGGCAATTATCGGTTCGAGACAATGCTCGGAGACGATTTTTTGGATGAACTCGATGAAATGCTTGAGACACTGGAAAAGGATAAAGCTCTTTCTCAAAATGAGAGGAAGGGCTTTAAGCTGTTTAATAAAGAAGAGAAAAAATCAAACGGCAAAGAGCACATCAGGGAAAAGAAAAACAATATACATGATGAAGAGCTTGAAGCCGAGATCAAACGACAGATAAATATAAAAGAACGTAAAAGAAAAGTTTTGGTCGCTGTTCTTTCTGTTGTTGCTCTTGCATGCATAGGATATCTTATCTTTTATTATACGATGTATGCAAAGAATGATGCAGAGTACAGTGATCTGTCGGATCTTATTGACGATACCGTTACTTCCAAGGAATACAGCGTGAACATTGTTCATGAGGATAAGAGCATACCGCCCGTACTCAAGAAATATGAGAAGCTGTATCAGAAGAATAAAAAGCTGGTCGGATGGCTTAAGATAGAAGGCACGAATATCGATTATCCTGTGATGCAGACCGTTAACAATGAATATTATCTTGATCATAACTATAATCAGGAATATGACAAGAACGGTTCGATATTCATGGATAAGGACTGTGACGCCGCTCATCCCAACGACAACATGATAATCTACGGCCATCATATGAAATCGGGAAAGATGTTCGGAAACTTAAATCTTTATTCGAAGGAAGAGTATTACAAGGAACATCCGACTATAATGTTTGACACCATATATGAAGAAGGAACATATGATATCATGTATGTCTTCCGTTCGCGTATATACAGCGAGGAAGAGATAGTATTCAAGTATTACAAGTTCATAGATGCGACCAGTGAGGATGAGTTTGATTCAAATATGGATGAGATGGCAGCCATATCCCTATATGATACGGGTGTAAGGGCGCATTACGGGGATAAGCTCATAACATTATCGACATGTGACTACAATGAACCTAACGGAAGATTTGTGGTGGTCGCAAAGAAGGTTAAATAGGATATTTTTGAGTATGAGGGACCGAGATGATCGGTCTCTTTTTCTTTTGAGAAAAAAGCTTTTGAAAACACCCACAATATGTAGGAAAACGCTTGCAAAAACCGCTATATATAGTAAAATAAAAATGGTATGTTATGAAAATCGGGATATTATGTAAATTTTTGTTCTAAATATTCCGATAAATCTATAAGAGTATGTAAATATTTCTATTGTGGAGAATATATTTATGAAAAAAACTAAGAGCAGTTCTACAAAAAGAAGGATGAAAAAGTCTGTAAGAAAGACTGTCGGCGGATTGTTCATGGCATCTGCGATCATAGTAGCGGCCATACCGTTCCCCGATTCATACGCATATGATACTGCAACAGCAGATATACCGGCTTACGTAGCGCCGACAACATATAATACGAACTTCAATGACAGCAGACATAGTTTTGCGTCAAATGAGGATTTTTCAAGCTATACGAACAGATCTGCATATAACGTGATGCAGACATCTGCGGGCACATGGCTGCTTGACAGACAGTTTGATTATGCCGAGACTGCAAACGGCGGATACATAACCGACTATAACGACCTTTATCCTACAGACAATATCTCTCTTAGCAATGAGGTCTACTATGATTATGCGTATCTGACACAGGCTGATGTAGAGAAGTTCTATAATGAATCCACAAACCGATACATAGATGTCGATCTTCATTACGGAGAGTCTGCTACGGAAAAGAAGACTGTCGAGAGCTTAAGATATAACTATATTCTTGATGCCGACTATATTGATACGAACGATATACATTTGTGGTTAAATAAATATTTCCCGGATGAGGTCTCTGCTTACCGTACAGCGTATGAAGCTTATATGAACGGCACAGGCAACAAACCGGATGCCATCATAAAGACAAATGCCGATGTTTATACAACAGATGATCAGAGAATTGAATTTTTGTGCAAGAATGTCTTTGGTGACGGTACTCCTTCCGTAAAGCTTGTTTCTGCCGTAAATCAGGAACTGCAGAGAACAGGTGTTGACGGCAAGGTATTCCTTCCCAATGTTGGAAGCTCATACGGATCTCATTCAACGACCATAGACGGTCACACCTACTGGGTTGATAATGACGGATTCTTATGTGAATCGCAGGATCAGATCATCGGTATAGGTGCAGGTGCGTTTGCCGATGTAAAGAATGTAAATACTCTTGATATGGCTCCCGAGATCACATTTATAGGTGACGGAGCTTTTGAGAGAAGTTTCATAACCGCTGCGACACTGCCTAACGGTGCACTTGTCGGAAACCGTGCTTTTGCGGATTGTACAAGACTTACAAATGCCGATATAAGCGGTGTTGTTAAGGTGTTTGATGAGACTTTCAAGGGCAGTGCGATCAATGAGGTGACGATACCCGAAGCATGTTCTTATGTGGGTGTTGGTGCATTTGCCGATTGTGAAAACTTAAAGACCGTTAATTTCGATCCTTCGGGTGCGGTAGGTCAGACTTCGAAAGAGATATGTGATTTTGCGTTCTATAATAATTCCTCACTTGAAAACCTTAACTTTAACAATGCAAAGATAACTTCTATCGGTAAAGCTGCTTTTGCCATACCTTCAGGTGCAAGTGATAATCTTAAGGATCTGCTTTTGCCTTCGACCATTACAACAACAGGTACAAAGGAAAATATAGGCGAGTATGCTTTTGCAGGAAGAGACAGCCTTGAATATGTTACATTCCCCAGCGGTATAAACGGCGAGATAGATGATACCATACTTTATAACTGCAGAAATCTTGAGAGCGTTACATTTAACGATAACTGTGTAAATGCTTCATATGACAGCAGTGCGAACAAGAACGATCCCAATACGATGTTCTATACTGTCACCAATCCCAATTTCTATGTAAGAGGTCCCAAACAGATCTCTGCATTTGAGGCTGCAAATCCCAGAAAATCCACATGGAGAGCTCTGTATGATTATGCGGCAACCGGAAATGTGGGAAGACATGTACCTTACGTATATAACGAGAACGGCAAGGATTACTATGAAGTATCCGACGGTAACTATCTGATGGTCATCGAAAAGGATACAGGTGAGCTTATAAGCTGTTCGTTCCCCGATACGCCTTCCGATATCGATGAGTTCAGAATACCTGCTGTTGTAGGTCTTACAACTGTTACCGGCATCAAGGAAGGATGCTTTATCGGTGATTCGACCAATACAGGCGTACTTGATTATATAATTAATCTTGTTATTGAAGACGGAAGCAATATCGACCATCTTGATGACAATACCTTTGCGGGTGCAGACAAGATGGAGACGGCATATCTTGGAAACAGTGTTTCAACGATCGGTAACGGTGCGTTTGAGAACTGTCCGAGACTGTCCGAGGTGACATTCTCACCCACGATCACATCGATCGGTGATGAGGCTTTCCAGAACTGTCCTAAACTTGAAAATATCACATTTGAATCGCCTTCTGATCTGTCCGCATTCCCTGACGGAAATATAGGAACAGATGCATTTAATACAGGAGGAACAAAACTTACTATCCACGGTGAGATAGGAACGGGATATGCTCCTTTTGAATGGGCGACAAATACAGAAAACTACGCAAATAAATCACAGAGTATAAGAACTCTTTACAAGACTCCGGCTCCAACAAGCCTCTCTGTGATCCTTGATAATCAGAACGATCTTGCAACACTTGTCGATTATCCTCATTATGAGTATCTTGACAGGGTTGCTTATGATGCAAACAAAGGAAAACTTGTTGAACTTGATGCAGCACCTTCTGCGACCGATCCTTACTACGGTCAGACAATAATGGACAAGATCAATAACGGTGATTCACTCAATTACTGGGAAGAGACCATGGTCCAGAACTGCTCGAACCTTGTTATTCCCGAAGGTATAGAATCGATAGATGTAAAAGGATTCTTCAACGATACGAGTGATAATCCCAACAAGGTAGCAAGTTATTCAAACAAAGCAAGTGCAACAGCTTACTTTAACAAGGGAATGACACCGTACAATACATATTCGACTGAAGGTCTCTTCAGAGGATTCTACGGTAGCGAGACAGGAACTGACGGACCTCGTGAATATGACCCGACAAGTTCTCTTGAAAATGTCGACAGAGGTAACGACCGTCTTACATCCGTTACCATGTATGATGTTGTCTACCTTCCGGATAATGCTTTTGAAAGCTGTGAGAATCTCCAGACAGCATATCTTGGTGATGATATCGAAGATGTCGGAGTAAGACCTTTTGCGGGATGTACAAAGATCACAAGTGTTGCCTGTGGAAACGATAACTTCGTATGCAATAACGGCGTGCTCTATGAGAATACGCCCAGCGGAAAGAAGATAATAGAAGGACTCGAGACAAGAGGAAGCGTTGTCGGAAGCGGTACTGTAAATGTCAGCAACGATCCCGATCTTGCAAATGTCTCAGAGATAGCTGACGGTGCATTCACAGACTGTATCTATTTAAGAGCTGCTGACTTTACCGGAGTTGACAAAATAGATGAGATTCCCGAGGACTGTTTCAGCGGATGCTATAACCTTACAGAGGTAGATGTTCCGAGCAATGTAACGGAGATCGGAGAGGAAGCGTTTGCTACAGGCGGTGACTATCTTAAGGCTACCGTAAGAAACAAGAATCTGTATCTTGGAGATGATTCAAACGGTCCTACGGGAGACAAGGTAAAGACTGCTTACTATGTGACTTACGAAGATGCTCCTTCAAGAAAGATAGCAAAGAAACAGGGATATATCGTTGATCAGACTCTTGATGATGTATGGACAGTCAAGTTCTACGATCAGACAGGTACGGATCTTCTTTATACTGAACATGTACAGAACGGAAAGAATGCTGAAGGTCCCGATGAGTCTTTGATTCCTGTTATACCGGGTTATACATTTACCGGCTGGAATCAGAGCCTTAAGAATATAACTTCGGACTGCTTCAGACTTGCTGTATATTCGGCTGACGGTACACTTACACCGGGAGTAACACCTTTGGTTACATCAACGCCCGGAGGAACAACACCCGGAACAACACCCGGAGGAACAACACCCGGAGTAACACCCGGAAGTACTACTCCTACACCCAAGACGTCGCCCACACCTACAGCTAAACAGTATAATCTGCAGGTTGTATACGGTTCGGGTTCGGGTTCATATGCTGCAGATACTACTGTTATCATCGAAGCTATCGATGCACCGGCAGGAAAGGTATTTGATAAATGGGTAACAAGCGGTAACTCTACACCTACCATCTACAGTACAACTTCTAAAGCGACAACGCTTAAGATGCCTGCTGGAGACTGTATCGTAACCGCAACATATAAGGATAGTACAAGTTCATCAAGAACAAGTACGAGTGTTTCCACAAGGACGGGTACTACGGGAACAGGAACAGTACCTAACAGAAATACGGGTACAGTTGTTGATATATCAAAGCCCGGAATATCAAATGTAGATAAGGCGTATGCTTCTGTCAGCGGTTCGACGGATAACTTTATCGTTAAGATAACCGAGAGCAATGAAGCTGCCAATGAAGTTGCTACGGCACTTTCGCAGAAATACGGAGATATGACTCCCATCAAGTATTTTGCAATGGATATATCTTTGTATGATGCTACGGGTACAAATAGGATAACGAATGTAAACGGTCTGTCGGTCAACATTACGATGCCGATACCGGATGCACTCAAGCAGTATGCCGGAAACAACAGAGTCGGTGCAGTCAATGGCATGACTCTTGAAGAACTTCCGTGCAAATTTGTAACTGTTGACGGAATACCGTGTGTTTCATTTACTGCAACACACTTCTCACCGTATACGATATATGTGGATACGAGCAATCTTACATACGGAACCATAGATTCCACACCAAAGACAGGTGACGGAATACATCCCAAGTGGTTCGTATCGATAGCTTTGTTCTCATTGTCACTGATACTTTTCTTAAAGAAGGACAAGGTTGTAAAGGTACCAAAGACCGCCTGACAGGTAACTGCGTATGACCAGAAGGATCAGAAGACTTATAGGCGGGATATTCATAATAACTGCGATCATATTTACACAGATCCCGCCGCGTCTGGCAGAAGCTGCTTCGGTTGCCAAAGAGTATTTTTTGCTGGATGAAGACACATTGACGGAATATACAGGCACGGCCACAACCGTGTCTGTTTCTGATGATATCAAAGTGATAGGAGAAGAGGCGTTTGCGAACAATCCCTATCTTGGTGTTATCAATATAGGCAAGAACGTAAAGGAGATAAGACACGGTGCGTTTGCAAACTGTACATATCTTAACCGTGTTATCATCCCTGACAATGTTACATCGATAGGCTCGGCTGCGTTCAGCGGCTGTACCGGTCTTATAAACGTATCACTGGGTGCAGGTGTGGAAGAGATCGGAGACGGTGTCTTTGCAGGTTGTAAGAATCTTGCTGGTATAAGTGTTTCAAGAAAGAATGATGACTTCAAATATGAAGCGGGAGTTCTTTATGATGATACACAGCAGAAGATCTATACATATCTTTCGGGGAATCAGTACCCGGCATATCAGATGCCCAATTCTGTAGAGCACATAAGCCCGTACAGCTTCTGGGGCAATGAAAATCTTAAAGAGGTCTATCTTAGCAGCAGATTGTGTGAAGTACCTGCTTATTCATTCTCAAACTGCAAGAACCTAAAGAGCATACAGATCCCCTACAGTGTAAATTACATAGACGCAAAAGCTTTTGAAAACTGTGTCAACCTTTCGGATGTCGAGATCCCGGGTTCTGTCACATTTATTTCGCCGACAGCATTTGACGGCTGTCCGAAATTAAACATCATCGCAGATGAGGGAACATATGCGTATGATTATTTCAAGAATTATGAAAAATCGGATATAAATGCTTCCGAAGATCAGGATGCTTACGGCATATATAACAATGTCGGTGACGAGATCTATTACAGAAACGGTGATTCAAACAAGGATGATAATAACACCTACTCATCACCTGAGAACGTATACAGTCCTTCTTCGGGACTTATAGATGCGAGCAGGGATCCTTCCAATGTGGACTGGATGCCAAGCGTATCACCGATGTTTGCCGAAAATGATCCGTCGCTGTTTGGAAAGACTGTCATAGTCGGAGGAAAGGCTGTTTTCTTTATAAACAGAGAGATGGAAGTAAAACAGATAGAGAAGGATGATACAGGTTCGACCAATAGTGAACCTGCAGTTACAAATGATCAGACTGTGACGGATTCAGATGATTCTCAGGAAAACACGGATTCATCCGATAGCGGAAGCGTCATATATGATTCAGGAAAGGGAGGCTACCTTCCCAAATACACTTATGTCGGTGACAAGATCGCATCACAGGCATATTATGCATCGAATAATCAGGATGATTTTGTAATCCCTGTAGGAACAAAAGAGATAGGAAGATTCAGCTTTGCAAGAAGCGGTATCAAGAATGTCCGCATACCCGAGGGTGTGACCAAGATAGGATACGGAGCATTTTATCACTGTGATGTACTTTCGGATGTTTCGATACCTTCAAGCGTTACATATATAGATGGGTATGCATTCGATAATACTCTTTATATGAAGAAGTTCATGTCGGATATATCCGGTGAAAAGTTCCTTATAGTTGGTGACGGTATACTGCTAGCATACAACGGATCCGATGAGACGGTAAATATTCCGGATAGTGTCAAGAGCATAGCCGCGGGATGCTTTTCGGAGAATGAGAGTATAAAACAGGTTTATGTGCCTGACAGTGTAAGACTCATTGATTCGGATGCATTCAGAGACTGCAAGAATCTTACTTATATAAACGGGATGAACGGTGTTGAGGCAATAGGTGACAGAGCATTCATGGGATGTCCGTTAAGCGATGTCACGTTACCGGAAAGCCTTAAATATATCGGACTCAAGGCTTTTGATTTCAGTAAGACCTCAAAAGCGGATAATACAAAAGTTGTTGCATTTAAAGGAAATGAACTTCCCCTTGTAACAGCTGACGAAACGAGTGAAAGACTCTCTAACAGCGACTACAGGAAGGATGCGCTGTATAATGTATTGTATGCCGTAGTTGATAAAGGCATTGACGAGTCCATGCTTGAAGGCAGTGTTTTGGATAATGACACACTTGGATTTTCGGGAATAATCGTCAGTATAAATGAAGATGATCAGACCGCTGATCTGATCGCAAACAGGATATTTTCCGGTGATGTATTAGCTTCTGTAAGCGACACGTTCATATATAATTCAAAAGAGTATAGGATAAACGGACTTGACTCTGTAAGTCCGGCATCCGAACCTTATAAGTCGAGTCAGGCTTCGAAAGATGTGGAAACTCTTCATAACGGATCATCGGAAAGCGGATACAGTGCAAGGCTTTCTGAAGATGAGAATGTCGGCAGACTGTATGTGGATGACAGCTTAAGCGCAAAAGAGGCATTAAACCTTGCATACAGTAAACTGTTCGGTTCCGATGTTTCAGATCTTACGGCTTATGAGATAAAGCTTAAGGATCCTACCGACAACGTTGATATAAAACGTCTCGGTCAATCGGTTTTGTATGTGACGGTTCCGCTTGAAAAAGAAGGAGGAATGTATCATGTCATCACACTGGATGATGACGGTCAGCTTGAAGAACTGAAAGCAAGTGTCGATGCTTCAAACAAGAGCATCACATTTGAAACAAGTCATCTGTCGTATTTCGGTATCTATACCACTGGAGATGACAATATGGTCTTAAATGTCAAGGACGGTAAGCTTGTTAAGAATTACAGACTGGATGAATCACCCGATACCGGAGATCATTCATTCTCTGTATATTATGTGATAGCGATATTACTCTTGTCTGTCGGGCTGATCATGGTATTCAGCAGAAAGAAAAGAGTCAGATAATATCATACATGAGGGGAAAAACAAATATCGGAAGGGGTTTACATTATGGATTTAAAGAAAAGCAGCCAAAAGAAGGCTGAAGACGCAAAGAACAAAACGGCTTCATTGAAGGAAAAGGTGGACCTCAAAAGATTATTTGGAAAGATCGCAGGAAAGAGTAAAGTTCCCACTGCAAAAAATTCTAAAGTGGCAGGAGCATTATATTCGATCAGGAATAAGATCATTCTTTGTTTCCTGATACCCATAGTGTTCATGGTCATCATAGGTCTTGTGGCATACAACAAGGCTTCTGACGGTATGCAGGAGAAGTTTATGGAATCCACCGGCCAGACAATATACATGGCCATGGAGAAGATCGACCTCAATAACAGTTTTATAGCCCAGCAGGCATATACCTATGCTTACGACAAGGATCTGGGATCGTATTTCTTGGGGCTTTCGGAAGCTAGTGAAACTGCAGATATCCTTAAAAAGACAAGATCAAGTCTTGCTACCATACAAAAGAGCAATCCGAGTATCATGAATATCATCATCAATACGGGATCGGATCTTCAGGCTCTTACCACTGTTGCACATGATTCCGGAACACTTGTATACGGTAATTTCGAGGATTATGTCGCATCTGCTCCTATGGATGGCAAAAAGCTCAAGCCCTGGATCGATTCTCATGAAGTCTTAGATTCACACTTGGGTCTCAAATCGGAGGATTCGATTCTTTCTTATCAGACATATTCCGAAAAGAAGACGGCTGCGATCATATTTGATATATCGTCGGCTTATATAGAAGATTCACTTAAAGAGATCGATCTTGGTGAAGGAAGCATAATAGGTTTTGTTACCGAAAACGGTCGTGAAGTCATAAGTGAAAATATTGAAGAAGGTAAAAAATCTTCTCTTAAAGCAGGACAGAGCGTATTCTTCGGACAGGATTTCTACAATGCCATAGATCAGGTCGCTGCAGAAGTCGAAGAAGGCTCTGAAGAAGCAGAGGCTGTCATGAGAGGTTCTGCAGAGATCAGATATCTAGGAGAAAAGTATCTGTTCATATACAGCAGGAGCAGTCTTTGCGGCGCAACGCTTTGTGCACTTGTTCCGAAGGATATCGTTACATCACAGGCTGAATCGATAAAGGTTGTTACGATATCGCTGGTTATCCTTGCCAGCCTGATCGCCGGACTGTTCGGACTGTTCATAGCTTACGGCATTCAGAGAAACATGAAGCGTATCGGCAGATCTCTCGGTGAAGTTGAAAAGGGTGATCTTACCGTTAAAGTAAAGGCAACCGGAAGAGACGAGTTTACTGATCTTGCGTTCGCCGCCAACAACATGATAGCCAACAACAAGCATCTGGTAACGCAGGTAAGCAATGCGACGCAGGAACTGGAAGCTTCGGCCGGTGATGTAAGAGAGGCTGCCGAAGTCATAGACAGTTATTCTCATCAGATATCTGATGTTGTCGGAACTATCAATCAGGGCATGGAAAGACAGTCTAGACATGCAAATGATTGTGTTGATAAGACAAAGCAGCTCTCGGAAGAGATCAAAGGGATAAACAATACAATGACATCGGTCGAAAGTCTTGTCGTGGATACGGAGAAGATGATCGGCGAAGGCATGGAAAAGGTAAGCTTCCTTGGAGAGAGAGCTAAAGATACCAATGAGATCACCACGGAAGTGGGAAGCAGTATCGAGAAGCTTCGCAAGGAAACAGAGCAGATAAACAGTTTTGTAACCATGATCTCGGATATAGCGGGTCAGACAAACCTGCTTTCACTCAATGCGTCCATAGAGGCCGCAAGAGCGGGTGATGCGGGAAGGGGCTTCAGTGTTGTTGCCGAAGAGATAAGAAAACTTGCCGATCAGTCAAAGAACGCTGCAAAAGAGATACAGAACAATGTAGAAAAGATCACTGGACATACACAGGAGACCGTTTCTTCGGCACATAAGGCTGTCGAGATGGTAGCGGCACAGACCCAGGCTGTTGATGAGGTTGTAGCCATCTTCCATAAGATGAATGAACAGATGGGAGAGGTCGTCAAGTCTCTAGAGGATATTGTGAGCAATACTGAAAGAGCTGATATGCTAAGAGGCGAGACGCTTGATACCGTAAGGAACATGTCTCAGATCATCGATGACAGCGCAGCGGGAGCATCGGCTGTAAATGAGGTTATAGATGAGCTTGTGAGAAATGTCGGCAACCTTAATAAGGTTTCGGAAAACCTTGACAGAAATATGGAAGGGTTAAAGACCGAGATCTCAGCGTTCAAAACTGAATAGACTTTGTAGTGAATAAGGAATTCTACCCTGAGGACAAAGGATATGTCTTCGGGGTAGTTTTATGTTGGAATTTTGAGGTTGACATAGACGGTATAATTGTATACAATCATACGAGTGAACAATTTTCGTTTATAAGGGAGATTATGATATGTACGAATTTGAAGGATTTCACAACAGTCCGGTTCAGATGAACCCCAAAAACAATCTTTTAGAGATAGAAGAACACATGTATATTCTGGATGATGTTGAGAAACCCAATGTTTTCAGAAATATGTTTCCGTATTCGGAGATACCAAAGATTCCGTTCAATAACAGGATAGTACCTACAAATATGCCTAAGGATATCTGGATCACGGATACTACATTCAGAGACGGTCAGCAGTCCCGTGCGCCTTACAGCACAGAACAGATAGTCACGATATACGATTATCTCAACAGACTCGGCGGTCCCAACGGAATGATCAGAGCCAGCGAATTCTTCTTATACAGCAAGAAGGACAGGGATGCTGTTTATAAATGTATGGAAAGAGGATATGAGTTCCCTGAAGTTACAAGCTGGATCAGAGCCAGCAAGGAAGATTTTAAGCTTGTTAAAGAGATCGGAATGAAAGAGACCGGAATTCTGGTAAGCTGTTCAGACTATCATATCTTCTTAAAGCTTAAGATGACAAGAAAACAGGCTATGGAGCATTACTTAAGCGTTGTAAGACAGTGCCTTGATGAAGGTATCGCAGTCAGATGTCATCTTGAGGATATAACAAGAGCGGATATATACGGATTTGTTGTTCCTTTCTGTGTTGAGCTCATGAAGCTTATGAAGGAATACAATATCCCCGTTAAGATCAGAGCCTGCGATACGATGGGATATGGCGTGAACTTCTCCGGTGCCGTTATACCCAGAAGCGTTCAGGGTATCATCTATGCGCTTCATACTAACGGCGGTGTTCCTCATGAACTCCTGGAGTGGCACGGACATAATGATTTCTATAAGGCTGTTGTTAATTCGACAACCGCATGGTTATACGGATGCAGTGCCGTAAATACATCACTTTTCGGAATAGGCGAGAGAACCGGTAACACACCTCTTGAAGCCATGGTATTTGAGTATGCACAGCTTAAGGGTGATCTTAACGGAATGGATACTACCGTTATCACAGAGCTTGCACAGTATTACGAGAAAGAGATCGGATACAAGATCCCTCCGAGAACTCCGTTTGTTGGAAAGAATTTCAATGTAACAAGAGCAGGAATACATGCAGACGGTCTTTTAAAGAATGAAGAGATCTACAACATATTTGATACGGAGAAATTCCTTAATCGTCCGGTGCTGTGTGCGGTAAGCAATACATCCGGACTTGCAGGTATCGCTCACTGGATCAATACATATTATAAGCTTCCCGATGAGAAGAAGGTCGACAAGGGATCTCAGCTGGTGCGTGAGGTTAAGGAATGGGTTGACGGAGAATACGAGTCGGGACGTGTAACTGTGCTCACGGATGAGGAGCTTATCGCTGTTATAGATAAGAACTGTAAGAAGCTTGGAATCGAATTGGTGTAAGTTATGGCAAATTATGATGTGAAAAACGAAGTCACTGATAAGTATTCCTTGAGAGGCAGGGTATATCATAAGATCAGGGACAATATATTAAATGGTATATATAAGGAAAACGAGGAGCTCAAGGAAGTCGCAATAGGCGAGGAACTTGGAGTATCTCGTACGCCTGTCAGAGAAGCGTTCAGACAGCTTGAGCTTGAAGGCCTTATTCAGATCATACCCAATAAGGGAGCATATGTGACGGGCATTACGGTCAAGGATGTTCAGGATATATACATGATGAGGTCAAAGCTTGAGGGGCTTGCTGCCCGCTGGGCTACAACGAACATCACTGAGGCTCAGATGGAAGAGATGGAAGAGAATATCTATCTTTCCGAGTTTCATGCTTCCAAGGGCCATCTTGAACAGATAGCGACTCTGGATAACAGGTTTCATGAGATACTTTACGAAGCATGTAACAGCAAGATGCTGGAGCATCAGCTCAGAGACTTCCATGAATATGTTCTTAGGGTTAGGAAGCGTACTCTTTCGCAGTTTAAGCGAAGCAGTGAGTCAACCAAGGAACACAGGGAGATAATGGAGGCCATAAAGGCAGGGGATGCCGACAGAGCCGAGGAAGCAGCTAATCGACATATTGTCAATGCATATGATAATATGGTTAAGAACGGACTTAAAGAAGCCTACGAGGGCACTAAAAAAGGAGAGTAATAGACAGCATGGATAAGATTAAGATGACAACACCTATCGTTGAGATGGACGGAGACGAGATGACCAGAATTCTCTGGCAGATGATAAAGGATGAGCTTTTGCTCCCTTATATCGATCTTAACACGGAGTATTACGATCTTGGACTCGTACACAGAAATGAGACAAACGATCAGGTTACCATAGACAGTGCAAATGCAACAAAGAAGTATGGCGTTGCCGTTAAATGCGCTACCATCACACCCAACCAGGCAAGAATGAGCGAGTATGACTTAAAGGAGATGTGGAAGAGCCCTAACGGAACAATAAGAGCAATGCTTGACGGAACCGTTTTCCGTACACCCATTATCGTAAAGGGTATCGAACCCTGCGTAAGAAACTGGGAAAAGCCCATAACTCTTGCAAGACATGCTTACGGTGATGTTTACAAGAACGTTGAGATAATTGTTCCCGGTGAAGGAACTGCTAAACTTGTATTCACGGACAAGGACGGAAATACAAAGGAAGAAGTGATCCATGAGTTTAAGGGTGCAGGTGTGATTCAGGGTATGCATAATACCAATAAATCCATCGAGAGTTTTGCACGTGCATGCTTTACATATGCGATCGCTTTAAAGCAGGATATCTGGTTTGCGACAAAAGATACCATATCAAAGAAGTACGATCATACATTCAAGGATATATTCGCAGAAATATTTGAAAAAGAGTTTAAGGATAAATTTGACGAGCTCGGTATCGAGTATTTCTACACACTTATAGATGATGCCGTTGCAAGAGTTATGAAGAGCAAAGGCGGATTCATCTGGGCGTGCAAGAACTATGACGGAGACGTTATGAGTGACATGGTAAGCTCTGCCTTCGGTTCGCTTGCGATGATGACGAGTGTACTTGTTTCACCCGACGGTGTATATGAGTATGAGGCTGCACACGGAACGGTTCAGAGACATTACTATAAGCATCTTAAAGGCGAAGAGACCAGCACAAACTCGGTTGCTACGATATTTGCATGGACGGGAGCTTTAAGAAAGAGAGGCGAACTTGATAAAAACGATGATCTTGTAAAGTTTGCCGATGCTCTTGAAAAAGCAACACTTTCGACCATTGAATCGGGAAAGATGACAAAGGACCTTGCGCTTATCACAAGCCTTAAGGATGTGACAGTCTTAAATTCACAGGACTTCATCAAAGCCATAAGAGAAGAACTTGATAAAATATTATAATCTTTAACGTTAAAGAAGGATCTTATAATGAAGAACTTAAGAAAGATAACATATTTACTTATTCTTACAATGTGCCTTGTTCTGTTTTCGGTATGCTGTATCAAGCATGACTGGCAGGAAGCTACCTGTGAGGAACCTGAAACATGCAGCAAGTGCGGAAAGACCAGGGGCGAAGAACTCGGTCATGACTGGGAGAAAGCTACCTGTGAAAAGCCAAAGACATGTAAAATATGCGGCGAGACAAAAGGAAAAGAACTCGGCCATGATTGGATAGAGGCCACATGCGAGTCACCCAAGACATGTAAAAGATGTGACAAGACGGAAGGAGAGCCTCTTGAACATGAGTGGACCTTTGCGACTGTCAATGAACCCAAGCATTGTATAAACTGCGGTAAGACGGAAGGTGATCCGGTAAGCGTTGAGATGATCTCAATGGATGACATTACCGGCGGTGGCTGGGATTATGTCTGTGCTTATGAGGATTCGATAGTCTGTGCAAAGCAGAAAGGGAATGAAGTAAAAGCAGGATTTTATGATTATAACGGTGCTGTTTTAAATGAGATCTCTTATTCAATAGCAAATGCCAATTCATGGAGCTATACGATGCCAAGCGACATCAATAATAAGATAGGTCTTCAGACAACGCTGTTTGACCGTAATGATAACGGTACCATAAGACTTTATGATCCGCGCGGAAATGAGCTTAAGGATATCGATATAAAGTATCCTTTTTCATACAGCTACATGTATCTTTCGAGAGTAGCGGATGATCAGAGATATCTTGCAGAGGTTAATGCCGAGAATAATCAGATCGCGTACTGGCTTGATACAGAAACTCTTGAGCTGATCGATGCAAAGAAACAGAATCATGTGCTCTGGGGCATCGATTACGATTATGATGCGAGCAGATACAGTTATATTACCAGAATGATAAACGGCGGTATGAGCGGATTCTTTGTCGGTGATGCTGATGAAACTCACTGGGGATATCTTGATGATGATCAAAATGAGATAGCCATGTACAAGGATGCGACGGAGTTCAATATATACGGTTATGCGCTTGTTTCAAATGACGGAAATTCTTACGATATAATCGATAAGGATTTCAATGTAGTCGGAGAAAATGTGATCCAAGGTGAAGGCGCATATTTAAGATCCGGCAACAGTCCTGTATTTGCCGTGAAGACTGCAAGCGGTTATAAAGATCTTTTGGTTAAATAAGTTTATGAAGACCAGGCAACAGGTATTGGAATACGGCCTGTCTTTTCCCGATACCTATCAGGATGCTCCGTTTCATGATGAAAACTGGCAGCTGGTAAGATATAAGGGAAACAAGAAGGCGTTTTTATGGACATACGAGAGAGACGGTCACATTAATCTTAATGTGAAAGTCGATCCTGCAAAGGCTTTCTTTTGGAGAGACATATATAAGTCCGTCATTCCGGGATATCATCAGAATAAAGATCACTGGAATACGATCATACTTGACGGCTCGATACCTGATAAGGATATAAAGCTGATGATAGCGGAAAGCTATGATCTGGTATCTGACAGTGCTTCAAAAAGGATATATGAGGCTGTTAAAAGGATACCGAGAGGGAGAGTCGCGACTTATGCTCAGATAGCTGAGGAAGCCGGAGACAGAAAGATGGCACGTGCTGTCGGAAATGCTCTTCATAAGAATCCCGATCCTTTAAGCATTCCGTGCCACAGGGTCGTGAATGCAAAAGGAGAGCTGGCAGGCGAGTATGTATTCGGCGGAGCCTGGAAACAGGGTCAGAGACTGATCGAAGAAGGCGTAGAAGTGACCGACGGCAGAGTTGATCTTAAAAGATATCGCTGGGATAACAGAAATGCCTCCGATATAACTGAGCGTATAAAGAAGATGGAGTCTATCTTTGATAAGGCTAGGGAGCTTATCGCAGATCATAAGACATGTATGGATGAACTGATAGCTTTTCAGTCAAAGATCAAAGAACTCGGTGCATATTATGAGAGCAGGCAGTGGAGATATGATCTTGAAGCTGATGAAGAAGGCATTCTTCCTGCTGATCTGAAAAGAGGAGTGCTTTCCGAGGACGGTATATATAACCTGCTTGAAAGAAATAGGGAAATCTTAGATAAAAAGGATGACTAGCATTGGAACTTTTTAAAGGCAGACCCGATGACATAAAAGACAGATTGCCAAGAGAGATCAGGACATATGATTTTCTGGACAGTCTCGGGATAGAGTATTTCAGAACCGATCATGAAGCGGCAAACACCATGGAGGCATGCAACAGGATAGATGCAGTACTTGGTGTTGTCATATGCAAGAACCTGTTTTTGTGCAACAGGCAAAAGACAGCTTTCTATCTGCTTATGATGCCGGGAGATAAGAAGTTTAAGACCAAGGAATTATCTGCTCAGATAAACTCGGCACGTCTTTCGTTTGCAGATCCCGAAGATATGCTAAAGTATCTGGATATAGAACCCGGTGCTGTCAGCATAATGGGGCTGATGAATGATAAGGATCATGCGGTACAGCTTTTGATCGATGAGGATGTTTTAAAAGGAAGTCAGATAGGGTGTCATCCGTGTGTAAATACATCCAGTCTTAAGATGGATACAAAGGATGTAATAGAAAAATTCCTTCCTGCAACAGGACATGACTACATGACTGTTCACCTGGTGGGAGAGGATTGAGAATAGAGATCATAAAAAATAGTCGCATTTGCGACTATTTTTCGTTTGCTTCTTCAAGTTCCTGGGAAACCTGTTCCCAGTCATCCATTAATGTCAAAAGCTTTTCATCAACTTCTGCAAGCTGAGCCGTAAGATCGTTAAGCTTAGCGGAATTATATGAATTGACCGGGTCAGCCAATGCGGCTTCGAGACTTTCTTTTTTCTCTTCGAGCGCTTCGATCTTCTTTTCGACATCGTTTAAGCGGTTCTGTATCTTTCTAAGAACGGCCTGATGTTCCTTCTGTGCCTTCCAGTCAAGCTTGCTTTCACTTTCCTGCGTTATCTTTACCGTTTCCGCGTTCTTTGATTCCGGACCGGAAGAAGTAAAATCGGTCAGAGTATCCTTCTTTTCTAGATAATAATCATAGTTTCCGACATATTCCGTAAAACCGTGATTTTTAAGCTCAAGTATCCTGTCGGCTGTCCTGTTTATGAAATATCTGTCATGAGATACATATAAAAGAGTTCCTTCGTAGTTGTTAAGAGCACTTTCGAGTATCTCTTTTGATGTGATATCAAGATGGTTTGTCGGCTCATCGAGAATTAAAAGGTTTGCTTCACTGAGCATTAGTTTTGCGAGTGAGACGCGGCCTTTTTCGCCGCCGCTTAACGATGATATCTTTTTGAATACATCCTCGCCCGTAAAAAGAAAGGCGGCAAGTACATTTCTTATCTCTGTGTTGTTGAGATTCGGATATGCATCAGATATCTCTTCGAATATATTGTTATCATCATTCAAAACATGATGTTCCTGATCATAGTAGCCTATGCATACCTTTGAACCGAGAGAATAACTTCCGTCATCGGCTGTCTGCGCATCATTGAGTATCTTAAGCAGTGTGGTCTTTCCCGTGCCGTTATCGCCTATGATGGCTACATGTTCACCGCGTCTTAGATCAAATGAAAGATCATTAAACAGTATATTCTCTCCAAAAGCCTTTGAAAGTCCTTCGACATGCAAAACATCCTTTCCCGATTCGACTCTGGGTGTCAGGGTTAGCTGCATGTCATCGTTAAGCTCAATCGGTTTTTCAAGTCTGTCGATCTTGGCAAGTGCCTTGACTCTTGAGTCAGCTCTTTTTATCGACTTTTCACGGTTAAAGCTTCTTAGCTTCTCTATAACAGCTTCCTGATGTTCTATCTGGGCCTGCTGTTTTATGTATGCGTTCATCGCGGCATTTCTTAACATCTCCTTTTTAACGGAATATGCGGAATAATTTCCTTCGTAAGTGGTGGAAACACCGGCTTCGATCTCTATTACCTTTCCGACTATACGGTCAAGAAAGTATCTGTCATGGGATACGATAAAGACTGACTTCTTAAGATTCAAAAGATAATTCTCAAGCCATGTGACAGAACTCATATCAAGGTGGTTTGTAGGCTCATCGAGGATTATAAGATCCGGAGAATCAAGAAGCAGTTTTGCAAGAGCAACTCTGGTCTTCTGGCCGCCGGAGAGTGTATCTACAGTCTGTGAAAACTGTGATTCGTCAAATCCCAGTCCCAGTAAAACACCGCGGACTTCGCTCTTATAAATATATCCGCCTTTGTTTTCAAATTCGGATAAGAGCTTGGTGTGCTTATGGATGAGCTGATCGAGCTCATCACCTTTAGCTTCACCCATTGCATGACTAATATCATCGATATCTTTTTCCATATCGATCATATCCTGCTTTACCGACAGGACTTCATCATACATAGATCTTGTGGAATCCAAAAGGGCATTCTGAGGAAGATATCCCACAGAAAGATCCTTTGAAAATGTCACGTTACCGCTGTCAGCATGCTCGATACCCATGATGATCTTTAAAAGGGTTGTTTTTCCGCAGCCATTAGCGCCGATAAGAGCAGCCTTATCGCCTTCGTTTAAATGAAAACTGACATTTTTCAGTATATGATTGTCTACATAGGTTTTGTTTATATTATTACATGAAATGATCATAACACCACGATTATACAGATAAAGCGGACGCTGTTCAAGTCTTACCGTGAGCAGTTTGTTCTGCTACATTGACAAGAATTTCACAAGCGGAGTATAATATCTCTTATGCAAGGCAAAACGACTTGCTTTTTTCAGGGATAAGAATTATACCATTGGGGGTTGGTATGGACGAGAAGAATATTTCACAGGCGGTCATCACCAGACTGCCGCGCTATTACAGATTTTTGGGCGAACTTAAAGACAAGGGCGTAGACAGGATATCAAGTCAGGAACTGGCTGATATCATGAACGCCACGGCATCACAGATCAGACAGGATTTCAATAATTTCGGTGGATTCGGACAGCAGGGGTACGGTTACAATGTTGAGCTGCTCTATAAAGAGATCGGAAAGATCTTAGGCCTTGACAGACAGCATCACATGGTCCTTATAGGTTCGGGAAATCTTGGACACTGTCTGGCAAATTACGTGAATTTTGAGAGACGCGGATTCATTTTTGACGGATGTTTTGACAGCGATCCCAAGCTCATAGGCAAGAGCATAAGAGGAATAGAGATAATGCCTATGGAGCGCATGGAAGAGTTTATCAAGGAAAACAACATTGATATGGCTGTTATCACGATCCCTAAAAGCGGAGCCGTTGAAGTCGCTGACAGACTGGTCAAATGCGGCATAAAGGCTATATGGAATTTCGCGCATGTGGATTTAGAGGTTCCGGATGATGTTACTGTCGAGAGTGTACATCTTTCGGAGAGTCTTATGAGGCTTTCATATAACCGGACAAACAATATCTTACGATGAGGTGGTCGTATGGCAAAAGACGTTGATAAGATGATAAGTGCTTTATCTGCAAGAAAAGTACCCGTTGCCACGCTTGATAACAAGTGGCACAAGCTTTTCACCAAGGTTGAAAAGACCGATGAGGTAAAGGAATACGAAGCAAAGCTCAATGAGCTTTTGAGAAAACAGGGTCGTATCAATAATGAGATAAAAGAGATAAAGCGTGTCAAAAAGGAACTCATGGACGAGATCGTTACGCTTATGGATGATAACGAGGGCCAGGAGAAGGTTGACAAGAACAAGCAGCTTATCAATGACTGCAATGACAAGATCGATTCCTACAATGATGATCTTATGGAAATGCCAAAGGAGATCGCCGAGGTCAACAAGCAGCTCATGATCCACACGATGGAGACCTGTTACGATGAGCTCAAGGAAAATGAAAAAGGTATAGATGAGCTTGCAAAGTGGCTGGCAAACATCAGAGTCGAATTAAAGAAAAATGTTGTAAGGAAACAGGAATATGAGATAGCCAATCAGGAGATATACTCATATATGCATGATATATTCGGGGCCGAGGTTGTTGATCTTTTTGATATGAAATACAATCCTTCGGAAAATCCGATCAAGAAGGAATAACATTTATGAAAGGATGATGCAAAAGCATCGAACAAGCCATGCTTGACAGTTATGAAAGGGTCTGTGCCCTTATAGATCTGGACAACATAGATCACAATATAACACAGATAGAAAATGTAATAAAGGCGCCGCAGGGGATATATGCAGTCATAAAGGCTGACGGATACGGTCACGGAGCAGTACCGATAGCAAAGGTACTGGAAAGCCATGACAAGGTAAAGGGATATGCGGTAGCGACTGCGGAAGAGGCTATGCAGCTTCAGGATGCGGGCATTAAAAAAGATATTCTAGTCATAGGATATACATTCCCGTATGCCTACGAGGAGATGATAAAAAGAGGCATAAGACTCACGGTCTTTCGTGACGATATGCTTGAACAGCTTGAAGAAACGGCCAAGAGACTTTCAAAGAATGCGATAGTTCATATCAAGGTTGATACGGGAATGAGCAGGATCGGTATATCGCCTTATGATGACGGACTCTGGCTGATAAGAAAAGCACTTAATCTTGAACATATAGAAGTTGAGGGCGTGTTCACTCATTTTGCAAGGGCCGATGAGACGGATAAGAAAAGCGCCAATGAACAGTACGAGCTGTTTCGCAGTTTCGTTGAAGGAGTAGAAGAAGAGACAGGCTTTAAGTTTAAGGTAAAGCATTGCTCCAATTCCGCAGCGATAATAGAAATGCCGTACGCACATATGGATGCCGTACGTGCGGGCATCATACTTTACGGATTGTGGCCTTCGGATGAAGTTGACAAGAAAAAGATCGATATCAGACCCGTTATGAGCCTGATAAGCCATATAACATTCATAAAGACCGTTCCTAAAGGGACACCGATCAGCTATGGTGGCACCTTTGTGACCGAAAGACCGACGGTTGTGGCTACCATACCCGTGGGATATGCAGACGGATATCCCAGAGCGCTTTCAAACAAGAGCTATGTTCTTATTCATGGGAAGAAGGCGCCGGTACTCGGTAGAGTATGCATGGATCAGCTTATGGTCGATGTTACTTTCATACCCGAAGCAAAAGAGTCTGATACGGTAACACTGATAGGAAAAGACGGTGACGAGGTCATAACCATGGAGAGTTTGAGCGATCTTTCGGATCATCTTAATTATGAGCTGGTCTGCGATATAGGAAAGAGAGTTCCGAGACTCTTTGTAAAGGACGGAGAATACGTATATCAGAAGGATTATTTCAAAGATGTTCCCGTCGTTGAATTATAATGCAGGTAATTGACTCGAATTGTGTAAAATGATATAGTATTATCTTGGCATGTTGTGTTATTTGGGAACATTAAAGATGCCATTGGAGTGTAATGGAGAACGTCGTTATTATCGCGTGTTCGGCCGTATTTTTATGTATTGGTCTTGCGGTCGGATACTTTATAAAAGATCTTAAGAATCTGTTTAAAGGTCAGGCGGCTGAAGATGAGATAATCTCTATGGTCAACGAAGGTACCGAGTCGGGTGAGATAGAGGAATCCGAGGCTGCGATGATCAACAATATCTTCGAGTTCGGAGACAAGGCTGCAAAGGACATAATGACTGACAGGAGCAATATCGTTGCTATAGATATGTCCGACAAGCTTGAAGATGCCATCGAAGTAATGCTTGACTGCGGAAAATCAAGATTTCCCGTTTATTCGGAGAATATTGACCACATCGTAGGTATCATCCATATAAAGGATGCGATAAGCGCCGGCAGGGATAAGACAAACAAGAAAAAGACCATAGAAGGTGTCGAAGGCCTTATAAGGGAAGCCAAGTTCATTCCCGAGACAAGAAAGGTCGATGCGCTTTTTTCCACCATGCGTGCGGCTAAGCTGCAGATGGTCATAGTTGTCGATGAATACGGTCAGACAGCGGGTATCGTAGCCATGAGAGACATACTCGAAGAGATAGTCGGTGACATCGACGATGAATATGATGAGGAAGATGACGTCATCATAGCAAAGGAAGAGAATAAATATATCATCGACGGTCTTACAAAGCTTGAGGATCTTGAGAAATATCTTGATATCAGCTTTGAAGATGATAATTTTGAGACGATCAACGGATATCTTATATCCAAGCTTGAGCATATCCCGGATAAGAAGGAAAAATTCGAGTATGCCTACAAGGGATACAACTTCAAGGTTCTCTCTGTCGAGAACAACATGATAAAGCAGATCCTGATCACAAGGATCGCACTTAAAGATGATAAACAGGCTGATGTCGAAAAGGCTGAAGCCATAGAATAAACAATTAGGAAAGAGGTTTTTATGTCAGGACATTCAAAATTTGCCAACATTAAGCACAAGAAAGAAAAGAATGATGCAGCCAAGGGTAAGATATTTACCATTATAGGTCGTGAGATCGCTGTAGCGGTTAAAGAGGGAGGACCTGATCCTTCAAACAACTTTAAGCTCGCTCAGGTAATAGCAAAGGCCAAGGCCAACAACATGCCCAACGATACCATCGAAAGAGGTATCAAAAAAGCCAGCGGTGATATGGGCAATGTAAACTACGAATATATCACTTACGAAGGATACGGACCGAGCGGTATCGCTATCATCGTAAAGACACTTACAGATAACAAGAACAGAACTGCAGCAAACGTAAGAAGCGCATTTACTAAGGGAAGCGGAAGCATCGGAACTCCCGGTTGCGTATCTTTCATGTTCGATGAGAAGGGACAGATCATAATCGACAAGGAAGAATGCGAGATGGAAGCGGATGATGTTATGATGATCGCTCTTGATGCAGGCGCTGAAGATTTTGCCGATGAGGAAGATGCATACGAGATCGTGACCGCACCGGATGATCTTACCGCAGTTCAGAATGCGCTTGATGAGAACAAGATCGCATATGTGTCAAGTGAAGTGACAATGATACCTCAGAATTACGTATCGGTTACGGATGAGGACACCGTAAAGCTTATAAACAGGATAATCGATCTTCTTGACGAAGATGATGATGTTCAGTCGGTTTACACAAACTGGGAAGAACAGGAATAAATAGAATACGAGGTAAAAAGGGTATGGGAGAATACACATCAAAAGAGACAATATGTATACAGAGCGGATATACGCCTAAGAACGGTGAGCCGCGTAATATGCCCATAGTTCAGAGCACAACCTTCAAATATGAAGACTCTGATGCGATGGGAAGACTTTTTGATCTTGAAGACAGCGGATATTTCTACACAAGACTTGCCAATCCCACGAACGACAATGTGGCAAACAAGATCTGCGCACTTGAAGGCGGATTTGCTGCAATGCTTACAAGTTCGGGACAGGCAGCGAACTTCTATGCGGTATTCAATGTATGTGAAAACGGCGGACATGTTGTAATGGCATCTCCCATATACGGAGGAACATTCAATCTTGTTCTCACCACAATGAAGAAGATGGGAATAGACTGTACTATAGTTCATCCCGACGATGATGAGGAAACATTGAATGCGGCATTTAAGGAGAACACAAAGTGCGTGCTTGCAGAATCTATCGCCAATCCCTCATGTATCGTGCTTGATATCGAGAAGTTTGCGAAAGTGGCACACGCTCACGGAGTACCGCTCATAATCGATAACACTTTCCCGACACCCATTAACTGCAATCCCATCAAATGGGGTGCGGATATTGTCACACATTCAACCACCAAGTACATGGACGGCCACGGACTCGGAGTAGGCGGATGTATAGTTGACAGCGGAAATTTTGACTGGGAAAAGTATGCTGACAAATTCCCGGGTCTTACCAAACCCGATGATTCATATCATGGTATCGTATATACCCAAAAGTTCGGTAAGGCTGCATATATAACAAAGGCTACTGCACAGCTTATGAGAGATCTTGGATCCATCCAGTCTCCTCAGAATGCGTTCTATCTCAATATCGGTCTTGAGACATTGCATCTTCGTATGCCCAGACACGTTGAGAATGCGCAGAAAGTTGCGGAGTTTCTGGCTTCGAATCCCAAGGTTGCATGGGTTAATTATGCCGGACTCAAAGGTGATAAGTATTATGATCTTGCTCAGAAATACTGCCCGAACGGTACCTGCGGCGTAATGGCGTTTGGTATGAAGGGCGGAAGAGAGGCTTCAAAGGCTGTCATGAGCAATCTTAAGCTTGCATGCATAGTTACGCATGTGGCTGATGCAAGGACATGTGTCCTTCATCCTGCAAGCCATACTCACAGACAGATGACTGACGAGCAGCTAATCGAGGCAGGAATACTTCCTGAATTCATCAGATTGAGTGTCGGTATTGAAAATGCTGATGATATAATAGCTGATTTCAAACAGGCTATTGATAAAGTGGATTGCTAGTTAACAGTTTACTTACAGAGGTATCTTTATGGATATTTCCAGAAATAAATTCAGCAACGCGATGTGCGTATTATTCACGGGTGTTCTTCTTGCGCTGTTCTGTATCTGCGTAGGAAGAAAATTCGGTATTGACAATATAGTGAGCCGTATGATCATAACCGCTGTGTACTGCGGAGTGGTCGTAGGGCTGGCTTTTGTGCTTAATAAGGCTGTCAAGAAGTATGATGACAGCAATCTTAACATCAATTTTGATAAATCATATCTGATAAGCATTATCGCAGCGTCGATATTGTTTATTGTCTTCAGACTGCTTATCATAAGCGATATCATCAAAGTGGAATTTCATACAGGCTCGGTATATGAGATGGCCAAGATTGGCTCTGACGGAAAGATTTTTGCCAGTGCTTCGACTGTGGACGGATTGTTCGCGACCATGCTCTCATTTTTGTTTAAGATATTCGGTAATACATTCTTCCCCGTATATCTACTTCAGACACTTTTAGGCATTGGGGCATTTGCAATGATAGTCGGTGCGGCTAAATCCGTTTTCGGACGTTTTCCTTCAGCCGTATGTGCTTTCGGACTCGCCGTTATGCCGCTGTTTTACAGGAACATAGCCAGGGATTCCTCTGACTGTCTTGTTCTGTTTATGTTTGGTATCATTCTTCTTGTGAGTGCCGGATATAAAAAGACCATCGAAGAGACATCTATCAAATCCGTATTCAGCATATTCATTGGACTGCTCACTGGCATATTTGCACTTTATAGTACGGTATTCATATTTGTTTTCCTGATACCGGTCATAGTTCTGCTTAGATGCAACACAGAGATGCTTCGTGACAGGATCATAAATTCGATATGCATATTGTGCGGACATCTGATCGGATTTGTTGCTCCGATAATACTCAGTTCATATCTGTTTGAGAGAACAGGAGTCGATGGATTTATAAACAGCATAGCTGCTCACATATCATACAGGTTTGGATTTAGGGCAGACTTTGCTTTCCTTACGCGTCTGGGAGACGAGAGAGGCATATTTGTTCTCCTTATCTTAAGCGTGTTCTTCAGTGTGATGTTCTGGAGAAATGAGGATGATACAGCTCATATCATCATACCTTTCTGGGTAATACTCGCCCTTCAGATGGTATTCATAAATGTCAACAACAGACCGGCATATATCATGATATTTGCCGTATGCCTTCTTGTGATCGGAGGATGCGGTCTCTATGATCTCGGAAGCACCGAAAGTCCTGTTAAGATCTACAGGCTTGAGGATGACATGCAGCCTGCAGAGATAACGACCATAGATGACAAACCCGTATCCATCGCGGCTTCAAAGATCGCACAGAGCACTCCCGTGGAAACGATAGCCGTAGCCGAAAAGAACGAAGAGATAAAGATAACGCAGCCTGAGAATAAGGAGCCTGAAAAGGAAAAAGAGCCTCAAAAGGACACAGAACCCCAAAAAGCAAATGAGCCCGATTCGGCTAAGGCAAATGAGGTTAAAACACCGGAAGCGGTTCCTGAAGAGACAAAGACACCAAACGAAGAAATAAAAGACGAGGCTTTACCTGATAATATCCAGACAGCTGTTGAAGAAAAGAAAGCCGAAGACGAGATAAAAACCGAAAGAAAATATAATACTGCTGAAGTAAGGCAGACAACGGATTTTGGTATGAATGATGTTGACTTCGAATCGCTGTTCAGCGGCGGAACGATACCTCCAAAATCTGTTTCAAAAGACATATACGAAGAGGTTTTCGAAGAGGAAGCTGCCGAGGAGTCGGTTGAAACAAGCGAGTCGACCGAATCTGAAAGCGTTCAGGGCAGTGAAGCAACAGTTCTTGAAGAGGATGAAAGCGTGAGAAGAGATAATTCCAAGGATCAGAAAGCATATGTTGATTCATTCTTCGGTTATCTGTATGATGAACCGTCTAAAGAGACTGCAGTCGAGGAACCGGTAATCCCCGAGAAAGAGACGTATGTTTCTCATGCATCCAATTTTGCGGATCTCGATCTTGATCTGGGCTTTGATGCTTTTGACAATCTGAACGTTTCACCTGTTGAGAAAACGCCTCAGCAGCCTGCGGAAAATAAAGAACCTGCGACTAATGAAGCTGTTGAGCCTGCTGTTAAGGATATTGTATCCGAAACAGCCGCTGAAGAAACAAAGCCTGCCTTTGAAGATGAATTCAAATTTGAGGAAAAGGTCGAAAAAGAAGACGTTAAGGCTGATGATTTCAGTATTGATGAATATGAGCCGAGCGGTAAGCGTGAGATAGAGAATATCGAGAGCGAATTCGTATTTGACTTTGCTCCCAAGCCAAACGATTACATCAAGAGCTGGGATTCGATCGAAAAGACGGATACATCTGTAACCGACGAACTTGAAGTCTTCAAGGCTTTGAGTGAAGTCGACAACATAAAAGATGATCAGAATAAAGTGGATGCTGTTCTTATCGATGACGAGATCGAAGGTCTTGAGAGTACTGTAACATATAAGGATGAGGCACCGGTCGATGAAGAAGAGGAATTCTCGCTTGAAGAGATGCTCGATAAGAAGATCGATGAAGACTTCTCATATGAGGACGCACTCAAGAACAAGATAGAAGATGAGGAAGCTCAGAAGCATATCGGATTCTCTTATGAAGAAGCTCTCCAGAAAAAACTAGATGTTGAGCAGTCAATACAGGAAGCAAAGAACAGGAATGAGTTCTCGTTTGAGGATGCTCTGAATGAGAAGATCGTTACAGAGGAATCAATAAATACGGCAGACAAACTCGGTGATATATCGTATGTCAAGGCAGTTGAACAGAAGATGGCCGTTGAAGACGGTATCAAGAGCAACATAGGTGATGATGCATTCTCTTTCCAGGAAGCTATAGAACAAAAGCTTGATGTGGAAAGATCCATAGAAAAGGCTCAGAATCTTGAAGCTCTGGCAGAGTTTGAGGCTGAAGAGCTCATAACCGAAGACGACTTTGATTTCTCAGGTAAGAATGTTACTGAGGAATTTAAGTTTGAAGATACAAAACCCATAGATGAGATAAAAGCTGTCGAAGAGTCAAAAGTCCTTGAGGAGATGAGCTTTGAAGAAAAGCCGATAGTAGAGGAATTCAAAGCATTTGAGGAAACTCCGATAGTTGAGGAGTTCAAGGCATTTGAGGAAAACCCGATAGTCGAGGAGTTCAAGGCGTTTGAAGAAACCCCGATAGTTGAAGAGTTCAAGACATTTGATGAAAATCCTGTAACAGAGGAAGTAAAAGATCTCAACGAGACGCCGTCAAACGAGAATGTCGCAAAGGCAGAAGAAAAAACTGCCGATGAGCCGAAAGAAGAGAAGGTTGAGCTCATAGAGAATCCTCTGCCTCTTCCTAAAAAGCATGTTCACAGAGAGATGGATTACGGAAGATCTATCCCTGAGGCATGGATGCATTATGATGTCGAACTTGACAGCAGAAATGATCATTACGATATCTGATAGATAAGGCTGGATGATATATTATGGCCACTAGTGGTAACAAAAGAAGCAATTCTTCCTCTAACAGAGGAAGAAAACCTGCTTCTTCCAAGAAAACAAACAATTCAAAAAACAGAAAGAACACAAGGACGATTTCCGATGAAGATCTGCTTATCATCAATTATGCGGTCATCATAGGGTCGATCTGTATTTGTGTTCTTCTTTTTCTGTGCAATTTTATAAAACTCGGCGTTATAGGTGATATCTTAAGCAATATAATGTTCGGACTTTTCGGAAAGATGGCATATGCATTTCCTGTATTTTTGGTTATACTTGCTTTCCTCTGGATATCAAAACAGTCTGACAGCCGTCTTAAGACAAAGATGATCGCCATAACTGTATTGTTCTTTGCACTTTCGATCATTTTTGAAGTGACAAAGGGTTTCAGTTCGATGAACGATGAATACAGCATAACGCAGATGTGGAAGATGGGATATCTGGAAAGAGCCGGAGGCGGTGTATTCGGAGGCTCCATCGGCTTTCTGATGAATAAATATCTCGGGCAGCTGGCAACTGTCATAATAGATATCTGCGTTCTTATCATATGTATACTCTTTATACTCGGAAAGAGCTTTATTGAGATGTTCCTTGATGGCGGTGACAGGATAAAGACCACTGCCAGAGAAGCTAGGGAATTCAGAAGAGAACAGCTCGAAAAGAGACGTGAGGAGTACGATGAGGATGAGCGTGAGCTCGAAAGACAGGCAAGAAGAGCCGAGAGAGAAGAAAAGGCTCGTGCAAAACAGCTTGAGAGGGAAAGACGCCTAAGCGAGAAGGAAGCAGCTGAGACCGAAAACATTTTAAGAATGGATAAGAGGATATCGGGTGTATCCGTAAATACAACGCTTAAAGACGACCCTTCTCTTAAAAAGCATGATGACATGCATGAGATAACGTTCAAAGAGACCGAGCGCGAGGTTGTAAAAGAGCGTATTACCGTCAAGGATTCAAATCCCATGGACAGCAGCATACGCTTCCATATGGCGGGAGAGAGCGAGCCTGAAGTCAAGGAACCTGTTGAGAGCGTAACACCCATCCCTCAGACACCTGTAAACAATGTAAGGGTTAAAGCGCAAAAGCCTGAGTCGGAACCTAAAAAGGCTGAAGAAAACACCGTTATACCAAAACGTGAGAATTCAAACAAGAAATATAAATTCCCTCCGCTGTCGCTTCTTTCAAAAGGAGAATCATCAAAGGGCGGAGATTCAAAGAATGTACTGACGGAGACCGCAAGAAAGCTCGAGGATGCACTCGACAGCTTTGGCGTAAGTGCAAGAGTCACCGATATAAGTCAGGGACCGAGTGTTACAAGATATGAACTTGAGCCTGCCATAGGTGTTAAGGTCAGCAGGATAACATCGCTCGCAGATGATCTTAAACTGCATCTTGCTGCAAAGGATATAAGGATCGAAGCTCCGATACCAGGTAAATCTGCGGTCGGCATCGAAGTACCGAATTCCGAGAGCAGCGGTGTTAAGCTAAGAGAGCTCTTTGAAGATACCGAGTTTAAGGATTTCAAGGGAAATATAGTATTTGCAGTCGGTAAGGATATAGCCGGCAAAGTTATCGTTACAGATATCTCAAAGATGCCTCATATGCTCATAGCCGGAAGTACCGGTTCCGGTAAATCAGTATGTATCAATACGATAATCATGAGCATAATCTATAAGCATGATCCGAAGGATGTACAGCTTATCATGGTCGATCCCAAGGTGGTCGAGCTTAATGTATATAACGGTATCCCGCATCTTATGATACCTGTTGTCACCGATCCCAAGAAGGCGGCAGGAGCACTTAACTGGGCTGTAGCCGAGATGACAGACAGATATAAGAAGTTCGCTGATATGAATGTCAGGGATCTTAAGGGATACAATAAGAAGGTTGACGAGTTAAATGATGAAGAACATAAGCATCTTCCTCAGATCGTAATTATCGTTGATGAGCTGGCAGACCTTATGATGGTCGCAGCAAAAGAAGTCGAGGAAGCCATATGTCGTCTCGCTCAGCTGGCAAGAGCATGCGGTATCCATCTGATACTCGCAACACAGAGACCTTCTGTAGACGTCATTACGGGCCTTATAAAGGCAAACATGCCAAGCAGAGTTGCCTTTGCTGTGTCCAGCGGTATAGACTCGCGTACGATACTTGATATGAACGGAGCGGAGAAACTGCTCGGTAAGGGCGATATGCTGTTCTATCCCCAGGGATATACCAAGCCTGCGAGAATACAGGGAGCATTCGTATCGGATAAAGAGGTTTCGGATGTTGTTGAGTTTATAAAGGATCAGAGACTTCATAACGAGTTCTCGGAGCAGGTATCCGAAAGTGTCAACAAGATAAGCTCATCACCAAGTGCTTCGTCAGCTTCCGGAGATGATTCGGGATACGATGAGTTATTTGTTGAAGCGGGTTACTTCATCATAGAAGCTAACAAAGCATCCATCGGAAACCTTCAGAGGAAGTTCAGAATAGGATTTAACCGTGCCGCAAGGATCATGGATCAGTTGTGTGATGCCGGTGTTGTAGGTGCAGAACAGGGTACCAAGCCCAGAGAAGTAATAATGAGCAGCGAACAGTTTGAGCAGTTTGTCGAAGAATATGTTTAATGCCAAAAAGGAGATTTTATGCCCAAGACAGATATTGAAATAGCACAGGAAGCAAAACTTGATAATATCGAGGATGTGGCCGCAAGAATAGGTATTGATAAGGATGAGCTCGAGCTTTACGGAAAGTATAAAGCAAAGCTTTCTGATGAGTATCTTAACCGCATACAGGATAATCCTGACGGAAAGCTCATACTTGTGACAGCGATCAATCCCACACCCGCAGGAGAGGGAAAGACGACTACGACCGTAGGTCTTGGACAGGCTTTCGGTAAGCTTGGTAAAAAAGCGATCATCGCTCTCAGAGAGCCGTCACTCGGCCCCTGCTTCGGTATAAAGGGAGGCGCTGCCGGAGGCGGTTATGCGCAGGTTGTTCCCATGGAAGATCTCAATCTGCATTTTACGGGAGATTTTCATGCAATAACAAGTGCCAACAATCTGCTCGCGGCACTTTTGGACAATCATATCCAGCAGGGAAATGAACTCAACATCGACACCAGACAGATCATCTGGAAAAGATGCGAGGATATGAATGACAGAGTCCTTAGAAACATTGTTGTAGGACTTGGTTCAAAAGCGGACGGATATGTCAGGGAAGATCACTTTGTAATAACGGTAGCTTCGGAGATCATGGCTATACTGTGTCTTGCAAAAGATATGGATGACCTTAAACAGAAGCTTTCAAATATAATAGTTGCTTACGATCTGTCAGGTAATCCCGTGACAGCGAAAGATCTTAAGGCAGTCGGAGCCATGGCAGCGTTGCTTAAAGATGCGATCAAGCCAAATCTCATCCAGACGCTCGAACATACTCCCGCGCTTGTTCACGGCGGTCCGTTTGCAAATATCGCTCACGGATGCAATTCGGTAAGAGCAACAAAGGCAGCACTTAAGATGGCTGACTACTGTATTACAGAGGCAGGATTCGGAGCAGATCTCGGTGCCGAGAAGTTTTTGGATATCAAGTGTAGAAAAGCAGGACTTTCTCCCGATGCCATAGTTCTTGTCGCGACAATAAGAGCACTTAAGTACAACGGCGGTGTCAAAAAGGAAGATCTTAACAAAGAAGACCTTGAAGCACTTAAAAAGGGAATATCAAACCTTGAAAAGCATATCGAGAATCTGAAAGGATACGGTGTTCCGATAGTAGTAACGCTTAACTCGTTTATAAGCGATACAGTGGCTGAAACCGACTATGTTAAGTCTTTCTGTGAAAATATGGGTGCATCGTTTGCGCTCAGCAAAGTATGGGAAAACGGTGGTGACGGCGGTATAGAGTTAGCGAATAAGGTACTTGAAGCTTTGGAAAAACCTTCAGACTTTAAATTGCTCTATCCCGATGACATGTCGCTTGCGGATAAGATCAATACGGTTGCTACCAGGATATATGGTGCCGACGGAATCGATATATTGGCTTCGGCTCAAAAGAAGCTTGATAAGATCGAACAGCTCGGATTTTCTGATCTTCCGGTATGCATAGCGAAGAATCAGTATTCGCTCAGCGATGATCCTACCAAGCTTGGAAGACCGAAAGGCTTCAGAGTTACGATAAGAGACGTATACGTATCTGCTGGAGCAGGATTCGTGGTAGTACTCACTGGTGATGTTATGACAATGCCGGGTCTTTCTAAGAACCCTGCAGCTTACAACATAGATGTGGATTCAAACGGAAGGATTACAGGTTTGTTCTGATCATGAAATGTCCGAAATGCGGTCATGAATTGGGAGAAGGAAATCTTTATTGCGAGAAATGCGGTGAAGAAGTACAGTATGTTCCCGATTTTGAACCTGAAATAGAAAACAGCATACTGGATGTCATGAATGATGTCGCTGAACAGATCTCTCCGGAAGGAAGAAATGACAGTCCGAGACGTGAGAGAGATCCGATCGAGGAATTCGAACCGGAGCCTGAAGTACCCGATAAGACAAAAGACGTTGTTGTTATAAGAAAGAGAACATTCTTTATTACGATAGCGATCGCGGCTTTGCTTGTGATCTCATGTGTGGGTCTTATCTGTTTTTTCATGTTCAGGGATAACTCGTATGATTATCAGATGAGCTGTGCGCAGAAAGCACTCGCTTCTTCTGATTATGCTCTTGCCATAGATCATTATGAAAAGGCATTTTCTCTTAACAGGGATAATACGGAGCCTTTGTTTGAGATAGGAAAAGTCTATGAGCTTTCTCAGAATCTTCCCAAAGCGGAAGAGATATACGGAAAGATTATATCCTATAGTAATGATCAGAAGGCGATAGATAAGCTCATACAGATATATATCAGCGAAAAGAAGTACAATGACATTAATGCAGTGCTCATGACTTATGCTGATGAAGATATGCAGCTTAAATACATTGATTACATGGCTAAGCCGCCTGCATTTTCTCTTGAGGAAGGCACTTACGATGAAGTGATGCAGCTTGAGCTTATCCCGTCGATAGAGGGAAGCATTTATTATACTCTCGACGGATCGGAGCCCGGAAGCGACTGCCTTTTGTATACCGAGCCTATAGTCTTAAGAAACGGGACCTATAAAGTAAATGCAGTATTTGTAAACGGCAACGGGATATGTTCGCAGATAGTGGGAAGGACATATGTGATAGATACCGATGTTCCAGATGATCCGATCGTTATGCCGCCTGACGGTACTTACAGCGTACCTCAGCTGATCACACTTGCCGTACCGCCCGGAGTAAATGTATATTATACGACTGATGACAGCAGACCTACCACGATGAGTGCCATCTATACGGATCCGATAGCTATACCCTTAGGTGACAGCGTTTATCATTTCATTGCGGTAAGTGCTTCGGGAACCGAGTCAAACGAGATCATATGCAGATATACGCTTGATGTTGACACAAGAGTCTCGCAGGAGACGGCGATCGATATCGTGGCTCAGAGACAGTTTGAGATCGGAAGGGTAGAGAGTATAGACGGTTCCGTACCCGGAAGCGAAGGAAAGTATATGTATGCATACAGTGAACTGAGGTATGTTCAGAACAGAACGCTGTATTTTATAAGTGAGTATTATCAGGAAGGAACGATCAGGATGTCCACCGGCAACATATTTGCGGTGGATGTATATGACGGACACCTTTATCAGGCTGTAGCAGGAAGCAATAATACTTATACATTGAGAGATTTTTGATTGTTAAATTATTAACTCAGCTTTTTGTTGATTTTTTTAACATAGTTTTATAAACTATATTTTGTGTTTTTGTATTTTTGTACTGGTTGGAGGACATATGTATAAGATTATTGATGCAAAAGAATTGGTTCCCAATATATACCAAATGATCGTAGAAGCCCCCAGAGTGGCTAAGAAATGTGAGCCCGGACAGTTCCTTATTGTAAGAACTGGTGAAAACAGTGAGAGGATCCCGCTTACCATATGCGATTATGACAGAGAAAAAGGAACCGTAACGATAGTATTTCAGACTATCGGTGCTTCTACAAAGGAGATGGCAGATCTTAAGACCGGAGACAGCTTCCATGATGTTGTAGGTCCTTTGGGAAGACCGAGTGAACTGATAGATACTCCTGTAGATGAATTAAAGAAAAAGAATATTCTGTTTGTTGCCGGCGGAGTCGGAACAGCTCCCGTATATCCTCAGGTTAAATGGCTGAGTGAGCACGGTGTAATGGCCGATGCCATCGTAGGATCAAAGACAAAGGATCTTCTTATTATGGAAGATGCGATGAGCAAGGTATCAAACCTTTATGTTACTACCGATGACGGCTCGTACGGCAGAAGCGGTATGGTAACAAAAGTTATAGAAGACCTTGTTGGCGAAGGAAAGAAATATGATCTTTGCGTTGCCATAGGTCCCATGATAATGATGAAATTTGTTGCTAAGCTTACAAAGGAGCTTGGTATACCTACCATAGTATCCATGAATCCTATCATGGTCGACGGAACTGGAATGTGCGGTGCATGCCGTGTTACCGTTGGCGATGAAGTTAAGTTTGCATGTGTGGACGGCCCTGAATTTGACGGTCATCTCATCAACTTTGATGAGGCTATGAAGCGTCAGCAGTTATACAAGACTGAAGAAGGCCGTAAACTGCTTGCCGAGGCCGAAGGTGATACACACCACGGCGGATGCGGTAATTGCAATTGATAGTGATCAGGAGGATGTTATGGATGTTTTAAAGAAAGTTCCTGTACGCGAACAGGATCCGAAAGTCAGAGCATGCAACTTCGATGAAGTGTGTCTCGGATATAACAAAGAAGAAGCAATGGAAGAGGCAAGCCGCTGCATCAACTGTAAGAATGCGCAGTGTATGAAAGGCTGTCCGGTTGCAATAAATATTCCTGCATTTATTGAGCAGGTAAAACTCGGAGATATCAAGAAGGCTTATGATGTGATATCTGAATCAAGCTCACTTCCTGCCGTATGCGGAAGAGTCTGTCCTCAGGAAAGCCAGTGTGAAGGCAAATGTATCAGAGGAATCAAGGGTGAGCCCATAAGCATAGGCAAGCTTGAGAGATTCGTTGCTGATTATGCATCACAAAACGGTATCAAGCCTCAGGCTCCCACCGTAAAGAACGGAAAGAAAGTAGCTGTTATCGGTTCTGGCCCTGCAGGTCTTACATGTGCGGGCGATCTTGCAAAGATGGGCTATGATGTTACCATTTTTGAAGCATTGCATGAAGCCGGCGGTGTACTTGTTTACGGTATCCCGGAATTCAGACTTCCCAAAAAGGATGTCGTTGCAAAAGAGATAGAGAATGTAAAGAGCCTTGGAGTTAAGATAGAGACCAACGTCATAATAGGTAAGTCGATCACGATCGATGAGCTTATGGAAGATGAGGGATTTGAAGCGGTATTCATCGGCTCGGGTGCAGGTCTTCCCAAGTTCATGGGTATACCCGGTGAGACGGCAAACGGCGTATTCTCCGCAAACGAGTATCTTACAAGAAGCAACCTCATGAAGGCTTTTGATGAAAAGAGCCCCACTCCCATAAAGAGAGGAAAGAAGGTTGCGGTAGTAGGCGGCGGTAACGTTGCTATGGATGCTGCAAGAACTGCACTCCGTCTTGGTTCGGAGGTTCATATAGTCTACAGAAGAAGTGAAGAGGAGCTTCCCGCAAGAGTTGAAGAAGTTCATCATGCTAAGGAAGAAGGCATAATATTTGACCTTCTTACAAATCCTGTTGAGATACTTACAGATGAGAACGGATGGGTTAAGGGTATCCGCTGTGTTAAAATGGAACTCGGCGAGCCCGATGCTTCAGGCAGAAGAAGACCCGTTGAAGTTAAGGGAAGCGAGTTTGACATAGAGGTTGATACTGTTATCATGTCACTCGGTACATCACCCAATCCGCTTATCTCAAGCACGACCATAGGACTTGATGTAAATAACCGCAAGTGTATCATTGCCAACGAAGAGGACGGAAAGACCTCAAAAGACGGCGTATATGCAGGAGGAGATGCGGTTACAGGTGCAGCTACCGTAATCCTTGCAATGGGTGCAGGAAAAGCGGGAGCTAAAGGAATAGATGAGTTTCTGTCATCAAAATAATTGATTAAGAGGTATTAGCCATGCCATGGTGCCCCATATGTAAAAATGAATATAAAGAAGGCTATGAGGTGTGCGCGGACTGCGGATGCAAACTCATGGACTCTATCGGTGAAGAGATGACCGCTTTTTTCGGTCCCGAAAAAGAAGCCGATGCCATAGTGGATTACCTTTCTGAAAACGGTATAGACTATGCTTACAAAAAATACAATAACAGTGACGGTCAGTATGAGGTTCTTATTCAGAAGAGCAAAAAAGAAGAGATAAGACCTCTGATGAAGAAGTATTTCACGGAGATATCGCCTATAGAGATACCTGAGGCCGATAATGAAGAACCGGTGATGATGAGTGAACCTCCGGTCAATATTCCGAGATACAAAAAACCTTCGGAGAGGGCTGCCGAGTATAAGAGCGGTGCACAGACGCTTTTGCTTGTGGGTATAGTCGGTCTGGTCCTTCTTGTTTTGGTTGATCTGGGCATCGTACCTTTGGCTTTAGGCAAAGAGAGCAAAGTCCTCATCAATATAGTGATGGGAGGCTTGTTCCTGATATTTGTGGGTGTAGGGATAAATTCGGTAAAAACATACAAAAAACTTGTTCTTCAGACAAATGAGGACGAGGCGCTTGAGACCAGTATTCTGGAGTGGTTTGAAAAATCTGTTACATTAGATATGATAACATCAGGTGAGAACAGTAAAGAAGGCGAAGAAACGCTGTATTTCGGCAGATTAAAGACCATAAAGGATATGATAGTATCCAATTTTGAAGGTCTTGACCCTTCATTTTTGGAGTATATAGCCGATAAAATTTATAACAACTTATTTAAATGATATAATTTTGTGAAAAATTTATAAATATTTTGTTTTTTGAGTGAAATTATTATACATTTTTGAATAATTATGATATAATAATTTTACCAAAAAGAAAAAACGTTATCTTTATTTACGTTTGGGGGTGTTGTTATGGGCCTGTTTGATTTTGGAAAAAAGGAATGCAAGCCACTAGAAGCTATACTTTTCAGCTTACAAATGAATATGTCCAATAACTATAAGGACGCTACTATTTCCGATATGAACAAGCTTGAGACTCTTTATGAGACTTTGAGAAAGAGCGGAGAACTCAATGAGAAGCAGATGATCTATTATGCAGGTATCATTGATGAATGGCGTGAGAAGACCAAGGGATTCGGATACAAGAATTTTGCGCCTGTAAGGAAATAAAAAATTTTAAGGCTGTCATTAGGACAGCCTTTTTTTTTATGCCGATTTTTAGTATAATAATATAGGTTTTTAGGAGTGGATTTACTATGTCAAACAATGCGGATGAGAACATGATCCTCGAACTGGATGTTGATGCAAAACATGCATGCAACATATTCGGTCAGTTCGATGTTCATATGAAGACCATAGAGAAGGAACTGGGAGTGGATATATACTCGCAAAACGGTTCGCTGGTCGTCAGGGGACGGGAATCAGCCGTGAATAATGCAAAGAAAGTGATAAACACACTTCAGGAACTTTCCAAAAGGGGAAATGAGATATTGGATCAGAATGTCAATTATGCAGTCGAGTTGGCTGCTTCAAGCGAAAATACGGATGAGCTGATAGATATAGATAAAGAGATCATATGTCATACCGTATCGGGAAAGCCCGTTAAACCAAAGACCATAGGTCAGAAACAGTATGTGGATGCGATTAAGGACAACATGATCGTATTCGGAATGGGTCCTGCGGGAACCGGTAAAACCTATCTTGCCATGGCCATGGCGATAACCGCTTTTAAAAATGATGAGGTTGAAAGGATCATTCTGACCAGACCCGCTATCGAAGCGGGAGAAAAGCTGGGATTCCTACCCGGAGATCTTCAGTCGAAGGTCGATCCGTATTTAAGACCTTTGTATGATGCACTGTATCAGATAATGGGTGCCGATTCGTTTTTAAAGAATATGGAAAAAGGTCTGATAGAGGTTGCACCGTTAGCGTATATGAGAGGAAGGACTCTGGACAACGCTTATATAATCCTGGATGAGGCACAGAATACAACACCGGCACAGATGAAGATGTTCCTTACACGTATAGGATTCGGATCCAAGGTCATAGTAACGGGTGATGCGAGTCAGAAGGATCTGCCTCAGGGACAGAAATCAGGACTGGATGTTGCGGTAAAGGTACTTGGCGGTATCGAAGGGATAAAGATGTGTAATCTGACGAGCAAGGACGTTGTAAGACATCCTCTTGTTCAAAAGATAGTCAAGGCGTATGACGCCTACGAGAGCAGGCAGTCGTTTCAAAAGAAACCGGAAAGGCATAAAGGGTGAGAGTTTATATAGACAATGCGGTAGAAGCCGCTTTTGATTTTGATCATGAAGCTGTGGCAAACGATGTTTGCAGGGCGGTTCTTGAAAAAGAAAACTGTCCTTTTGACTGTGAGATAAATATCACAATAACGGATGATGATGAGATAAGACAGATAAACAGACGCACCAGGGATATAGACAAGGCGACTGATGTTCTTTCTTTCCCGGGGATGTTTTTCGAAAGTCCTGCTGTGTTTGATGTCGGTGACATGGAGATGTCCGATCTTATCGATCCCGAGAGCGGACTGATCGTTCTGGGTGATATTGTTTTAAGCTTTGACAGGATAAAAAAACAGGCTTTGGAATACGGCCACAGCATCAAAAGGGAATATGCGTTTTTGATAACACACAGCATGCTTCATTTATGCGGTTACGATCATATGACTGAAAGTGAGGCTGCAGTCATGGAAGAAAGACAGAGACTGATCCTTGACGGATTGAAGATTACCAGGGGAGATAATAATGAACAATAAAAGATTGTTTGAGTTTATTGACTGTTTGAGCGTTATTTCTTTTTTCATCATCTTTTTCAGAAAAGCAGGCGCAACAGGTGCGGGAATATTTGCTGCAGCCATATTTTTCTATTATATCCTCTATGTGATCTTTATAGAGGGTGTCGGAAATACGATGGCAAAGATGGTGGCTGTCAGAGTACGCAGAGGTTTCAAGGAAAACGCTCGTAAGGTTTTCGGCTATGTAATGCTATACACATTCTTTATGGGTGCGCTGATCCTCTTTGTTTTCATATCCGCATCAGATTCGATAAGCCAGGCATTGTTTAAGGACCCGACAGCGGGTGCCGTCATATGCTTTGTCGGAATGCTGTTTTTTGTTCACGGTTTTTCACATAACATCAAATACTACTATATAGGCTGCGGAGGACATTCGCTTCAGACCATAGCAGATATCGTAAGAGATATAATACTGCCCGTGGGTTTGTATTTCACACTAGATAAGTTTTCTGACATAGGAACAAAGGTGGCAGCTTTAAAGAATGATGATATACAGGTTGGTGTCTATACTTCCATAGGAGCTGTCCTTGTTATATGTGCTGCACTTCTTGTGCGTCTTTTGATCCTACTTGCGGGTATCAGAGGCCTTATCAGACATGATTATTCGTTTAACGAGGTAAGGACAAAGGACGGTTTCAGAACATTCATGAGAAGCTTCCTTCCTGAATACATTAGATATATCAGAAAAGCTGTATTTCCTATAATAGCGATCTTTACGGCAGTGATGGTATTTTCCAGAGTGAATTTTCAGCTTGGGGCTACCAAGGCCGATGTGTATACCAAGCTTGGATTGATAGCCGGTCCAGCAACTGCATTCCTAATGTTTGCTGTAAGGGCATTCGGTTCATATGCGACATATATCTATGCAAAGATAAAAGCAAGCGTAAAGAAGGAAGACAAAAAGAACATGGTCGCAAGATACAACGGATATGCAAAGAATACACTTATCATTGCGATCCCGGCATTTGTTGCTCTGCTTGTTTTTTCGAAGCCCATATGTACGGCGGTGCTTAACTGCAATGCGGAAGAAGCTTTTACACTGGCGCTTATCTCTGCGTTTGCATTCCTGTTTGCCGCTGTTGATGCGTTCTTCTCCGCAGGATTAAGAGCAACGGGATACGAACTTGTTGATTTTCTCGGAAATGCCGTAGGATTTGTGGTTCTTTTGATATATATACTCGTTGCCGGTAAGAAGGGAGTTCCGGTAATAGCCTATGCGGTCGCATTTTTGATGTATTACATAGTATCAATGCTGATACACGGATTCTATGCGATAAGCTATATAGGACTTAAATCGTACGATATTGCTTCAAAGGCCGTAAAAATACTGATAGGTGTGGCTCCGATGTTCATTCTCGATCTGATACTCGTTAAGCTCGTTACCATGAACATAGTGATCATACTCGTATCGCTGCTGATAGGATATGTGATCTACTGGACGGTATTCATACTGGCAAGAGGACTTAATCAGAAGGAGCTTACCGCACTGCAGGGTACATTCGTTTATTTCCCGTTAAGATTTATTGCGGGACTGTTCCATATAAGATGATATGTTAAGGATTAATCAGATAAAGATATCCGCAGAGATACCTGTGGATGAGCATTCAAATATATTAACAGAGAAGATATGCAGACTGCTTAACGTCGATTTTGGAAGGATAGCGTCTGTGGACATAATAAAAAGATCCATAGATGCCAGAAAAAAGGAAGTAAACTACGTTTACTGCGTTGATGTAAAGTTAAGAAACGAGAAAGCGCTGCGTATAAAGAATAAAGATATATTGCAAATCGATCCTGATAGGGGATATGTCTTTCCGTATGTTTACAAAGGCGATATCCCGGATGAAAAACGTCCTGTGGTCATCGGTCTTGGTCCGGCAGGGCTTTTTTGCGCTTATATGCTTGCAAAAGCAGGATTTAAACCCATTGTTCTTGAAAGAGGAAAAAGGATCGATGAGAGAAAAAAGGATGTTGAGGAGTTCTGGGAGAGTGGTGTTTTAAACACTTCATCGAATGTCCAGTTTGGAGAAGGCGGTGCCGGAGCATTCTCTGACGGTAAGTTAAACACCGTCGTAAAGGATAAGAACAAGAGAAACAGACAAGTCCTTGAGGTATTTGTCAAACACGGTGCCGATAAGGATATACTCTATGATAGCAGACCGCATATAGGAACGGATAAGCTTACCGGTATCGTGGCATCCATGAGGGATTGCATAATCGAATCCGGCGGAGAGATACATTATGAATGCAAAGCTGACGGCTTTGATATAACATCTGATGGCCTTAAAGGTGTAAGAGCGGGCGATAAATGCTTTAAAACAAGTCATGCTGTACTTGCTCCCGGTCACAGTGCCAGAGATACGTTTGAGCTGTTAAAGTATCTTAATATTCCCATGCAGCAAAAAGCCTTTGCAGTAGGATTCAGGGTCATGCATCCGCAGTCAGTCATAGACATAAACCAGTATGGTGACGGATATGAGAATCTGGATGTCCCGGTGGCTTCATACAAGCTTACCCATACCTGTGAATGCGAAAGAGGTGTATATTCGTTTTGCATGTGTCCGGGAGGCTTCGTTGTAAATGCCTCATCGGAAGAGGGAAAAGTAGCTGTAAACGGCATGAGCTATCATGACAGGGATTCAAAAACCGCTAACAGTGCTATCGTTATTCAGGTCACCGAAGAGGATTTTGATAAAAACGATGTTCTCGGAGGAATGCATTTTCAAAGAGAGCTTGAAAAGAAGGCTTATGATCTTGCAAAAGGAAAGATACCCGTGCAAAGATACGGTGATTTTGTAAAAGCCGTAAATGATGATATCAGACCGGGATCGCTTATCCCTGAATTTGATCCTGTTTGCAAGGGAGACTATGAATATTGTGAATTAAATGGTATAATGCCACAGGTGCTCAATGAATGTTTCGTGGAAGGCATGGAGGCATTTGGAAAAAAGATAAAGCACTTTAATGATGCAAATGTGATCATGGCAGGCATAGAGAGCAGAACTTCCTCTCCGGTAAGGATATTAAGAGGCGATGACGGAAGTTCATCGATCAAGGGACTGTATCCCTGCGGTGAGGGTGCAGGATATGCGGGAGGTATCACTTCTGCAGCAATGGACGGAATATATATCGCGGAAATGATAGCCGCGGATATCATAAAGGATATTTAAGGGAGACGATCAAAAATGGAGAATTACAGAGAAGCGATCAAAGACAAACAGAGAATTGTTATAAAGATAGGATCGTCTTCGTTGCAGCATCCCGAAACGGGAGACCTTGATTATACGAAACTTGATGTTCTTGTAAGAGAACTCTGCAACTTAAGAAACCAGGGTAAGGATGTGGTACTTGTAAGTTCCGGAGCCATTGCTGTAGGCAAAAAGGCCATTGGAAAATATGCTGTTACGTTAGAGAGCAAGAAGATGGGCTTCAAGCAGGCCTGTGCAGCTATAGGTCAGGCAAGGCTGATGATGACTTATCAGAAGCTTTTTGCCGAATACAATCAGATCGCGGCTCAGATACTTATGACAAAGAACACCATCACCGATGATGTGAACAGAACGAATGCGTTTAATACATTCACCGAGCTGTTAAGACTCGGAGTCATTCCGATCGTTAATGAGAATGATACGGTATCAACTTCTGAGATCCTGCTTGATGACAATGATGTGCTGATCGGTGATAACGATACCTTAAGTGCGATAGTCGCAAATCTCATAAATGCAGATCTTTTGATACTGTTATCGGATATTGACGGTCTGTACACCGACGATCCGAGAAAGAATCCGGATTCGAAGTTTATAGAATATGTCGATGTGCTCGATGAGAAATATATGAACATGGGCAAGGCATCTACAGGTTCCAGCGTGGGAACAGGCGGTATGAACACAAAGATGAATGCCGCAAAGATCGCAACAAGTGCCGGTGCCGACATGATAATAGCCAACAGCAAGGATATACGTATCATCCACAGGATCATGGACGGAAGAAATATAGGAACATTCTTTGCTGCTCATGAAGACAAGAATTTTAATGTAATAGATTTCATAAACGGTAAATAACATGAACATGGAAAAAAAGATAGCCCGTATAAACGAGCTGTATCATAAATCAAAATCGGATGAAGGTCTGACCGAAGAGGAAAAACAGGAACAGGCCGAGCTTAGAAGAGATTATATTGACAGTATAAAAAGAAATCTGAGATCGCAGCTTAACAACATCAACATACAGGAAAAAGACGGAAGCATAACCAACCTTGGAAAGAAATTCGGTAACAAATAAAAAAACCATAAGAAAAGAAGTACTCGCTAAAAGGAATTCGTTGAGTCCTGATACGATCGAGATATCTTCAGGGATCATTGCCGATAAGGTCTTATCTCTTGATGAGTTTAAAAAAGCAAAAACGATCCTTTTGTATTCATCATTCGGAAGCGAGGTAAAGACCGATCTTTTGATCAAAAAGGCGCTCGAATATGGTAAAGAAGTCTACCTCCCGAAAGTTGAAGGAGAGGATATGAACTTTTATCATATCTCCTTAAAAGAAGAGCTCTTAAAGGGAGCCTGGGGGATAGAAGAACCCAAAGGGGAGCCGGATAAGATCTTTAGGGGAGATAAAGATGCACTTGTTGTAATGCCGCTTGTCGGATATGACAGGGAAGGAAACAGGATCGGATACGGAAAAGGTTATTATGACAGATTCCTTGTATCACATGAGACGGGATTAAAGATAGGTATAGCATTTGGTATTCAGGAATGTGAGATCAGTCCCGAACCCACAGATATAAGACTGGATATGCTGGTAAACGAAAACGAGATTATAGGTGAAAAAGAATGACGGATTTTAAAGAGATATCAAAAAAGGCACTTAAAGCAAAGAGTTTTATGAACAAGCTCGATACAGAAAAGAAAAACGAGGCGCTTTTAAAGGTAGCCGAGAATCTTATCAAAGATAAAGATAAGATACTGGATGCGAATAAGAAGGATATAGAAAGAGCCGTTGCCGCAAATATGAACGAAGGCCGTATGGACAGGTTAAAGCTTGATGACAAGCGTATATCTCAGATGGCTGAAGGCGTTATACAGGTAGCGAAGCTACCCGATCCGCTCGGACATGTCCTTAAAGAGTATACACATGCAAACAAGATGGTGATAAAGAAAGTATCGGTTCCTTTCGGTGTTGTTGGTATCATATACGAGAACAGACCCAATGTTACCGCTGATGCATGGGCGCTTACTTTTAAAGCAGGAAATGTTGTGATCCTGAAAGGCGCAAGTGATGCCATTGAATCAAATAAGGCGATAACAAAGAGCATTAAAGATACTTTGAAAGAGCTTTCTATCGATGAGAATGCGATAATCCTTATTGAGGATACGGACAGAGCGGTCGCTACAGAGTTCATGAAGCAGAAAAGCTTTGTGGATGTGCTCATTCCCAGAGGAGGAGCAGGTCTTATCAAAACCGTGGTTGAGAACAGCTTGATTCCTGTCATCGAAACCGGAACAGGCAACTGTCATATATATATCGATGAGGATTTCGATCTTGATAAGGCTCTTGATATCATCTACAACGCAAAGACTCAGAGGATCGGTGTATGCAATGCGGCAGAAAGCCTTGTCGTAAACAGAAAATCTCTCGATAAGATACTTCCTGCCATGGAAAAACGACTTTCCGAAAAGAATGTCGAGCTTAGAGCAGATGATGACTCGATAGGCTATTTGACTAATGGAGTCAAAGCGACAGAAGAAGATTTCTACAAAGAGTATCTTGATTATATAATGTCGATCAAGACAGTCAATGATATAGATGAAGCGATCGAGCACATAAACGAATGCTCTACGGGTCATTCTGAGTGCATAATCAGCAATATCCAGAGCAATATAGACAGATTCTTAAAAGAGATAGATTCCGCATGTGTTTATGCAAATGTATCAACGAGATTCTCTGACGGATTTGAATTCGGTCTTGGTGCTGAGATCGGAATAAGCACTCAGAAACTGCATGCAAGAGGTCCAATGGGTCTTGAGGAACTGACAACATATAAATACATAATCACCGGAGACGGACAGGTCAGACAATGACATCAACCAATGAATCAATACTACAACATGAATATATAGAGAAGCTGAAGGGTGTTACGGATAAGCTTCGGGAAAAGACGGGACATGTTCCGAGAGCAAATGTAACGACTTTCGGATGCCAGATGAATGCAAAAGACAGCGAAAAGCTCAAAGGCATACTTGTATCGAGCGGTTTTGAACTGACGGAGAATGAAGAGGATTGTGACTTTGTCATTATGAACACATGCACGATCAGGGATAATGCCGATCAGAAGGTATACGGTCATCTCGGTGTTCTTAATCACCTTAAGAAGAAAAACAGGTTTTTAAAGATCGCTCTTTGCGGATGCATGATGCAGGAAAAGACGGTCATCGAAAAGATAAGGGAAAGCTACAGATTCGTTGATCTTATCTTTGGTACGCACAATATCTACAAGTTCGCAGAGCTGCTTTACAGGATGTACACTGAAGATGGCGGAATGATAATAGATATCTGGGATTCCACTCCCGAGATAGTCGAGGATCTTCCTGCCGTAAGGAAGTATGCTTTTAAATCCGGCGTTAACATCATGTTCGGGTGCAACAATTTCTGCACATACTGTATCGTGCCTTATGTAAGGGGCAGGGAAAGAAGCCGTGAACCCGAAGAGATAATAAAAGAGATCAAGGATCTTGTCGCAGACGGCTGTATTGAGATAATGCTTCTTGGTCAGAACGTTAATTCATACGGAAAGGGTCTTTCTGAAGAGATAACCTTCGCGGAGCTCTTAAGACGCATAGAAAAGATTGAGGGTCTTGAGAGGATAAGATTCATGACTTCGCATCCCAAAGATCTGTCCGATGAGCTTATAGACGTGATGGCGTCATCAAAGAAGATATGCAAGCATCTTCATCTTCCTTTGCAGTCGGGATCTACAAAGATCCTAACCGCAATGAACAGAAGATATACAAAGGAGAGTTATCTTGCTCTTGCCAAAAAGATAAGAGAAAGAGTTCCGGGTATAGCTCTAAGTACGGATATAATCGTGGGATTTCCGGGCGAAACAAAAGAAGATGTTGACGATACGATAGAAGTCATAAAGGAATGCGGTTTTGAAAATGCATTCACGTTCATATATTCAAAGAGAACGGGTACGCCTGCTGCCTCAATGGAACAGTGCGATGAAAGATTTGTAAAAGAACAGTTTGACAGGGTATTAAAGACGGTCCAGGAAACTGCTGCGACAAAGGTAGGCAGTCTTTTGGGAAGCGTTCAGACAATACTTGTTGAAGAGATAAATGAGCATAAAGAGGGATATGTATCGGGAAGGATGAGCAACAACATCACCGTTCATATCAAGGGGGACGGATCCTATATCGGTAAGCTCGTTGATGTTAAGCTGACCGAATCAAAAGGATTCTATTATTTCGGCGAAGAGGTTTGACAACATTGCAGATCAAGGATGTAGATATAGACAGATTATCTCCTATGATGAAGGAGTATATAAAGACAAAAGAGGAGGCAAAAGATGCCATCCTTTTGTACAGGCTCGGGGATTTTTATGAGATTTTCTTTGAGGATGCGCTTTTGTGCTCAAGAGAACTCGAGATCACTCTGACCGGAAAACAGTGCGGCCTGGATGATCGTGCACCCATGTGCGGAGTGCCCTACCATGCGGTGGATGTCTATGTGAACAGACTGATTAAAAAGGGATACAAGGTAGCTATCTGCGACCAGATGGAAGATCCGAAACTGGCCAAGGGACTTGTTAAAAGAGAGATCACGCAGATAATCACACCGGGTACAAATACAAGGAGTGATCTGCTTGATGATAACAGCAATAACTATATCTTTTGTATCTGTCATCTTGAGGAAAAGACCGGCATCGCGATGGCGGATGTTACGACCGGTGATTTTCTCATAACGGAAGTGGATGATGACAGAGCGCTCATGGATGAATTATGCAAATTTTCTCCGAGTGAGATAGTCTGCAATGAGGCATTCTTAGTCTGCGGTATAGATCTTAACGATCTTAAGAACAGGATCGGATGTGTCATATCTTCTCTTGAGCCGCATTTCTTTGACGATGACAGATGTAAGAACACCCTTATCAAACATTTTAAGGTTAACAGTATCAATGGGCTCGGTATAGCGGATTTTCCGCATGGCGTAACTGCTGCCGGGGCTCTTTTTATGTATCTGACTCAGCTGCAGAAATGTGATCTGAGTCACTTTACGCATATTTACCCTTACGCATCCGACAGGTACATGCTGATAGACAGTTCCACCAGGAGGAATCTGGAACTTCATGAGACCATGAGGGATAAGACCAAACGCGGAAGTCTTATGTGGATACTTGATAAGACCAAAACTGCGATGGGAGCAAGAATGCTCGGCAATTACTTAAGACAGCCGCTTCTTAGCAAGGATGAGATAGAAGCAAGACTTGATGCTGTGGAGGCTTTGTGCAAAGAGCCCGTTGAGAGAGATGAGATAAGGGAATATTTAAATGCTGTCTATGACCTGGAAAGGCTTATAGGAAAAGTAAGCTATAAATCCATTAAGCCTGCCGACATGGTCGCATTAAAGAATTCTCTTTCGGTACTTCCGTATATCAAGATGCTGTCAGCCGGTTCAAAGAGCGAGCTTATAAGATCGCTGAGTGACGGGATAGATGAATTAAAGGATATCTGTAAGCTTATAGACGATGCCATACTTGAAGAGCCCTCCGTAAATGTTAAGGAAGGCGGAATAATCAAGGACGGATACAGCGAGGACATAGACAGATTAAAGGCGGCCAAGCGTGACGGAAAACAATGGCTTGCAGAACTTGAATCTTCGGAGAAGGAAAGGACAGGTATCCCGAATCTTAGGATCAAGTACAATCATGTATTCGGCTATTTCTTTGAAGTGACCAATTCCTATGTAGATCTGATACCTGATGATTTTGTAAGAAAACAGACTCTTACCAATGCTGAGAGATTCTCAACTCCAAAGCTTAAGGAACTTGAGGATGTCATATTAAACAGCGAGGACAGACTCATAAATCTTGAATATGAAATCTTTTGTGACATAAGGGAAAAGATAGCTGATCAGATAGACAGGATACAGGTAAGTGCGAGAAGTATCGCACATCTTGATGCGTTATGCTCATTCTCTGTCGTAGCAGAAAGAAATGATTATGTCAGACCTTCGCTTAATACAAAGGGTGTCATAAATATCGAAAACGGAAGACATCCGGTGGTCGAAAAGATGATAGATCACGGAATGTTCATACCAAACGATACACTCCTTGATAAGAACAAGAATCTGATATCGATAATAACCGGACCCAACATGGCCGGTAAATCAACATATATGAGGCAGACGGCACTCATCGTACTCATGGCACAGATCGGTTCGTTTGTTCCTGCGAGCAAGGCCGATATAGGCATTGTTGACAGGATATTTACAAGAGTAGGTGCGAGCGATGATCTTGCAAGCGGACAGTCAACGTTCATGGTAGAGATGAACGAGGTTTCAAATATCCTAAGGAATGCTACAAGTGACAGTCTTTTAATCCTTGATGAGATAGGAAGGGGTACCTCAACGTTTGACGGGCTGAGTATTGCCTGGGCCGTTGTGGAACACATAGCCAATACAAAGCTTTTGGGTGCAAAGACTCTCTTTGCGACTCATTATCATGAACTGACGGAGCTGGAGGGAAGGATAAACAATGTAAAGAACTTCTCCATTGCCGTCAAGGAACAGGGAGACGATATCATCTTTTTAAGAAAGATCGTAAAAGGCGGTGCAGACAAATCGTACGGCATACAGGTAGCAAAGCTGGCCGGTGTTCCGGATATGGTCATCGACAGGGCCAAGGAGATTGTCGCACAGCTGGTTGATAACGATATAATCGAAAAGATACAGTCTATAGAAGTAAAAGCAAATAACGGAACAAAGAAAGCAAAAGTTGAGCATCTTGACGAGGTGGATCTTGCTCAGATGTCACTCTTTGATACGGTCAAGGATGAGGATATCATAGAGGAATTAAAGAACCTCGATATAACATCTATGACACCTCTTGATGCGATGAATACGCTTTACAAGTTCCAGAACAGACTCAATAACAGGTTTTCTTTTTAAACAAAGGATGATCCTATGGCAAGTATTGAATTGTTAAATGAAGAGACTATCGACAAGATAGCGGCCGGCGAGGTCGTTGAAAGACCTGCCAGTATTGTAAAGGAACTCGTGGAAAATGCGATCGATGCAAATGCCACATCGATAACCGTCGAGATAAAGGACGGCGGCATATCGTTTATCCGAGTCACAGACAACGGAGACGGTATAAGAAGAGATGAGGTCAAGAAAGCGTTTTTCAGACATGCAACGAGTAAGTTAAGAAGCGTGAGCGATCTTGAGACTCTGCAGAGCCTTGGATTCAGAGGAGAGGCGCTGTCATCCATTGCGGCTGTTTCCCAGGTAGAGCTCATGACAAAGACTTCCGATGAGCTTATAGGTACCAGATATGTTATAGAGGGTGCGATCGAAAAGGAATTCAGCGAGATCGGGATACCTGGCGGTACGACCATAATCGTCAGGAATATCTTTTTCAATACGCCCGCAAGAAGAAAGTTCTTAAAGTCATCGCAGACGGAAGCGGGATATATAAGCGATATATGCGAGCATCTTGCGCTCTCATCACCGCATATAGCATTCAAGTTCATCTCTGCGGGACAGTTAAAGTTTAATACCTCGGGCGACGGAGATCTTAAAGAGGTCATCTACAGGATATACGGAAAAGAGATAGCAAGTCAGCTTGTACCGATATCCAGAGATTCAAAGGATATCAGCATATCGGGATATCTGGGAAAACCTGTCCTTAACCGCTCAACAAGAAATTTTGAGAAGTTCTTTGTAAACAAGAGATTTATAAGGAGCACTCTTTTGAGCAACAGTGCGGAACTTGGATACAAACAGTATCTTATGCAGCATAAGTTCCCCTTCTTTGTTCTCGATATAAACATAAATACCGCATCCCTGGATGTTAACGTCCATCCGACAAAGATGGAGGTTAAGTTTAACAATGAGGAATTCATCGCCGATTTCATAGAGACTTCGATAGAGAGCGCGCTGAGGGTAAACGAGATGATACCCGATGTTTTGCTTGAAGAGGAAAAGAAGGCTTTCGAGGAAAAGAGCAGGATAAAAGGGCCCGAACCGTTTGAGACGGCAAGGATCCTGGCTGAACGGATTGACAGTGATATCAAAACGGAAGTAAAGCAGGAATCGACAGGTTATGAGATCTTAAAAGAATCCAAGCCTGCGAGAATGATAGGCATCAGTGAGGATGAGGAGGAAAGAAAGCCTTCAAATGTAATAAAGGCACATGACGTGGTATATGCCACGAATCCCATCCAGATGAACCTGTTTGAAGATAAGCTGATATCAAAAGAAGCGCTTGAAAAATACAGGATAATCGGTCAGCTTTTCGGAACATACTGGCTGTTTACATATGAGGACAAGCTCCTTATAATGGATCAGCATGCCGCACATGAGAAGATCAAATATGAAATGATAATAAAGCGTCTGAAATCCAGCGAGGTCAACAGACAGCAGCTTGATCCGCCGATCATAATCACGCTTTCCGGAAACGAGAGGAGCACTCTTGACAGGTTTGAAGAGAATTTCAATGCTATCGGATATGAGTATGAGGATTTTGGCAGAGGAGAGATAGCCATAAGGACCGTTCCTCTTGATCTGTACGGGCTTAATGAGAAGGAAGTCTTTATGGAAGTGCTTGACGAGCTTGTGGAACTGGGATCGTCAAGAGCTGTTCCCGAAGTTTTCAACGACAGGATCGCGACCATGGCATGCAAGGCAGCCGTAAAGGGCAATACAGAGATGACCGTTGAGGGGGTCGAGGCTCTTTTAAAGGAACTGATGACTCTTGACAATCCATACAACTGTCCTCATGGCAGACCGACTGTCATCACAATGAGCAAGTACGAGCTTGATAAGAAATTCAAAAGGATCGTATGAATAAGATCATAATCATATCAGGACCGACAGGTGTCGGAAAAACAAACATCTCATTAAAGCTTGCAGAAAGAATAGGCGGAGAGATAATAAGTGCCGATTCGATGCAGGTATATAAAGGCTTCGATATCGGCTCTGCCAAGATAATGCCCGATCAGATGAAAGGGATAAAGCATCATCTGATAGACATACTCGATCCCATAAGCGAGAATTTTGATGTAGCATTGTTTCAAAAGCTTGCTTCTAAAGCCATAGAGGAAATATGTGCAAGAAATAAGGTGCCCATAATAGTTGGCGGTACGGCTTTCTATATCCAGGCTCTTTTGTACGGGATCGATTTTAACCAGGAGGATCATGATGATTCATACAGAGAATATCTTTCCGGGTTTGATAACGAAAAGCTGTTTGAGATGCTTAAAGAAACAGATCCCGAATATGCCGATTCGACACATATGAATAACAGAAAGCGTGTGATAAGAGCGCTTGAGTATTATAATTTTACGGGCATAAAGTTTTCCGAGTACAACAGAAAACAGACCGAAAAGAAGGCTGTATACGATTATCTGTACTTTGTACTTGATGATAAGAGAGAAACGATATACGACAACATAAACAAACGTGTTGATATCATGGTAAAAGACGGCCTTCTTAATGAGGCAAAAAGACTATATGATATGAACATCCCTCCAAACAGCAATGCAAGAGTGGGCATAGGCTACAAGGAGATGTTTGATCATTTAGAGGGGAAGATCTCCTTTGATGAAGCCGTTGAACTTATAAAGTTAAACTCTAGACACTATGCCAAAAGACAGCTTACATGGTTAAGACATGAGGATGATACCATATTTATCCGAAAGGATGAATTTGATCATAATGATGAAAAGATGACCGCATTCATGGCGAATCTTTATGAAAAAATGGACGGATCGAATGATGATCGTAAATGATATGTATGAAAAAATGGGTATATCACCCGAAACAGTAAAAAAAGGCAGACAGATATGCGAAGATCTTAAGGAAAGATTTGATCGGATCGATCAGGTTGCCGAATACAACCAGCTTAAGGTGCTCAATGCTTTCAGAGAATGCAAGGTATCGGAAGCATGTCTTTACGGCACCACGGGATACGGATATAACGATATAGGCAGGGATACGCTTGAAGAAGTGTATGCGCAAATCTTTAATACACAGGCTGCGCTTGTAAGACCCCAGATAACCTGCGGCACTCATGCACTCGCACTTGCTCTTATGAGCAATCTGCGTCCGGGAGACGAACTGTTAAGTCCGGTGGGAAAGCCTTACGATACTCTTGAAGAGGTCATAGGCATAAGAGAGAGCAAGGGTTCGCTAAAGGAATACGGTATCTTTTACAGACAGGTCGATCTGCTTACAGATTCCTCGTTTGATTATGATAAGATCAAAGAGGCTATAAACGAAAAGACAAAGATCGTTACGATACAGAGATCAAAAGGCTATCAGACAAGAAAGACTTTTTCTGTAAAAGAGATCGGTGAGCTGATAGCGTTTGTCAAAAATATAAAAAGCGATGTCATATGCATGGTCGACAACTGCTACGGTGAATTCGTTGAGACGATCGAACCTTCTGACGTCGGTGCAGATATGGTGGTTGGAAGTCTTATAAAGAATCCGGGAGGCGGACTTGCGCCTATCGGAGGCTATATAGCAGGGAGAAAAGACTGTATCGAAAATGCAGCCTACAGGCTTACATCCCCAGGGCTCGGTAAAGAAGTCGGAGCAAGTCTTGGCGTATTAAAGGATTTCTATCAGGGCCTCTTCCTTGCACCTACAGTCGTTGCAAGTGCTTTAAAGACTTCGATATTTGCAGCAAATCTGTTTGAGAAGGAAGGCTTTAAGGTTGTGCCTGATTCAACGGAATCAAGACATGATATAATCCAGGCGATAACCCTTGGCAGCGAGGAGAGAGTATGCGCATTCTGCGAGGGAATACAGTCGGCCGCACCGGTTGATTCCTTTGTGACACCCGAACCCTGGGATATGCCGGGGTACGATGCAAAGGTCATCATGGCTGCCGGAGCTTTCGTGTCGGGAAGCTCGATAGAACTGTCTGCGGACGGACCTATAAAACCTCCGTTTGCGGTGTACTTCCAAGGCGGACTTACATGGCCTCACGGCAAGACGGGAATACTAAAAGCTTATCAGACTATGGCAGACAGAGGACTTTTGTGATAAAATTATACAGTTATATGTTTATACGAAAGAAGCAGAAGCGGCTTATTAAGTCACGGGGGCAGTTTGTATTTGGGGCCTGAAGACGGGATATATTTGAAAGGAGCTAACTTAAAGTGGCCAACAGTTTTGGAATAGATTTGGGAACAAGCAATATAAAGATATTCAGCGAGGAGAGCAAGAGTATCTTTGTGGAAAGGAATATGATCGCCATAGAGAACAAGAAGAATCTTTTGGCGTACGGTGATTCTGCATATGCAATGTATGAGAAGTCACCTGCAAACATTGTTGCATCATATCCGGTATGCAACGGTGTTATAGCGGATATCCAGAACATGGAGACTCTTATAAAGTATTTCATCACAGATCTTTCTAAGGGAAGCTTAAAGCCGGCTGATTTCTACGTAGCGGTTCCTACGGATGTTACGGAAGTTGAAAAGAAGGCATTTTACGATCTTATTAAGGAAGCAGGTGTAAAGGCCCACAAGATCATGGTGGTCGAGAAAGCGATCGCCGACGGCGTGGGACTTGGAATAGATGTAAAGAACAGCCAGGGTGTCATGGTGGTAAATGTCGGATATGCGACAACAGAGATATCCATCCTCTCTCTTGGCGGTATTGTTTTGAGCCGTCTTATAAAAGTGGGCGGATACAAATTCGGTGAAGCGATAAGAAATATAATCAGAAAAGAATACAGCCTGATAATCGGTGAAAAGAGTGCCGAAAGGACCATGGAACAGATGCTTGAGCTTGAAAGAAGCGGTGAGCCAGCTCTTGTATTCGGAAGAGACATAGTATCCGGTCTTCCGATAGAGAGACAGATACCCACCAAGCTTTTGGATGAGAGCCTTCTTGAACTGTTCTCGCAGGTTATCGACAATATCAAGGTGATCCTTGAACGTACGCCCCCGGAACTGGGTGCCGATATCAGAAGACAGGGTATTTACCTTACGGGCGGAGCCTCACAGGTAGTAAGACTTGCACCGCTTATCGAGCGTGCGACAGACTTGAGGGTAAATATACCCGATGAACCCACAACGACAGTGGCACTTGGTCTTGCAAAGGTAATAAAAGACAGTAAGTTCAATTCTCTTGCTTATGTGATCGAAGGGATGGGCAGATGAGTCCTATCGTTAAGAAGAAAAGGGAACATTACGTTCTTCCAACTAAATACTGGCTGCTTATACTGACACTACTTTGTGTTGTTACCATGGTCGTGTCGTTTTCTACAGACATTTTTACAAAACCGCTTAGCACCATAAGCGGTTATGTTGTTGTACCCTTTCAAAAGGGTCTGACGGGTGTCGGTTCATATATCCTAAACAGGACGGAGAATTTTAAAAACCTTCAGAACGTAATGGAAGAGAACGAGCAGTTAAAGATTATGGTCGACAATCTCACCAAGGAGAATATCGAACTGGCTCAGGATAAGTACGAACTCACCAAGCTTCGTGAGCTTTACGAACTTGATAAGAAATATGAAGAGTATACCAAAGTCGGGGCAAGGATAATCGCCAGGGATACCGGTAACTGGTATTCGAATTTTATCATAGACAAGGGTTCGGATGACGGCGTTCAGGTCAACTGCAACATTATCGCCGGAAACGGTCTTGTAGGCAGAGTAGTGGCTGTAGGACCAAACTATGCCAAGGTGACATCCATAATATCCGATAATGTCAATACGAGTGCCATGATCCTGGCTACAGGTGACAATCTTTTAGTAACGGGAGATCTTGAGATGATGAGCAAGAATCTCATACCTTTTTCAAGACTCTATGATGACAAGGACAGAGTAACGATCGGCGATAAGATCGTTACGTCAAACATAAGTGACAAATACCTTCCGGGGCTTTTGGTGGGATATGTTTCAACGATATCCACGGATTCAAACAATCTTACAAAATCGGGAACCCTTATTCCTGCGGTTGATTTTAAGCATCTTGAGGAAGTACTTGTCATAATGGAACTTAAGGAGACGGTGGAATAGTATGAAAAAAGAGATATTGTCCGTCTTTTTGCTGATGGTAAGCTTCCTGCTTCAGTCGACGCTGTTAAGCAGGTTCACTCTGGGTGGTATTGTGCCCAATCTTATGATAGTCATGATAGCCACGTTTGGATTCCTGCTTGGAAACAGGACCGGCATGTGGCTCGGCTTTGTTTTCGGTCTTCTTACCGACGTGTTTTTCGGCAACATCATAGGCTTCTATGCATGCCTTTACATGCTGGTGGGATATCTTAACGGTGCATTCGAAAAGATCCTGTTCTCACATGATATAAAACTGCCTTTACTTTTGATAGTATGTACGGATTTCGTATATTCAAATGCATGTTATATACTTCTGTTCCTCTTAAAGGGAAAGTTTGATTACCTGTATTACCTAAGGGGAGTAATATTGCCTGAACTGATATATACGACCGTACTCGCATGCATCATCTATCCTTTTATTCATTTTATATTTGAGAAGATAGATGCATTTGATCTGAAACACAACGGAGAAACATATATTGAAGAGCAATAAAAACAGCGAAAGCTTTATGAATTCAATAAAGGGCCGCATGCTTGTATTGTTTATCGTTGTTTTTCTTATGGGCTGCGGTCTTATAGCACGTATTTTCTATCTCCAGATCGTACACGGAGAGGAAGCGCTAAACGATTTCACTTTAAAGATCCAAAAAGAGAGAACCATCTATCCTGCCAGAGGAAGGATCTATGACAGGAACGGAAAACTGTTAGCCTATAACGAACTGGCCTACAATATCACCATCGAGGATGTGTATGAGTCGGGCAGGGAAAAGAACAAACTCTTGAACACTACACTGTTAAACACGATCGATATGATCGAGTCAAACGGTGATTCGGCTATAAGCGAATTCAACATCGTCATAAACGAGGACGGTGAATTTGAGTTTGCTGTCAGTGATATGAAACTCAAGCGTTTTCTTGCGGATGTATACGGCCAGAAGGAGATCTCCGCATTAAAGTATGAGCAGGAGACGGCATCGGCCCAGGAAGTCATAGACTACCTGTGCGCATTTTCAAGATTCGGTATAGGTGAGTATACGGATCCGGAAAACCCGAATGATACTTTTATACCCGGAAAAGGATATACAAAGAAACAGATACTTCAGCTTGTCACCATAAGATATGCGATGAGGCTTAATTCATACCAGAAATATATCCCTACCGTCATAGCTTCGGATGTTAATGAAAAGACGGTCGCTACAGTACTTGAGAACGCAGAGGAACTGCCCGGCATAAATGTGGCGGAGGACAGTATCAGAAAGTATAAAGACAGCAGATACTTTGCTCAGATCATGGGTTACACAGGAAAGATTTCCGAGGAAGAACTCGAGACATTTAACAATCTTGAGATCACGGATGAGAACATCAGGACAACCAAGGCAAGAAACGATTATGCATTAAATGACAACGTCGGAAAATCCGGTATCGAACAGACAATGGAAACATATCTTGCCGGTACCAAGGGACGCGAGACCATATATGTTAATAACCTGGGTAAGGTAATAGAGAGCAAGAAGACTGTCACACCGCTTGCGGGAAATGATGTCTATCTCACGATAGACAGGGATCTGCAGGTTGCGACCTACAACATCCTTGAACAGTATCTTGCGGGAATCCTTGTCAGCAAGATACAGAATATAAGAGAGTATAAACCGACAGAGAACACGAAAGCCAGCAACTTCATCATCCCGATAACGGATGTGCTCTACCAGCTTTTTAACAACAACATAATAGATATTTCGCATATGAAGAGCGAGGAAGCGGGAGAGAATGAGAAGGCCGTTTACGAAGCGCTTACCTCAAAGACCGAAGAGGTCATGAACAGATTAAGGGATGAGCTTACGGTTACAGAGACGCCTTATATGAACCTGTCCGATGAGTATAAGGTATATGAGAGTTACATCACAACGATGTTAAGCGAGAACGGTGTAACAAAGGAAAGCGAGATCGACCGTGAGGATGAGACCTATCTTGCATGGAAGACTGAAGAGACCATCTCTTTGGCGGAATACTTAAGATATGCCATATCAATGAACTGGATAGAAGTTACAAAGATAGATATGGAATCATCCTATTCCGACTCCGATGAGGTATACGAAAGACTGGTCGATTATATAATAGAGCACCTTGAATCGAGCAATGCGTTCTCAAAAAAGATGCTCAAATATATGATAATATCCGACAGGATAACATACAGACAGATATGCAGCATCCTTCTTGAACAGGATGTGGTCTCTATCGTTGAAGAGGAAAAGAATAAGTTTTTGGACGGCAGGACGTCTCCGTATGATTTCATGCTGTACCTGATTGAGAACCTGTATATCACACCGGGACAGCTGGCACTTGACCCGTATTCCGCAAGCTGTGTAATAACAAGTACAAACGGAGAGGTGCTGGCACTTGTAAGCTATCCGTCTTACGATAACAACAGGCTTGCCAATTCGATAGATGCTGAATACTATGCAAGACTGCAGGGAGATCTTTCAAAACCGCTTTGGAACTATGCGACACAGCAAAAGACGGCTCCGGGTTCTACTTTCAAGATGGTATCCGCAACTGCCGCACTTGAGGAAGGCGTGGTATCTACTACGAGCACCATCACATGTAAAGGTTACTTTGACAGATTCGTTGATACACAGTATCACTGCTGGATATATCCGGGTTCGCACGGAAGCCTTAACGTTACGGGAGGTATCGAGAACTCATGCAACAGCTTCTTTTACGAAGTAGGATATCAGCTGAGTCTTATAGACGACAGATACAATGAGACAACAGGTCTGAATAGACTTAACAAATATGCATACATGTACGGTCTTAATGAGAAGTCCGGAATAGAGATAGAGGAATCGGAGCCCGAGTGTTCCGATGAGTATCCCGTTTTATCAGCCATCGGTCAGGGTACCAACAACTTTACGACTGTGGGACTGGCAAGGTATGTGACTGCCGTTGCAAACAGCGGGACTGTTTACAATCTTACTCTTTTGGACAAGGTAACGGACTCGAACGATAACATAATCGTTGAGTATTCGCCTTCGGTACACAATACCGTTTCGCTTCCCACGGCATACTGGAATGCGATACACCGCGGTATGAGAAACGTTGTTTTAAAGAAATCATATTATAACAATCTGGGAGTGAATGTCGCAGGAAAGACCGGTACCGCACAGGAAAGCAAGAGCAGGACAAACCACGCTCTCTTTGTAAGCTATGCACCGTACGAATCTCCCGAGATATGTGTATGTACGAGAATAGCATTCGGTTATACTTCCGAGTATGCGGCTAACGTTACCAGAGATATTTATAAATATTATTATAAACTTGAGGATGAGGATGAGATCCTTTCAGGTACCGCTGCGGTACCCGAAGCAGCGATAACAAATGCGGACTGATCCTTAATAAAGCGGAAAGGGATAATGATATGAGCCTGTCATCAATCAAAAGTTTTCAGAACGGTATTGCCCTGCATCTTGATCCCAAAGCGGATTTTGAGGATGTGATCGCAGACATCGAGACAAGATTTGAGGAATCGAGAAAATTCTTCAAGAATGCCAAGATGGCTTTGTCGATCGAAGACAGAGTCGTCAGTGAAGAAGAGGAAAAGAGGATCGTAAGCGCGATCAACGATCACAGCGATATCAATCTTATCTGTATCGTCGGAAAGAATGAGGAGACCAATCGCAAATATGTGAAGGCCCTTAAAAGAGTCGAGAGCGAGAGCGTTGAGAACAATACCAGATTATATGTCGGAAATATAGCAGAGGGCGATATAGTCGAGAGCGAGAAGAACCTTGTTGTATACGGCAATGTCGAAATGGGCGGTGCCGCTGCGGCAAAGGGTGACGTGATCGTATTCGGGAATATCTTCGGACAGGTATATGCCGGAATGGGCGGAGACGTTAATTCGGTAGTTGTCTGTTTCGGTGCCAATCCCATGACCGTAAGCATTGCGAATGTTAAGTTTTCTGATAAGATCAAGCAGGGATTCGGGAAAAAGGTGAGATTTGCACCCACCATATTTAAGAACACACTTGATAAGGTCATCTGCGAACCGCTTGACGAAGCGAGCTTAAGAGACCTTTACACAATGAAGAATGTTAAGACAGTATAAGTTAAAAAACTACAATTTCAAACTGATCCTGTGGGTATTTGCACTGTCTGTAATAGGCTACTTAGTTATCGGAAGCGCAAAGCAGTCCGTTCAGGTAAGACAGATGTACGGAATAGTGGTCGGAATGATCTTAATGATCATCCTGTCGCTTGTAAATTATACCGTATATTACTACATAAGATGGATAATCTACGGCTTTAACATAGTTGCTCTTTTGCTGGTTCTTTTTGCCGGTGTCGAGGTCAACGGATCACATCGTTGGCTCAATATCGGATTCCAGTTTCAGCCGTCCGAACTGGCAAAGATTTTATTGATTTTATTCTTTGCTCAGTTTATTATGAAGAATAAGGGTACATTGAATTCTATACCCACGATAACGGCCATGATCATGCTGCTTGCAGGTCCCATTTTGCTGATATATAGGGAGCCGGATCTGTCTACGACTATCATGATATTTATGATATTTGCAGTCATGCTCTTTGTCGGCGGATTGAGCTATAAGATAATATTTGCGATACTCGGTGTCAGCATTCCTGCGGGAGTTGTTTTCTTCTCTATTTTGTTAAGAGACGATGACAATATCCTTAAAGGATATCAGACGGGACGAATACTTGCTTGGCTGGATCCTGAGAAATATGCGGATACAACAGCTTATCAGCAGATCAATTCAAGAATAGCCATAAGTTCGGGACAGCTTGTCGGAAAAGGCTTGAACAATAACGTTATCAGTTCGGTTAAGAACGGTAACTTCATATCTGAGCCACAGACAGACTTTATCTACGCGATCGTAGGAGAAGAACTCGGATTTATCGGAGCTGCCGCCGTTATCATCCTGATACTTCTTATCGTAATAGAATGTCTCAGGATAGCAAGGTATGCAAAAGACGATATGGGAGCACTCATATGTTCCGGAATGGCGGGACTGATAGCTCTTCAGGCATTTATGAACATTGCCGTTGCTACAGGTTCAATGCCAAACACAGGTATTCCGCTCCCGTTTGTCAGTTACGGTCTGACCAGCCTTGTCAGTCTGTATATGGGGATAGGCGTAGTCCTTAATGTGGGGCTTCAAACTACAAAAACACATTAAATTTCGGGGTAAACGGAGAAGGTAATCTATGAATATTGCACTTATTGCGCATGATGCGAAGAAAAAACTCATGCAGAATTTTTGCATTGCCTACAGAGGCATCCTTAGCAAAAACAATCTGTATGCAACGGGTACGACCGGAAGGCTGATCGAAGAGGTGACAAACTTAAATGTTCATAAATTCTTGGCAGGTCATCTCGGAGGAGAACAGCAGATCGGAGCTCAGATCGAACACAACCAGATGGACCTTGTTATCTTTTTGCGTGATCCTTTAAATCCCAAGAGTCATGAACCCGATGTCAATAATGTTGTGAAGCTCTGCGATATTCATAACATTCCGCTTGCAACTAATCTTGCTACCGCAGAATTACTTATAAAATCTCTTGACAGAGGAGATCTTGAGTGGCGTGAGATGTATAAATAGACTTAAAAAGACAATAACATATCTTCTGATATGCTCTGTGCTTTGTGTATCGTTTTGCGGCTGTGGCAGTTCGAACATACCGCTTGATTACAAAGTGGCAAACGATCTGTCCGTAAACAGCATAGAGAGCAAAGCTGAAGGATTCTCATCAAATATAGCAGTTACGGATAAGGACGTGAGCGGCAAAACCGGTTTCGCTCTGGAAGAGGAATCGGCTGCCGGTCTTTTTGATGTGAATGCAAAGCAGGTTTTATATGCAAAAAATGTTCATGAGCAAATGAACCCTGCCAGCCTTACCAAGGTTATGACAGCTATCTGCGCCTTAAAATACGGCAATCTTGAAGACACCATCATATGTTCGGAGAATATAAACAATCTTGAGAGCGGAGCCAGCACCTGCGGATTAAAGCCGGGTGACAAGCTAACGCTTGAACAGGCACTCCATTTTATGTTGCTCCCTTCGGCAAACGATGCAGCCATAGCTATAGCCGAGCATATCTCCGGTTCGGTTGAGGAGTTCTCAAACCTTATGAACAATGAGGCAAAAAGGATCGGTGCCACAAATTCGCATTTTGTAAATCCTCACGGGCTTACGGCTGAAGATCATTACACGACTGCCTATGACATGTATCTGATCACTAACGAGGCGATACATTACGGTACGTTCATGGATATCATACAGTTAAACGAGTATTCAGCAACAATAACGGATAAGAACGGCGGAGAAAAGGATATAGACGTCAAGAGTTCAAACAAATTTCATGACGGCACATACACGGCTCCGGAGAGGATAACCGTTATCGGAGGAAAGACCGGAACAACAACTGCTGCGGGTTCCTGCCTGGTACTTGTGACAAGGGATTCACAGGGCAATCCTTTTATTTCCGTGATATTGCATGCCAGTGAGAGAAGCGTTTTATACGATGAGATGGTGCAGCTTTTGGATGAGATAAATTCAAGGTAAAAACAGTTGTGTTTTGAGTGGTGTTATCTTATAATATCACTAGGGGTTATTGCTCAAATTTTTTCTTTACAGGAGGGCTACCAATGGTTCAGTTAATTGTAGGCAAAGAAGGTAAGGGTAAAACAAAACACCTTCTTGATAAAGTCAACGAAGAGATTAAAGAAGCATCAGGTAACATTGTATTTTTAGACAGAAGTTCAAAGCACATGTTTGAACTGAACAACAAAGTAAGACTAATCAATGTATCGGAATACGATTTTGAGAACAGTTCAGAGTTCATAGGTTTCATCTATGGTATAATTTCACAGGATCACGATATTGAACAGATGTATATAGACGGTCTGATGAAGATCGCAAGACTTACAAAAGAAGCATTTGAAGAGATAGTTGAAAGATTCGAGAATATATCTGACAAGTTCGATCTTAAGATCATTGTCAGTGCATCAATAGATAAGAGTGAATTAAGTCCTGAGATCCAGGAAAAAGTTATTGTAGCATTATAAGTAAAAACCAAAAAGCCTCGGAGCTGTCCGGGGCTTTAATTTCTTTGACAGCTAAGAATCTAGGAAAGGATAAGATCATGGCATCTGATAACAACAAGATATCGCGAATAAACAAGCCGCTAAATCTTAATATAGGTATGATCTTTTTCTTTGTCATTCTGATATACATTATCATCTGCGTCGTAATGTATTTCACTTCAAAGCATATCACGGGTTATCAGGTAAAGACGGGATCGCTGTCCATATCAAACATATATGAAGGCATCGCCTTAAGGGACGAGACGGTCGTTACCGCCGGATGTGCGGGCTACGTCAATTATTTTGCGACTGAGGGCGAGAAGGTCGGAACCGGAAATCTTGTCTGCGGAATAGACGAGACCGGAGCTCTTCAGGATTATATTAATCAGAATATAGATTCAGGAAATGATGTTTTAAGCGAAAGGGATCTGTCATCGCTTAAAAACGAGATGATCAATTTCTCGTCTGCATTCAATGAAAAGGACTTTTCTTCGGTATATGAATTTAAATATGCGCTTCAGGGTGATGTATTAAAGTTCTCCAACAGAAATCTGCTCAATTCGCTTGAGGATCTTAAAGCGCAGAGTGCACTCATAAAGCTTTGTAATTCTCCCGCATCCGGAGTTGTCGTATACTCCATAGACGGATTTGAGAACAAATCTGCTGTAAATGCACAGGAAAGCTGGTTTGATAAGGAAAAGTATGAGGAGAACAAGCATCAGCTGATAAACAATGACATAGTCTCTATCGGGGATCCGCTTTTTAAGCTATCCGACAGCGAGACATGGTCGATCCTTATTAAGGTTGATGCGGACAGGGTTCAGGAACTGGTAGACGAGAAGTATGTAAAGGTCAAGTTCTTAAAGAACCAGTATGAGTCGTGGGCAAAGATAACTGAGGTTCAGGGTGCCGATGACGGTCATTACATCCTTTTGTCATTTACCAATTCGATGATAACGTTCGTGCTTGACAGATATATCAACATCGAACTTTTGCTCAATAACGAGACAGGATTAAAGGTGCCCAATTCAGCCATATGCGACAAGGCGTTCTTTATGGTTCCCATGGACTTTGTCACAAAAGGCAATGACGGCATGGACGGTATCATGAGAGAGACATACAACGAAGACGGCGAGATGATCCCCGAGTTCATTCCCGTTACGATATACAATATCGATTCGGAGAATAATGCGTATCTTGATGATTCGATCCTGCGTCTTGGCGACAGGATATTTATGCCCGATTCAACGCAGACATTCACGATAAGCAAGTCCGGAACACTGACCGGTGTGTATAACATCAATAAGGGTTACGCGGATTTCAAGGAGATAGAGATACTTGATTCGAATGATGAATACAGTATCATAAAATCGAATACAGCATACGGACTTGTGGCATATGATTATATCGTTTTAGATGCACAGTCTGTAGAAACGGATGAATTTATTTATGAATGATATAGTTGCAAACATTAAAAATGTCAGTGAGAATATTAAAAAGGCCAATAAAGAAACAAAGCTTATCGCCGTGAGCAAGACAAAGCCCGTTGAGATGTTAAAAGAGGCCTATGATGCCGGAATGAGGGATTTTGGCGAGAACAAGGTACAGGAGATACTCGATAAATACGATAAGCTTCCTTCTGACATAAGATGGCACATGATAGGACATCTTCAGACAAACAAGGTCAAATATATCGCAGATAAGGTATTTATGATCCACAGTGTCGATTCCGTAAAGCTTGCGGTTGAGATAAGCAGACGTGCGATCCAGGCCGGAAGGATCATACCGGTACTGATAGAGATAAATATCGGTGACGAGGAGAGTAAGTTCGGGATAAAGCCTAACGATCTCGAAGAGCTTTTGCGTGAGATCGCTCCTTTTGAAGGGATTAAGATAAGCGGACTTATGTGCGTGGCTCCTTATACCGAATCAGCCGAGGAAAACAGAGTATATTTCAAACAAATGAAACAATTATCTGTTGACATAATGCAGAAAAACATAGATAATGTTTTTATGAATGTTTTGTCAATGGGTATGTCCGGAGACTATGAAGTCGCTGCAAGTGAAGGCGCGACATATGTACGTGTGGGAACGGGGATATTCGGAGAGAGAGATTATAATATTTGATTTAGGAGAATGAATTATGGGACTTATGGATAATTTTATATCAGCCATGAAGTTGGGTGATAATGACGAAGAATATGATGAGGATGATGAATACCTCGATGATCCCGATACAGAACTTGATGAACAGCCGAAGGTAAGCAAGATCTCAGGCAATCAGGGAAGCACTATTGATGAGGGCGGTCCGAGAAAGCCTGTATTGTCAAAGGCTTCAATGAGTCGTGTTAAGAAAACGGGGAGCGGTATGGAAGTTTGTGTGATCAAGCCTACAAGCGTAGAAGAGTCAAGAGAGATAACCGATACATTGCTCGCAAATCGTACGGTAGTCCTCAACATGGAAGGACTTGATGTTGATATGGCACAGCGTATAATCGATTTTGCATCGGGTTCATGCTATGCGATACACGGAAATCTTCAGAAGATATCGCATTACATATTTATCATTACCCCGGCAAGTGTTGATATCTCGGGTGATTTTCAGGAGATCTTGAGTGAATCATTCAATGTTCCGTCAATCTAAACATTAAAAGCTTGTCAGACGACAAGCTTTTTTCTTTTATATGATCATGTGAGGTGAGTGTATGTCAAGGATTATGATAAAGGCTCCTGCAAAGGGAGATTATGAAGTAGTCATAGAACAGGGCTTTGAGAATCTTAAGGAAGAGATAACAAAGGTCGGATGCTTTCGGAACAAGGTCTGCATCATTTCAGATCTTAATGTATGGCAGATATACGGAGAGCAGGTAGCAGCTGTATTTGGCGAGAATGAATGCGAGGTCGATCACATAGTTCTTGAGCCGGGTGAAGTCAGCAAGGCTACGGAAGATCTGCTTCCTTGCTACAAAGAACTTCTTATGAAGGCATATTCGAGGAGTGATTACATCGTTTCGCTCGGCGGAGGTGTTGTTACTGATTATGCCGGCTTTATAGCAGCCACCTTCAAATGCGGCACAAAGCTCATTCATATCCCTACTTCGCTTATGGCCATGGTCAGCAGTTCTGTCGGCGGAAAAGTAGGCGTTGATTTTGATGAATACAAAAATATGATAGGTGCTTATTATAATCCTTCTTTGGTGTATATAAACACATCATGCATAGAGACACTTGAGGATGTTCAGTACTTCAGTGGATTCGCAGAGGTAATGAAGGTTGCGATAGTAAAGAGTTCGAGTGTTTATGAATGGCTTATCGATAATCTTTATGAGATCTGTGAAAAAGACAAGGGCATCGTAGAAGATATGATCGAGCAGACTATAAGCCTCGAGAAGATCTACATAGACAAGGATCCTTACAATATTTCGGACAGGATCGTTTTGAATCTGGGTCATACGGTAGGTCATGCGCTTGAAAGAGCAAAGAACTTCACCATGACACAGGGTGAATGCATAGCTCTCGGTATAATAGCCGCTGCTCATATATCGTTAAAGCGTGAGATGCTCTCGCTTGAGGAATACCTTGAGATCAGAGACATGTTTGTACCTTTCAATCTGCCTATAACGATAGAGGATATCGATATAGAGTCCGTTATCAAGGATATAAGACTTGATATGTGCTCAGGTGAAAAAGGACAGTGCTTTGTTCTGCTTAAAAAGATAGGAAAGGCTGTTATCGATACGAATGTTACGGATGATGAGCTCAGAGAGGCTCTTAAGGAAATAAGATTCAGCGAAGAGGATGTTATAGAGAGAAATGACTAAGAATTCAAAATCATTTCACCTGACAATAGATCTGATAAGTATTATCGTGCTGATAATACTTGACAGGATCACAAAAAATCTGGCAGTGAGCCATCTTAAGGATAAGCCGGCTTACCCCATAATAAACAAGGTTTTTGTACTGTCTTATCTGGAAAACAGAGGAGCGGCATTCGGGATATTTCAAAACAAGCAGATATTCTTTCTGATAGTCAGTGTAATATTTGTTGTTGCGATCACGTATATCCTTCTTAAACTGCCTCTTGAGAAGAAGTTTTTGGCTGCGGAGATCGTACTAGTATTTCTGGCCGCAGGTGCATTCGGAAATATGATAGACAGAGCGATCCAGAATTATGTGGTCGATTTTTTCTATTTTGAACTGATCGATTTCCCGGTTTTCAATGTGGCAGACATATACGTTACCTTAAGCTGTATTGCTCTTTTTATCCTGATCGTATTTGTATACAAGGAAGACGATCTTGAGTTTTTAAACTTTAAAAAGAAAAACAAAGATGAACAGATATGATTTCCTGATAGATGAGACAACTGAAGGAGAACGACTTGACAAAGGGCTGTCTTTGATAACCGACGATTCTATCTCAAGATCGTTTATACAAAAACTGATCAAAGACAAGAAGGTGTTTGTCAATACAAAGCCACAAAAAGCATCTTATACGCTTAAAAACGGTGATGAGGTCGTCTTTGAGACAGACGATCCCCTGGAGTGCAATGTAGAGCCTCAGGACATACCGCTTGATATACTTTATGAGGACAGCGATGTTATCGTGATAAACAAGCCAAAGAACATGGTCGTGCATCCCGCACCGGGGCATATGAGCGATACTCTGGTAAATGCCCTTTTGTTTCATTGCAGGGGAACACTTTCGGGGATAAACGGCATTCTTCGTCCCGGTATAGTCCACAGGATCGATAAGGATACGACCGGGAGCGTTATAGTGTGTAAGAATGATGCTTCTCACAGATCGATCGCCGAACAGTTGAAAGAACACTCCATAAACAGGAGATACAGAGCCATTGTCCATGGAAACCTTAAGCAGGATGAGGGTACGATCGAGACTCTTATCGGAAGGGATCCTAAGGACAGAAAAAAGATGAGCGCGAGAGTGAGTGACGGAAAGAAAGCGATCACTCATTACAGGGTTCTTGAAAGATTTAAGGATTACACATATATAGAATGTGTTCTGGAGACCGGAAGGACTCATCAGATAAGAGTCCATATGGCATACATCGGACATCCGATAATGGGAGATACTATATATTCGGGCAATAAAAATCCATTTAAGATAGATACCCAGTGTCTTCATGCATACATACTCGGATTTGTAAGTCCGAGTAGCAAAGAGTATATTGAGACCACAGCTCCCCTGCCTTTATATTTTGAAGAATTGCTTGAGAAACTCAGAACAATTCGGTAAAATATAATTGAGAAAATGTATAAGGGAGGTGACGGCATGAATACAATCATAACCATCGGACGTCAGGCTGGTTCAGGCGGAAGAGAGATAGGTGAAAAACTCTCACAGCATTTCGGAATTCCTTTCTTTGATCGCGAGCTTTTAAGCCGTGCCGCAAAAGAAAGCGGTTTTTGTGAAGAGATGATCCAGATGCATGATGAAAAACCGACCAATTCATTTCTTTACAATCTGGTAATGGATACGTATTCGTTTGGATACAATACATCCACATTTGTCGACATGCCCATCAGTCATAAGGTATTCCTTGCGCAGTTTGATACCGTTAAAAAGATCGCTGACGAAGGACCGTGCGTTATTGTCGGAAGATGTGCGGATTATGCATTAAGTGATTATGAAAATGTCTTAAGACTGTTCATATATGCGGACGATGAGGACCGCAGCAAACGTCTTATGGACAGATTTAAACTTGAGGAAAAAGATGCGGTCGATCTTATGAACAAGACAGATAAGAAGCGTGCGAGTTATTACAACTATTATTCCTCAAAGAAATGGGGACATGCCGAGAGCTATGATCTGTGCATAAACAGTTCGTGTCTCGGAATCGACGGAACCGTAAAGCTTATCATACAGGCTGTAGAAGAGTTTGATAAAAAATGATTCGAAAAAGTCAGCCCGGTAAACAGCCGGGCTGAAATCTTTAAATATAGAGGAACTTCTTTTTATGAACAAGATATATGACGCTCTTGCCGAGGTCAATAAGGTAATTAAAGGCAAAGATGATGTTGTTGTACGTGTAATGTCTGCGATACTTGCAGGCGGACATGTTCTTATGGAAGATATTCCCGGTGTGGGAAAGACGACACTTTCCACTACATTTGCAAAGACTCTCTCAATGGATTATAAGAGAGTCCAGTTCACACCGGATGTACTGCCGAGTGACATACTCGGTTTTTCAATGTATAACAGTAATACAAGAGAGTTTGAATTCAAGGAGGGTCCCATCTTTTGCAATTTCTTCCTTGCGGATGAGATAAACAGGACATCTCCCAAGACTCAGTCTGCGCTGCTGGAAGTCATGGAAGAAGGAAGTGTAACGATAGACGGTGTAACAAGAAAAGTGGATGATAACTTTGTTGTTATAGCAACACAGAACCCTTCCGGAAGTGCAGGTACAAACATGCTGCCGGAATCACAACTCGACAGATTTTTGGTATGTCTTACAATGGGATATCCTTCACATGCTGATACCGTTGAGATACTTAAGAACAACGGAGGCTTTGCAAAGCCAGATATCAGACCTGTCATCTCACTTGATGAGCTTAAGGCGATGAAGATCGAGTCTTCCAATGTTTTTGTACATGATTCGATCTTTGAATATATAACGGAACTTGGTGAGACCACCAGAAAACATCCTTTATTTTCAAGAGGCGTAAGCCCCAGAGGTATCATTGCACTATTAAGGATGTCAAAAGCATATGCTTATATTGACGGAAGCGAATTCGTAAGAGCACAGGATGTCCAGAAAGTCATTGCGGACGTATTCTGTCACAGGATCAAGATAAGTCCAAAAGCCCGTACCGAAGGACTTGATACCAAAGCTGTTATAGGAGAGCTGCTTGGTGCTGTCACACCCCCCAGACAATAATGGAAAAGAATAATACAAATTTATCATATATATCAGATATTAAGGTCATGCCCAATATTGGCCGTATCATAGGGTTTCTCATTGCATACGGTATATTTGGCGTGGCTGTTTTTCTGTATTTTCGAAGCTATACAACATTTCTTTTTCTTGTAGTATTTCTCATCATCCCGTTTATTTCGATAATGATGCTTAGATCGATGTTAAAACATATAACGGTCAAACTATTTGCGTCTGAAGACAGATCTGTTGTGGGGAACGATCTTGGAATAGGAATAATCATATCGAATGAAAGTATATTCTCATCATTAAGATGCAGATGTCATCTTTTGATAAAGAATGTGTACTATGAGGAAGAGGTATCACAGATCTTTACAGTACCGATCGTAGCAAGATCTGAGAATAAGAATCCTTTGTACTGCAAGGTCACAAACTGCGGAATAATAGAAGCGTCGCTGACAAAGTGCGAGATAAGTGACGTACTTGGATTTGTTAAGGCTGTAGTTCCTTCCGATCATATGATATCGATAACGATAATGCCAAAACAGACAAATCTTGATGACATTCAAAAGCTTGGAATACTTACGGGATTTACCGACAACGAAGATGATTCGCAAAAGGGTAATGAATACTCCGATACTTCAAACATCAGAGAATATATTCCCGGTGACAGGATAAAGGATATACACTGGAAGCTCTCGGCAAAAAGAGATGTGCTTCTTGTGAGAGAACATATAAAGAGCTGTGAGAACCAGCTTGTTCTCTGGGTTGATTCATCACCCAGAAAGAAGTACTGTGAGCAGATACTGGCACTGACTTTGAGTGTCGGGGCCTTTTGCTTAAAGGAAAACACACTTGTAAGGATAATGTGGTATGACAAAAAGCTGGAAGGTGTTAATGAGCGCATAGTAAACAGTATGCGTGATCTTGAAAAGGCATTTGATGCGATCTATATGAGCGGAAGAAGCACTGCTGTTTCGGATCTAAGATCGCTTCTTATCATGAACGATTACAATATGAAAACAGTATTAAGGGTCGGATTTGACGGCTCTGAAGTGGGATTTGCTCCTTATGAGATTTAAGAGAAACAAAGAAAAGGAGCTGGAAGGTAATCATCTTATCGAGGGACTGGAGATATCCGGTAATTTTTATGATAAGAATGAGAACAGGATACTTACACTCCTTTTAAAAGGCATAATCGTATATCTGGTCACTGCGGGTATGCTCGGTGGCACCATTACCGCGACAGGAACGGAATTCAATCAGATTGTTTTCAATGTGGTTGTATTTGTGCTGTCCATGGCCATATCTCTTATATATTACAATAAGAAATCCGAAAATATCGGTGATATCGCATATCTTTTCATGATAATTTTCTTCGGTATCGCCTTCGGAACATATATTAACAGCGGTTTCTATGCATGGATGAACGATGTTATCGGTGCTGCGGGTGCATATTTCGATCTCCCTGACATAGGTGGTTATGTTCAGGCTGTAAGGAATACGCGTCTTGCCGTGACATTTGCTTCATGCTATCTGGGCGCGGTATGTGTTATCCTCGTAAACATGTCCATAGTTAAAAGGATGATGTACGGAGACCTTATCCTAAATGCAATGATCGTGCTGTTTCTGCCCGTATATATGGAACTGGAGCCTAATTATGTATATGATGTAATGCTCATATGCGGTATCGTGATGAGTGTTATCTGGAAGATAGGCGGAAGGTATGAAAAGACTGATAACAACTCTGTTTATGTAAGGAATAAGAAAGAGATAACCTACACATACTGCTTCAAGGGACATGTGTTTGCGTTTGCACAGATCCTTATTCCCGTGCTTATGATCCTTCTTGTTCTCTATATCATCATGCCAAAGGATACATTTGAACTGTTAAGGGGTAAGAGTGAGAATAAAGAGATCACTGACGATATAGTTGAGACATTCATCACATCAGGTTTTGCAGGTTTCTTTAACAGATATGAGAATATCGGTGGTATGAACAGCGGTCGCCTGGGCGGAGTTAATTCCGTAAGACTTGATTATGAAACGGATCTTGTCATAACCTATGCTCCTTACAATCTTGATCCCGTATATCTTCGTACGTTTATCGGAGGAGATTATCATCCGTATCAGAATTTGTGGTCGGTAGCAAATCCGTTAATGCTAAACAGAAATGAATACGAACGTTTAAAGGCTTTATATGATTCCGGAAATCCCTACAGCACGAAATGTGTTATGGATATAGACAATGAAGCCGGTGATAACGGTGAATATGCTCTGTATTATTCGGATAAGGACAGTATTCTGAATGTTGGCAGATCCGCAAGCAGGACATTTTATCCCGCAAATGAACAGATAGGTGCATATTTAAGCGATGAAAAGATGACAAAAGAAGAGAGGGAATACTGGCTGAGTGTTCCGAATGATAATGTTCCCTCGCTCATAAATACCATCCAGAAACTTGGGATCACCGATGATATGGATGAAATGGAAATAGCTGACAGGATAAGAAAGTACTATTATGACAATATCCCCTATACGCTGCGTCCCGGATCGACTCCGATCAGACGAGATTTCATCAACTATTTCCTTGATTCAAATAAAAAGGGATATTGTGTACACTTTGCATCCGCAGCCGTTTTGATGTTCAGATATATGGGCATACCCGCAAGATATGTTGAAGGATATGCGATCGATTACAATGAGATAACAAACGGAAAGGCTATGGAGGAACTTAACAAGGATGATTACCTTACGGGCTTTTCCGAACTGCCAAACGTTCCTGTTGTAACAATAGATGTTACCGATGCTTCAGCCCATGCATGGGTGGAGATATACACTGATGATTACGGATGGGTACAGGTTGAATTAACACCTCCTTCATCAGATATCGAAAATGACAGTTCTACTTTATGGGACAGATTCCTAAAACTGTTATCCCCTCAGAACATAGATGATGAAGGCTCGGATGAATCTAAGAGCAACAATATCGATACGGCAAAGATAAGAAGGAATCTTATAATAGCGATAATACTGCTGTTTATTGCAGCGTTTGCATGGCAGCTTTACAGGATTGTTTCCTGGTATGCGGGATATAAGAGAGCCGATACCAATACGAAACTTATCATACTGTATCATCAGTTCCTAAAGAGAGCAGCAAGAAAGAAGGATATATCGGATGCGCGTAACTACAGGGAGCAGATGATCGTTCTTTCACCCGACGGTCAGGATAACGAAAAACTGATAATGATACTTGAAAAAGCGGGATTCTCAAGCAAACAGATAACCGCTTCTGAGTTTGAATACTGTAAGAACAGATTAAAAGAGATAAAAAGAGGTATTAAGAAGTGAGTGATAAGCTTGCATTGAGTGATGATATACTGATGAACATAGAAAAGCCGGCAAGATATATCGGCAATGAGATAAACTGTGTCATCAAGAATAAAGATGAGATCGACATCAGATTTGCAATGTGTTTTCCAGATGTATATGAGATCGGTATGAGTCATATAGGCATACAGATCCTGTATGATATGTTAAACAAATACGAAGACGTATGGTGTGAAAGAGTATACAGTCCCTGGATCGACCTTGATAAGATCATGCGTGAAAGAAATATCAGGCTGTTTGCTCTTGAAAGCCAGGATCCCGTGAAGGAGTTTGATTTTTTAGGCCTTACTCTCCAGTATGAGATGTGCTATACAAATATCCTTCAGGTGCTCGATCTTTCGGGAATACCGCTTTTGTCAAAAGACAGAACGGAGGACGATCCTATAGTTATAGGAGGCGGTCCCTGCTCGTACAATCCAGAACCCATAGCGGATTTCTTTGATATCTTCTACATAGGCGAAGGCGAGACAAAATACAGAGAGCTGTTAGATCTGTATAAGGAGCACAAAAAGAACAATACATCCAGATATGATTTCCTTGTTAAGGCAGCTAAGCTCGGAGGTATGTATGTACCCTGTCTGTATGAGACGGATTATAACGATGATGGCACGATAAAAGAGTTCAGGGCTTTAAGAGATGATATACCTCTTAAGATCTATAAAGAGATAGTCACTGATCTTGAGAATGAGGACTATCCCGTAAAGCCTGTAGTACCCTTTATCAGATGTACCCAGGACAGGGCTGTGGTCGAGATACAGAGAGGCTGTATAAGAGGATGCAGATTCTGCCAGGCAGGTCAGCTCTACAGGCCTGTAAGAGAGAGAAACGTAGACGACCTTAAGAAAAAAGCTATGCAGATACTGGCAAACACTGGTCATGAAGAGGTTTCGTTAAGTTCGCTCAGTTCAAGTGATTTTTCTAAGATAGAGGAACTTACGGATTTCCTTATAGAGGAATGCTCCAGAAAATATATAAATATATCACTGCCGAGTCTGAGAATAGATAATTATTCTCTTGATACGTTCGGCAAGGTTCAGGATGTGCATAAGAGTTCTCTTACTTTTGCACCCGAGGCCGGAAGTCAGCGTATGAGAAATGTCATAAACAAGGGACTGACTGAGGAAGATATCATAGGCGGTGCTTCAATGGCATTTGAGCGCGGCTGGAGCAAGGTTAAGCTTTACTTTATGCTGGGGCTTCCGGGAGAGACAGAAGAGGATATAAAGGAGATAGGAGTCTTATGCGATAAGATCGCAAGAGCCTACTTTGATCTTGTTCCAAAGGAAAAGAGGATAGGAGGACCTGTTCAGATTACGGCGAGCACATCTTTCTTTATACCAAAGCCCTTCACGGCTTTTCAGTGGGCCTCAATGAATACGAAGGATGATTTCCTCAATAAGGCATATATAACAAGAACATCGATACTTTCGCAGTTAAATCAAAAAAGGATCAAATACAACTGGCATGAGGCTGATGTGAGTGTTCTTGAAGGCGTGTTCGCAAGAGGTGACAGAAGGCTTGCACCCGCGATACATGAAGCTTATAACAGAGGGTGCATCTATGATGCATGGGGAGAATACTATAAGAACGATGTCTGGATGCAGGTTTTTGAAGATCTGGGTATAGATATTGAATTCTATACTACAAGAGAACGTGATCTTGATGAGATATTCCCGTGGGATTTCATAAGCTGCGGTGTGGATAAGGAATGGCTTAAGAAAGAATGGCTTAAGTCAAAAGAAGGTATCGTTACCGAAAATTGCAAGAAGAAGTGCAGCGGTTGCGGTGCGTTCAGATATAAAACAGGCATATGCATGGAGCATGTGAAAAAAGAGGCATAAACTGTATGAAAGTAAGGATCAAATTTGCCAAATACGGTGTAATGAGATATATAGGACATCTGGATATAATGAGATATTTCCAGAAGTGTATGCGCAAAGCGGATGTTGATATAGCATACAGCTCAGGCTTTTCTCCGCATCAGATAATGAGCTTTGCTTCTCCTCTTGGAGTGGGCGTTATAAGCAACGGGGAATATTTTGACATCGAGCTTAAAAGCGGCAGCGCAAAAAGCGTTATGGATTCGTTAAACAGCGTGATGGTAAACGGTATGGAGATACTATCGGTCAAAAAACTTCCCGACGGTGTTAAAAATGCCATGGCATCCATAGCGGCGGCAAGATACACCGTAATGATGAAAGAAGGATGTGAACCGGAGAACACTGATGATTCAAAGGTTGATGACTTTTTAAACAGGGAACACATAAATATCATCAAACAGACAAAGAAAAACGAGATCGAGTTTGACTTAAAGCCACATATATATGAGTTTTCATTTGATAAAAATGCTTATCGTATGTTAATAGACGCATCGAGCAGCGGAAACATAAAGCCGCTTTCCGTTATCGAGGAATACGCTAGATTCTGTGGTACACATATAACTCCTTCAAATTATCAGATAATCCGTGAGGAGTTCTATACATACGATGATGATCACAAATTAGTACCGCTTGAAGCACTGGGAGAAGACTTTTGATAAGATCGACAGTATGCATAACTGAATACAGGAATGATCTCGTGGCATGGCTGGATGTTGACTCAAGGATGGAAAGACTTTCAGTGACCGTCCCCGAAACCGATATCACGGGAAACATATATGTCGGAAGGATCAAGCATGTGGTAAAGAACCTCAATGCGTGCTTTGTTGAGTTTGAAAAGGATACACTTGGTTTTTTAAGCTTTAATGACATAAATGAAGACATCAGACCGGTCGAGGGAAGCGAACTTATCGTGCAGGTCGTTAAAGAAGCTTCCAAAAACAAGGAGGCCGTTCTTACATCGAAGCCTTCGATATCGGGGATATTCTGTGCGGCTACTTATGAAAGACCTTCCGTAAATATAAGCAGAAAGATCACGGGAGATGAGAGGGCGGCACTTAGGAAAGCGATCCCGAAAGATGATGAATGCAGTGTAACAATAAGGACCAATGCGCTTTTTAGCGATGATGTCTCTTTGATAAAAGATGAGGCCTTGGCTCTTTATGAAAAGTTAAAAGGGTTAAAGGAACTTGCAAAGACAAGGAAGGCACCGTCTCTTATATATCAAAAGGAGCCCGAGTATGTGAATTTCATCAAAGGACTTCCGCTTGATTCGTATGAGAGGATACTTACCGATATACCGGAGGTATATGAGAATATAAAAGATTACTCTTGTGCCGTGCTGTATACTGATGAATACCCGCTTTCAAAGCTTTACAGCCTTGATACCAAGCTTGAAGAGATCATGTCCGAGAGGATATGGCTCAAATGCGGCGGCAATATAGTCATACAGTATACAGAGGCAATGACCGTAATAGACGTTAATTCCGCAAAGAACATATCGGGGAAGGACAGAAATGAGAATATACTCCTTATCAACAAGGAAGCGGCAAAACAGATCGCACGCCAGTTAAGACTCAGAAACATATCAGGTATCATAATCGTTGATTTTATAAACATGCATACGGGTGATGCAAAAGAAGAGCTTATAGAGTACATAAAAAGCTGTATTATAACGGATCCTATAAGGTGCGATTATGTGGATATGACCGCTTTGGGACTGGTTGAGATAGTCAGAAGAAAAATAAAACCCCCTATTTATGAAATTTTGCGCAAATAGAATGAATAATTTGAATAATTTGTATATTTTTTTATATCCTTTAACATGATATAGTGTTAACGTAACATATTAAACCCATAGAGTTAATGAAATGAGGGAGTTAAAATGGAAGAGAAAAATATCAGTTTTTATGAGGTACCGGTATTCAGTTTTGTACCACCCAAGTACACAAAGCTTTCAAAAGTAACCGGCGGAAAGATCTTTGGTTCGTTTTTGATCGTATTCCTTATCTTAAGCCTTGTAACATGCTTAAAGTTTTCAAAAGGCTTCGATGAGGTTACGGAGTCGCTTAAAAATGAGTGTCCGGAATTCACCTTGATCGACGGTGAGTTTGAGATAGAGAAACCGTTTGCATTTGATAACGACGGTGTATATATAGAAATCGATGATTCGATCGAAAAAGTAGATGAGAACACTATAAGAAATATCAATTCGGATTATTCATATCAACAGGTGATGGTTATAGGTAAATATGACGTCGCTATGCTTAACAATGGGCAGATACAGGCATTCAGCTATAAAGACATGGGCAATTTCACGATCTCAAAGGATAAGCTCGTAAGAGAGATAATGCCTTCTTTAAAGAGCTTTGCTATCATTGCTATAATGGCATGGTCTATTGTGTCACTCGGATTGTTCTATCTGGTAGCATGCATCATGCAGCTTTTCACGATGATGTTCGGAAAGATATTCAACAAGGAATTCGATTCGGACCAGAGATACAGGATAACTGTTCTGGCAAAATTCCCGGTACATGTAGTTATATTTATAATAAATCAGTTCCTGCATGTTAATTTCTGGATCAACCTTGTACTCCAGATAGCATTCATAGCAATCTGTGTTTTCTTCTATGAAAATGAAAACAGTCAGGAAAATGTATTGACTATTGAGCAAACAGATGATATAGTATAGCAGTATGCCGCGTAACGAGGCTATAAGTGCGCATATGCGCCGCCACAGTTAGCGAGAAAAGTGTTTTACACTTAGAATAGGAGGGAATACCTATGTACGCAATCATTGCAACAGGCGGTAAGCAGTACAAAGTTGAAGAAGGCGATTGCATCAAAGTTGAAAAGCTTGACGCAGAAGTTGGTTCTTCAGTTACATTTGATACTGTACTTGCTGTAAAGGATGCAGATCTTAAATGCGGAGATGCAGTTGCTAACGCAACAGTAACAGCTACCGTTATGGATCAGGCCAAGGCTAAGAAGGTAATCGTTTATAAGTACAAGAGAAAATCCGGTTACCACAAAAAGAATGGTCACAGACAGCTTTATACACAGGTTAAGATTGACAAGATCAACGCTTAATTATCATAAGTGGAGTGAAAAATGACCACTGTACGTATCTGGCAGAGTGAAGATAAGACAAAGGCATTTGAAGCATGCGGACATGCGGGATATGCAAGAAGAGGCATAGATATAGTATGTTCAGCGATAACAACTCTCGTAACTACAACGATCAATTCGATCGAAAAGTTATGTGAAGAAAAAACAGATGTGACTATCGATGAAAAGATAGGGATGATAAGATGTGTTTTTAAAAACACGCCTTCAGAAAGATCCCAGCTTCTTGTTGATTCGATGATACTTGGTCTTAAACAGATACAGGAAGAATACGGAAATAAGTATATTGATATTATATTCGAGGAGGTGTAGTATGCTTAAGTTGAACCTTCAATTCTTCGCCCATAAAAAGGGTGTTGGTTCTACCAAGAACGGTAGAGATTCAGAAGCTAAGAGACTTGGCGCTAAGAGAGCTGACGGACAGTTCGTTAAAGCCGGCAACATTCTTTACAGACAGCGCGGAACTAAGATACATCCCGGCGTGAATGTAGGCCGTGGCGGTGATGATACATTATTCGCACTTACAGACGGAATTCTTAGATTCGAGAGACTGGGTAGAGATAAGAAACAGGCAAGTGTTTATCCGGTTGAAGAAAAATAAGTTATTTATCAAAAGCTCCAGACTTAGGTTTGGAGCTTTGTTTTATCAGATTTAATGAAAGGTTGATAAAATGTTTGCAGACAGAGCGACCATATATGTAAGAAGTGGTAAGGGCGGAGACGGCCATGTATCATTTCGAAGAGAAAAATATGTGCCAAACGGCGGTCCTGACGGAGGAGACGGCGGTAACGGAGGCGATGTTATAGTTGAGATAGATGACGGTCTTAACACTCTTGTCGACTTCAGAAATGTGCGCAAATATCTTGCGGGACACGGCGAAGACGGCGGAAAGCGTAACTGCCACGGGAAAGACGGTCAGGATATCGTGCTTAAAGTCCCTGAGGGCACTGTCATCAAAGAAGCCGAGAGTGGCAAGGTAATAACCGATATGAGCAGAGATAACCGAAGATTCGTGCTCTTGACAGGCGGTAAGGGAGGAAACGGCAACCAGCACTATGCAACCAGCAAAATGCAGGCTCCCAAATATGCACAGCCCGGACAGCCCGCAAAGGAACTTAATCTCATACTTGAGCTTAAGGTGCTTGCCGATGTCGGTCTTGTAGGATATCCGAATGTCGGTAAGAGTACTTTCCTTACAAAGGTTAGTAATGCGCGTCCCAAGATAGCAAATTATCACTTCACGACTCTTGATCCGCATCTTGGTGTTGTAGATCTTGACGATGCAAAGGGATTTGTCATAGCGGATATTCCGGGGCTTATTGACGGTGCAAGCGAGGGAGTCGGTCTCGGACATCAGTTTTTAAGACACATTGAGAGGACCAAGGTCATCATACATGTGGTTGATGCGTCGGGAAGCGAAGGAAGAGACCCGATTGAGGATATATATGCCATCAACAAAGAGCTTGCCAATTACAATGAGGAACTGGCAAAGAGCCCCCAGGTAATCGCTGCAAACAAGACAGATCTTATTTACGACGAAAAAGACGAAGTTGTAGAGAAGATAAGGAAAGAATTCGAACCGAAAGGTTATGAGGTATATCCCATCAGTGCCGTCAGCGGTGAAGGCATATCAAAGGTCTTGTACAGAGTTCGTGAGATGCTTGATGAGATAGGTGATGATCCGAAGATCTTTGAGAGCGAGTATGAGTTTTCAGACAGTGTAATATATGATGAGCCTTTCACTGTTGAATATGACGAGCATGAGGATGAGTATGTGGTTGAAGGACCGAGGATCGAAAAGATGCTCGGATATACAAACCTCGAGAGTGAGAAGGGCTTTGTATTCTTCCAGAATTTCCTTAAGGATAACGGCATATTGGAAAAGCTCGAGGAACTGGGTATAAACGAAGGCGATACCGTCAGGATGTACGGTTTCTCTTTTGATTATTATAAATAAGTGATAAGATAGTAAGTGTAAAAAGAAAGAGGATTATGATAAATGACAAGCAAGCAGCGATCATATCTTAAAGGTCTTGCAATGAACATAGAACCGATATTTCAGGTGGGTAAATCATCGATAACTCCCGAATATACGGAAGCGATTACGGAGGCGTTCAACAAGAAAGAACTGATAAAGATTTCGGTTCTTAAGAACTGTATGGATGATCCGAGATCCATAGCAGAAGTATTGGCTGACAGAACAGGTTCGCAGGTAGTTCAGGTCATCGGTAAAAAGATAGTATTATATAAACCCGATAAAAAGGACCCGAAGATAAAGCTACCCTTATAGAATAAAAGGAGAACAGTTATGAAAGCAAATAAAAAGGTTGGTATTATTGGAGGTACATTCAATCCTATACATATAGGACATCTGATCCTTGCGGAGCATGCCTATGATGAGTACAAACTCGATGAGATCCTGTTCATTCCCACAGGAATAAGTCATTTCAAGGATCCCAGTATAGTTCTGGACAAGAAAAAAAGGATCACGATGACAGGCGGTGCTATCGATGACAACCCGCATTTTGCTCTTTCAACAATAGAAACAGACCGTCCGGGTAATTCGTATACCTATGAGACTTTAGAAGAATTAAAACGCATGAATCCCGATACGGAGTATTATCTGATCATAGGTGCGGATTCTCTGTTCCAGATAGAGGAATGGAAGAATACCGAATCCATAATGAAAAATGCATCGATCCTTGTTGCTGTAAGAAAAGGACAGAGTCTTGAGGAGCTTCAGGCTAAGGCAGATGAACTCATGAAGAAATACGATGCATCGATCCATGTCCTTACATGCACTTATATTGATGTTTCATCAACAGAAATACGTGCAAGGATCAAAGAGGGTAAATCAATAAGATATATGGTTACCGATGATACCCTTAACTATATAAATAAATTCAATCTTTACAGGGACTGATCATATGACTAACGAAGAGATCATATCCAGGCTTGAAAAGACTCTTAAAAGCAGTCGTCTCGGACACAGTATAGGGGTGGCATGTACTGCGGCAAATCTTGCTATGTGCCATGATGTTTCCCTTATAAGCAAGGCTTTCAGAGCAGGGCTTTTGCATGACTGTGCAAAATATATGAAGGACGATGAGAGTATCGAGTTTTGCGATAAACACGATATTGAGCTTTCAAAGTATGAGATAGCTGAACCGGCTCTGATACATGCCAAGATGGGTGTTTTTGTCGCAAAGAACGATTATGATGAGCATGATGAGGAGATACTTGATGCCATAAGGTGGCATACGACAGGCAGAGCAAATATGAAAATGCTTGAAAAGATCATATTTGTTGCAGACTATATTGAGCCGTTTCGAAAGATACTGCCAAATCTTGACGAGATAAGGGCAAAAGCATATAAAGATCTTGATAAGTGCGTAGTCATAATATATGAGAATTCCATTTCATATATAAGAGAAAAGGGACGATGCATGGATCCGACTACACTGGAGGCATACGAGTACTACAAAAAATGAACGAATTACTTAAGTTTATAAAAGACAAATTAGCAGAAAAAAAAGCAGAGGATATCAGTGTTCTTGATATATCACAGCAGTCTGTGATGGCTGATTATTTTGTGATAGCCACCGGAAACAATATTAACCAGGTACATGCCATGGTCGACTTTGTTGAAGAGGAGCTGGCAAAGAAAGATATAAAACCCAAACATATTGAGGGATATAATACTGCAAACTGGATATTAATGGATTATAATGATATTATAATACATATATTTGATAAAGAGAGCAGAAGCTTCTATGATCTTGACCACATCTGGAAAGGTGCAGACATATTAGCTTTGGATTAAAGAATTATGTATTGAGGGGATTATCACATGATTCATGTATTCATCGTTAATCCGATGGCCGGCAAGATGGATTTTGCCGAGAAGCTCAGAAGGAAGATATCGGAATTCAAAGATATCGATTATTATATCTTTGATACGAGAAATGCGGGCTACGAAGGCGAGCTCATCAACAGGATACAGCATATATTCGAGGATGAAAAATTAAGGATATACTGCTGTGGAGGAAGCGGAACATTACGAAATATAATCAATGATATTGACAACCTTGATAATGTCGAGGTTGCCTTCTTACCATGCGGACTTTCTAACAGTTTTATCAAAGTTTTCCCCGCTAAAGATCAAAAGCGTTTCAAACAGCTCGAGGAGCTCATTTACGGCGATGTTGTCGACATAGACTATATTCGATTCAATAATAAGAATATAGCCTTAAACTCATTTTCAATGGGTATAGACAGCGTTCTTCTCGAACAGGTTGAAAAATACAGATTCATCAACACGATAGGGAACATATCTCCTTATATGTGGTGCCTTCCTTTTGCGTTGTTCAAATCACATACCATTAAATGTGAAGTCACAATCGGTGAAAAGCATTACGTTGACGATTTTACTGAGATATATTTCGGAAACGGAAATATTCTTGGCGGAAATGTGAGCATATACGATGAAGCAAACGTGACAGACGGTCTGGGTAAGGTTGTGCTCCTTCGTTCGGATGCGAGAAGATTCTGGTCAATTCCGATCGTGTTTAATCTGATGCGCAAGAAATTCTATAAACTCAAATACATAGCCGAATATGCAGATGCGCAGAATATATATATCAGAAGGATAAACGATGGTCCTATAAAATATAATGTTGACGGCGAGATGCTCACATTCGGCGGAACCGTCAAAGTTGAGATGGTGAAAAAAGGACTGCATTTTGTTGTGCCAAAGGGGGTGACTCCGAGTGAACAATAATTATGCCCGTTTTTTGAATACAATTTTCTATTATCTTGGCGTTATCGTATGCCTAATGGGAATATGGCTTGCTAACGATATGAGGAGGCCCACAAGGTTCATACTGATCGTATTTCTGATCGTGGCAGGTATTATGCCGGGATTCCTTCTTGATGCGAATATCTTAGATCTGTATAAATACAAGAGATTCTATCTGGCTGTATATATCATAATCAGTTTTACGATGTATTTTACATGGAAATCGATAACCATGTTCATATGCATGCTCTTTTTGGAGTCCATGCTGTCACTTGTGTATATGGATGAGGATTTCCATCTGCTTCAGAACTTTGTCTGTATCATATTGTTGACCTTCATGTTCTTTTATGAACGTATGAACAGGAGGGTTACAATGGATGAGCTGCAGTTTTTAGCGATATTCTTCATGTTTCTTGGAGCCAATTATATTGGAAGACAGGTTGTTAAGCTTGTCATTCACGAACGTATGAAGAGTCTTGAGCAGGAGCGAAGCCTTGACGATATGCTTCGTGTCGTAGAGACAAAGGTTGATGAAGCGAGAAATGCCGTTAAAGCTAAATCCGAATTCCTGTCAAATATGTCTCATGAGATCCGTACTCCCATAAATGCCGTACTGGGTATGAATGAGATGATACAAAGAGAGAGTGAGAATGAGCAGATAAGCGAGTATTCACGAAACATAGCAAGTTCGGGAAGCATGCTGCTTGCTCTTATCAATGATATCCTTGATCTGAGTAAGATCGAATCAGGTAAGGTCGCTATCATACGAGTTGAGTATCAGTTATCGACTGTATGCAACGATCTGATGAACATGATAAAGGACAGAGCTGGCAAGAAGAATCTTGGCCTTAAGCTCAAGATAAATCCTCAGATCCCTAATTATCTATACGGTGATGAGGTCCGTATACGTCAGATAGTACTGAACTTATTGACCAATGCAGTCAAATACACAGAAACAGGTACGATAACCTTAGACGTTGATTTTGTAAACAGAAGCAAATCGCAGATCGATCTTAAAATCAATGTTAAGGATACAGGCCGAGGCATAAAGAAGACTGATATAAACAAGTTATTCACCTCGTTCCAGAGACTTGAGGAAGCTCATAACAAGAACATTGAAGGTACAGGACTGGGACTTGCCATCGTAGGCGGATACGTAAAGCTTATGCATGGTAAGATAGATGTCTTAAGTGATTACGGAAAAGGCAGTGAATTCATTGTTACCATACCTCAAAAGGTTGTTAAGCATGATGAGATCGGTGAATTTGACTTCAAGTTCAACAAACCCGCTGCAAAGACCAAGAACTACAAGCCTTCATTCAAAGCACCCAAGGCTAAGGTGCTTGCCGTTGATGATAATAACATGAACCTTGTGGTTGTTAAGAATCTTCTTAAATCCACGGAGATCAGGATAGATCTTGCTCACAGCGGTCAGGAATGTCTCGATAAGGTAAGAAACGAGTTCTATGATGTTATCCTATTAGACCACATGATGCCCGAGATGGACGGAACAGAATGTTTGCGCATACTTAAGGATCAGAAGCTTATCAATAAGACTCCTGTCATTGCACTTACGGCAAATGCTCTTTCGGGAGCAAAAGAAGAGTATATGCGTCTGGGATTTGACGATTATCTTTCAAAACCTATCGTCCCGCTTGAACTTGAGAACATGTTAAAGCACTGGTTGCCCGGATGGCTTATAGAGATGCCGCCCGTAGAATAAAAAGAATAAATGCTTAAGAGCTCAGCCTTAAACGGATGGGCTCTTTATTACGTATGAGAAAACATAATATGTTACGCTAAGAGTAATATATTTATTGTTGTGATTGTATGACTTGCAGATAATTCAATCTGATCAACAGGATATAAGCATGATGAAACTGAAACTATCCCCAAAGCATATAAAAGAATATATTTATGATCAGTCGGTCGACATAGAAAAAAGAACTTTTGTCTTGTTTTCTGTTTTGACACTGCTGGCTATTTTTGTTGCTGTTCCTTGCGGACTGATAATGAGAGAACCAATATCTGCGACCATATCAACATTCATCGGAGCCATATTCTTTTCGATCTATGTTTATTATTCGATAAAGAAAGATCTGATAGAAAGAGCGCGTGTGGTGCTTTCTGTGATACTTGTCTTTATTTTCCTGCCTGCAATGTTCTTTACTAACGGGGGAGTAAACGGAGGAGCCCCCATATGGCTACTTCTGGGGACCATATATATAGCGCTTATACTTGAAGGCAAGATACAGCGTATAATGCTGATCCTGGATGGCATTGTACTTATCGTATGCTGGTTGGTTGGATATTATTTCCCGATCTTATAACAGAATATCCCAGAGGCGGTAATTTCTTTGATAATATTGCCGGTCTGTTTATTGTAAGTGCGATAGTATATATTCTGATCAGCTTCCAGTTAAGCCTCTACAGAAAAGAAGAAGAAGACAAAAATCTGAAGCGCCTGTTTGGACAGACTGCCACGGCTTTGGTAAATGCGATAGATGCGAAGGATGAGTATACACATGGTCATTCCTCAAGAGTTGCCGAGTATTCGAAGAAAATCGCAGAGATGTCCGGCAAGAGCCCTTCTGAATGTGAAGAGATATATTATATCGCTCTTCTTCATGATGTCGGAAAGATCGGTATAGCCGACAATATCATCAACAAAAAGGGTAAGCTTACGGATGATGAATATAAAGTAATAAAACAGCATCCTGTTTTAGGAGCACAGATATTAAAAGGAATAAATGAGTATCCCAATCTCATATTAGGTGCCAACTATCATCATGAGAGATATGACGGAAAAGGATATCCTGAAGGCTTAAAAGGCGATGATATACCTGAGGTTGCAAGGATAATCTCTGTAGCTGATGCATATGATGCAATGACATCTACAAGAAGCTATCGTGATACGATACCTCAGCAGACTGTGAGAGAAGAGATAGTAAAGGGTTCCGGTACACAGTTCGATCCGAGGTTTGCAAAGATAATGCAGCATCTCATCGATCTTGATACGGAATATACGATGAGAGAAAGAAACGCTGTTAAGGAGCTTTCAGGTAAAAGCGATCTTTTCTGTAATAAGATCAGAGATGATATCTCAGACGGAATCCAGATAGGTCCCGCGCCTGTTATAAAGAGGATTAAGTTTAAGTGTAATGCCATAGATAAGCGTGAAAGAGACTTTGAACCGTGTATGATCCTGTTTGATTCACTTGATGCGCGTTATCACGATTCGGCACGTGAGATAAAAGATCTTAACTACTTTGAATATGCCCAGATATGGCTCGACGGTAAATATGAGATAAAAGGCGCAAGAAAGGTAAGAGTCAAAGAGAGTAAGAGTAATCTGAACGTTGATACAAAAGCAGGAAGAAAAGCATATGAGATCGAGGCTGTAAAGGTAAAGGATCATATGCTAATTAAGATAGATGACGGCGTTAAACTTATAAGCGTTACTATAGCCCTCCCCGACAGCGCACGCTATACATATATCGGCCTTACGGGTGATAACTGTCATATATATGATGTCAGCATGTCACAGGAAGAAGAGTATGTAGCAAATGACTACATTGAAAGAATCGCTGAGGAAATAAGCTATATAAATGTACCTGCAGGAGACATACCCAATATTCAGATAGACGGTTACAGGATCGATTCAACCGAAGGTATCCCTGTAAGAGACGGAATGAAGATATCATTCCATACCATGAGTCTTCCGACAGCAAGAATGATATGGCATTGTCCGTTCGTGGATCTGTTCTATTCGGCAGATAAAAAGCCTAACGGTGAAGATTATAAAGAATATGCCCTGATAAGGATGGACGGTGAATTCTGGGATGCCGAAAAAGTAGCCAGCAACAAACTCAATGTAAACAGGGGAATTGAATTCAAAGGATGGGATGCCTGGAAGGAAGCTCAAAAGGCAGGATTTGACAGTACCGTATCTTTCAGCATTAAAGATGATAAGATAATAACATCGACTGAAAATCTGGGAATAAGCATTGTGGCTGAAACGACCATCATCGAGAAAGCGCCTGAAGTTTATGTATCGCTTACGGGAGATCAGTGTGCACTGACAAATATCCGTATCACATATGATAAAAATGATGAAGAAGATAATGAACAGGGTTGATCGATGAGTTTGTGAAATTCCTTATGTTAATAAGACACTGAGATGATTGACGAGTCGGATTGTGGAAAAACCATTATTCGACTTGTTTTTATCGCTGATACAATAAAGGGTGAAGGAGCTGATGATCCGTTCACCCTTTTAACTTAAGTTATTAATTCTCTATTGTTATCACATCCGAGAGTATGTAGTGGAAGAGTGGATATGATGTGTTTTCGTTTTCTATATATCCGTTTTTAAGATTAATGGTATCTGACGGATCGTTGGGATCAACGCCCTGATAATCTCCCTTAAATACGAAATTGACATTACCTCGTTTAAACTGATTTATTGCATTATCAATGGCTTTTTGCGTTCCGGGAGCAGCTACCTGTAGGTTCAGGTCTACCATTTCGACCCAGTCCTTTTCAAAACCTGCTGATATATCGGTTCCGTGGATACGTCCGGTTACGACCGATTCTATTTCTTTATTTGTAAAGACTGCTTCCACAGCTGATAGTACATAAGGTTCCCAGCATATCCTTGAAGTGACAAGAGAAGAGCCGGGAGCTACTTCTGACATGCTCTGGTTATTTCCAACAAAATATACTTCACGGTTTACCAAAGCTTCTTCACAGGCAATGGCAGGACCTATAGTATCGGTATGCTGTGAGATGATAACACAGCCTTCATCTATCAGTTTTACTGCAGCACTTTTCTCCTGAGCATAGCTGCTCCAGGTTTCGGTGTATGAAACACGCATCACAGCCTGCGGTACCACTGATCGAACCCCCAGCAAAAAGGCAGTGTATCCGCTAATGACTTCGGATGTCGGAAATGCTGCTACAAAACCTACAAGAGCCTGGTCCTCGGATATGATACCGTCATTGATCATCTGTTTCATCTTAAGGCCTGCAACGATACCGCTGACATATCTGCCCTGATAAGCCTCGCCTTTAAATGTATGATAGTTTGCAGGAACACTCTTGCCGTACATATCCATGTATGATGTCTGGCAGAACTGGATATTGGGATATTCACTTGCAAGTTTCATTACAAGTTCACTGTATCCGTTAAAGAAAATGATATCGCATCCTTTACCAGCCAGATCTCGAAGAGGCTCTTCCATCTCATCATCAAGCACATTGCTGCAGGTATAGATATCAATACGTTCCCCGTATTTCTTTTCAACAGCATCTTTTGCAAGCGAGAAATTATATGTATAAGGAGTGCTCTCATCATTATCATATACAAAGCCCACTGTAAGATGATCTTTCCGTCCGGTCGGATTAAAAAATCTGAAGATGCAGATAAAAGCAGAGAGCAGTACAAGGCAGGTCAGTGCAGTTGTGATATATATCCGTTTCATACGCTTGCTCCTTTCTCATCTGCCGGTTTTTCATTTTCTTCTTTTTTCATCTGAGCTTCCTGGATCTTTTTGTCTTCCTCGGCTCTTCTTGTAAGCTCGTCCTGTGCATCATGTTCGGCATTATCGATCTCAGCACGTTTCTGAGCATACAGTTCATCAAGATTGATAACTCCTTTATCTATAAGACGAAGGAACGCATCCAAAGCTTCGGGATCAAACTGTGTTCCTCGTCCTCGTTTCATCTCATTCATTACGTAATCGGTGTCCATATGATGACGGTAAACACGGTTTGAAGTCATCGCATCAAACGTATCGGCAACACTGATTATTCGGGCAAACAGAGGAATCTCTTCACCCTTAAGACCATCGGGATATCCCTTACCGTCATAACGTTCATGATGATAACGTGAGCCTTCTTCTACATGTTCGACAAGAGTGAAATCCTTAAGGATATTTGCGCCTCTGATTACATGAGACTTCATTATCGCATATTCTTCATCGGTGAGTCGTCCGACCTTGTTTAATACACTGTCAGGAACACCGATCTTTCCAATGTCGTGCATCTGGGCAGCCTTTCCGAGGTTGGAGAGGGCTTTCCTGCGTTCCCACCACTTGAAGCAGTTCATTTCCTGTGCGATCAGTACCGAATACTGTGCAACTCGGGTGGAATGCTGATGTGTACGAACGTCCTTGGCATCGACTGTTCTTGCTATGGCCATGACTGTTTCATTAGCCATATTAAGTTTTATCTGCTGCTGGTTGATCTGTCTTTGAACGATAAGCCAAGTAAACCATACGATAAACAGTGAGAGAAGAATGAGCATATAGGCGATAAAGCCTGTATGTTCATACAGTTCACCTTCTTTTACAATATCAAATTTACGATCCTCCAAAACTTTTTCTCCCGCACTGTCAAAGATTGCGAGATGGAAGGTATATTTTCCTGCGGGAAGATTGACGAAGATTATGTTGTTAAGACTGTTCTGGGGAACGATTGTCCACTGTGAATCGTAACCTTCAAGATAATAACCGACGTTTGGTTCCTGGATGGTGTAGTTTAGAATCTCGGGCCCAAGCTCTATACGGTCAATACCCTGACCGACTGTGATAGCACCTGTCCTGTCCATAGGCTGCAATACACCGTCGAGCTTTACGGATGCAAGCTGAATACGATAAGAACGTATATCACTGTTGTATTTATCGACATCTATGATATATACACCCGTGTCACAGGGAAGAAACAACTCATTGTTTCCGTTATAGTAATTCCATGAATTTGCTGTAAGGGAAGTACCGAGTCCTCGTCTGGCATCAAGAAGCTCCCAGGCGATCTCGCCGCCTTCAACAAGCTCGTCACGCTCAACGACGTATATACCCGCACTGGACATGACAAAGAGAGTATCAGCGTCTTTTACCCAGATATCGTAGTTATTAAAATACGGGAATCTGTCCAGAACACGGATGGTTCCTTCAGGTTCCAGGTAACACAGACTGTTACTGGTTACGATGAAGACTCCTTCAGATTTTGGATCCTTAACTGTCCTTAGAATGACATCGCTGCTTAATCCGTCATCTCTTGTAAGAATATCTGAAACAGATCCGTTCTTTAAGATTGCTATACCATCTCCGTCGGTACCAGCAAGGATGGTTCCGTCACTTAGTTCTGTTATGGTCAGTATCATTGAATTGATAAGACCGTCTTCGTTATGGATGGTCTGTGTGACCATATGATCTTTGATATAGCTTATGCCGGAATCACCGGCTGCAAGAATAGTACCGTCATTAAGCTCAGTTACTATGCGGGCTCTGTTACCGAAACTGCCGTTTTCGGCATTGTAAGCCCATTCTTCACCAAAAGGAGAGTATTCCAATAGACCGCTTCCGTATGTACAGATCCAAAGATGATCCTTTTTGTCGACATACATGCATCGTATACGCTTTCCATCAAGCTTTTCTGTAAGATCGTTATCTATTTTATCGCGGCAGGATTTATCAACTACATCCAGTCCGCTGTCTGTTCCTATGTAATAGCAGTCCTGCCATGAAACAATCGCATTTACAACTTTTCTTTCCATGCCGATCGCACCGTAAACATCCTTAAAAGGAGATTTGGCAAGTCTTAACAGACCGAGTCTCGATGAGGTGAACCAGAGATTCCCCTGATAATCGTAGAGCATGTTGTCGATGGAGTTATTGAAATCATTTGTGTTTAAAACATGATAACCAGTTGAATCAAGATAGGAAACACCGCTGTCTGTGGAGATGAACAGAGTTCCGTCACTTAAATAGTTAAGGTTGTTGATACTTGATACATCCTTACATGTAATAACGTTATCAATCTTAAATCGGTTGTCATCAGAAATGTTATAACTGTATATGTGATTGGTGGAAGAGCCGACCATGAGCTTTCCGTCTGGTGAAAAGGCGCAGCAGTTGAACAGTTCGTTTTCGTCGGGAAGACTTATCGAATTGACTATTTCACCGTTTTGCATGAGGAAAAGAGTTCCGTTTGAAGAAATAGTCGCAACATGACCTTTCTGATCGGCGCTGATGCTGTCGGCATAGTTTATCTCAGGGAATGTATTCGCAATCTTAAGACCGTTATTCATGACAAGTATCTGCATGCTTGAGGTTGTGCCGACATAAATGTAGCCGTCGGTTGCACGAATGATACTTCTTACAGAGTTGGATGGAAGTCCATCGGACTGATCGAGAACATTTACGACCTTTTCACGGATAACGATAGAAAGACCATTATCATTAGTTCCAATCCATAAACGTCCTTCTTCATCAACATAAAGGCAGTTTACGTTTCTTACAGATTCATAATCGTCGATCCATCTGAATTCACGACCGTTGTAGCGATATAGACCTGCATAGGTACCGATCCATAAAACACCATCATTGGTCTGTGCGATATCATTTGCTTCTCCGCACGGAAGACCGTTGTTAGAGCTGTAAACACTCTGGACATAATCATTATAATCAGTTGTTTCTTTTATGGTTGCTGCCTCTGCTTTTGCAGGCACGACAAGTACAAGACTAAAGGATAAGAATATCAAGCCGGCAGCTGTGGAAGCATTTCCCTTAAGAGTTGCTTTATCCTCATCATGTTTTCTTCGCCAACGTCTTATAAGGATAACGATATAAACAGCGGCAATCGTCAGGACCTTATCGGCAAACTCAATGGCAAGCTGACCCAATAAAGCGCATAAAAAAGGAGACCATTCCTTGGTTAAAAGATACTCAATAACTCCGTCACCCCATTTGTTACCTGTGTAACCATTGTTTAACAGAATGTTTACAGGAACAGATACGACAAGAGCCGTAAGCATCGCCAAAGAAGCGGCCTTCATAAATCCATAGAACTGATCGAACCATCTCTTGCGTGACGCAACACCGACGATAATGCCAAGAGCAATACTGGTTACAGAATATGCAGCAGATAGATGATTGATCACGCAATAGGCCAGATTACCCGTTAAGCCTACAATACCGCCACATACAGGACCGGCAATATAAGCGCACAGTGCAGTACCGAACGAATCAGCCCAAAGCGGTAATTCCAACGATACCGACAATAGTTTTCCGCCTATGTTCAGACATACGCACATAGCTACAAACAGAACAATCTGCCAAGTTTTCCATTTATTCATATTTTTTACCCTTCAATAAACCTTCATTATAATTATATCAAACAGCAATGCTATTGAAAAGTTTCAAATGATCGATTTGCAAATTTGATATACAAGTATATTTTTGATCGGCATATGTTTTCTATAATTCTTAAAATAGTATGATAACAGTTGCGATTAAAGGCGATTTTGAGTAAGATTAAACCAACAAAATCTTTACAATAATCTTAGTTTTTAAGGTTGGAAATCTGGTATGGATAAACTATTTGGAAAACTAACAAAGCTGGTTGCGATTCTGTTTGGAGTCCCTATCGCCATTTTGACACTTTCTGTTGTGCTTTATGCAACAAGTGATGGTTTCAAGTCATTTATGGATGGCATTGTTCATACAAGCCGCAATGGCCAGATTAAGGCTGATGATTACAACCCTATGGATAATCCGGATGTTAAGATAAAGGATATAGCGGGTGTAAAAAATCCGTCTGTAAGTGTTGAAAAGGTATTTGATGAGCGTTTTGATGGGGAAGCTTATAAAGTATCAGGAATGAAGATGGACTATTACATATATAGAGAAGCATATGAAAACGGTGAAGCTGACGGATACAGGGATTACGAAAAGACCATTAATGATTTTATATATTACCTGATTGTCAAAAAAGACGCTGAACAGGCAAAAAACTATATAACAAAAGCGGATACCAGAGCACTTGAGGCTCATGAAAATGCCGATGAAGCCTATGAAAACCTTTCGAAAGGCATTGATATAAATGTACAGGAAGCAAGTATGGTGGAGGGACAGGTACAGGGAGTAACCTATCTGATAACAATGGCAAAACAGGCAGAGATTAACGGAGTAAAAATAATGTATGTTTCACTTGCGTATGAGATCGATTACGGATATGACAGGATCAGACGAGCTCCAACATTGTTTATGCAGAAGGTAAACGGAGACTGGAAAATATTTTCGTCAACATGATCGATCACGGACTGGAAAACACTATGAAGAAAACAGATAAAGGCATAATTTTATCATTACTGATACCTATACTTATAATAATTGCAGCATTCTTTTTACTGGAACAGTTTTACTATGAGAATCCACTGGTTGAGATTCATATAGCATCCAATGCAGTAAAGAACATTGATAAGATGAACATATCCATAGAGGAACGCTCTATCTTTGGTGTAAGCGACAAAGCCGCTGATAAGGTAATGAGCGCTTATGCAAGGATAAAAGAGGTATACGAACAGATAGAACTTGACTGTGACAGTGACAGAAGAATAAAAGTGGATGTGAAGGACGGACATAATAAAACGATTATCTTTATTGATGCCAAAGGCAAAAAAGGTGATGAATCCGTAAAGATAAATGAAGCTGTTACTATCAACTTAAGAACAAGGACGATACGGGAATAGCTTATCAATATAAAAACGAGGTTTGGATGACTGATCTTAAAGGGAACTCTGAAAAGTCTGAGCTAAAAAGAATACATAAGAAACTTATCATTAGTCTGGTTATCATATCAGTACTGTTTGGTTGGTTCATATTTTCATGCAGAACAATATCGTATTCGGATTTTGATAAGTATAAAAAAGACAATGGTTATGTGCTATATCATGGCGATCCAAAAGGTGCATATGATTTTAAATGTATAAGAAGGCATATCGGCATTCTTGGTGGTATAGATGCATACAGTTTCTCTTTGAGTGATGAGGAATATGATAACTATATTGAAGAGCTTGTGAACGAATATAATCTTTCATCAGAAGACGAAAATGAAAAGAAATACGGGAGAGCACATTATTACGGTATCAAAGTTAGGGATATCAATGCATTAAATGACGGATATACACTGAATGATTTTAAAAGCGGCGACTTTCTTGATCTGATAACGGATATGCCTGTTGATGAGTATACGGTCATGGTATATGATCCGACGGGTACTGGAAGTGTTTACAGCGGGATATTTGTAAATCCCGATACAAACCGTATAGTATGCTATCGCGGAGGCTCTATTAAGTGATCTGAAAGGGACTTATATGAAACTATTGGTTGTTGACATACAAAAAGGGATAACGGATGACAGGCTTAATGAATTTGATACATTTATCAAAAATACCGTCTGTATTATAGAAACAGCAAGAAAAAACGGTATAGAGGTCATCTATGTTCAGCATGATGATGGTCCAGGAACGGGTTTCTCTGTAGGAGACGAGGAGTTTGAGATATCCGATCAGGTCACGCCCGAAAAAGGTGAGAAGAAATTTATAAAAACGGTCAACAGCTGCTTTGGGAACAGTGAGTTTGCCGGATACCTTGAGGCTGAGAAAGAAGATACATTGATGATCGTGGGTCTGCAGACAAATTTCTGTATAGATGCCACTGTTAAGTCAGCATTTGACAGAGGATATAAGGTCATAATACCCGAAGGGACAAACTCAACATTTGATAATGACTACATGGATAAGAAGACTACATGTGCGTACTATAACGACATGATGTGGCCGGACAGATTCGCAGATTGCGTATCACTTGAAGAAGCTGTTTTACTGATGCAGGAAAATGCAGGAAGATCCTAAGGAGAAAAAGTTTTGGAGAGTCTAACAATTGTATGAAGAGATCAATCTATCTGATATGTGTCTGTATCTTTGCATGTATGATCACAGCCTGTGGAGGAAGAAAAGAAGCTTTTGTTTCACCAAACAAAGAAAACAGGATCATAGTAAAGTATGATTTCGTGAGCAGACCAAGTATAGAATATAATGGTGACTGTATCTGGAAATATCCGGGCAGTGGTTTTAATGAAGAAGCATACTTCAGGGTTGAATGGATCGATGACAATTCTTTTAAATTCATCTATGACGATGAGAGTCATTCGGGAAAGTATGCTGAAGAATATGAGATCGTTTTAAAAGAAAACTGAGATCATATATCAACCCGGCATTTTAGGAGATAGTCCATGTTTTTTTCTAAGAAAGAAAGCGAAGAAAAGGTAGTTAAAAGACTTTGCGATGATGCAGGTCACATAATTGAAATGCTAAAGCATGTCTTTACAACGGATAAAGGTCTGGATATAAGAAAGGCACTCATATTTTCTTCGTCTCTTGCAGGTTACGCATGTCATCAGGCTGTCATAGGTGAAAATAAAAGCTTTGTGATTGTTGAAACAAAGGATAAAAAGAAATTCTATTTTGGTGACGATGTAAATAAGTATCTTCTTGAGAATAAAAACAGTGTCATAGGTTTATGCAATGCAATAGTAAATCTCTCTAACGAAGACATCTTAAAAATGGTGTCTGATTTTGCCAAAAATGTAGGTAATGAAGACATGACTGTATGTGGTCTTGAACCACAGAACATTTTTAATGAGGTCAAACAGTGCTGGGATGGCATATATGAAAACATGACTTCAAAATACTGCAAGTCTCCTTCTGAATATCCCATTCTTTTCGGAATAGTTCTTCAAAATATGCTGATCATCGCTTTGAAGGCGGGAGCACCTAAAGATGAGGCAGGAAAGATAGCCATGGAATGTGCTATTGCTGTTTCCAAGATGGATACTGATTCATTCTGAGTTTGGGTATGTGCAATGAATAAGAATGTAGTTTTTATAATACCACTGCTGATAACGATATACGGATTATCAAATCATCCGACAAAAGGCATAGGATCATATATTAATTTTTACAAAGACAAGAATATGGTGACGGCTGCCGATGTCGGACAGGATGTGATAGATGATTTCTGGGACTATATAGATGAACATACGGTGCAAATGGGCAGGTTCATTTACCCGGGTTATTACTATTTTGATGTAACGGGTGATGGGAGAAAAGATCTCTGTACCAGTGTTACTCACGGAAGCGGCATAGTTTCGACCGGCATCTTTGTATACGATATAAAGAATGAACAGGGCTATGAACTTCAGGAACGCGGAGATTATGATTACTGGATAGATTCTATCGAAGATAATACGATGTACATAAGAAAAGGAAAGTTTGGACGAAAAGACAATGATCAGTCCAAACTGGGTATATTGGAATTCTCCGATGGAGCTCTTAAGTATAACGGTCCTGAAGTACCGGGAAGAGATAAAGATCATGCTGATAACGATATTATGAATCAGGAGATCCATGAAGCTTTCTTTGGTTTTATTAATGGGGACAGATCGTGCGTTGATAAAGAAAATGAGCTCTATATACCTGATTTTATAAATGATACCGATGATTATGAATATATGTTTCTGGATATAGATAAGGATGGAGAAGATGAGCTTATAATACAGACAGTAAATGATCCGGGATACTTAAATGCTGTCTATGATTACAAAGACGGAAATATAAGATGCTGGTATATAGACAGCATTGAAATGACTTGTTTTAACTATCCGCTAAAGAACGGAAGAATGGTCCAGAAATATCTTTACGACGATTCTGTATCCTATGCGGTCTTTGAATACAAAGAAGACGGTACGTATGAGATTATCACATCACTTTTTTGTTATGAATGCTCTGATCCGTATGATGAAATGATAGAGCATCCGTATTATGAGATAGATTCAATAGAAACGAATAAAGAAGCATATGAGAGAACGCTTAAGAACATGATCACAAATCAAGAATTTGATCGCTCGGACTGGACGGCGATAACGGGAGAATAAAATGAATAAGATAAAAAGTCTAATGACATCTTTTATCATTGCAGGACTGATAATGCTCATCATCGGTCTATACTATCTTGTGATCAAGGCAGGCATTCCTTATCAGGATCCTACTGTTGAGATGCAGATACAGTATTCCATAAATATGGGTATCGGAGATACTTTGACACTGACAGGTTTCATTTTGTCTGTGTTTGGTCTGATCTGCAGGATCGTAACAGGAATTATAAGTAAGAAGAGGGGATAATAAATATGTACTATGTACCTGATGATACCGAAAAATGCGGATTCTATGAATGCAGCGACTGCGGCAACAGATTTCTTGATTTTCGGATAGCACCGTCACTTGTCTGTCCGTACTGCGGTCAAGAGGTAAATATGGAGATAGGTCCCGATGAAGAGATGCCTAAAGCACATGAATCAGCAAAACTGATAAGCATGCTTGAAGGTGAGGATGTCGAAAAGTACGATACACTGTTAAGTCTTGCCCTGACAGGCGGAGATTACAGTTGGATTTGATATATCAAAGGAGGGTTACATTATGCCGTTTATTGATTCAAAAGTTAGTGTCAGTATTTCAAAGGAACAGGAGATCGAGTTAAAGACAAGGCTTGGCCAGGCTATTTCACTGATACCGGGAAAGAGCGAAAACTGGCTGATGACAGGTTTTGAGGATAATTATCACCTCTATTTCAGAGGAGATGACAGCAAACCTATGGCTTATATCGAGGTAAGACTCTTTGGAGGTCCAAACAGAGAAGCATTTTCTAAGATGACAGCCGAGATAACAAAGATTTTCGGTGATGTACTGGGTATAGCACCTGATCATATGTATATCAAGTATTCGGCAACACCCGACTGGGGATGGAACGGTAATAATTTCTGATGAGCCTTACATCATATGATTCGCTTGAAGAAGCGATACAAAGTGTATTCGGTAAAGAAGTTCATATTGTAAAGGAATCGTTTGTTGGCGGTGGTGATATCAATAATGCATCCTGCCTGTCTTTAAGTGACGGTGAGAGGGTTTTCTTAAAATCAAACTCCATATCCAACAGATCTTTCTTTGATGCTGAAGAAGAGGGGATATTTGCCATAGCATCAACTGGTAAGATCGATACCCCCGAACTTTTATGCAAAGGTATAGATAAAGATAAGGATATATCATTTCTTTTAATGAATATGATAGACTCGGCAAGACCTGTTAAGGAGCACTGGGAGATATTTGGTAGAGAGCTTGCGTTTATGCATCTTTCGGATACAAAGAATTTTATATCCGATGGTATATACGGATTTGATAAGGATAATTATATAGGTGCGGGTCATCAGAAAAATACTCCAAAGGATTCATGGATATCTTTTTTCAGAGAATGCCGTCTTGAACCGCAGTTTAAAAAAGCTCAGAGATATTTTGATAATGGTTTTATTAAAAACGTTATAAGTCTGCTTGATAAGCTTGATGAGATACTTACAGAACCGGAACATCCATCACTTCTGCACGGCGATCTGTGGTCAGGAAATATCATGACCAATTCTAAAGGGAAAGCAATGCTTATCGATCCTGCAGTATATGTCGGACATGCTGAAGCGGATCTTGCTATGACGGAACTGTTCGGAAGTCTCCCGAGTCAATTTTATAAATCATATGAAGAGACGAATCCGTTGCAGCAGGGATATAAAGACAGGAGAGATCTTTATAATCTTTATCATCTTATAAATCATCTGAATCTGTTTGGCAGTTCATATCTGTTTTCGGTGATGCAGACAGTTAAAAAGTATTTGTAGTGCCTTTTTATAAGAGTATAATATTTTATATAGACAACTTTATGTAAGGAGATATGCTCATGAATACAAAGCGCGAAAAATCACTCAGAACACAATTGCTTTTGATCACACTGATAAATGTAATAGTTATCGCGGTGATCGTTGCTTTGATCGCAACTATCAGCAGCAATAAGCTTGTTCGTGAAAAATCGGAACAGAGTCTTAAAAACAAGACGATCGTAAACAGTGATGAACTCAACAGCGAGATGAGCAAGGTTGAGACAAGTGTTTCTATTCTTGCCGATGCCGTTATGGACAATCTTGACTGGGAATCATTCAAAGGCAGTGATGCGGGAGTTGATGCACTAACAGAGAGCATCAGACAGACTGCTATTGATTGTGCAAAGAATACTGAAGGCGCTATCACATATTATGTCAGATACAACCCTGATTTTGCATATCCTACATCAGGTATTTTTGCTCAGATAAATGATTCGGGTGATTATGATCAGCTTACCCCTACAGATTTTACTGCATTTGATAAGAATGATACGGCAGTGAGTTGGTATTACGGACCTGTTAATTATGGGGCGCCTATATGGATGAGTCCATATTATAATTCAAATATTGACGTATATATGATCTCATATGTTATTCCTCTGTTCTATAACGGACAATCTGTGGGCATAGTCGGCATGGATATTTCGCTGGAGAAGATAAACGAAATAGTATCTGAACTGAACAATGATACGGAAAAAGCATTTCTTCTGACTGTTGAGAATACAACTCTTAATCATCCTACTATACAGGATGGATCAGATTTTGGAACAATACTTGAAGGCGATGAGGGCTTTGTTACTCAAGGAAAGGATGTTTATGTATATGAGACTTTACAAAACGGATTTAAGATCGTACTTTCAAGTGATGTAAAAAATGTAAACAGGGAATTATACAATCTTAGAAACAAGCTTATTCTCGGGTCTTTGATAGGTATTCTATTTGGAATTATATTTGGATATGTAAGTATTACGAGGCTTATAGGACCTCTTAAATCCGTCACAAGAATTGTTGACCGCATGGGTCAGCTGAATCTGAAGGTAAGTGATACGGAGACAGCAAGGCTTTGCAAGAATGATAATGAGATAGGACAGATCGCAAGAGCTGTAAGCAATTTAAAAACAAGACTGGAAGAAGTTGTAAATGGCCTCACGGATTCTGCGGAAATGCTTGAAAACATGGTAGGCGATCTTACGGAAAATACAACTAAAACCATAGATCTCATGGACAATATAGATTCTGCATGTCGCGAGATCGCTCAGGGTGCGATGAATCAGGCGGACAGCACTTCTGAAGCAACAGCTTCAGTTAAGGAAATGAGTGAATTGATCAGCGAATCAAAAACAAGACTTGATGATATCAGAGGACTGGCCGATAAAGTAAAAGATTCTACAAATTCTGCAAGTGAAGGTCTTAATAAACTTCAGGAGTCCAATATTGAAGTAGCACGTGTGACGGATGAGATAGCTGATGCAATATCCGGCACTTCAGAATCAGCTGACAAGATAAAAGAAGCCGCAAATCTTATCACAAGTATTGCAGGACAGACGAATCTGCTTTCTTTGAATGCTTCTATAGAAGCTGCAAGAGCAGGTGATGCTGGAAGAGGTTTTGCGATTGTGGCAACAGAGATATCTGAACTTTCTGAAAAATCAAATCAGGCTGCCGTTGAGATCCAGAATATAATAAATGAACTTGTTGCAAACTCAGAGAAATCTGTATCTAAGATAAAGATCGCAAAAGAGATAACAGGTAATCAGACCGATCTTTTGAACGATGCTATAAAGGATTTCACAATAGCAAAAGACGGTCTTGATGAAAGCATTCAGGGAATTTCTAATGTCGGAGAAGCGACAGATCGTATAGATTGTTCAAAGAACACTGTTTATGATGCTGTTTACGGTCTTTCATCGATCGCTGAGATAAATGCCTCATCAACGCAGGAGACAGCCGACAGTATATCAAGTGCTAAAGAATTTGCGGCAGATGTTGATGCAAAAGCAAGAGAACTTTCGATAACAGCAGCAAGACTTTCTGAAGAAGCAGCTAAGTGGACATTATAAAAGAATATATGATAAGCGCCAGATAGACTGTGATATCTGGCGCTTTTATGATGCACTTTATTGCATTCGGATAACAAATATGGTTATTCCGCAAAGTATTCCTATTAACAGGCCACTGAAATGTCCGATCGAATCGATCCTGTCCGAAAAAGACATTATAAGTAGGATTATCATCGTTGGAACAAAGTTTATAAGCCTCCCGGGCTGATAAAATCCGATAAGAACCATAAGAAGACCGAGAACAGAGCATATGGCTCCTGATGCTCCGATGCTTAATGTGTATGGTTTCTTTCGCTTTTTTAGCATGGCTGATAATCCACCGCCGATGATCACAAAAAACATGTAGATGAAAAGAAAAGTATGCTTCCCCAAATAAGATTCGATGGCCGGAGCGATGTTTGATAATGAATACATGTTAAAGAGAAGATGAAGCGGGTGCTCATGCGTGAATGCAGATGTTAATATCCTGTAGTTCTGATTATTCTTTATCGACAGATAATATGAACTTCCAAGTTCATTAACAGTGAACTTTTTCTTATATATCAAAAGGAAGATCACACAGTTAACTCCGGCAAGAGCATATGTGACTGTATATTCGGTTACATACCTCAGGATATATTCCAGAGAGATATAGAGGATGACCATTGCAGCTATCAGTGACCATGGTGTAGTGTCTTTTGGCTGTTTGGTCTGATTGTTTTGTTTCCTGTTTGGATCAAATTTCAAGATTTTATCTGTCATTTTTAGTCTTCGCGAAGGCGGACGGCTTTGGCTGCCTTACGTTTATGTTCGTCTTTCATTGCGGCATAGTGTTTACGTGTCGTATTGACATCCTTGTGGCCGAGTACATCGGCGACGAGGTATATATCACCGGTCTCCTGATAGAGGTTAGTACCGAAAGTACTTCTCAGTTTATGAGGAGTTATCTTTTTTACGTTAGTTACAAGAGAAGAGTATTTTTTTACAAGTATCTCAACGGCTCTTACACTGATGCGCTTGTTTTGCATTGATAAGAAGAAAGCATCTTCATGACCTGTTACGGGAATGATATGTTTTCGTTCTTCATAATACTCGGTCAGAGCTTTTAATACCTCATCTCCGAAATAAACAACATCTTCATATCCGCCCTTTCGGCGTACCTTTACTCTTGTATTGTTAAAGTCTATATCGTTTATATCTATGCCAACACATTCGCTCACACGTATGCCAGTACCGAGAAGAAGAGTAAGGATCGCCATATCTCTGACAACGGTTTTGGAGTGATAGCTCATCTGTTTTTTGGTAAGATTCGTACCGGCTTCCACCTGGTCCAATAGAGTGGCAACTTCATCGGGTTCAAGTCTTATGATCTCTTTTTCATGAAGCTTTGGCATGGGAACAAGTGCGGGTGCATTGGTCTCTATAAGCTCATTTTTGAAATAGTAATTATAAAATGATCTCAGTGAAGCAAGCTTTCTGCTTTTTCCGCGTTCATCATTAAGTACGTCTTCTTCCTGCTCATTCTTATAGAATGAAAGGTATTCCATATATTCTTCTATATCTTCACGGCTAACCTTATCGAGAACGGACATGGGGATATCCTGCATCTCAAACTTTGATACGTATGAATTGTTCTTATGTAAAAATTCAAAGAATACACGAAGATCATACGCATAGGCGATCTTTGTTCTTGATCCTATAGTGTCATTCATGCCTCTGAAATACATCTTGCAAAATGACGGAAGAGAATCAAGGAGTTCCCTGAGTTTAAGAACATTCTTTTTATTCTGTTCGTCGTGATAATTTGTCTTTCCTTTTTCCATGATCAATACCTTGCGTCTTTGTTTTTGTTCCAACCAGGAAGTTCCGAATCCGTGATAGCTGTAAACATCCTGTTTTTTACGGATGGGATATCCTTATTCAGCAAGCCTACCACCTGGTGGATATATTCTCTTTTTGTTTTCTTATCCGCAGGACACGGACTCTTAACAACGGGTACATTGTATCTTCTGACAAAGCCCTTAACATCTGCTTCATGCATATATATGAGAGGACGGATGACGATTACCTGTGATCTGTCAAGATATGTGACAGGAGAGAAGCAGTGGAATCTGCCTTCATAGAAAAGAGACAATAACATGGTCTCAACAACATCATCCTTATGATGAGCGTAAGCCACCTTATTGCATCCCATTTCCTTGATCACTTCATTTAAAGCACCTTTTCTCATCTTTGCACACAGCGAACAGGGATTGGATTCCTTTCTTTCTTCAAAAACGATCTGTGCGATATCGGTTTTCTCGATCCTGTATTCCACTTCAAGCTCATCACATAACTTCTGAATACTGGTAAGATCTAGGTTTTTAAAACCAAGGTCAATAGTGATCGCTTTAAGTGTGTATTTCTTTGGATAAAAGTGTCTCATCGCAGCGAGTGCATATAGAAGAGTAAGACTGTCTTTTCCGCCGGATATTCCGACTGCGATACAGTCACCGTCTTCGATCATGTTGTAGTCTTCACAAGCTTTTCTGACACGACTCAAAACCTGCTGTAATTTCATATATTTTGTCCTTTGTTTAACGAATAGTTGATTCAATTATCACATAAACAGAGAGTTTGTCAATCCCGGAAAATATGATAAAATATCTTTGTTTGTAACAGTCATATCATTTAAAAGGGGAGAGAAAATGAAACTGCTGATACACGATCTTAATGAGGAAGAATTCGCTCATATTTCCAATGATTATAAAGACTTTCATATAATATCCGATAACGGTACGATAAGGCCTTGTATCGGATGTTTCGGATGTTGGGTAAAGACACCCGGCAAATGTGTCATAAAGGACGGATATGACAATATAGGAGATCTTATCCATGAGGCGGATGAAGTCGTTGTTATAAGCAGATACACCTATGGAGGTTTCAGCAGTTTTGTAAAGAATGTTTTTGACAGATGCATAGGATATGTCAGTCCTTTCTTTGAGATATACAAGGACGAGATGCATCATAAAAAAAGATATCCCGAAGATAAACCGGTCACGTGCATATTCAGATCAGACAGTTTTACTCCCGATCAAAAGGAAGCTGCAAAAAGATATTTAAAATCCATGTGTACAAATCTTCACGGTTTAATAAAAGACATAAGGTTTGAAGAATGTAAGAGCTATGATATCGATAAAAAGACACTTAATAAAGCTGATAATGATAAAGAGGGTATTCTTTTTATAAACTGCAGTCTTAGGGCAGATAATGCAAATTCGAAGAGATTCTTAAACTATATTGATGCTAAGATAAAAGGTGATAAAACATCAGTGAATCTTTTATCATATATGAATAAACAGGATGAACTTATAAAACTGATAGCCGATACGTCAAAGATAGTTTTATCAATGCCTTTATATGTGGACGGTATTCCCTCGGCACCGTTAAGACTTATGGAAAAACTTGAAGAATACAGTTTCTCAGAAAACAAAAAGATATACCTGATCGCAAATATGGGATTGTTTGAGAGCAAACAGCTTGTTAATCTGATGAACATGGTAAAAGAATGGTCAAATAAATGTGGTTTCGAATACTGCGGAGGAGTTGCTATAGGTGCAGGAGAGATGCAGGGTATGATGACTGATCCGTCAAATCCGGGAAAAGGTCCTGCAAAGAATGTGATAATAGGATTAAACAGGCTTTCGGAGGCAGTTGAAAAATCGACGCAGATTGAAGATATATATGCGGATTCCAATAAGTTTTCGCGATCACTATATATGTTTATTGCGAATACAAGCTGGCCGAGAGGCGCAAGAAAAAACGGGCTTAAAAAGAAAGATCTTTGAACAGAATAAAAGGGCAGGAGTATAAAGATGACAAAAGCAGTATTTATTGACTATACCGGAACAATGGTTATGGAAGATGAACCATATACGAGACAATTGCTCGCATATTTTATTGCTCACAGTGATCTTAAGGATCCGGGTGAAGTCTTAAATGTGGTATGGACAAAAGTAAAAGAACTTGAAGCTTTAAGTTACGATGAAAATTTTGTAAAGAACGATGAAAAAGTTGATCTTATTCTGGATTACTGCGTAAAGAATTGCGGATTAAATGGTGATCTTGAATACATGCATGATGTATGGAGAAAGATCTGGGTTCATGCACCGTTATTTGAAGATGTAAAACCGTTTTTTGAAAGAAGCACGCTTCCCATTTATATAATATCCAATGATGATCTTAGTTATCTTGAAGAATCAGTAAGGTTAAAGGGATTAAAACCTGCCGGCATTATATCGGCGGAATCCGTAAGAGCATGCAAGCCTCACAGAAAGATATTCGAAAAAGCTCTGGAAATCGCAAATGTTAAAAGCGTTGAAGCTGTTCTTATAGGCGATTCCGTAACTTCAGATGTGGAAGCCGCAAAAGCTGTCGGGATAAGACCGATATATCTTTCGCGTTCAAGAGATGTTGAGATTGAAGGTGTAAAAGTAATACGATCACTTGACAATATAGATTTTAAAACCATTTGATTTTCGTGTATAATAAGAGAAGGTTCATACAACAGAAAGTGTATGACCACATTTAATGAAGGGTATATTCATCCATGGGCAAGAATCAGAAAAACGAAAGACATCCTGTCATGAAATCCAAATACTTTAAATGGGGACTTACTGCATTTGTAGTTATTATGGCGTCGGTTCTTTCTATTTATCTGATACTTAACATCACCTCAATAGGTAAATCAATATCAGGTCTTATTCGGATGATAATGCCTATCGTTGACGGACTGATCGTAGCATATGTATTAAGTCCGCTTATCGATCTGTTTGAAGATAAACTATTTATCCCATATCTGAAAAAGCATAATATTGAGATAACCGATAAAAAACGATCACAGATGCGAACGGTATCCATTTTCCTGTCATTACTGATCGTGTTCTTTTTGATATATCTTTTTGTAAAATCCGTAATCCCTCAGGTAATAGAAAGCATACAGAACATCATTTCTCAGATGCCTGTATATATGGAGTCTCTGATAAATATCGCAAATACAGTGATAACAAAGTTCGATCTGTTCCCTGAAAGAGACATTATGGCTGTCATTGAGCACTATTATGAAGACATAATGGGCTTTGTACAGGAAAACATCGTACCCAGCATAAACGGATGGGTAAAGACCGTTTACAGCAGCGTATTCAGTTTTCTTGGTGCTCTGTGGGATCTTCTTATCGGTTTCTTTATTGCGGTATACCTGTTATCAAGCAAAGAAAGATTCCGTGCTCAGGTCAAGAAGCTTATATATTCGCTTTTTGCAAGAGAACGTGCGAATCTTATTGTTGAAGACATAAGATATATAGATAAGACGTTTATTTCGTTCGTTGCAGGAAAGATAATAGACTCTATAATCATCGGAATGTTATGTTTTATCGTTCTTACGATCATAAACATGCCGTATACGTTGCTGATATCCGTAATAATCGGAATAACTAATATAATCCCGTTCTTCGGACCGTTTATCGGAGCGATCCCCAGTGCGATTTTGATATTGTTGATCGATCCCGTAAAGGCTTTATATTTTGTTATATTCATAATCATACTCCAGCAGATCGACGGAAACCTTATCGGTCCGCTCATTCTTGGAAATTCGACCGGATTATCAGGATTCTGGGTTATTTTCTCAATCACGCTGTTTGGCGGTCTGTGGGGAATGCCGGGTTTCTTCCTTGGAGTTCCTACATTTGCATGTCTGTATGCATGGCTCAGAAGATTTATGAGAGAATCGCTGGCGGAAAAGGAATTGCCTTCAGATACGGATAATTACCTGAACCTTGAATATATAGACAAGAATAACCGTATTCATGAGAAGAAGAGTAAGAGAACAATAAACTTAAATGCAAATGATAAAAAATCATCTAAAAAAGCAAAAGATGATGATGTTATTGAGGTTCCAGAACAGAAAGAAAGCAGGATCAGATCATTATGCAGCACAGCATACACAGGTATTAGTAATTGTGTAAATAAGTTAAAGAGCAAAAAAGCAAATGATCCTGATGATAGAAAAATTGAATCTAAATTCAACGAAAAAGAATGGACATTAAGAACAGCAAAATCCAATGATGAATCAGCCATCAGATCATTATTCATAGAGATGCTAAAGACAATTTATAATACTGATGATGTTAACGGTTATGAAGATGGTTATCTTGACAGGTTCTTTGATAACAAGAATCAGGACTGGATCTGTGTGGCACAGTCAGGTGAAAAAGTTGTTGCATATTTGTCCATCGAAGTACATCATGAGGAACAGGATTATATCTACCTGGATGATCTGTCTGTCACAAAGGATTACAGAAATCTCGGTATAGGTTCCGCATTGATCAAAAACGCTGAAATATACGCAAAAGAAAATGATATCGAAGTGATTGTATTTCACGTTGAGAAATCAAACGCGGATGCATACAGATTATATGAGAGACTTGGCTATAATCCGGATAAGGAAGAAGGAAGCCGCTTAAGAATGATAAAATTCATAAAATAGCGTTTTTACGGTGTTTTCCACTACTAACTATTCGTTAAACTGTTCTTTTGCGAATAGTTGGATATCGCCAGATCACTTCTCCCAACATATATTCAGACGGATAAAATACACTAAAAAAGGAATAAAATAAATGGCTACTACTACTAACAATGACTCAAGAAAAAAGATCAGGGATAAGGAATTTGCAGAAGCCGGTGTTCACAGATTCGAAAGACAAAAGAAAGCATTGTATCTGCCGAACATCGTATGTTTTGCAGTAGAAGGAATATTGTTTCTGATATTGATACTGATGGATAAGCCGAACGTAGTGTTCGATGAAAGCTCAAGACTCTTTGCGATTCTGCTTCTTATTAACGCATTGGTTCCGTTAATATCGATCATAGTGATATTCTTTGCAAAAAGCACTATACATCTTTTGATTACAATGTCTGCCCGTCAGGCATGTATAGTAACCCTGATAATCGGCTGGTTGGTAAAGTATGAAGAAATGAGAGACTGCAGTTCATACCATATGCTTATCTTCTACTTCTTTTTCATAATAACCTGGCTGGCAATGACTACAGCATTATTTAATGTAAAGAAACAATACTTTAAATCAATAGAACAGGCCTGAGAAATCTCAGACCTGTTTTTTACTTCACTTCAGTTGAATAATATGGAAGAATGATGTATGAACCTGCTGTAAGCTTATCCGAAGTCAGATCATTGATCATATATACTTCTTCTATGTAATCTTTCATATTGTCGTAATGCTCTCCGTATGTTCTGTAATATGAACTCAATGTATCTCCGGGCATTATCGCTACGCTTGTGTAGTATTTATTGTAATTATCAGCAGCTTTTGATTTTACTGACATACCATTCATACAGATAATGGTAAATGCGATCATCAATACTGAAAGTATCAATCCTATCTTTCTTCCTATCAGCTGTCTCTGCCTGGGCGTAAGTCTTGAATTGCTTTTGTGATTATATCTGTTATATCCTTTATTACTCATAATTGATACCTCTATAAAGTAAACCGAACAAATGTTACGAACAACCGTTCTATAGTGAGTATATCGAATATATTTGCGAATGTCAATAGCTTTTCGAACAAAAATTCGGAACAAATTTTCGATTTTCTATTTTCATTTGTATTTTATTCTGATATAATACGAATAAAGGTTCGGATAAATGAACTGATTTATATAGGAAAGGGATAAGGATATGGCAAAGAGTAAAATAAGCGTTAAACAGCAACAGATTCTTGATTATATAAAAGAACAGACTCTTAAGAGAGGATATCCGCCGGCTGTCAGAGAGATTTGTACTGCAGTTGGTTTAAGTTCAACATCTTCTGTTCATGCTCATCTTTCTACTCTTGAAAAAAACGGATATATAAGAAGAGATCCTACCAAGCCGCGTGCAATTGAGATATGTGATGACAGTTTCCAGATGGTAAGAACCGAAATGGTCTCAATACCTGTTGTGGGACGTGTGGCTGCAGGCTCTCCTATCCTGGCTGAAGAAAATATTGAGAGTTATTTCCCCGTACCTGCGGAGATGGTTCCTTCCGGTGAGCCTTGTTTCTGTCTTAAGGTTCGCGGAGATTCGATGATAAATGCAGGTATCTTCTCTAACGATCAGATTTTTGTGCAGAGTTGCAATACTGCTAAGAACGGTGACACCGTTGTTGCTCTTATTGATGACAGTGCAACCGTAAAGACATTTTATAAAGAAAAAGATCATATAAGATTACAGCCTGAGAATGACACTATGGATCCTATTATCGTTGATGACTGTCAGATTCTTGGAAAAGTGTTCGGGGTATTCAGATTATATAAGTAAGCATAAAAGTCACACACATAAAACTAGCCCTCTCCTATCGCATATGATAAGAGGGGGCTTTCTTTATTAGATTATTCATTGTAACAGGTTTAGAATACCTTGTCTGCTCTGATTGGCCTGTGCAAGTATTGTTACACCTGCCTGTTCAAGTATATTATCCTTTGCAAGTTCCATCATTGCTTTAGACATATCTGTATCTCTTATCTGAGATTCTGAATATGTAGTATTCTCTACCACATTATCAGTCATACGTATAGCATGTTCCATGCGGTTTTGATAAGCACCGAAAGTACTTCTGTTTTCAGAAATGATGTTTAAAGCGTTCTTTGTTTCAACAATCGCTCTTTGAGATGATTCGACAGTTCTTGTATTAGTCGCTCCCATGCCTATCAGTGTCAGGTTAAGAGCATCCCATTCCATACGAATATGCTGTCCGGCTTCAGCACCTGCCTGTATATCCAGTCTTTTCTTTGGAACATTAAGTTTTATCTGCGTAAAGTCTCTTTCCGACGTTAGGTGATGACTGCTTTGAATAGGGAGTAATGTACGTTGAGCTTTGCCTGTTGCCTGAAACAAAAGATTCGCGCTCTGCTGTTCACCATTAGTCATGGCAACCAATTCTGAAGCTTTCAGTCTGACGCTTATATTAGCAGCAGAATCATAATTTGTCAGTCCCGGTAAGTCGACGTTTACTGTATACTGATCATTAGCATATGTATCAGATACTTTTGTACCTGTTTCTGTCTTATTCCAGTTTGAATAAGTGGTTTGATAATTATACTTTTTATCTGGATTTGAAGATACCGTATTAAGATCTAGATAATTTAAGATCTTTCCGCTTATATCATTATAGCTTACACCCATTTCTTCAGTAGTCTTTCCTACCGGATCGATCAATTCGTAAGTGTTATAATAATAGTTTTTATCGTATGTGTATTTATTTGTCCTGTAAAACGGCATCGTAACATCAATTGAATTACTCGCCTGCTGTGAACCTAGCGATGCTGTACCGGTCACTCTATATTTTTCATCAAAGAATACTCTGCGTGTACCCTCCATATTCTGCGTCATATTATGCTGCGTTTTCTTAACTTCATAATATACTGTTTTAGGTATCTGATTTCCATAGCTGTCAATTAACGGATTACCTTCATCATCGGTCATGGGTACAGTACCTCTAATATAATAAGTCCCACCATCAGAGGTTGTTTCAGGATTCGTGGATAAAACATTTTCGCTTATAGTTAATGAATTGGAATAGAAATTGTTGCCATATGCAGGTTCCGTTTCTCCTTGAATCACATTTTTAGTCCAGGTTATACTACCTGTAAGAGTATCTGTACTGTTATCCGGTGTCGAAAAAGACCTTCCATATTTTTTTTGGAGTCTAAATGCATTAATCTTATCACTTTCAGAAGTGATAGAGGCACTGCCGAGCCTTACCTTGGATGCATTTGAACCGGAAACGGTCAATTTGGCCGGAGCTTGAAGCGGACCGATAAAATCTTTTCCATCAAGTGTTGATATTACTTCTTCAAGACTGCTTACCTGCGACAATTTGAATGAAAAATCGAAGTTTACATCTTTATAAGCAGTTTGTACACGAAATACCGAGTCATTGTCAAATTTTACTTCGGTATTGCTGTTCACAGTTTTACCCCAATCAGCGATTGATTTATCCCCGGATGAAAGCGGTATATCCTTCCATGCTATCCTATTTGAATATGCGTCGTCTGTAACATTATATATGGCTAATCCATCCGCATTTGCGGACAATTTGTATTCATCGAATATATCATCTTTATTTGCTGCCGTAATCTGATCAGTAACGGAACCTGTGAGCGGAGCTATACTTCTGGAACTGGATGACAATGCACTGACAGTCCAATTCACTGGTTTTGTGATTTCATCACCGTTAATACTGAACATAACTTTCTCTTTATCAGCTTCTCTGTCATCTATATTGAATGAGATTTCCATTCCATTGTAACTGAAGCTGTATTCTCCGGGCTGGAAATGAGAAGTATCGGAAAGTCCAGCTACACCGTTGTAAGTAAGCCCGGACCAGGTTGTGGCAAGTTTATTGTTGATATAAATACCGTCATCTTTTGCTTTCCATTCATAATTTCTTGATATGTTGTCAAGATTATCATCTTTAGAAAGATTAAGACTGACAAGTTCACCATCATTCAGTTTGAATTCGAAGTTACTAATATCGCCTTTTGCCACTCCGTTGTCATCAATGTTTAAACCAAGATTCTGGAGTTCTTTGATATTGTATCTGACATTATTGAATTCCAATCCACCGGGAGCTTCAGATGTTCCTGTATGAAAAACCTGCGTATCTGTAACTTCGGGAATTGCTCTTACTGTTGGTACATACGGTTGATGAAATAAAGGTATCTCGTTAAAATCTGCAGTGTCAAATATACGTTCCATCTCATTCATAAGAGACTGAACTTCCTTGTCGGTATACTCTCTGTCTGCAGGTGTCATGGTACCGTTTGAACTCTTAACAGCAAGTTCATTAATTCGATGAAGCATATCATGAACTTCATTGAGCCATCCGTCAGCAACCTGACATAAAGAAACACCATCCTGCATATTCTGAGAAGCCTGAGTGAGCCCTCTTATCTGACGACGCATTTTCTCTGATATGGCAAGTCCGGCTGCATTATCTGCTGAACGATTGATCTTGTATCCAGAAGAAAGCTTTTCTGTAGTCTTAGCTTTGCGATTGGTTACAATACCAAGCTGCCTGTTGCTGTTCATGGAAAGCATATTATTTATAACACTGTTCATGTATATGCTCATGGAAGATCCTCTAAACAAAAATTAATACAAATTATATATCGGTATATTTGTCCATTTTGCTTATAATAAAATGCAAAACAGGACGAATATTTTGAGTGTCCGTCCTGTAATGATTTTGCATTATGCTATTGAATTTTGAATACGTTTATTTCTTTATTTCTTCGGATTCAATGATGAACTTAACTGAACAATCTTCATCCTGTGAGGTTCCTCCGAATGATTTATATGCCTTACCTGCATCGGATATTGCCTTGATACGATTGTTTATACTGTCCATATCGGTATCAAATACTGCTGTGAGCTTCTGGATACCATCACTATTGAATTTGATCATTCCCTCGTTTAATGCGGTTGAACCTATGAGCAACTGATCAATACCGTCTGTAAGTGTTACCGATCCGTCAGCAAGAGCTTTTGAACCGTCTACCAGCTGTGCAGAGTTTGAATTAAGCTCATTGGTTCCTTTGACAAGATCTCCGGTACCGTTCTTCAGTGTTGCAGTTCCTTCCTTTAGAGTAGATATTCCGTCATTAAGTGCGCTCGTACCGTTTTTGATCTTCTGAGATCCTTCTCCTAACTGTTTTGTTCCATCATAAAGAGCTGATGCTCCGTCTTTAAGTGAAGAAGTTCCCTGAGCAAGATCACCGGCACCGCTTGCAAGATTAGCTGCTCCGTTCTTGAGGGCGGCAAGCTGTGATGTTGTGGATTCGGATGTCAATGAAGCATATGAATCATTAAGGCTTGATGAAAGCATTGCTGCTCCCTGCTGAAGACTGAGACCGTTCTCACCGGGAGTTGTGATTGCTGCATTAATCTGCTGTTTTACCGCATTTGCTCCGTTTGCACCAGCCTGCTTAGCAGCAGCCTGAGCAGCTCCTGTTGCAGCATTATCTACTACTGAAGGTATAACACCTGATGATACGGCAGAAACGATCGATTTAACGCCTTCTATCTGTTCGGGAGTAAGTCCCATAGCTTCCAGTTGATCTGAAGGAAGGTTGGCAAGCATAAGAGCTGATGCTGTATCACCGTCTACAAGTCCTGTTACAGAAATTGATGATGTATCGATATCTTCAGGTGAAGTAGCTGTACCTGTTGCTGAAACTATTGCATCTATACCACCGCTGATACTTCCTGCGGCACTGGCTGCCTGGCCTACACCACCTGCAATATTGCCCATCTGACCTGTAAGTGCATCGACACCGGCACTAACGGCGTCAGCGCCTGTTTTTAGCTGTAATGCACCGTTATTGACAGCCTCGGCGCCGTTCTTTAGAGTTCCTGCGCCTTCAGCTGTACGGCTGATACCGCTGTTTAATGATTCCATGCCGTTATCAAGTTCGGAGATACCATTCTTTAGATCATTTGCTCCGTTATCGAGCTTTGATGCTCCGTCATCTAGTGCAACGGCTCCGTCTGCTACTTTACCAACACCGTCAGTATATGCAACAACTCCGTTATGAAGTCTGTTTGTTCCGTCTACCAAATCTTTGGTTCCGTCATAAAGAGCCTGTGCTCCGTCTTTAAGCTTTCCTGTTCCGTCTGCAAGCTGCTGACCGGCATCTGAAAATTCTTTTATCGAATCCTGTATATCAGATGTATCTATAGAATCTATACCGTCCAATCCTAGAGAGTCGATTATATCCGAACTGATCATTGTAAGGATCATGCCGGATTCGAAATCCTCGACATCTGCTTCAATGGTAACTTCGCTTGGGATATTGATGTTGTCTTCAATCTTCTGCATCAGATCTTCATCTTCTATCTTTGCGCCGTTTAAACTGTCTACAAGTCCGGGGAATGCCATTCCGACAACAATATCTCTCTTACCGTCGCATATTACGGTACCGTTGGATACTTTGATATTGCTGAACTTTTCTTCATCGAGCATCATACCGCTGACTACCGCAAACGGTGTATAGATAGTCTCTTCCTTATCGTTTATCATAACTGTGTTTTCACAGTTATTCTTATAGGTAAGATCTATCTCAACATGACCGCTCTTTCCTGCAAGGTCTTCGGCAGCTATTGAATTTCCGTTAAGCTTATATGATATATATACGTCAACAGGAAGCTTCTTATCGGTTGTTCCCTGATAGTATATATCATCTCCGTTTGTCTCCCAAACATAGTTACCGTCTTTGTCTAGCTGATACTCTTCATCACCCTTTACATTTGTTATATCATTAAGATCCGATGAATCTATCAGTTCTTCGGTATTATCTACATTTTTTAGCCAGTTGCTGACTACTACAGAATCAACAACGCCATTGGGATTGGTCTTTACATAAACCGTTTCCTGCTTTGCCGCACTTGAAGAACCTGCATTTGCGATATGCTTTACCACTGCTTCGAGTTCCTGGTCTTCAGCACTTTCATAAACCTTGTCATTGCTTTCGTTTATTGTTATATTTTCTGCGGTTTTTGCTTCATCACTGCTGCATCCTGTAAGTGATGCACATACCATTGATGCACACATTATACATGCAAGAGCTTTTTTGAATTTCATAATATTCATCTCCTTTAAACTGTTCTTAATCTTCCGAATCTTATATGTTTCTCTTTTTTATTGTTTCCGAGTGTTGTAAAACAGATCAGTTTATCAAATATGATAAGCATTGTCGGAAGCATGGTAAGTACAATGAACATACTTATAAGTGCTCCTCTTGCCATGAGCGAACACAGCGAACCTATCATATCAATATTGCTGACAAGACCTACACCGAATGTTGCAGCAAAAAAGCTTAATGCACTTACCATAATGGATTTCATGCTTATCTTATGAGCTGTAAGAACTGCGGATCTCTTATCTGCACCACTCTCACGTTCTTTTCTGTACCTTGTCGTCATCAGTATCGCATAGTCTACAGTTGA
>JAEERY010000054.1 GCA_016286035.1 Lachnospiraceae bacterium
AAGGCTTTCTGAGGTGACCTTAAAGGCCGGATAAGCGCTGACGAATCTGTCATCGCTGTTATCAGCCGGTTCTTCAGCCGGTGCAGTGGTTGTGACTTCGGTATTCTCGGTTGCTGCAGTCGACGGAGCAGGTTCTTTCGCGCAGGCAGCTATGCCCATAGCGAGTGATCCGATAAGGATGATTGACAGAAATCTGCGCATATTGTTCCTCCTTAATGATGGTAAAAACTGACAGTATTATGATACTACACATTCACTCAGAGAAGAATTCTGCCGTCTTTTTGCAGACTTCTTTCATTGTGTCCTCATCCGGCAAATGAATGCTGTCGATCTTCATGGTGGTTATCGGCCCTTTAAAGATCTTTTCCGCCTGTGCGAAGACTTTGTCTGCAGGGAAGAAGATATCTCTGTCCGATGCGATTATCAGCAAGGGAGAATTAAAAGAATCCAGTTCCTTAGCCTTATATTCTCTGGGTGGTTTCATTTCCATTTTGTATGAAGACATCATGATATCGAAAAATTCACGCCAGACTTCATCGCTTTTCCCACCCATAGTTTCAACAACTGCATCAAGGCTCTTTTCTGAAGGCTTAAAGTAGTACTTGATAAACGGAACAACCATCTTTCCCAGCATGGGAAAAACGGGGTCATGAGCAATTCCCGAGGGCACGAGCAACAGAGCTTTATCAATCATTTCCGGATAATATCTTGCAAAAGACAGGAACATCGCCGAACTGTATGATGAGACGACAAACGGTATCTTCTTAACATCATAATGATCGAGGATCTCTTTGATCCATAATCCGTATTCATCTTTCCTGCTGCTTATGTTTCTGTACGGAGCACTTTTTCCCGGCATGCCTACAACATCCGGTGCAATTATGCAAAATTGCGAAAGCAATGGCAGAAACAGCTTCAGATTTAATGTTGTAATGCCATTCCCTCCATGTATTGTGCAGATCCTTGGCTTCTCAGGATCACCTACCAGGAGGCAGTGAGTTTTTCCGAATGAAGTTTCGATACTGTTTTCGATATAAGGGACATTAAGCGATGCGAGTGTCTTATCATAAAACTCCTGCATACGCTTCATACAGTTATCATTTTTGTATACAAAGATTCCGTTTTGCATATTATTCCGATCTTATATCCTGACAAATTATATTTCCGTCTTCTCTTTCAGAGCACTTTTAATCCTGCTTCTTTCCTCTAGTAGAAGCACCACATAATCTATTATATCTCTAGTGATCGTAACTGCATGTCATACCGGTGCGTCATGAACATAACCGAACAGCAATGAAAAAGAGTCAGGATTGCTCCTGACTCTTTCTCTATCACATCTTATCAAAGTAGAACGAATCTGCGATATCCTTAATATCTTTGTCCGTGTAATCATTCGGATTGCCATCGTAATCAAACGGCATGATATTTATCACCACAAAGCTATTTTTGAGGTTTGCCGTGATGAATGTTCTTCTCCTGCCTCTGACGTCTTTACCCTCTGAGATCGTGACCTGAATTCCGCTCTTTGTCGTATATGTGTACTCTTCAAAGCCTTTATTGGTTCCGACATTGATTGTTACAGTATCGAAATAACCTCTCACACATCTTCTTATCTGGAAATTGTACTTGTTTTTATAAAGTGCATCCATCTGGAATGTTCCGTCATCGTAGAAGTATGCGCCGCCGGTAATGTTATCATTAAAGATATCTCCGACCTTTTCCTCGAGCCTTTTCTCATCACCATCGTCAAAGCCCGTATGAAGCTTAAGATTGTATTTTGCCGTTATCTCATCGACCTTATCAGCCATCTCCTGCGAGTAAATAAGATATGAACCATACTTTTCACCAAATGGATCTACACCTGTGCGCTTTTGTTCCGCATCAGCTTTATCCAGGATCTTCCCGTCACGGTCGTAGCTTTGCTCGAATTTGTTCCACTCGGCAGATGCCTTGTATTCAGGCGTATCAGGATATCCCTGCAGCGACCATTCCTCGCGCGGAGGCATTGAATGCTTAATGTCTTCTTCGATCGACGGACCCCATGAGCTTCTTCCTAAGGATAAAGGTCCGATCCCGCCGGTGATTGCTGCATAGGCCGTGATTCCCATCGCCGATACTACAGCCGCAACCAGAATGACCGTTAATGCTCTCTTCTTCGTCTTATTCTTAGGTAATTCGGTTGTTATTGCGGGAGATGACAAGAGCTTCTCGCGCATTTCATTCTTTCTTGATATATCCATTTTTATCTTATCTGAGGTATCTCTCATAAGTATTCCTCCAATCCTATCTTCATCAAAGCCTTGCCCCTGTTGATCCTTACGGCAACGGCTGACTCCGATATCTTCAGTATTCCGGCGATGTCTTTGTAAGAGTAGCCTGCATAATAGTGCAGATAGATAGGCATCCTGAACTGATAGTCCAGGTTCATGAGTTCATCAAAGACTGCCCTGTTTCTCTCATTGAAATCATCGAAATACTGCAGTTCATTTTCACAAGACTCAAGATCTACGCCTGTCTTGCGGGATGCTGACCTGAGATAATCCCTGCATCTGTTTGCCGTCATGGTAAAGAGATACGTTTTCTCCTTACCGGGTTTATATTCGACATGATCGCCGAGGAGCTTTAAGAACACGTCCTGAACTATATCTTCAGCATCGTGTTTAGAACCCGAATAGTAAACGGCAAATCTGTATAGATCATCTGCATAAGCATCAAATAATCTGACTACATCTTCGTTTTTCAAATCTTCTGCCTCCGGTGTTATTTGAGATCTCACCTATAAGACGTATCAGAACACCATTTTCTTACAAATGTTAATGACATAGAAAAATACTTGGCCAAATAAAGATCGTAATAAACAAGATGATTATTTCAATCACATACAGCAATATATACCACTTTGTTTTAGATAACAGGAAGATTAAAAGAGCGCCTATTAGAAGACAACACAAAACTGCAACAACAGTAGAAACAATAATTTTTGTTTTAGCCCGTTCTATTTTAATGCGTGTGCTTTGTTCTGCTTCAGAATATAATTCCCGGATCTTAGCCTGTTCTTCAAAACAATCCCAAGACAGATGGAACCAGAAAAATCCCTCTTCCAATCCCTGGGTCAGCTGCTCCAGATCATCCAGTTTAGTGAACTCATCAAAACCATCATTTGTTTTCGAGTAATAACCGCCGACATGATTAGAACCAATATGTTTTACGAGCACCACAGAACCTTTCGGTGCAATAACTTCCTCTTCTCCTTTATCCAACGGGATATCTTTACTAAAAGTCAGATATAAATTGTCTTTGGGTTCGTAAAACGTGCCGTAATGGCCTGTTTCATTTATGGTCTGTATATAACCGGAAAAAATAATTGCTATAATTTCAAGCACAAGCAAAACAATAGCTATGATCTTTCTTACGTCTATTTCCCATTTGCTCATATGAAAAGTCCTGCAACTTAATTAACTAATTGATTATTATCTTTACTGTATTCTATCCCACAACTGAACTTCCACATAAGCATACTTGCTGCCGAGCGATTCCTTGAGGAAAACGTCAACTGAGCCGTCACAGGCCTCAATCCGCTCATATAAAAGTTTTTTCGTCAAAACAACCGGTTCATTTCCATGGATCATAAGAGCACAACTGTCACCAAGCGTGAAGCTGACCTGATCGTCCGGAATGTCATCAAGATCAAGAATTATCTTATCGCTGCTGTCAAACCACTCTCTGAGGTAGTCACACTCAAGAAGAGTAAACGAATAAGGGTTAGAGAGCTTCGGC
>JAEERY010000008.1 GCA_016286035.1 Lachnospiraceae bacterium
AAGAGACTTCCCGGATTCCCGATCGTTCTTCACGGTTCATCATCAGTTCCTCAGGAATTCGTAAAGATGGTTAACCAGTACGGCGGAAACATGCCCGATGCAGTAGGTATCCCGGAAGAACAGCTTCGTCAGGCAGCTAAGCTTGCTGTATGTAAGATCAATATCGACTCTGATATCCGTCTTGCTATGACAGGTACCATCAGAAAGTACTTTGCAGAGCATCCTGATCACTTCGATCCCCGTCAGTACCTTAAGCCCGCTCGTCAGGCAGTTAAGGACATGGTTGCTCACAAGATCGTTAACGTTCTTGGTTCAGACGGCAAGGCTTGATAGAGACCATTTGGTAAAGATGATTGCTGCACCTATAATCGGTGCAGCAATTTTTGAATAAGACAGTTTAAGGAGGTTACTGTTATGGATGTTATGGCAAAGGTAAACGAGATAGTTGACAAGGTTCAGAAGGATCCCAAGTTTAAGGAAGAGTTCAAGAAAGATCCTGTAAAGGCTGTTGAGTCTGTTATAGGAGTGGATCTTCCCGATGACATGGTCAATAAGGTAGTTGCAGGTGTAAAGGGTAAGGTTACACTTGACAATGCGGCAGGTATTGTTGATACATTAAAGGGGCTTGTAAAATAGATACATAAAGCAAAACCGACGGAGAGATCCGTCGGTTTTGCTTTATGTGAATATATGATTTTCTATCGTCTTAAATAAATGACCAGCTCATCGCCTTCCTTTAAACGGTTGTTATCCTTTGGATCGATCGCCTTTTCGTTTCTGAAGATATTTATGATCTCCATCTGGGGAGGAAGTATGACTTCTCCAACCTTCATGCCTATCCACGGATGTCCGTTTTGCAGAGTTGGTGTGACAAAGCTTATCGTCTTATCATCTATTTTTCCACCTTCCTTTAAATGGCTGTATCTGTCAACGAAAGCCGCACTGATGATACCTGTTGGAATGGCGACAAGTCCGACGCCCAGAAATGATATCAGGATCGCAAGTATCTTGCCTGTTGTGGTGATCGGATAAACATCACCATAACCTATTGTGAGAAGGGTGGAAGCGGACCACCATAATCCGGAAAATGCATTCTGAAACTGATCCGGCTGAGCCTCGTGTTCGACACTGTACATGCAAAGACTAGTGGCGAGCATGAAGATGATTATTATACACATTGAGGAGATCAGCTGATCTTTCTTTTCCTTAATGACATCAACAATAACGTTGAACGCATCATACTGGGCATTTATCCTGAAGAGCTTGAATATCCTTATCACTCTGAATATCCTGAACGCTACCGCACCTGCCGGGAAGAACACCGGAAGGAAGTAGGGAAGGAAGGATAAAAGATCCACTAGTCCCGAAGCTGACAGGATGAACTTTACAGTTGCCTTTCCCTTTGCAAGATCAGGATATAGAAGTTCGGATGTCCATAATCTTAAGATGTATTCCGCAACGAAAATGATGACAGTTACAAGCTCTATTGTATTGATTACACCTTCATAACCTTTTGACTGATCAAAAGTCGAGAAAAATGTAACAAAAAGGTTTAGCAGAATGACTATCACTATAAATATGTCGAAGATGTAACTGGCGGCATCATTTTTGGAGCCGATCTGTATGATGTTAAAAATCTTCTTTTTAATCATAAAAACTCCGGTCGATCTATGATTGTTTTTTGAAATCCATTATCGTATCTATAGAACTGATGCAGGCACTCCTTAAACCTTTTTCTTCAAGGGTCGCAACTCCTCTGATGGTTGTTCCGTTTGGAGAACATACGGCATCTTTTAAGACTCCGGGATGCTGACCTGTAGCCTGCTGGAGCTTGGCGCTTCCGAGCATTGTCTGGGAGATCATTCTGTAGGCCATATCCCTGCCTATGCCGTATTTGACTGCTGCATCCGCATAAGCTTCCATAACAAGATCCATGAAAGCGGGACCGCAGCCTGAGATGGCACCGCCGATTCCCATGAGATTGGTGGGAAGCGTTTCGATAGTTCCGAGGGATGCGAATATATCCTTTATATATGAAGCTTCTTCATCTGAAAGAGAGTTCTTTGCTTCAAACAGCATCACACCTTCACCGACCATGGCGGGAGTGTTGGGCATTATGCACTGTATATGGACCGAATCACCCAGTATTTCTTCAAATGTATCAAAGGTCCAGCCTGCCGCGATTGAAACAAGTGCTTTTCCCGTAAGAATGTATCCTATATGACCAAGAAATTCATTTATCTGATAAGGCTTACAGGCGATTATAACTATATCACCCTTTTTTGCTGCATCAGCAGCGCTGTCACAGGGCGTGAATCCTATCTTTTCGCTGTTTTTGATGAGTTTCTCCTTAGTGGGAGCGTATGCATACATCTCTGAAGCATTTACCTTTCCACTGTTTATAAAACCCTGCGCGATAGCCTGCGCCATATTTCCCATTCCAATAAAACTGATCTTCATATCATTCCCCTTTACATGAGTTTGTTCATTTATATAGTAGTTTATCCCATTTGCCGGGATTTGAAAACTGTTCAAAAATGTTCATCTAAAAAATGAAAAGATTTCAATTTTTCACTTTACATCGTAAATGTGCTGTGTATAATAGACGATGGTGAATAAAAATCAAAGTAAAGATGAAAGCAATTCATTAGGAGTAAGAAATGAGTAATCAGACATTGGAGATCAGATGGCACGGAAGAGGCGGACAGGGTGCCAAAACAGCAGCACTTCTTCTGGCGGATGTAGCTTGGAAGACAGGTGCACATGTACAGGGATTCCCCGAGTACGGTCCGGAAAGAATGGGTGCGCCCATTACTGCATACAACCGTATAAGCAGAGATGTGATAAGAGTGCATAGCAATATCTACACACCAGACCTTGTGGTTGTGGTTGACGAGACGCTTTTAGAGAGTGTTGATGTTACGGCGGGACTGAGCAAGAACGGAGCGATCATCATAAATACCGCAAAGAGCAAAGAGGAGATCATGCCTCACCTAAAAGGTTTCGAGGGAGCGGTATATGTGGTTGATGCCAGAAAGATATCAGTTGAGACCCTTGGAAAGTATTTCCCCAACTCGCCCATGTTAGCAGCTGCAGTGGCAGTGAGCCGTGTAATGGAAAAGGATGAGTTTATCAAGGAGATGAGAAGTTCATATGAGCATAAGTTTGCTAAGAAGCCTGAAGTCATAGAAGGCAACATGCAGGCGCTCATTCAGACTTTTGATGCGCTCGAGGATGATCTTCAGGGATCAAAAGGACTTATAGCATAGATTTCGAAAAATTTTGGATAAGGAATATATTATGAGAACAGATGTAAGTAAGATCAATGAACAGTCGCCTTATCAGGACCTTACCAAAGGCCTTCATATGTATGCGACTGCCACTTCAAAGAGTTTTAACACAGGTGAGTGGAGAACAAACACACCGGTATTCTATTCGGAGAAATGCAAGCAGTGTCTGCTTTGTGTTCCCGTATGTCCGGACAGCAGCATTCCGGTAGTGGACTGCAGAAGACAGGATTTTGATTACGATCACTGCAAGGGTTGCGGAATATGCGTAAAGGCATGCCCTTTTGGTGCGATCGAGATGAGGGAGGGACAGTAATATGGCTATCAGAGACAGAATGAGCGGCAATGAAGCCGTGGCTTATGCCATCAAACAGGTTAATCCCGATGTCATGCCTGCATTCCCGATAACTCCTTCAACGGAGATACCGCAGCTCGTATCGACATATATAGCAAACGGAGAATGTGATACGGAATTCATTCCGGTTGAGAGTGAACATTCATCAATGAGCGCGACTTTGGGCGCAGAAGCAGCAGGTGCAAGAAGCCTTACCGCAACATCAAGCTGCGGACTTGCCCTTATGTGGGAGGAGCTTTTGCTCGCCGCATCAAACCGTATGCCCTGTGTTCTCGCTCTTGTAAACAGAACATTATCCGGCCCCATCAACATCAACTGCGATCATACCGACGGTATGGGTGCAAGAGATACCGGATGGATACAGATATATGCAGAGAATAACCAGGAAGCCTATGACAACTTCATTCAGGCATATCCCATAGCAGAGGATGAGAGAGTTCAGCTTCCCGTAATGATATGCCAGGACGGATTCATAACAAGCCATGCGGTTGAGAACATAGAGCTTCTTGAGGATGACAAGGTAAGCTCGTTTGTTGGAACATACAATCCTGAAGAATACCTTTTAAAGCCCGGTGAGCCTATGGCCATGGGACCTTACAGCGTATCAAACTATGCCATGGAAGCAAGGAAGAATCAGGAACTTGCGCTTGAGGCTTCAAAGGAAGTCATAATCGAAGTCGCAAAGAAATATAAAGAACTGACAGGAAGAGGTTTTGAACTTTTTGAAGAGTACAGAACTCAGGATGCCGACTATGTGATGGTGATAATCGGTTCGGCTGCAGGTACCGCAAAGCAGGCGGTTGATGATATGCGTGCAAAGGGAAAGAAAGTCGGCGTCATTAAATTAAGAGTATTCAGACCTTTTCCTGCCTTCGAGATAGCACAGGCATTAAAGAACTGCAAGGCTGTAGCCATCATGGACAGATGCGAGAGCTACAACGGAAACGGAGGTCCTCTCGGAAGTGAGATCATGGCAGGTCTTTACAGAGAGCGTATATATATAGAAGCAGTCAATTACATATACGGTCTTGCCGGAAGAGATTTCACGGTGGATCATGTATACGCTATCTTTGACGAGCTTGAAGATGCGGTTGTAAACGGTAAGAAACCTGAGCAGTTTAAGTACATCGGCCTCAGGGATGCAATGACCAGATAATACGGAGCGTTAAGATGAGTAAATATAATTTTAAAGAAGCAATGAACAAACCGGAGCGTCTTGCACCGGGACATCGTATGTGTGCGGGCTGCGGTGCCACTATAGCCGTAAGAGGTGTGCTGCGTGCGCTGCATGAAGGAGACAGAGCCGTTATTGGTAATGCCACAGGCTGTCTTGAAGTTTCGACTTACATGTATCCCTATACGGCATGGGAAGACAGCTACATACATAACGCATTTGAAAATGCGGGCGCAACCTTAAGCGGTGTTGAGACCGCATACAAGGCATTAAAGAAAAGGGGCCGCCTGCCCAAAGAGGAGAATTTCAAGTTCATCACATTCGGCGGTGACGGCGGTACTTATGATATAGGATTCCAGTCGCTTTCGGGTGCCATGGAGCGTGGACATGATATGGTCTATGTATGTTACGACAACGGTGCCTACATGAACACCGGAATACAGAGATCGAGTGCGACTCCCATGTTTGCAGACACGACGACAACACCCGTGGGCAAGCAGAGTAACGGTAAGATGCAAAACCGTAAGGATTTAGCCAGCATCATAGCCGATCATGATGTTGCTTATGTGGCACAGACTACGCTCACACAGGATTTCAAGGATCTTTATGTTAAGAGTGAGAAAGCAATATATACAGAGGGAGCAGCATTTCTTAATGTCCTTGCACCCTGTCCGAGAGGATGGAGATATGAGACAAGCGATATCATGAAGATATGCAAGCTTGCAATGGAGACGTGTTACTGGCCGTTATTTGAAGTTGATCACGGCAAGTGGACATTAAGCTATGAGCCAAAGAAGAAACTTCCCATTGAGGACTTCTTAAGAGAACAGGGAAGATTCAAGCATTTGTTCAAGCCCGGAAATGAGGATCTTATTGAGCAGTTCCAGGCAGAGGTAGACCGCAGATGGGAAGATCTGCTCTACAAGTGTGCAAAAGGATAATGTGATCGTATGACTTTACTGACCTATCAGGTGTTTAAAACTGTTGCGGATATCGGAAGCTTCAGAAAAGCCGCAGATATTCTGGGACTCACTCCGTCGGCCATAAGCCACGCCATATCTTCAATGGAAGCGGAGCTGGGATTTTCCGTGCTTACAAGAAACAAGAACGGTGTCACTCTGACCAACTACGGAGAGCATCTTCTTCCATATGTAAATGCGGTATTAAACAGTGATGAATCATTACATCAGTTTATTGCCCAGACAAACGGTCTCAAGACGGGAAAAGTCAAGATCGGAGTGTTCTCAAGCGTATGTACGAACTGGCTGCCGGATATAATGAGCTCGTTTGAGGAAAAATATCCGGGGATAAAGATCGAGGTATATCAGGGATCATATGATGAGGTTGCATTCTGGATAAAGAACGGAGTTGTGGATCTTGGATTCTTATCTGTCTCAAGTGCGGGGGATATACCGATCGAGCCTCTTTGCGAGGATCCTCTTTTGTGTGTGCTCCCCAAGGATATGAGACCGCAGGGTGAGTATATCGAGATAGATGAGATGCGAGGACACAGTTTCGTTACACAAAGAGAGTGTACTGATGCCGATATACAGAATTTCCTTAAGGAGAATAATCTGACGGTACAGTCGAGCTACCATGTTGTTGATGACCTTTCAACGGTAAAGCTTGTGGAAAAAGGATTCGGCATATGCCTGATGCCCAAGCTTTGCATGAATGATATCCCTTATGATGTTAACATCTATCCTTTAAGGGGAAATCCGTGCAGGATAATAGGCATAGCCGCATTAAATCCCGAGTTTATGGCTCCTGCGGTGCGCACGATGTACAACCACATCATAGAGAAATATAAGAATTGACGTAAAAGACTATGTTTGGTAAGATGAAAAAGACTTGGCTTTGAATATAGGAAGGTTATATATTATGGCAAGAAGACGAATGACCAAACAGGAAAGAACAAGACAGATTTATATAAGAGTATGTTTTGTATGTGCTCTTTTAGCAATAGCATTTGCACTTTTGTATGTATTTCTCATCGGTGCGAGCAAGACTTCAGTCAACTTAAGTGAGGTAACACATATACAGCTCACGGGATTCAACGGCGAAGGAGTACTGACTGCTACCGTTGACATTGATGACAAATACGGTGCATTTTACGAAACCGTATCCGTTGAGTTCAGTAAGTCAACAGGACTTACCAACGGAGACGAAGTAACAATCACGTATAATTATGATAAGAAGGCAGCCAAGGTTTACAACCTGAAAGTAACGGCTCCTTCACAACACTATACGGTGACCGGTCTTGTGGATGCAGTCCCAGTCTCGAAGCTGGAACTGTTCGAGGGCGTGGAACTGAATTATGAAGGTATCGCTCCACTGGTCACTGCTTCCGTAGATACGGAGGCAGCTTCTTTTTCTGACATTGTCAGTTACGAGATAGTTGATATGAAAGAATACTATGACGCCGGAGATACCATTAAGGTAAGAGCGGTGTTTGACGAAGCGGATCTCGAAGAAGAAGGCTATAAAGCGCTGGTTTCCACAGATGAATGTATCATGGAATATACCGTAGAGGGTGTGGACAGATATATCACAAATACGGATGATATCACGGATGAAATGTTGGCCTCTTTAAAAAAAGAGGCTTTAACATTGTTTACGGATGCTAATGAATACGGAATGAGGATATTCTGTGACGCAGGCCTCATGCCCGTGTATGTCAACAAGAAGACAACCTTTGTATGGAGTTCGCCGAACTACCTTTCTTCATATCTTAATGTCCTTAAGGAGGACAGTTACGGAAAGGCAGGAACACATGTGAATGACGTGAAGCTGTGTTTTGAATCTGTGATCAGTCAGGCTGACGGTACGGCATGCAAGGCAGAAGTAGTTGTAAGGTTTGAGGACATAATCTTAAGAGCGGACGGAAGCATCGATCTTAAGCTTGAGAGCGGCGAGATAATATCCGCAGACAGAAGAGATTCACATATAAAAGCTCTTGTAAGGAACAATGCGGATGATGATTACGAGTCCGTTAAGATAGCATAATTATCTATAGAGGGGAAAGAATTATGGAACAGTTTATTGAGAGAATCACTACCGTAAATGATGCGATCAACTCATTTGTCTGGGTTCAGATCGGACTGGTGCTCCTTATCGGTGTCGGTGTTGTAATGACGATCCTCACGGGATTCTATCAGATAACCAACATCAAGCATTGGATGAAGAAGACTGTAGGCGGAGTGTTTGACAAGAAGTCAAGATCAAACAAGGATAAGGGAAGCGTATCCCAGTTCCAGGCTTTGTGTACAGCTCTGGCAGCTACCATCGGAACCGGTAACATAGCCGGTGTATCGGCTGCGATCGTACTCGGCGGCCCCGGCGCAGTATTCTGGATGTGGGTTGCGGCATTCTTCGGAATGATGACAAACTTCTCGGAAAATGTTCTTGGTATATATTATAGAAGAAAGAATAAAGATGGTGAATGGTCGGGCGGTGCCATGTACTACTTAAAGGACGGCCTCGGAAGGATAAAGGGATATGAAAAGATAGGTGGCGTTCTTGCTGTTCTTTTCAGCCTGTTCGCTATACTCGCATCATTCGGTATCGGAAACATGGGTCAGGTCAATAAGATCACAGCCAACTTAAAGAGCGCGTTCTTTGCAAATATAGATGCACCTGTCATCTACGGTGATATCAATGCCGTAAACCTTGTTATAGGTGTTGTGCTCATGATAGTCGGCGGAATAATAATAATCGGCGGACTTCAGAGAATAGCTGCCGTTGCGGAGAGGATCGTTCCTTTCATGGCAGTTGCATATGTTATCGGAGCACTTATCATCTTCTTTGTACATATAACGGTTGTACCTCAGATGTTTGCAGCAATCTTCAGATTCGCTTTCGGTGTTAAGGCAGTCGGCGGTGCTGCAACGGGTATCATGATAAAGACAGTCATAACCCAGGGATGTAAGAGAGGTGTGTTCTCAAATGAGGCAGGTCTCGGTTCTTCGGTTATGGTTCATTCGAACTCAAATGTTGTTGAGCCCATCAAGCAGGGCCTCTGGGGAATATTTGAGGTCTTCGCAGATACTTTTGTTGTATGTACCATGACAGCTGTTGTTGTGCTCTCTTCGGGAGCTATCGACTTAAGTACCGGTCTTGCTGTTGAAGGAGTTGATGATGCAACACTTGTTGCGACAGCATTCGGCAATGTATTCGGTAAAGCAGGACAGTGGTTCGTTGCTATCGCAGTTTTGCTCTTTGCATTCACCACGGTTTTGGGATGGTCTCACTACGGCGGAAAAGCTACAGAGTATCTGTTCGGTATAAAGGGAACCAAGATATACAGAGTAATCTTTGTTATTATGATAATCAGCGGTTCTTTAATGACTTCATCACTTGCGTGGGATATCTCCGATACGTTCAACGGACTTATGATGATCCCCAACCTTATCGGTGTTATCGCACTTTCGCCTGTGGTGGTAACGATACTTAGAAACTACAAGGCAAGAAAGATGAACGATGAGGATATTGAACCTATCATCTCATACGATCCTGATATCCAGAAGGAACAGGCTGCCAGAGTAAAGGCCGGAGAAGAGTAAGACAGATCGATTCGTAAACTCATGAACTTAAAACCGTAAGGGTTTATATAGTGGAAAGGGAGATATTATTATGAGTATGTCAACAGTGGGTATCATGATATCGATAGTTGCTTATATGTGTTTCGTTATAGGCATCGGTATCTGGTCATTCAAAAAGAACAGCGGCAGTACAGACGAGTACTTCCTCGGCGGACGTAAGCTCGGACCTTTTGTTACGGCGATGAGTGCCGAAGCATCAGACATGAGCAGTTACCTTTTGATGGGTGTTCCGGGTGTCGCTTATGCAACGGGACTTGCGGATGCGTTCTGGACAGCATTCGGACTTGCAGTGGGGACGTATCTTAACTGGCTTTTTGTTGCAAGAAGACTTCGTACTTACACGGTGGTATGCAACAATTCGACAACACTGCCGATCTTCTTCTCAAACAGATACAGAGATGATAAGAAGATATTGTCTGTAATAGCTGCGATCGTTATAGTTATTTTCTTTGTACCTTATACAGGTTCTGGATTCTCTGCGTGCGGAAAGCTTTTTGGAAGACTGTTCAGCACAACAGGAGAACTCACGACATCTCAGTACCATAAAGCAATGATCATATTTGCGCTTGTCATCATCTTCTATACAACGCTTGGAGGTTTCATAGCAGCGAGCACATCTGACTTCTGGCAGAGTGTTATAATGACATTCGCTCTTATAGTCATAGTGTTCTATGGAATACACAGCGTAGGCGGTATGGCGGCAGTAATGGACAATGCAAGAAGCATTGCGGGTTATTTTGATCTTAATGCCATGCATGATCCTTCCAGCAATTCAGCGGTAGGCTATGGCTTCATTACAAAGATATCAACGCTTGCATGGGGACTCGGATACTTCGGTATGCCTCATATCCTCTTAAGATTCATGGCTATCGAGAATCCCAAGAAGCTTGCGCTTTCAAGAAGAGTTGCTACGGTCTGGGTATTCATCTCGCTTGGCGTGGCAGTATTCATCGGTATAATCGGATGCGCTATGAGTAACGCAGGTGTTATAGAACAGCTCTCAGACGGTGAGCAGGTGATCATAGTTATATCTCAGCTTATAGCAAGCCACGGAATGGCGGCAGCTCTTATCGCAGGTCTTATACTTGCAGGTATCCTTGCTGCTACGATGTCGACAGCGGATTCACAGCTTCTTGCTGCATCATCCAGCGTGTCACAGAACATCCTTAAAGAAGTGTTCATGAAAAACATTGAGCCCAAGACCGAGATGTTAATCGCAAGAGTTACCGTTATCATCGTTTCTGTTATAGGTGTTGCTATAGCATGGAATCCGAACAGTTCGGTATTCGGTATCGTATCGTTTGCATGGGCAGGATTCGGAGCGGCCTTCGGACCGACAGTCATCCTTGCTCTCTTCTGGAAGAGATCAAATATGCATGGAGCACTTGCCGGTATGGTGAGCGGTGGTGCGATGATCTTCATCTGGAAGTTCCTCGTAAGACCTCTCGGCGGAGCTTTGAACATATATGAGCTTCTTCCCGCATTCATAGTTGCTTTCGTATTTAATATAGTAGTAAGCCTTCTTACCAAGGCTCCTTCAGAAGAGGTGGTAAGAGAGTTTGAGGCAGTACAGGAAGCACTTTCAAAAGAATGATGAATATCGGATAAAGATATGAACAACAGGGACTGGGTGCAAATGCATTCAGTCCTTTTTTTATGGCTGATACTTCCTATATCATATATCCGTTTGAAACCGCTGTTGTTATTTTATTGAAAAAGAGTTATATAATAAGAAGACTTGGAAAAAATACCGGTCAAAAAATTTTTTAAAAAAGTACTTGCAAATTGGCTAAACATAGTGTATATTAGACGTTGCTGTGGCATGATAGCTATGAAGCGTGAGGTTGCTGCCCTCGTGGCAGGTTTTCCGTGGAGCGAATGTCAAGTTAGGAAACTGACGACAAGTCACTGTACAAGTAACGTCTAATAGTAATTAGAAACAACGTGTGAGATCCTGAAGACGAAAGTCTTCATAATAAAAAAATAGGACACACACGGAAGAGTGTACAGTCACCGCTTGTCGTACTTATCAATTAAAAGTGCGAAAAGGAGGCGACTTTTTTTATGGCAAAGCAGAATATGAGAATTACGCTGAAAGCTTATGATCAGCAGTTGGTGGATGCTTCTGCCAAGAAGATCATTG
>JAEERY010000055.1 GCA_016286035.1 Lachnospiraceae bacterium
ATCTATTTGAAAAAGGTAACCAAAGGTAACCAAGATTTTAACTCAGGATCCTATGAATAAAAAGTGCTGGAAATGCAGTAAAATAGGGATCTGACACAAATCAGATCCCTAAAATAATAAGAGCGCGAGACGGGACTCGAACCCGCGGCCTCGACCTTGGCAAGGTCGCGCTCCACCAACTGAGCCACTCGCGCATGTTTGCTGTTTTTTCGTCAGCAACATAATGTATAATACACTATAGGTTTTTACGTGTCAAGCATTTTTTGACAAATGTGATATCTTTTTCAACGAACCGTAAAGCCATGAATATAACCATATCAGGTAAAATAATCGACCTTGACTTCATCAAGTCCATAAATTTCTTTGAAACGCTGTTCTTCCTCAGGAGAACGTATTAGCATCACCTCTGTAAAATGACCGTCTGATCTGTTCTTAAAACCAGCAACCTTTTCACCATTACATATAGAACTGCGTATTATGGCTGTCTGGGTTTCTGGATCATAAGGTATCCTGTCTTTTAATCCTTTTTCGTAATGAGGAACCTTTGAGGAATCCTGATGCATCTCGAGCATAAACAATATGATAAACGCTAACATCACTATTGTACCTAGAATAATGAGCCACCATATGATCATACCTGTTACCATCCAGATGATACCGGGAATGACAAGTCCGATGATCAATGCACATCCAATCCATATGCCACCGTAATGCACAGAATTAATCTTTGGCATGTTACGCTCCTTAAAGAAAAAAACTATATTTCTACTATGATTATAAACCGTATAAAATTATTGCACAAACAATAAATGAGATAACTGATCCATCCTCCAATAAACAGTTTGTACAGTGTTTAACCTCTGTATGAGCGTGTCATATCAAACTTATTTAATCTGTAGCAAATGCAGATAACGTAAGACAAGTGTTGATCTTTGATCAAATTTCCGTGTGATATTTTCAAATGACCAGTTCAGTCAAAAGGGTCGAATATAGGACAAATGGTCTGTTTTTTGATTCTTCATCAAACTGACACTGCCTGCCCGATAGCTAACAAACAGCGAAAAAATATGCAATACGTCATGTGACACACGTGTCACAAAAGAACAAGCCATGATAACCATTATTTGCATGTATTTAAATGGGAGAGAAAATGAAAATATCTGTTAAAGATTACAGTATATACCATATTATTCCCGGTTGATCGTCATCAAAAAGAATTGTTCAACATGATCCTTAATAGCCTTCTCACATTCCTCAGCTCTCTTAGGCTCTCTGTCCCACATACCCATATACATGATAACGGGAGCATAAAACATCGCTGCAAGTACTTTCGGATTTCCATTCTTTATCACTCCGGCTTTGATCAGCTGCTCAAACAGCCTTTCATCATACCCCAGCATGGCATCAACATAACGTTTTGTATACATCTCACTCAGTTTGCTGCTCTGAAACTGTGATATGGTCAGCATATGACGTACCTGCCTTGAATATTCATCACTCATGGAAAATCGAACGAATGTCAGAACATTTTCACATAATCCTTTTGCCGAGATGCCGCTGTAAATATCCACATCCTTTTTATTCATTTTTTCATTACTGCTATCCGGATAATGAACCGACAGTTTTTCTAGGACATCCTTATATCTTTCTTCCGATTCCTCTATGATCTTATCGAAGATCTGCTGTTTACTTTCAAAATGCTTATATAATGCGGCTTTCGATATTCCTAGCGGTCCGGCAATGTCACTCATTGATGTTCCGTCAAACCCCTTTTGTGAAAACTGTTTAAGTGCCTCTTCAAGTATCAATTCTTTCGTATTCATTTATTCTTCTCCACAAATCCATCAAGTACATTATTTATCTCTTCGCTGTTACCTGTCATAAGATGGCCTCCGCCTAAAAAGAAAACAGAGGTACAATCAGGGATCTCTTTGCTCCAGTACTTCGCCTTCTTAGAATCCGCCAGCTTATCATCTTCGGAATGAATAATAAGAACAGGTACTTTAATCTTTTTCAGATCATAATTATCATAATGATCGGTATGATCCTTATTTACCACATCTCCGTCAAAAACTATCCCTGCCCTGCGCTCTTTCAAGGGCATAATCTGCTTTATTACGCTTCTATCCATTCCCATTATCGGCTTAAATAAGGGACTTATCATCCACATGGCAAAATCATTGCATATAGCTTTTGGAGGTCCTGCCATTCCCTCAGCCGGCTTGGCTGGCTTTTCCGCAGCCGGATATCCCGAGCAATATAGCACCAATCCTTTGCATCTTTCAGGATACATCAGCGCAAATCTCTGAGCAACAGCCCCTCCTGCACTGGTGGCAACCACAAAGGTTTTCTCTATGCCAATCACATCCAGTAATTCAATAAATGCTTCTACCTGCATATCCAGTGTAGCATCTTTCGGCATATCACTTCCCGGATATCCAAATCTCGACGGTGCTATGACTCTGTAATCGGCTGTGCGTCCGCTCAACACATCAAATCCCTGGTCATATCCTCCTGTAATTCCGTGAAATACGAGAAAAGGCTCTCCTTCTCCCTCATCAATATAGCTGATCTGTCCATAAGAACTATATATGCTATTTGCTTTGGCTTTATAGACAAAAAATCTGTCCATTGCCGTTTTCCTGACTGTAAAGAAATCTATCATAAGTGCCAAAACGATAATGCCCAATATACACAGTACTGTCATAACAATCTTTTTCTTTCTCTACCTTTCATCTCAATGCCTCATTACAATAATTCCCATAATCACTGCTCAAAGCAAAGTGACCGAACGGTAACTTTATTCTAGTTACCAATCGGTCACTTGTCAACTTTATTTTAGATATCTCCTACAATATTTTCTGCATTACCAAAGCATCTTTAAACATCTCATTTACATAGAAATAGTCTTTATATATTCCTATATCAGCAAATCCCATTTTATGGTACAGATTAATGGCTCTTTCATTATCAGAGATTACTTCCAGCTCTATAATCCTAAGATCCATCTTCTTTGCCTGCTCGAATATTCTTTTTAGCATCTCTGTTCCTATTCCCTGATTCCAGTAATCCTTTCTTACTGAAATCGAGAATTTAGCCCTATGACGGATTCTTGCCGGATAGTATCCATCTAATTCTGCTCTCGCGATTATCTGTTCGTTTTCAAGAGCTATCAAAACTATACTATTCTGAGATTCTTTACTCATAGCCAGTTTTCGTTTTACGCCTTCGATCGGAACATTGAATTCATTTTTTCCATGTAAAAGATTATCAGATTCTCCACCTACTAGATTCAGATATGAAATCATTTTCTCTGCATCATCCGAAACAGCTTCTCTGATTATATAAGTATTATCCATTTACCTCTTTAACCTCCTGCAGTAATCCGAAATATCGTCCTGTAAAACTTTTATTTCCTTTTCATAAATAACAATACAAGTCCTATAACAAGCAATACTATACCTGCAATTATGGCCCCATAAACAGAATATCCTATTCTTCCTGCAATAAAAATCGATGTAGGTCCATCTGCGCCTCCGATTATCGATATATCTGAAGCCTTATTTGTTCTAAGGTTAAAAAGTATTATTGGCACCGGCAGAATCGTTAGCAAACCTACAGCAATAAAAACAATACCCGCAATCTTCTTCATATAAAATCCTTAATATGATAAAAATCCCACTTTATCATCGTCTATAAACCGAAGTAAAATATGCACTCATTCTATCATAATTCCCGATGAAAACAATGACAAAATCCAAAACATAGATCCTGATCTTTCATTTTCTAAGATAAAAACGGATGCCTCTCGGCATCCATTTTTATATATCGATTCAGATATGTTTGATTCAAAGAAGTTTTCCGTTCTTTTTTGTTTCATCCATTATAGCGGCGATCCTGTAAGGAGTTACGGGGTGGCTTGCCATCATGTTTATGACAAACCTTGCTATCTTTTCAAGGATGTTGTAGTTCTGATTGGCATTTTCAAGATAATCCTGAATATCAATATATTTATATCCGTGTCTTCCGGCGCAGAGAAGTTTCATTCCTTCTACCTGATTCTTTCCGCCTGTAAGTGCCTGTGCTACACGGTCAGCTGTATATTCCTTGGAACGTGAGTAGAGCGGCGATATGATCATGGCACCTACTATGGGAACATATCCGATCAGAGTGGTCCATATTCTGTAATGCATATGAACATGATGGAAATAGATATGTCCAAACTCATGAGCCATAATAAATGCAACGGTATCAAAGTCTTTGTTTTCCATATATCCGAGATCAACCACTTCCGCATTGAGCTGGATAAATGTCCTACCGGGCGCCCAGCTTGCAAAAGCATTTACCGATCCGTTACTTTGCTGAACATATACTTCTGGCTCTTTCTTTAATCCCAGAAGCTCTGTGAATTCTTTAACCTTGGCATAAATTTCGGGATAATTTTTTTCCGATACTCTTATACCGTAACACATTCTGCTGGCATATAATTTATAAGAACCGACAAGATATGTCACCACATATATAACTGCTATCCCAACTCCTCCGACCATACTCACAAAAGCAACAAGTATGGTAAATATCGATTGGTACTCCTCACTTGATTCGATAATATTTTCACCAGCCATAACGTCTTTGATCTGTTCAAGAGCACCGCTGTCATTAAATGTATAAATATATAAAATAATGGCTGCGATGATGCCCAATACTATAGTGATGGCATACATGGGAAGTTCTGCCCTATGTCTGGTTCTTCTTATCTCGCTTTGAACCGATTCTGGTGTAAGCACCTGATCTTCATTCATCTGTTTTATCTCCCTTCAAAAAATGATCTCATATACAATAATGACCGCTCCATGAATTATTCGCGGTTATACGAACTATTTCTTTAAAGTGGAACTTTAATTTCCAGCATATCCAGCAATTTTACAAAAGTCTCCTGACCATCAAGACAGGTATCCGTGAGCCAGCCTTTTTCATTTCTCCATTCTGCAAGGCCTCTGTAATAGAAGTTTTTCTTTGTATCCTCTATGATAAAAGGTATCACGTTATGGTGCAGACATTCCTTCAATGCGACAAGTCTTCCTACCCTTCCGTTGCCATCCTGGAACGGGTGAATATGTTCAAATTCTGCATGGAATGCTATGATATCTTCGACCGTGATATTTTGCTTTTCATTATAATCATCGATCAGTGCTTTCATATGCTCATGTACCTCTGACGGTTTTGACGTTTCCCTGCCGCCCACGACATTAGCACGCTTTTTGTAATCGCCAACTGCAAACCAATCAAGAGTTGAGTCCTTGGTATCGTGTTTCAGGATATAATGAAGATGTTTGATGATATCTTCAGTAAGCTCCTTCTCTGCAATATCTATCACATAATCTATCGCCTGGAAATGATGAACCGTTTCCAGGACATCATCCACCGATATCCCATCACCAGCATCAAGAGTATTTGTTTCAAAGATCAATCTTGTCTGATCCTCTGAAAGTGTACTACCTTCGATATGATTTGAGTTATATGTCATTCTTACCTGAAGCTCATGATAAAGTCCCCCCGATAGCTTCATCTCTTTTTCTTCACGCAGAACCTGAAGTATCCTGTTATCGGAAATCTCCCTCATGATCAAATCAGGCGTTTCTCCAAGATAATCAGCGATCTTTTGTATGCTGCGTTTTGAAAGCTTCTCTTTCTTTGCAATCTTAGCGATTGTTCGTGTAGATAAACCCAGTTCCGTTGAGAGTTCAGTCTTTCTTATGCCTTTTTCTTTCAGTGCCTTTTCAAGGCCCTCATAAGAGATCATAACCTATCAGCCCCATTCTTTACTTATTTTATCAAAATATGTCGCAAAAGTAAAGATTTCGAAGTCGAATAGGTATGAAAAGTAAAGATTTTCGTCATAATTTCATAAATCGCATGTGATCTCACTCGAAGTTTAAAACATAAGCATCGTCAGTTATTCCTGCTGTTTAATAAAATCCCCGCAAAACAACGCTCGCATGGTTTTTATTGCATTCGCTGTATTCCCCTCAGGTTTTTTGACACATATCAGGCTATTTGTGGTCATTTAGATATATTTATGTCATAGAATCTCAATCTGTACTGATGCGGGGTATAACCAGTCTGTTCCCTGAATACCTTTGAAAAATGGCTCTGCGAACAAAATGCCAGCGAATATGCTATCTGTGCATACTTATACTCTGTTCTGGTCAGTAGGGAACGAGCCACCTCTACTCTCATCGCTGTCAGATACTCGGATATTGTCATCCCCTTTTCCTTCTTAAATATCGCTGAAAGATATCTCGGATTCAACTCCACATATTTAGCAAGTTCTTCCACTGTGATCTTCTCATTAAAATGAGATTCTATATAGTTTAAACATTTCATGACAGGTTTGGAGTAGATGTTCTCCTTTTTTGCTTTGTTCACCTCATGGACATATGTTTCGTACAGTTCCTTTAAAAGACTTCTGATCTCTTTAGCCGATTCAAGCATATCAGCTCTTTGTATGTATAGGTCACTTATCGCATAAGCCGTCTCTAGAGGTACTCCCGCTTCCACAACAAATCTTGATGCCAGTGCCGTAGAAACAACAAAAAGATACTTCATGTTCCTTATCGGATCAGGCGACAGTTTACCCTGCATGTTGTCATCAAGTGTACGGTATGCCTCCTCTGCTGCTCTCATATCACCCTGTTTAAGATAATGATATCTGAGCATATCCTCCTGGTGAGTAGGATGAATGTATCCCCTTTCCGCATTTTCAAACAGAAGACTCTTGATCTCGTTTGAATCTATTCGTAAGCTCTCATTCTTATTCATAATGTCATCTCTCCTTGCATATGATAATTTTAACAAATATATGACATTTTTGATATATGAATCTTATATTTGAGAATAGAATCTGATATAGAAAATTTAAACGGTTTTGTATCAGGGGGTTTTATGAGCTATTTATCACTTTTGTTTTATCCGGCATTATTGATTTTATTATTCTATGGATCAATAAGATGCAAAAAAGGTGAATGGAATGATGAATTCATGTCACTTGATCAGACCAAAGCCCTGCTTGGTTTCAGTTCCATCGTTATCATATTTCATCATCTGTCCCAAAGAACCTGTGTCTCATGGATCAAAAAAGATGCGATTGTTCACGGGCTTGATGGTTTTGTGAATCTCGGATATCTTTTTGTTGCTCTTTTCTTCTTCTGTTCAGGTTACGGAATCTTCAAAAGCTACAAAAATAAAGCAGACTATTTTGATAACTTCTTTGTTAAGAGAGCTTTTCCCATACTGCTTACAGCTTTTTTATCATCAACACTTTTCTTTCTTGCAAGATCAGTCAAGGACGTGGATTTTTCCTTCAGTACCGTATTCTCTATAGGCGGTCCGTCCATGCTGAATCAGTACGGATGGTATGTGCTTGTTATCCTTATCATGTACTTTTTATTTTATCTTGGCTTTTTCAGAGCCAAGAAAGATATAACAGGTATCATAACTGTCGCTGTCGGCATTATAATTCTGATCCTGTTTTGTGATTATTTCATATACGGTACATGGTGGTACAATACGATGCATATGTTTTTGATCGGTATCATTTTTGCCAAATATGATGATAAGATCACAGCATACTTTAAAGAACACTTTGCCGTTATACTCTCAGTATGTCTCTTTATAACAGTGATCACGTTCCTTATAGGCAACGATATCTTTCCGATATATTCCATGCTTAGCAGCAGATATATATATACGATTGACCGCTGGCTGATATTTATATGTCAGATGATATCATCTCTCACTTTTGTCATATCAGTTATGATGATGAGGATGAAGATTATTATCACTAATTCCATATTGGAATTTCTCGGAAAGATGACTCTGGAGATATATCTGGTACACGGCCTTTTTGTTCAGCTGTTCAGTTATGCGTTTATCTATGATGATATAAAACCATTATTTTATATAAAGAATGTCTTTGTCTATTCCGTTGTGGTTATAGTTATCTCACTGCCTGTGGCATTCGGAGTAAAATTTCTCTGTATTAAGATCTGTGAGATAAACAACAATTTCTTTGTGATGAGATATGATAACATAAGAAGCAAGTTTCACAGAACTCTTCCTATCGTCCTGTCTTTGATAGTGATATATGTTATCGGATCAGCAGCCACATGTTCATCAAGAACCGAAACCAAAGATGCTGTTTTAAATCAATACGCAAAAGACAATATCGTATATGCTTCTGTTGGTGGTTTAAATATGGCTGCATATGATGTCGGCGAGGGTAATCATACTGTAGTAATGCTTGGAGACATCAGAGATCCCATGTGTGTGATAACGCTAAGACCCATAGCCGACGGCCTCGCCGAAAAAGGTAACAGAGTTATCATTCTTGATTATTTCGGTCGTCTTTTCAGTGATCAGACACAGCTTCCAAGAACCGGAGAAAACTGTGCCAAAGAGATACATGAGGCATTGATATCTCTTGGCGTTGACAGGCCTGTTATACTGTGGGCACATACCACTGCCGGTATATATGCGACCAGTTATATCGAAAGCTTCCCTGATGAGGTTGAAGCTCTTGTAGGCGCTGATATATATGTAGGTGATGCGATATATGAAATGGTAAAGTCATATCATTCATATGACGAAATGCAGCGTTATCTTACCAAGTACGGCAAGCAGGCGGCTATAAGTCAAAAGATCAGAGATTATCTAAGTATTACCAACATGGAAGTTACCGCTTATCTGGAGCTTATGTATTTCAAGCATACAAAAGAAGAAAAAGCGGCGTTCGAGGCTGCTTACGGAAGATACTACAACAGTGAGCCCATCGCTATGGAATATGGCTACTTTATAGACGCTATGAAAAGCATCGCAGGGAAGAAACTGCCTGAAGATCTTCCCTCTTTGGATATGCTATCAAATGCCGCTGTTAAAAATGACTCGATATGCAAACACTGGTATGAACTGCATGAAAACAGGATCACCAATCCCGATATTCAGACAATGGTCACCACCGCATATGACAGTGGATTCGTATACTACAACTATGCATATCCGCTTTCAAAAACACAGGAATTCATTGAATCTTTAGATTGAGTGTATTAGAGTTTCTGTAAAAGAGATATCCTAAGATAATTAAATAGCATCATAGATGTTTTTAAGGAGTGAGAAAATGATCAGAGAAGTCCAAAAGAATGATATTCCCGAATGTGTAGATATTATTAGAAAGAGTTTTCAAACTGTAGCAGATGAATTGGGGTTTACTGTAGATAATGCTCCGAGATTTACAGCATTTGCAACAACAGAAGAACGCCTCTGTTGGCAGCTGGAAAATGAACCTCGTAAAATGTTTGTTTATGAACAAGATGGAGTAATGTGCGGTTATTATTCGCTGTTGATGCAGGATAACAATGAATGTGAACTGAATAATCTTGCGGTCCTTCCCGAATACAGGCATTGTGGGATTGGCAAGAGATTATTGGAACATGCATATGAATCTGCAAAGTATCAAGGGTGTAAGCTCATAAATATAGGAATCGTTGAAGAGAACCAAATTCTCAGAAAATGGTATGAGCAGAATGGATTCGTTCACACAGGAACGAAAAAGTTTGATTTCTTCCCATTTACATGCGGATATATGGTAAAAGAAATATAATGATCAGAAGATATTGAAAAACTATTATTTATATATCTTAACTTTACAGTTTATCTTTCCTTTTTTGCTGAGATTCTGTTCTCCCCAATACTCAAATTTTCCGTATCCTCTGACAGAAACTATATCCTGAGATTTAAGAGACTTTGCATTTTCAGTACATTCTCTTCCGTTTATATATACAAGGCCTGTCTGAAACAATATGATCGCATTGTTTCTTGATAGATTATATACCCTTGAGACAACTGAATCAACTCGAACTGATGAGACCTGTATGGTCTTTTCTTCGAGTATAGGAGCCGTTATATCATCTATGTCCGATGTTTTTGAAACCTTCACGGTAGTATGTTTTATCCTTGTGAGATTCTCTATCACATATTCTGCTATCGTATCTTTGCAAAAGACACATGCTTTATTTCCTTTAACAAAAATATCACCAAGCATTTCTCTCTTGATACCAAGATTCATCAAAGCACCTAAAAAATCTCTGTGATTAAGATTGTCGGAAAACTTTGCAGCTACAGGTTCGATCAACAGTGCAATGATAGGAAAATCCTGTTCATATCCAAGTTCATCCTTATTTCCGAAACGGATCATTTTTCGCTCACAGATATCACATCCTCCATACAGATACGGAGTTGCAAAGCGAAGTTCATTTTCTATTTCATGAAAGGCAGACTGCTGTGCCAAAGACAGAAAATCACTAAAGAGATACTGTCCATTGTTATAGCTCCTGTCTGCAAGTTCCTTTATTCTTCTTTGTTCATTTAACTTATCTGAGTTCATGATAAACATTATCAAACATTATTTCGTATAGAATGTCAACATATTAATTTATTACTGAACAAACTTATTGAGAATTTAAAAGGGACAGTGGCTATTAACCACTGTCCCCTGGATCTGTTTTTAATGATCACTCAGCTGCTTTTTCATTATCTTCATCAGCTTTCTTATTGAGTATGACCGCTACGATGATTCCTGCGAGAAGGAGCAGTAACAGTGATCCGATGAGTATGATCATCATCATGTCCATACCATCTTCTTCAGGTGTCTGCTTTTCATCTTTCTTGCCATCGCCTGCAGGTTTTACATTAGGCTTGTCATCATCAACCTTTGCAACTTCTTCTGTTGTCTCAGGCTCATCATCTTCTTCGATGATCTCTTCGATGAGCTTGCTTGCTATCCTTCTTCTCGGTACTTTATTGTTCGGAAGGACTACCTTCTTGGCTGCGAGCTGAGGATATACATAATTGTCTTCCTCTGTCCACTCATCATCATCGTCATCGTCTTCAGGTCTGATAAGTCTTACTCTCATGTTAGGTGCGCTGACCTTAGAGGTTGCTGTTACGTTACCTGTAGCTGATACATTAAGAGGCTTTCCATCAGTTCCGATGGTTCCGCCTGCTGTAAGGTTCACATCATGTCCGCTTATCTGACTGGTATTATCTGCAGGTTTGATTGCTCCCTTGGTATCAATATTGATATCACCTGATGCATTGATCTTTCCTGCATTGATGTCCTTATCGCTTGTAAGATCTATGCTCTTACCGCTTACGTTCAGCGTACCGTCTGAATCTACCTTTACAGGCTGGTTGTTATCATGATCTCCGACTTCACCTGTTGCTCCGATCGTAACATTGTTACCGCTTACATTTGCGTTTCCGTTATTGTTTCCGGCTGTGACATCTCCGTTTACTTTGATGTTCACATTTCCTGAGTTAGGATCTGCAGGATCCTTCTGACCTATTACGCTTACAACTTCGAGATCCTTATCATTGCTGATACTTACGTTCTTTCCTGAAGCTGTGATCTGATCGACATCTGTCGTGAACGGCTTGTCTGATGAACCGATGTTTCCTGTAGCGTTCACTGTAGCTTTGTCTGCTGATATAGCAGGCTCAGTTGTGCTTGTTCCGTTCAGGTTGCCGTTAGTATTGATCGTTACTTCTTTAGCCTTCAGAGGATCAAGGTTTGTATCACCTGTTGTCTCAAGGTTGACCTTGTTGATCTCCTGTCCATCAGCTGCTGTGATAGAGATGCTTCCGCCATTACCGTTCTGCATTGATACTGCATTGGTATCTGTTCCGACATTGATCTCACCACTGTTTGAATTATTCTCAAACTCTGCATTGATGCTTCCGCCTGCCTGGATCGCAGGTTTCTCATTGTTAGCATTTGCTTCAAGTGCTTCTCTTGCTGCTGTTGCTGCATTAAGATCATTCTGTGCATTTGTAAGTTTAGTCTTATTGTTGTTGATCCTTGTATCTGCTGCAGTCTTCTCATTTTGAAGTACTGTTACGATATCTGCGAGTGTCTTTGCATCCTTGAGACCAGGGATCTCACGGCCGTAATCGTTCTTCTCGATATCGTCAACGATCTTCTTGATCTGATCATCCATCTGCTTCTGAAGCTTATCCAGTTCAGCCTGTGCCTGCTTCTTCTCAGCTTCTGTACTGTTAGGATCATTTAAGATAGCGTTCACACGATTTGTCTCATCTATTATATCCTGGTCTGAGACTTTCTTAGGATCCTGATCAATATCAGTGATAATATCATTTACCTTATTGATCGTGTTATCAAGGTTCTTCTTATAAGTCTCATCACTCTTGATATCAGACTCTATTCCGGCTACCTTATCCTTTGCTTCTGTTTCAGCTTTCTTAGCATCTTCAAGTGCCTTGATATCATCATTATGAGTATCTGTCAGTGAATCATCAAGCTTGAGATTTACATCTCCACCGGCCTTAACTGTATCTGCTTCGAACTTACCTGTTGTCTTATTGACATTGATATCGTCCTTGGCATCCATTGATACTGTTCCACCAACCGTAAGGTCTTCGATGTTAAGTGTACCGTTAGGTGTATTTGCACTAAGGTTTTCACCTGCCTTCAGTTCGCTGATGTTAGCGTTCTGATCCTTATTGGTGATATTTACATCCTTGTCACCTCTTACTGCTACATCACTGTTATCTTTGGTCTGTACCACGATCTTAAGATCCTCATCAGAATCTACACGGATCTTACCATCACTCGTTACATCTACTGTTCCTGTTGCGTTTACATCGATCCTGTTGGTATCATCACCTACTTCACCGTTCTCTGCCTTGATGGTGACATCACCCTTTCCGGCTGCCTTATCACCCATTGCTGAGATATTGGTCTTGTTAGGATCATTTGCTACATCTACAAGATTTCCTGTTGCAACCGTAAGATCTACATTGCCGTTAGTACTTACTATCTGACCGATTCCTGCGTTTCCGCTTACTTCCGTTATCTCTACATTTCCTGCTGCTGTTGCATCGATCTTTGTCTCTTTCTGATCATCTTCGTATCTTACCTGATCATATCCAACCTCAACAGTCATCACGAGTTTTCCTGTTACAGGATCTCTTGAGATGTGGTATGTTCCGTTAGCATTGTTACCTGCAGGTACGTTACCGCCATTTACGATATTTGCTACTACAGCTGACTCCCAGGTCCTCTCATCCACGTTTGTTCCACTGATATCTCCTGTGGTCGCATTGAGTGTGAGGTTACCCATCCTGATGTTCTTCTCACCTGCCACACCTGCTATTGCCTGTGCTGTGATATCACCATCTTCATACTTCGTAACAACCTTATCAGCTGTAAATGTACCGTTAGCCTGTGTAACCTTGATGTTACCGTTGTTGTTCATGACAGTATCAACGTTGATGTTTGCTGCATTATCCTCAGCCTTCTCAAGCTTGATATGTCCGTTATCATTTGTTACATACTCATCACCGTTTGCTGCGATACTTACATCAAGATCACGGTAATCATGATGGTTGTCCACAGGATCCGGATATGTGAGCTCCTGCTCCCAAACCTTCTCTGCGAGTTCCTTCTTCTGATCCTCTGTCAGAGACTTGGCTATAAGCTCTATGATTTCATCATCTGTGAATACCGTATGCTTTCCGTTCTCATCCTCTACTACAGTATCGAGCATCTTAACAAGGATCTTCTCTAACTGTTCAGATGTGAGCTCATCTACCTTGAGTTCATCAGTTGTCTTAAGTCCTGCGATCTTCTTTATCTCACTCTTGGTAAGTTTAGCATTCTCGTTCGGCTGGAGCACTGCTGGCTGTACCTGTCCGGGTACCACTGCAGGATCTTCCTTGATCTTACTTGCGATAAGATCGGTCATCTCCTTCTTGCCTGCATCTGTCTTACTAAGCTCTCCATTGATAACAAGTTTAGCTATATCTTTGTTTGCCTGTACATCGAGCTCAATATCAAATGTCTCTGAACCAAGATTTCCGTCGTACTCTCCGGTAAGTTCTTTACCATCCTTAGTCCTTCCGGTGAACTCTCCGGGTGCTGTTTCTTCATATACTAAGTCCTTAGCATCCGCAAACATGTGTCCTGCGTTCGGAACTTTCAGTGTGACTGCTGCAGGTATATCTAACATCAGATGACTGCTATCCTCACCTACATTTGCTGCTGACAGCTTGATCTGTGAGTTGTTATTCGTATCATCCTTATCGTAGATGATCTTTGCCTGCTGCTTTCCGGCATTCCTAAGTCCTATGGTTGAAGCTGATGATAAAGTAACATCACTCTTCTTACCATCGATCTCATTGAATCTGATATCATCGAGTGCCTTGATATCTACCACACTTGAAGTTGTTGTCATCTTATCAAAGTCTGTGCTTCCAAGTGTTGTAACATTTACTGTACTTGATGTTGCATCA
>JAEERY010000001.1 GCA_016286035.1 Lachnospiraceae bacterium
ATTATTATACCGCGAAGAAAACGGTATAGAACAGGTATGGGTAAGACTTGCATTTGCCACAAAAGATAATGAACTGTTCGGAGAACTTTTAAATGAACCCAACAGAGACTATGGATGTCATGAGAAAGATCTGATCGAACTGGAAGAAACAGATGTCGGAGATGATAAGGTTCTTGTATTCACCGGTCGAATAGCTAGGGCTAAATAACATGACTGAAGGGAAATCCGGCACCGGTTGTTGAAATTGCACAAAAAGGGCTTGTTTTTGACAGGCTCTTTTTTACGTCATCTGCATTTCGTGCTCGAATTTTAGCATTTCGTGCAATAATCTCATGTTTTGAGGTTTTGTATGATAAGATATTGTAGAAAACGGATCATACGATCTATCATAGAAATGATGAGTATAAATAAAGTCTGAGTAGGGAGGGTGTTTTATGATCATAATTTCAAATCGGGAGAGGAGACCAGTTCCTGAGAAAAGTTCTGTTTCATTTATCCTGAGACTTTTGCTGTTTGTAGTGACAGTTACAGCAGTAATATCATTATCCGGAACAAAATCCTATGCTGCAACACAGATAATGAGCGTGGGCAAAATTGATGTTATTTATGATGATTCAAAGGAAACCGTATCCGTTGTAAAAAATGGTGATACATACACATTAACTGCGATACCTAATCAAGGTTATGTTTTTGTATACTGGTCTTTAACGGATGGCACTGAGATTAATGCCAATCCTACTGAGATTACAACCACGCAACATATGGATGTTCTTCTTGGGACTCACATAGATTGTACCGGTAGGACCATGGATGTAACATGGCCGACAGGAGATACACTTGTAAAAGGAAATACATATACTGTAACAGCCATGATCAATAGTCCTAGTACGACAGATACAAAATTTGTTATCGCTGATTATAGAAGTAACTCAGGAGGAACAATCTGGCCCAACCTTCAGTATAGCATTACTGATGAAAACCATGTTGGAAATAATGTTTTTACGCTTACGATTCCTGTTGATTCTCAATTAACGCAGTACACATTAGAAATACGTAATATACAGGGATGGCCATATTTATCTGAATCAAAAACATTCACTATTGTCGAGCCCAATACAGTGAGCGCAGGCCCTTCGGCAGGATCTGTTGTGGCTTCGGCTACGAAAGCAGATAATGGGAAAAAGAATGCTCATACCCATTCATATTCATGGGTTGTGACGAAATATCCCACATCAACATCAGACGGTGAGGAAGTATATCAGTGCTCATGTGGCGATGTTGCAAGGACGAGCATATTGCCGGCCATATCAGCCTTTGAAGAAGAGGTTATAAATAAGATAAAGAACGCACCCGCAAACGGAGTTATAGAAGTAGAGACAAGACTTTTTAATTCATTCGGTATCGGAGTAAGAGATGCACTTGTATCAAGACCTGATGTAACATTAAAGGTATCATTCCTTTCAGAAGGATATAAGGGACAATTGCTTAAGGTAACAATACCTGCCGGAATAGACAGGAAAGCGCTCTTTGAAGAAAGTGGATGGCTCGGCCTTTGCTGGTATGGATCCACACACGGATACGACCAGTAATAATATACACAAAAATATATAGATCATATATTGGAGGCAAAAGAAAAAATGAGAAAGAGATTAGAAAACTTATCAAAAAGATGTATGGTAGCCATCATGAGTGCATCGTTTATCATGTCATCAGTAACAGTATCAATGGCATTCCCTGTGGGGGTGTATGCAGAGGGATATACATATGAAACATCTGATCAAATAGTACCAGCAGAAGAAGATGGCAAGAGGACACTTTACGAAGGTCAAACACTCAAAGAAGTAGTAGAAGATTATGATGTATTTTACAGTCATGGTGTCATTGATGAGAATAATGGAGATGTCGGAGGAAATTATAATCAGATAAATACTAACAACAACAGTGTTAATTCTAATGAAGCAACGATCGTAAATAATTTCGGGGAAGTATATAATTATCCAAATGTATATGATGATAGCCTCAAAGGAACCATCATTAACCAGTATGCCGGAACTGTATATGGCGATGGAGCGATCACAAATTTCTTTAACGGAACTATTGCAGATGGAAGCAATATTGCAGTAACAAATAACTATTCTGATCAGAATATAGCAGCAACAAATAATTACAGCGCTGTCAATTTTATTGATCCCGAAGGAGGTACAGTAGCATATAGCGGATCTTTCACAACAGCTAAACCGGATGGAGCTACAGATGTTCACTACGTGGATGTTACTAATAATAATGGATCAGGTACTATCACTATAAAGCCACAAGAAAGAGGATATGAGGTAACAAGAGAAGCCGGAGATGTTGAAAATGATACAATGACCGGTGAAGAAAATTCCTATACATTTAATTACTCACTTAAAAAATCCGGAAATAACTATATTCTTAACATCTCAAACTATTCGGGCAAAAGTTCTAATCTAGATGCGGATATGTTTGCACTTGTTATACAGGCTATTAAACTTCCCTTAAGACCTACAGGCGCGGTTGTGCAAAATGAAGATCGCTCTGTGTCAGTAGGATACACAGATGCAGATACAGCTGCAACAGCACCTGCGAGAATTAATAATTCTGGCAAAGTAGATGCAGTTTGTATAGTGAATGGGTCAACAAATACCAGAGCTAAGTTTGCCTGGCAGATTCAGGGCGAAAAGTGCATGGCTGCTTTTAATGCAGAACTACCAGCAGGATATAAAATATTTGACACTCTGAGTATGAGTTATGATGGCAGAAACACCTACGATCGCAAGACAGGAGAGCTTTCAATTTTTCTTCCTGAAAATATCAAAAGACCTGGTAGAGAGTTTGCGATCATGTGTATCGATAAGGATGGTAAAGTATATGTATATAACAATACGATTGACTCAGATGGGGTATTTGTTGCTGATATAGACTTCGTGGGCTATGCGATGTGTCTGATATATAAGGATTAAGCACAAAAAAGTGATCTAAAAAGAGGCGTCTTCTGATGCCTCTTTTTTGGTGGACAGATATATACATAGTTGTAAAAGTAAGCCATACATACTGACACAACAGTTGCATCCGATCTGCTTGCAATTAAACTATTTAGCATCCTATATAGACTTAATTAAAACTTACAATTGACAGAAAAAACGTGTGTAAGCGTCATACAAAATATCCTTAGTGTTATACTTGATCCTCATATAAGAATGTTAACCACTGTCATTCATCCGTCAAGGTGGATTATGTTACGTGTTCTATAAGCCTTGACCGATTCATGCCAGTGGTGGTCTTATAGCTAAGAGGATCAATGGATAAGAATGGTCAGATCTATGTACAAATATAAATGTAGCAGTATGATCGTGTATTCAAAACGGACTTTTGGTGGGCTCAAAACGTCTTGATTCCCCAGTTTTGACATGTTAGTATGATATCATCAGAAAGATATGAGGGACGAGAATGATCTCGTCTTTTTTATTTGTTACTAAAGCATGAAATTGGAATAAGTGAGGAATAAGAGAGGAATGCATCTTTATTGAACAGCTGGTTTTGATATGTTACGCTGTTATCATAAGATCGATCTATGAATAATGCGGTCTTATATCAGAACAAAAAAACTAATTCCAAGTTAATATTGTGTTAATTTCAAAACCTTTTATTTTATAAACTTACTTGTTAAAATGGTATCGTAAAAAGTCTGCATACAGACTTTCAGTGGATTGAAAACTTTGGTATAAATGTAAAGATCTGACACAGTTTCATACCTTTAAAAAGGTATATGATCATGGTAAGATATTAGCATAAAGATTTATGATCAACTGAAAATACATCGGCACATATTTTAGATCGCGATCAGTGTAAGATATC
>JAEERY010000056.1 GCA_016286035.1 Lachnospiraceae bacterium
CTTGTCAAAGAAGGATCGGGAGTATCCTCTGTTGAGATTAAAGATGAGAAGATCCGGCAGTTCGAGAAGCTGGCCCGACGTAACGGAGTGAGATACGCCATCAAGAAGGACAAGAGCACGACTCCACCGACATATATAGTCTTCTTTAAGGCGAAAGACGGTGAAATGATCGACAGAACGATGAAGGAGTTCCTGAAACGCAGCATAGCCAAGGATGACAAGGCGAAAGAACCGGTTATCCATGCAAAGCTAAAAAAGTTTAAGGCAGTAGCCATGGAAGCTGCCTCAAAGGTATCGAAGATCAAACACAAAACGCAGGAACGATGAGAGGAGAGTGATTCATTGAAGAACGTAATACTGAAGGTGATCGCTTCCGGCGCAGCTTTGGGTGCTGTCGGGTTTGTGACATCGAGAGTCGTTAAGAGCAGAAGAGATAAGAAGAACTGGCGCGAGAGAATCGGGCTGGATCTCTTTATTATCCGAAGGATTCTTGAAGGCTGCGGTGAACCGGCGGTCGGAAAAGAATAACATGATCACCAAAGAGATCAAAGACCTGACCGGATTTGATATAAGTACGCTTAAGGATAAGAAGGCCAGGATAAAGCTTGTAAAAAAGAGTCTCCCATTTGTGGCATTCGGCTACGTGGGAGACCTTTTAGCTCATGCATACAGAACGAGCACGGCTGCCGGAGCAATGGGCAGGCTTATGGATACCATCAATTCACTAGGCGCATGTTTAGCGCGTCCTGTGCCATCGTTGCACTATAAGGACATATTGTTTGGAATTGCTACAGGTATCGGAATTAAGCTGGTTGTCTATTTCAAAGGCAAGAATGCCAAGAAGTATCGCAAAGGAAGGGAATACGGTTCTGCTGAGTTGGGTGGAGAGAAGGATATCGAACCTTTCATTAACAGGAAGGATCCGGACAACAACCTGATATTCACGCAGACCGAGCAGATGAGTCTGGAAGGACGCATGCCATCGCCCCTATATAACAGGAACAAGAACGTTCTTGTTATCGGTGGTTCAGGATCCGGAAAGACGAGATTCTACGCAAAGCCCAACCTGATGCAGCTTAATTGCTCGTATGTATTTACAGATCCGAAAGGCACTGTCTTGGAAGAGTGTGGCTATATGCTTAAAAAGCACGGATACAAGATCAAGGTGCTTAATACGATCAACTTCTCAAAGAGTATGAAATACAATCCGTTTGCCTATATTAAGAAGGAAACTGACATCATGAAGGTGACGGATGCGCTCATTGAAGGAACGACAACGACCAAGTCTACGTCACAGGATCCGTTCTGGCTGGATGCGGAGAGACTTCTATATAATGCACTGATCGGCTATATCATGGCTGTCGGTACGGAATCAGAGAGGAACTTCGGCACATTGCTTGATATGGTAAATGCGATGGAGATAAGGGAGGACGACGATAACTTCAAAAATGCGGTGGATTTCATGTTCGATGAGCTTCAGGAGAAAGATCCTGAGAACTATGCGGTGCTGCAATGGGTTAAATTCAAGCAGGCGGCTGGCAAAACGGCCAAATCTATCATGATTACGGTCGGAGCCAGGCTTGCGAGATTTGATATCAAAGCAGTCCGTGAAGTCATGGAAACGGATGAAATGGGACTTGATGAGCTGGGAGAAGAGAAGACGGCATTGTTTATCATTACCTCTGATACGACCAGGACATTCAACTTCATGGCGACCATATTATATACGCAGCTGTTCAACCTGTTGTGCGAGAAAGCAGACAATGAGTACGGCGGCAGGCTTCCGGTCCATGTGCATTGCATAATGGATGAGTTTGCCAATCTTGGAAGGATACCCGACTGGGAGATCCTTATAAGCACGATCCGAAGCCGTGAGATATCGGCATCGATCATATTGCAGAGTTTAGCGCAGCTTAAGTCCATCTATGACAAGCAGGCAGATGTTATCTCAGATAACTGTGACAGCCTGCTTTTCTTAGGCGGTAAAGGGCGCGAGACACTAAAGGAAATATCTGAACTGCTCGGTAAGGAGACGATCGACATATACAATACATCCGATACGAGAGGAAACAACCCGTCCTATGGTATGAACTACCAGAAGATAGGTCGAGAACTTTTTACACCGGATGAACTGGCGAGACTCCCGGGCGATAAATGCATCCTGCAGATAAAGGGTGTGAAGCCGTTTTATTCGAGCAAATACGATATAACCAAGCATAAGAGATATAAGTACTTATCAGATGCCAATCCGAAACTTAAGTATGACATAGCAAGGGAGATTTCGACGAGAGCCGTGTTATCAAAGGATGAGGAGTGTGAGATTGTAGACATGGGCGACATGGAAGCGGAAGACAACTGAATAAAGAACCGGGCGAAGGGCTCGTGGGAGTGATCCTGCGGGCCTTTCTTTATGCCCTGAACATACAGCGAAAGGAGCAGAAAACACATGAAAACAAACAAAAGAAAAACGGAGGAAAAATCAAAATGGCATTTTTTAATTCAGCAGTTACTACATTACAGACACTTGTTGTTGCAATCGGCGCCGGTCTTGGCGTCTGGGGGATCGTAAACCTTCTTGAGGGTTATGGTTCCGACAATCCCGGTGCTAAGTCACAGGGAATCAAGCAGTTAATGGCTGGCGGTGGCATCGTTTTGATCGGAACTAACCTTGTTCCCTTACTTTCAGGCCTGTTCTGATAAATGGACAAGATCATTGAGTCAATCACCGAATGGCTGAAAGAGTTTTTCATAGGAGCGATACAGACTAACCTCTCCACCATGTTCAATGATGTCAACACAAAGGTCGGCACCATTGCAGGAGAGGTCGGTCAGACTCCCCAGGGATGGAACGCCAGTATCTTTAACATGATCAAGAATCTGTCGGATAACGTGATCCTACCCATTGCGGGGATAATCATAACGTATGTCCTGTGCTATGAGCTGATACACCTGGTCATGGAGAAGAATCACGGAAATGATATGGAGTTCTGGGAGTTCTTCGTATATTTCGTAAAGATGTGGATCGCTGTCTGGATACTGTCGCATACATTTGATATCACAATGGCGGTATTTGACATCGGACAGCATATCGTAAGCTCTGCATCCGGGGTGATCTCATCATCCTCGGCGATAGATGCTTCATCAGTCATAGCGCAGATGACAGCAAGTATGGATTCTATGGAACTATCGGAATTACTGCTTTTGATGGTTGAGACATGGATAGTCGGTTTCGGTATGAAGATATTATCCGTCCTGATCACCGTCATTTTATATGGGCGAATGATAGAGATCTATCTCTACTGCAGTGTTGCACCTATTCCATTTGCAACAGTATGTAACAGAGAGTGGGGAACTATCGGAACCAATTACTTTAAGGGCCTGTTTGCTTTGGCATTCCAGGGCTTTTTCATTATGGTATGCGTCGGGATCTATGCAGTGCTCATCAACTCGATGACGATATCGAGTGATGTTCATATGGCACTGTTTTCCATCATGGCATACACGATCGTATTATGTTTCTCACTGTTCCATACCGGAACACTGAGTAAGTCAGTATTTAACGCGCATTAAGGAGGAAAAAGATGTTTTATATACCAATACAGAAGGACTTTTCGAAAGTCAAAAACAAGGTTGCCCTGGGGCTTACAAAGAGGCAGCTCACGTGCTTTGCCTTGGCAGCTTTAGCCGGGATACCAACATACATACTTCTTAAGAAAGTCATATCGGTAGACATCGCGGGAGTGATCATGATAATCGTGATGCTTCCGTTTTTCCTTTTCGCGCTGTATGAGAAGGATGGTCAGCCGCTTGAAGAAGTGCTTAAGAACGTGATCATGGAAAAGTACATAAGACCGCAGGTAAGACCTGTGATCAATGAACCGGTCATAGAGAGTGCGATACAGACAGCTGATTATCTTGAAGAGCAGGAAATACTTAAGAAGGAAGCGGAGGAAAACTCCCTTAAGAACAAGGTATTAAAGGTAACAAAGAGAGGAGGCAACACTAAAACCGATGAATCAAAATAAGGTAAAGGAAGTAAAAAAGAGCAGTTTTAAGAAGAATAAAGACGGCAAGAAAGTGATCGGCCCCAATGATGTGATGAGCACGGAAATGCTTAGAGAATATGCCCAGGCAATGCATAAAGCCCAGAAGGAAGGAAAGAGGGCACCGAGATCGGCAGCCGAGAGCATTCCCTTTAAATCAATGGAAGAGAACGGGATCATGAATCTCGGAGGCGGCAGATATTCCATCATGATGGAGTTTTCCGACAGGAACTATATCCAGGCTGATGAGTATGAGCAGAAAGACATGTGGTCTGAATGGTGCATGTTCCTTAATTCACTGGACCTGGAAGCAGAGTTTCAAATGGTCTTCTTTAACAGAAAGGCCGATGTTAAGGCGCTTGCAAAGAAGCTTGAGATGACAGCGAAGGATCCGGAGAACATGAAGATCGTCAGCGAACTCAATGATTTTCAGAGGAAGATCTTAAAGACCGGTAATAAGGGAATCGCAAAGTCGAGATATTTTGTGATCACGATCACAGAGCCGTATTTCAGAGTTAAGGCAAAGGTTGAGGAGATCACGGAGCGTATCAAGAACGAGTTTCTTGAAAAGATGGATGTGGAAGCCAGGATGCTTGACGGATACGAGAGGCTATCCGTTCTTTTTATGATGCTAAATCCATACAATGATGAGAAGTTCATCTTCAACTGGGATGCAGCAAAGAACGGCGGTATCAGTGAGAAGGAGCAGATCACAAATCATGCTTTTGAGTTCGGAAAGCGTCCGAACCGCTTTATGATCGGCAGTAAATACGGATGTGTGAGCTATCTTAAGCTTTCCGCATCACAGATCAGTGACAGGATGTTGTGTGATTTTCTGGATCTGGACAGTGCGATCACGGTAAGCTTTCACTTCAAGCCTATCTCACAGGAAAAGGCACTTAAGTCAGTAAAGATGCTGGTGTCCAACCTGCAGAAGATGGTCATTGATGAGCAGAAAGCGGCTGCAAGACAGGGCTATGGCATGGAGAATATCTCTCCCCAGCTCAGACGTGATGTGGATGCTGCAGAGAAGCTCATGGATGATGTATCACAGAACGATGAGAAGATGTTCATGGTGACGATCACCATGGTACAGATGGCAGACAGTATTCAGGCACTTGAGAGATCGTATAACTCGGCAAGATCCATTGCCACGGCGCAGACCTGTGAGCTTATCAAGCTTGAACACCAGCAGGAGGACGGATTTTTTACGACACTTCCTCTTGGTAATAACAGGATCAATGTAAAGAGGCAGCTTACAACGACATCGCTCGGTGTGTTCCTGCCGTACAAGATCAAAGAGCTCATGCAGTTTGGGGATTCGCTGTGTATGGGTCAGAACAAGATCACCGGTCATATCATCATGGCTGATGTAAAGACTCTGGCAAACCCGAACACACTGGTACTTGGTACACCCGGACGTGGTAAATCATTCTCTGTAAAGATGATGATGATCCAGACCTACATGAAGCTTAAGGACGATATCCTGATCTGCGATCCCGAGGGAGAGTACGGGCCACTTGTAAACAAGCTTAAAGGGCAGATAGTTCACCTAAGTCAGTCATCCAGCGAGCACATTAATCCACTGCATATCGATCCTGACTGTGACTGGAGTTCCGATCCCATCGGTAACAAGTGTCAGCTCATCATGAGTATATATGAGCAGATACTCGGTCCCGGAAAGATAGGAGCGTATGAGAGATCGATCCTGGACAGATGCACACAGAAGCTTTATAAGAAGTTCTCTGTTACAAAGAACGTTGAAGATCTTCCGATACTGGAGGATCTTTTTAATGAGCTGGCAGAGCAGGAAGAGAAGGAGGCAAGGTATTTAAGGACTTCCCTTGAGGTATA
>JAEERY010000057.1 GCA_016286035.1 Lachnospiraceae bacterium
AACAGAAACAAGACTGTTAACGGTCTTTATGTACTCGTTCATAGTCTGGGTGATATAGTCCTTTTGCTTTTTAGTCATGTGGAGTTTTAATGTTTCTGATAGCTGCATATGTTTGTCACCTCAAACATATTATAGCAAACACACATTCGATTCGCAATATAAAGCGGGAAAGATCACGCTCTCATCCCACGGTTAAAACCATGGGCTTTCCCGCTTAATAATTGTTGTAAAGTTCAACCTGCTTATAGCTCTGTCCCACAAGGCAGGGGTCCTTATCCTTGATGAACCGACAAGCGGTCTTGATCCTTTTTCCAGAAATGAACTTCTTGATGTCTTCGATAAGATAAAGAAAGAGGGAGTTGCGATCTTCTTTTCCACCCATGTGATCTCAGATATCGAGAAGTGTGCCGACAACATCGTCTATATCTCAAAGGGAAAGATCGTCTGTGATATTCCAAAGGCTGACTATATCGCCAGGTATTCTAAGGAAGGCGAGAGTCTTGAGGATACCATGCTCAGAATGGAAAGGGGTGATTTTTAATGCGTGACATTATGTTAAAAGAGCTCAAGCTGAGTGCATCACCGTTGGCGTTCATATTCATATCTTTCGGACTTATGTTTTTATTGCCCGGATATCCCATTTTATGCGGTGTTTTCTTTGTGACTTTAGGATTGTTCCAAAGCTTTCAGACGGCAAGGGAAGCCAACGACATAGTATTTTCGGTGCTTCTTCCCATAGCCAAAAAAGATGTGGTAAAGGGAAAATATCTTTTTGTGAGCTTTATCGAAGGCTGTGCCCTGGTGCTCATGCTTATGGCTACCATAGTAAGGATGACTGTCCTTAAGGATTCACCGGTATACAGGTCAAATGCTCTGATGAACGCAAATCTGTTTGCGCTGGGAGTCGCATTTTTCATCTTCGGACTGTTTAATGCCATCTTTGTCGGAGGCTTTATGAAAACAGCGTTCAAACAGGGAAAGCCGTTTATCATTTATATAGTCATAGCTTTTCTGACCATAGGGATCGCCGAAACTCTGCACCATATCCCGGGACTTGGCGCACTTAACGCTTTTGGAGTAGAAAATATCGGACTTCAGATAGTTTTGCTGCTTGCAGGGATCTTTGCATCTGTAGTGATCACTCTTTTGGCATATCATAAGTCTTGCAGGGATTTTGAACTTGTAGATATTTAAGAGGGATAATCATGTTAAAAGATAATCTCATTATGCTTAGAAGGATCCACGGCTTTTCACAGGAGGATATCGCAGATAAGATCGGGATCTCCAGACAGGCCTATGCCAAGTGGGAAAAGGGCCTTACAATTCCTGACGTTGAGAAATGTTCTCTCCTTGCCGGTGTTTATGATACAACAGTTGACGGCCTCTTAAATACAAATAACGAAGACGGGATCGGAATGATCCCTACGCCGCCCAAAGGCAAGAATATCTGGGGCGCGGTGACAGTTAATAACAGAGGTCAGATAGTTATTCCCAAAGGAGTAAGGAATAAGTTTGGACTTGACGGCGGACAGAGACTTATCGTTCTCAGCGATGAGATGGGGATGGCGCTTATCCCTGCAGAACAGTTCGAGGAACAAATGAAGAATGCTCTTAAGCTGATGGATACCGGCGCAGAGAATGAAAAATAAGAGAAAAACCGGCTCTTTTTAAGATACGGATTTTCTTTTTAAGGATGAAGGGAACGTGGGATCATGAAAATAGCTTGGCCTTGTCAAAGCGATGACTGAGGACGGGTTATTTAATCTTCAATGATAAGGATAAATTTTTATGAACGAGAAAAAATATATCTGCAAAGACCGGGATGGCAATCTGCTTATTTCCCTTGATAACATTTCCGAGGAGGAGCTTTCAAAAGATCCTCTGTTTACGCACTGCCTAGCAGTTGTTAAGGTGGGAAGCGAATATCTTTTAGGGAAGAATAAATGGAGAAACAGATTCGAGATCTTTGGAGGCTGTGCAGAAAAGAAAGAAAGCGCCAGAGAGTGTATAGTCAGAGAATGTGACGAAGAATTAGGCTTTGACACTTACGATATAACATATCTTGGAGCGATCAGGCTTTTGCTTAAGCCTGACTATTTTTCAAAGGAAGAACGCATAGAACTGGGCGGCTTATACGGTGTGGTTTTGCCGCAAATGAGTATCGATTCATTATATAAGTCGATAAAAGACAAAGAAGAAATAACACAGCTTGCTTTATACAGCCGGATCAAAGGTATTGAACCGATAGCAGAGATCGACGAAAAGCTGCTTGAATTCTTTGCTTAAAACAGATGCATTATTTAACGGGAGACACACAATGAAACTAAAAAAACTGACAATCTATTCGCCGGATATCGAAATCCTGGAAGAAATAAACAAAGAAGCCATTCCGGAATGTGAAAGAAATTCTTTTAAGGATCTTATGAACACAGGTGCAGCCGTTCTTGGCATATATGAAGAGGGACCTGTCGGATTCATGGCAATAAGGGAATATAAAGATATTCTTTATCTGGCTTATCTGGCGGTGAACAGTGCACTGCGTTCCAAAGGGATAGGCGGCAATGCACTAAAAGAACTTTGCTGAACGCATGATCGTTGTGGAATATGAAGCTATCAATCCATCTTCGCCGGAAAACGAATTGAATATCAGGCGCAAAGGATTCTATAAAAGAAACGGATTTAAAGAGACAGGATATTTTACTTTCTATGACGATACAGAATTTGAAATAGGTTGTGCAGGTATGGAATTTGATGCAGGATCATTCGGTGAATTTACAGAGTATCTGAGTTCGATAGTATCCGATCATATCCCCAAACCATATAAAAAGGCATAACACACCAAGGACCAAAGCTCTTATAAGGGATCCCCTGATGGCAAGCTTCTTTCCTGTGCCTTTTTCTAGTCCGAAGCCCTTCTGTGGAGTTTTCCGCCTGCTTCGAGTACGGCTCTTTTTATCGCAGCCTTATTGGCATACATCTCCTTGTCGGCAACACGCAGGGCATCCTCAAAGTCAGTCCCGTCAGTGATCATACTGTATCCGAAAGCACATACGATCTTTGTCTCATTAAGATCGCTTTTCATTTTTTCGATATCTTTTCTAACCTCATCTTCGCTTTTTTCAAGATATGTGATCACGAGCTCATCTCCGCCCATACGGTATACATGCTTATTTGAACCCATATCTTTGATAAATACCGCATTGACCGTTCTAGTCAGCGTACTCTGAAAATACATTTTTTAATCAGAGAGTAGATTTCCAAAAAACCGCCATATTCCGCATGATTTTCAGGCTTCTGATGTGTTCGTTTGTCAAATCATGTTTTGATAAACGTGTAAAAATGTGATGCTTTTTATCGGATCAGATATCCACCCGATATGGTATTGTGAAATAAAAGCATTTCAACATGTTGTTATAACATGTGTTTTTTCGTATATTCCTTAAGTTCTTCACACATCCTTAAAATAGCCTTGATTTCAGCTGATTTGCCCGTGCTTTGAAAACGCCCAAGATACGGTTAAAAAGCATTTAAAAACATACGTTATGGACTTTTGACCGGCTCGTTTCTTAAGTTTTTCAGGTTCACTCAGACAATATATCATACACCTTCATGCGTGACACATATTTTAACCCCCTTTTTTCATATATCATGATAGAATAGGTTATCGGAGGTTAAAGCAAATGGCTGCAAAGCATGTTGTTGTCCTTCCATATGATGATCAGTGGAAGCAGGATTTTTTAAAGATAAAGACAGAACTGGCCGATGCTCTGGGGCAGCTGGCCACAGGGATCGAACATGTCGGCAGCACCTCGGTCGAGGGTTTATCCGCAAAACCTGTCATTGATATTGATGTTGTTATCAAAGACTACAGCGTATTTGATAATGTTGTAATTGCCTTAGAGAAGATCGGTTATCGACATGAAGGCAACCTCGGTATACCCGAGCGTGAAGCATTCAAATATGACGGCAAAGAACATCTTAAGAAGCACCATCTGTATGTATGCCCTGAAGACTCAGAAGAGTTAAAAAGACACATAGCATTCAGAGACTATCTTCGCTCTCATCCTGATGCTGTTAAAGAATACAGCCGTATCAAAGAAGATGGCGCAAGGATGTATCCCTACGACATAGATCGATATATTGAATACAAATCACCGTTAATAGATAAGATCTACAAAGAGATAGGAATATAGGAATTCATCTGTTTTTTTGTATTAAAAACAGACCGAAATACACTTATTCCGGCCTGTTCTGCACTTATTATTTTATCTTTCATCTGATCCGTCATTCTCTTTCTTAACAGACGGATCTTTTTTGAAGATACCAACCACGATTTTTGAATATAAAATATACAAAAATGTATAATCAAGCAAGCCCAGCAAAGCAAGCCATTTGCATGGTGAGATAAGCCCTGCAATAAAAAAATGAATCCCTCCCAGGATGGGAATACCGGATACATGATGGTCTGAGCCCGCTCTCTGGATTTTTCTCGTTTCTAGTGCCGCTCCGATATTAATCATTAAATACAGGATCCCAATACCGCCAAAAATTGCGGGGAAGACCCATGGATGCATCTTAAACCACATTTGAGCACCTATCCTTATTTCGTATATGACGATCTGTCATCATATAAAAACTGTAAAATTGGATTCTTACAAACTAATTTTCATCTTCTTATATAATACTTCTGTAACATTTAACAGTTTTATTTATCCTCCAAAATTGTTTCAGGTTCTTTTTTCGGTTGAAAGTCGCTGCCATATGTTAAACCATATCCTCGTTCAAGAAAGCTTTTTCCGGTACCGATTTCATTGACACTGCCGTACCACGGTGACGGAAGTTTTCCAGAAAAATCAGTACATCCACATAACACATCGGAGATTCCTTTGCCTTCCGATCCTGGAAGATAACACATTACAACACTGTCCCAGTCATCATAGTCTTCTGAATCAATGATAATATTTCTTCCGGCAATAATACATGTAACTGTAGGTAATCCAAGATTTTTCACCTCTTCAATAGACTCTTTATTATCGGAAAGACCCAGTTTCCCACAAAGAGCCAGATCCTCGGTATCACCGTTCCATTCCGCATAAGCTTGTTCACCTACACAAAGAAGCACCACATCAGCATCTGAAGCTTTCTTTTTATCGGTAATGACCTCAATGTTGTACTCCTTAGCATAACGTTCAAACGCTTCCTTAATGGTAGTTACGCCAACAATATCATCTTCTGTACAGCCGTTCCATTCTATAGTCCACCCACCGCACTGCACGGCAGGATCATCTGCAGCAGGTCCTGTGATGTAAATCTTACTACCTTCTTTTAACGGAAGGACACCCGAATCATTCTTTATTAGAACAAGACTCTCCTCAACCAGTCTTTCAGCGATTTTTCTATATTCTAAGGAACCAGTATCCTTCTGTTTTATCTCCGTTTTCTCGAGAAATGGATCATCAAAAAGACCAGCATACTTTTTGACTTTGATAATCCTCGTTACAGCATCGTCTATACGTTTCTCAGCGATATCACCATTATTTACAGCTTCAATGATAATCTGCATTGTTTCATCAAATTTTTCGACCTCCATAAGCATATCGATTCCGGCATTAATACTAGTAATTACCTGTTCTCTGTAAGAAGAAGGCGAAGTATGCTGTATAGATTCCCAGTCACTTACAATAAACCCTTCAAAACCCATCTCATCTTTCAGCTTCATGATGTACTCTTTGTTTTCGTGCATCTTCACACCATTTATGGATGAGTGACTGATCATTATGGTCTGTACACCGGCATCGATCTCAGCCTGATATACCTTTAGAAGTTCATCTATTTCATCACTGTTAAGCTCAGCATCGCCTCGATCAATGAGCATTGCAGTATCATCCTTCTCTCCCGTGTTATATCTTACATTTCCATCCGCGAAAAAATGCTTCGCACAGACAATCAGCCCACCGTCAATCATCCCCTTTGTGTAAGCGGTGCTGAGCTTTGTGATTGTTTCCAAATCTGACCCATAGGATTCATATGTTCTTCCCCACCTGGGATCTACCGACTGTGCTACGCAGGGAGAATAATTCCATAACATATGGCAGATCTTTGCTTCATCAGCTGTAATAAGTCCGACCTGATATGCAAGTTCTTCATCATTTGCTGCCCCCTGTCCTATGTTATGAGGGAAATATACGGCATTTACACAGTACCCCACACCGTGAACATCATCCTGTCCGTAAATATAAGGTATCCCTGCATTCGATAAAAGTGCAGAATTCTGATATTGGTCAACAACACTCCGCCAGTATGCAGCATCGATGCTCCCAGCCGTAGAAAGAATACTGCCATAGTCGTTATCTTTCATTATACCCGGAGTAACATTATAAATTGCAGGCATTACCATTTGCGCTGCTTTCTGTTCAAGTGTAAGGCTCGATACAATGTCTTCAGGATTCATTTTTGCATATTCAGTACATTTATATTCATGATCTGAAACTGAATACTTTACATTTTTATCCACACCCGGATAATTTATACTATCTGAATCACATCCTGCTACTGACGCCAGCAGGACCAGCAAAAGTGTGATAGATATCATTTTTTTCTTCAAAACTCTTAGTTTCATATGCATAATACATTTCATCATTACAACTTTCTTTAAAAATCTCGTACAGAGATGAACCTGATTCTTTTTCCAATCCCCGCAGTAATCTAACTGTTTATTTATATGCCAAAATAAACAAACTCTATCCTCAGTAAAACCGAAATATAATGCTGCAATAATCATATCCGATTCCTATCACGGATATCAAGTCTTCGTCACAGCCTGTATATCTTGATTATACGGTGAATGAAATAAAAAAGGCAACGTGATGATCACGCTGCCTTTGGCTTATTCATATACTTATTCTTCCTGATCCTCCTGAGCAGCCTCTCTTTCGGCATCCTCGTCATAGTACTGGATCTCGTCTTCCTGCTCTTTTGGAACATCTATATAATCTTCCGATATCTCCATACCTGTAACCTGCTTTTTGATCTGCTCTGACAGCTCCTTTAGCTGTTCTGAGACCGATCTGCCTGCCCATATGTTGGAGAATGTGATCTCTGCCTGAAGCCAGTAGTTTGATGTTGCCATCATCTTCGGTACAGGACGGGACTGCGAATACTCGGTAACAAAAGCTTCTATCGCGGGATCCTCATAGGTCACCGTATTGCATGCACTCAGCTTTCCCGATGAAGCATAAAGATCCGGTGCCTTATATATGGTAAGGAACTTTGCGAATAATTCTGCCTTGTCTCTCTGCTTTGTATAACCGTTTACTGCGACGGTATTCGTAACCGACATACTGCGACTAATTAAATTATCACTTAATTTTGGTATCAGAGTTACGCCGTATTCGTACTCAAAAGTACCGTCTTTCTTGGCCTGTTCAAGTCTTCCTATGGCATCACTCGTTGCCGTGGTGAATACCATCTTTCCTTCTATGAACTCCTCAAGAACGGAGTCGTATGATATATCCTCATAATCGAATGAGAAGAACTGGTTAAGATCCTGATATATCGTTAACGCCGTGATGGCTTCCATGTTGTATATATCGATGATACTGGGATCGTCTCCGTTTTCACCGCCTATATCGATATAGTTTCCTACAAAGAAGTAATTGTAGAATATATCCTTAACATCCCATTTGAACACTGTCTCAACATTCATTGGAGCATCGTAGGTATCTGCGAATTCCAAAAGCTCATCGAATGTATCGGGAAGCGCTTCGGCTATCCTTCTTTCTATCTTTTCCTCATCGGAAAGGCCTTCTTCAAGATCAACCTCGGTTTCCTCTTCAGTTTCTTCCTCTTCCTGTCCGGGTTCGGTCGAGCTCTCCGCCATCAGCTGGTTCTGTGCCATCTCGTACAGATACGATCTGTTGTAGAGCATCGCACTCGTCTCAAAGTAAAAAGGATAAGCTACGGGTTGATCTCTGTATGTAACTGCTTCAAGTGCTGCCTGTGAAAAATGATTCCCGTTTACCACCAGGTCGTCAGCCTTAACGGCCAGTCCCCCAAGATAAGCCCTCTCAAGCATGTCATTTGTTATGACATACAGATCCGGCATGCCATCATCCAGTATCGAAGCCTCATTGATATGCTCGAGGTATTCGTCTCCCGACTGGATCCTTGGAAGGACTCTCACGCCGTACATCTCATTGTAAGCGACGCATGCAGCCTCCATGTAATCAGTCAGCGAGTCATCCGTATACCAGACGATCAGACTGTCAGGGCTTTGCTTCTCTTCCTGCAGTATCACCGGCTGCTTTGTCTTTGCCGTAAACACAGCCCAGAACGCCATCACGATACATACAGCGGCAGCAATAACTCTTTTTGTTAAACTCATATAAACCTCAATTGAACGCCTTATCCAAAGCCGTCCTAAGAATATCCGTCATGTTATCCACATCCTCGCGTGTTATAACGAGCGGAGGAAGGAACCTTAAAATATTGGTACCTGCATTTATAAGTACAAGTCCGTTTGCAAGGCAGTTGTTTATGATGTCGGCCACAGGCACATCAAACTCTATACCCTGCATAAGTCCGACGCCTCTGTGTTCTACGACATGATCGTACTCCTTGCAGATCGCATCTAACTTCTCATACAGATATTCACCTACATTTACTACATTATCTATTATATGTCCCGACTCAAACAAATCAAGTACTTTATCAACCGCAGCACATACAAAAGGATTGCCTCCGTATGTCGTTCCATGGTCTCCGGCAACAAGGGATGCCTTTGCGACCTTTTCGGTCAACAGGAATGCTCCTACGGGAACACCGCCTCCTACTGCCTTTGCGGTCGTCATTATATCGGGCTGTACATCATATCTGTGCCATGCATAATTTGATCCTGTCCTGCCCATTCCGCACTGGATCTCATCAAGTATGAGAAGGATGTCGTTTTCTTTACACAGCTTTCCTACTCCCTCTATGAATCCCTTCTTTCCGGGATATATTCCGCCCTCGCCCTGCACGGTCTCCATGATAACGGCACAGGTCTTGTCGCTTATAAGCGCCTTTACGCTGTCAAGATCATTGTAGGTTGCAAACTTAACGTCGCAGATAAGGGGTTCAAAAGCCTCCCTGTAAGCAGCTTTGCCTGTAACGGCAAGAGCACCGCAGGTCCTTCCGTGGAAGGAATGATCCATTGCTATTATCTCATGCTCATGTGAATGGTTCTTATTGTATGCATATTTGATGGCTGCTTTTAAGGCACCCTCAACAGCCTCCGCACCGCTGTTTGTGAAAAACACCTTGTCCATATGCGCAAACTCGGTAAGCTTCTTTGCTGCGCTTGCCAAAGGTGCACTGTAATAATAGTTTGAGATGTGAAGTATCTTGTCGATCTGGGCCTTTAATGCATCATTGTACTCTTTTACGTTGTATCCGAGAGCATAAACACCAATACCTGATACAAAATCAAGATATTTCTTTCCGTCGGTATCATAAAGATACACTCCGTCACCATGATCGAACACGATCTGGTAGCGGTTGTATGTATGAAGCAGAGCTTTCTCTGCCTGATCTATGTACTCTTGTGTGTTCATCATCAGTTTTCCTCTTCCTTAATAATGGCTGTTCCGACACCGCTGTTTGTGAATATCTCAAGAAGCAGACAGTGAGGTATCCTTCCGTCAAGGATATGGACTCTGTTTACGCCGTTTTTGATGGCATCCGTGCAGTTATTTAACTTAGGCAGCATTCCGCCTCCGATTATGCCCTGATCGATAAGTGCATCTGCATCCTTTGCGGTTATCCTTGAGATGAATGAATCCTTGTCGTTGATATCTTTATAGAGTCCCTCGATATCGGTTAGGAATACGAGCTTGTCCGCACCTACTGCCTTTGCTATGGCACATGCCGCATCATCGGCATTGATGTTGTAGGTCTCGTAATCCTCTCCCAGTCCTATGGGGCTTACTATGGGAAGGAAGTCGTTTTCTAAAAGATCGTAGATGATCTTGGGGCTTACCTTTGTTACATTTCCCACAAAACCTATATCCTGGCCGTTTGAGAGCTTCTTTTCAACTGTTAAGAGCTTGCCGTCCTTTCCTGAGATGCCGACAGCCTTTACACCGAGTTCCTCGACCATTCTTACAAGGTTCTTGTTAACTCTTCCGAGGACCATCTCTGCGATCTCCATGGTCTCCTCATCGGTAACTCTGAGTCCGTTTATGAACTGAGCTTCTTTTCCTACCTTGCCTACCCAGCGGCTGATCTCCTTGCCGCCTCCATGAACTATGATGGGCTTGAAGCCTACAAGCTTTAAAAGTGTAACGTCCTTTATAACGTTTTTCTGCAGCTCTTCATTGCTCATCGCCGAGCCGCCGTACTTAACAACTATTATCTTACGATTAAACTTTTGAATGTAGGGAAGGGCCTCTATGAGTACTTCTGCCTTCTCCATTACCTTATCAAGATTCTTTTCCATGATCTTTCTCCGTCCTTTGCTTATGACCTGTAGTCGGCATTTATCTTAACATAATCATATGTAAGATCACAGCCCCAGGCTCTTGCTTCTTCATTTCCCATATGCATGTCTGCTATGATCTTTACTTCACTCTTTGAGAGGATCTCAGTTGCCTCCTCTTCGCTGTATCCGGCATCGGCACCGTTCTTATATATCAGTATCTTTTTGCCTTCGGCTTCATAATAAAGCTCCATATCCTCGGGATCGAATTTGGCTCCCGAATATCCCAGAGCACAAAGTATCCTTCCCCAGTTTGCATCATGTCCGTATACGGCAGCCTTTGTAAGGCTTGAGCATATGACTGATTTTGCCAGGATTCGCGCATCCTGTTTGGTCTTTGCATTAAGTACGTGGCACTCAACAAGCGCGGTAGCTCCTTCTCCGTCGCCTGCAAGTCTCTTTGCCTGTGTCTCGTTTACAAAGTGTATTGCCTCTTTAAATGCCTCGAATTCAGGAGTTCCTTCCTTTATCTCTGCATTGCCCGCCATGCCGTTTGCCATGATGAGCAGTGTGTCGTTTGTTGAGGTGTCTCCGTCAACGGAGATCATGTTGTAAGTATCGATTACATCTTCTTTGACTATCTTGGTCAAGGCGTCTTTTCCTATAACTGCATCGGTTGTAACATAGCCGAGCATTGTGCACATGTTGGGATGTATCATCCCGGATCCCTTGCTCATGGCACCTATCGTTACCGTCTTTCCTCCTATATCAAGAGTAACGGCAAGCTGCTTGTTTATAGTATCCGTTGTCATTATCGCTTTGGAAGCATCAGTTCCGCTTTCGTTGTCATGCTTCTTTGCTGCCGCAAGCTTTTCGATGCCGGCGCTTATCTTATCCATGGGTATCTGGGCACCGATGACTCCTGTAGAGCCTACAAGTACGGCATTCTCTGGTATGTTTAAGACCTCGGCTGCTTTTTTGGCAGTCTCTTTACATATTTCCATACCTTCTTTTCCGGTTCCCGCATTTGCGATACCGGTATTTACGATGACAGCCTGTACAAAGGGTGAATTCTCAACCAGGTCCATGTCCCACTTAACGGGAGCTGCCTTTACCACGTTTGAAGTGAAGGTTCCGGCTACAACACAGGGCTTCTGTGAGTAGACGATAGCCATATCCTTCCTGTTTTCATATTTAACACCGGCTTCGATACCGGCTGCTTCAAATCCTATAGGTGAGGCGATTCCGCCTTCTATTATATTCATATCGTTTTCCTTTCTACTTATTAAATTCGATTATGTTCTCTTCATTTAATACAAAGTCATAATAGTTAAGGTCAAGTCTCTCTGTCCATCCTATCGTATGCCAGAAAGCGTTTCCTATATCGTTTTTTGAAAATGCGATCAAGGATACCTTGCTTATCTGCTCTTCTTTGAGAGCCTGCATGCATCTGACAACCATCGCCTTTCCTATTCCTCTTAATCTGTATTCGGGATCCACACAGACATGATACAGGCAGCCTCTTCTGCCGTCATGGCCGCAAAGGATAGCTCCTACTATCTTGTCATCCTCGATGGCAACAACGCTCGTGTTTGGATTTCTTTTTAAAAATCTCTCAACACCCGTATATGAATCATCTATACTTCTCATGGCGAAGCCTTTTATCTTGCTCCAGAGAGCAAATACCTCGTCATAATCCTTCATTGTCATAACTCTGATCATAAATATTTCCTCATTTATCCACTTCCCGGATTTTAGCATCTGTTAAGGATTATAGCTTTATGATGCAAAATATGCAAACTCATCTGTGATTTATGCATTTTTAGTTGCATATACGCATTGTTAATGTATATTTATGCATATTTTGTACTTGCACTACATCATTTAATGGGTTATATTGGATTTCGACAGCAATTGTTTCATACAGCCGATCGTTTCGACTGTCAATTATATTTTCAGGAGGTTATCAATAATGAAAGAAAAGGTTATACTTGCTTACTCCGGCGGACTTGATACAACAGCTATCATTCCCTGGTTGAAAGAGAATTACGATTACGAGGTTATATGCGTCTGCGTTGACTGCGGTCAGGGCGAGGAGCTCGACGGACTTGAGGAAAGAGCAAAATCATGCGGCGCTTCCAAATTATATATAGAAGATGTTGTTGATGAGTTCTGTGACGAATACGTTGTTCCCTGTGTTCAGGGTCATGCGGTATACGAGAACAAGTACCTTTTAGGTACATCAATGGCTCGTCCCGTTATCGCAAAGCGTCTTGTTGAGATAGCACGTAAGGAAGGTGCTACAACGATCTGTCACGGTGCTACAGGTAAGGGTAACGACCAGATCCGTTTTGAGCTCGGTATCAAGGCTCTTGCTCCCGACTTAAAGATCATCGCTGTATGGCGTGACGACAAGTGGAAGCTCTCTTCACGTGAAGAGGAGATCGAGTACTGCCACCAGCACGGAATACATCTTCCCTTCTCTGCAGACAACAGCTACAGCCGTGACCGTAACCTCTGGCACATCAGCCATGAAGGTCTCGAGCTTGAAGATCCCGCTAATGAGCCCAACTACGATCACCTTCTTGTTCTGGGTGTTACACCCGAGAAGGCTCCCGATGAGGGCGAATATGTAACTCTTACATTTGAAAAGGGTATTCCTACATCAATAAACGGCAAGAAGATGAAAGTCAGCGATGTTATCCGTGAGCTCAACAAGCTCGGCGGAAAGCATGGTATCGGTATCATTGATATAGTAGAGAACCGTGTTGTCGGCATGAAGAGCCGCGGCGTTTACGAGACACCCGGTGGAACGATCCTTTATGAAGCTCATCAGCAGCTTGAGGAGCTCATCCTTGATCGTGACACATATGCTCTTAAGGCAGATATGGGCGCTAAGCTTGCTCAGATCGTATACGAAGGTAAATGGTTCACACCTCTTCGCGAGGCTGTATGCGCATTCATCAAGTCTACACAGGAGTATGTTACAGGTGAAGTTAAGTTAAAGCTCTACAAGGGCAACATCATCAAGGCAGGCACAACTTCTCCGTACTCACTCTACAATGAGAAGATCGCTTCATTCACAACCGGAGATCTTTACGATCACCACGACGCAGAAGGCTTCATCAACCTGTTCGGTCTTTCATGCAAGGTTCGTGCAATGAAGATGCAGGAAGTTGCAAACAAGAATAAGTAAGAATAAATGCAGGCTCAAATAATACTCATCATCTACATACTGGCCGTCAATCTGCTCGGATTCTTCCTAATGGGGATCGATAAGCAGAAAGCAAGGAAACGTGCTTTCAGGATACCTGAAGCTACGCTCTTTACCGTTGCCATAATAGGCGGCAGCTTAGGTTCGATAATCGGGATGCATCTTTTCAGACATAAGACCAGACACTGGTATTTCCTGTTTGGAATGCCCGCGATCCTTTTAATTCAGATCATATTTGTACTGTTTTTGAAGTTCGGACCTATAGATGTGTTATTCTTCTAAAAAAATAAGCCCATAAAGATCATTGATCTTTGTGGGCTTTGCTTTTGTCCTAAAATCATATTAGAAGATTTATCTTTATCTCTACAAAAGAACTATAATTGGTGAAATCAGCGCAATTATGTATAACAAAACGAGCTGAACACCATTCAGCTCGTTAATTATCTTACACTAAAATGATACGATCAGGCCGCCGTTATCGGTTAAAAGAGAGTTGAATCCGGATGCGCTCATTATAAATATGTTCTTTAATCCGGTCTTTTCCATGAGCATGTCTCTTAACCTCTCAGCATCGATAAGATTGTTGCAGTGGGTTATGAAGATCTTTGTCTGCTCGGAAGCATCCTTAAGAGTTGCTGCCAGGTTGTCTACCATCTGGGAGAAGCTCTCCTTCAAGCAGATCTTCGGGGTATCCTCGTTCTCGTCCTTGTTTTCTCTTATAAGGACCGATTTGATGTTTGTTGCCTTCTCGACTATATCCTTTATCTTATCAAGTCTTATATTCTTGTATACGGCCTCAAGATCATTCATGATGATCACGCTGCGCATATGGTCTCGCAAGTTTGTGAGGCTCTTTTTGATCTCCTCTCCGCTTACACCCTTTTCTTCAAGTTCAAGGGCAAGGATGGCCAGCTGTCCTTCGGCGCCTGCTAAATTCTTTGAGTCTATAACGAATATCTCCTTGTCATCATGAGCATCCTCGTAGAGCTTCTTTGCTATCATCGCTGAAAGATAGCATCCGCTGAGCTTTGCTGATATCGTTATTATATAAACACGTTTCTGATCGCCCTCGGCTATGCTGTTATAGAATACATCGGGAGAAGGACATGCAGAACTCGTAAATGTCTTTGAATCCACTATCCTCTCAAGTAAGCTCTTTGTATTTATGTCCGAACCGTCTCTGAGCGGAACGCCGTCTATCTCTATCCTGAAGGGTATCAGGCTTATCCTTTCATCATTTGAATACTGAGCCGGCAGTTCACAGCTGCTGTCCGCTATTATCTTATACTGTGCCATAATGATCACTGTCCTTTTATGTCTGTATCGTTTTTTGTTTTGAAAACAATTATATGTAGTTTTTAAAACTACATTCAGTATAGCATCACAATTGGTGTTTGTAAACATACATAAGCATCATTTTTCAATATTTTTCTTAATTGTTACAAAAACTTCAAACATATGTTAAAATAGCGCTTATGAAATACATATTTTAGGAGGTATCACAATGATAAAGAAAATTTCTACAGATAAAGCACCCGCAGCTATCGGCCCTTATTCACAGGCCGTTATAGCAGATAAGTTACTGTTTGCTTCAGGTCAGATCCCGATCGATCCCGCAACAGGCAATATCACGGGTACGACCATAGAGGAGCAGGCAACCCAGGTATGCAAGAACATAGGAGCCATTCTCATTGAAGCAGGCTGCGGATATGAGAATGTTGTAAAGACAACCTGTTTCCTTGCCGATATGGCCGATTTTGCCGCATTTAACGGTGTATATGAGAAATACTTCACCCAGAAGCCCGCACGCAGCTGTGTGGCTGTTAAACAGCTTCCCAAGGACGTTCTGTGCGAGGTAGAGGTTATAGCAAGCCTTTATTGATGATCCATGAAGAAACAGCTTAAAGGTACGATACAACTTACGCTGACAGCTCTTATATGGGGTGTCGCATTTGTCGCTCAGAGTGTCGGGATGGATCATGTTGGACCCTTTACCTTCACATGCTTAAGGTTTATCCTGGGAGCGCTCTTTCTTATCCCTTTCATATATTTTAATAAGGGAGATAAAACGATACGCGACGGATTGATAAGGAATAATACCATAAAAGGCGGAATACTGTGCGGCATATTTTTGGTCAGTGCGACACTGTTTCAGCAGTACGGCATCATATACAGCAGTGTGGGAAAGGCAGGCTTTATAACATCCCTGTATATAATAATCGTACCGTTTCTAAGTGTCTTTCTGCACAAAAGAATCGGTCTTAACGAATGGATCAGCGCACTCATTGCCGTAGCCGGTTTCTACATCATGAGCATCAGCGGACATACAGGCATAGGCAAAGGTGACATACTGCTGCTTATATGCGCATTTTTGTTTTCCATGCAGATCATGACGATAGATTCATTCATCGATCATGTTGATCCCGTTGCGATGAGCTGTGTGCAGTTTATCGTAAGCTTTGTTATCGCAGGAGCGGGTATGTTCATCCTTGAAAGACCGTCTGTTGATGATATGATCGCAGCAGCGGCCCCGATACTGTACGCCGGTATCATGTCAAGCGGTGTCGGTTACACCCTGCAGATGATCGGACAGAAAAACCTAAATCCTACACCTGCTTCGCTTTTGATGTCGCTTGAGAGCGTATTTTCCGCCGTTGCGGGATATCTGATACTAAAGCAGGTCTTGAGCACCAGGGAGATGATCGGCTGCATACTTGTATTTGCAGGTGTCATACTTGCTCAGATAAAGACCAAAAAAGAATGATCTCATTTAAAAAGGACAATGGCGTTAACCATTGTCCTTTCTTTTAGGCATAGCTTTTTATTTTGCGAATGTTTTGTAGTACTCCTCTAAAACTTCTTCAAGATGTTCAAAAAATTTCTTCATAAAGATCGCCTCCTTCTCACATATTGAATCTGTATCGTTATTTTGAACTTCCCCTTGTTTCCTTTTCTGATTTTATAGTAACTCCTTGAAATGATATTGTAAAATACATATAATGGTGGTACAGATATACCTTTTGGGTAT
>JAEERY010000058.1 GCA_016286035.1 Lachnospiraceae bacterium
AAAATCCGCCAAATCACCGAATGAAAACTTGACAAATCACCGAATGGATGCTATGCTATATTTGAAAGATGTACCCAATAACGTATATGGCATAAGAACATGTATGAATATACAATATATTGAAGTGAGAGACGAGGAGATGTAATATGATGAAATATAGACCCAGGATAATAGACCATATACTAGAAAGAAAACTTGCCGGTATAGGAGCTGTACTGATAGAAGGTCCAAAGCTTTGTGGAAAAACAACGTCTGCGGAGCATATAGCCGAAAGTATTCTTTATATGGCAAAGCCGGATGAAATGGAACAAAATATTAAGATAGCTGATTTAAAGCCGAGTTTGCTTCTTGACGGAAATACTCCGAGATTGATAGATGAATGGCAGGCAGCGCCTAAATTATGGGATGCGGTAAGATTTGAGGTTGACCATAGAGGAAAAGTGGGACAGTTTATTTTGACCGGATCGGCAGTGCCGGCAAACCGCGATCAGATATTTCATTCGGGTACCGGAAGAGTGGCTTGGCTAAAAATGAGAACAATGAGCCTTTTTGAATCCGGTGAGTCTGATGGTTCGGTCAGTATGACAGATTTGTTTTCGGGAGACAAAGATATAGCTGCAAAGAATCCGATAGATGATATAGAAACCATAGCTTATCTTGCCGCAAGGGGTGGATGGCCTACTACACTTGATGTTGAGAAAGATCGGGCATTGGAGCATGTTTATGATTATATAAAAGCAGTCGAGGAAATAGATATATCAAGAGTTGACAATGTAAAAAGAGATAGCGAAAGAGCAAAGGCTTTACTAAGAGTATATGCAAGATGTCAGGGAAATCAAGTAACAGCAGAAGCCATAAAACAGGATATGCTGGCCAATGATTCCGACAGACTTGACACAGATACTGTTTTTTCTTATGTAAATGCATTAAAAAAGATATTTGTTATAGAAGACATGCCGGCATGGAATCCAAACATAAGATCGAAAACGGCAATCCGTACATCTGATACAAGGTATTTTACTGATCCTTCCATAGCGGTAGCAGCGCTTGGCTTAGGTCCTAAAGACCTTGTAAATGATCTGAAAACTTTTGGGTTCATATTTGAGACACTGTGTGTACGTGATTTGAGAGTTTATGCCGATTCTTTAAATGGCCAAATATATCATTACAGGGATAAGTCCGGCCTGGAATGTGATGCGGTTATTCACCTTCGGGACGGAAAGTATGGACTCATAGAGATAAAACTGGGCGGTGAAGATAGTATAGAGCATGGAGCAATTACCCTTAAGACATTGCAGGAAAAAATCGATACTGATAAGATGAATCCTCCTTCGTTCTTAATGGTACTTGTAGGCAAAGGAACATATGCTTACAGGAGAGAAGACGGAGTATATGTAGTGCCGGTAGGGTGTTTGAGGGATTGAATTCATTAATTCGCATAAAATGGGGAATGAAGATAAGAAGTCAAGGGTTTGTCTCGACTTCTTATTTTATTTTTGAGATTCTCTTAGGTCATTTATTAAAGTTTGGATATGTAGGATTTGCTTTGTGGAAAGACCGGAAACATCAATGGTTTGCTGATACACTGTTTGAAACAGCCATAGAGGATACTGGTTTACTACACAAACGGTCGCCGTCAACATCATCAAGATGCAAAACGCCATCTGCCTCAAGCCCATAACGATCTCTATAGTATGACATCCGTCCCCACTGTCACCTACCGAAATAAATAATGACAATCGGATAGTAAAACAGCCGGTGCTAACGCACCGGCTGCAGTATTACTCACTTATATCGGGATGTTCAAATTATCATCCTTCGATCATTATGGTCTTCTTATCGGGAACCTTCGGAGCTTCCTTCTTAGGAATATCAAGTTTAAGAACACCGTCCTCAAACTTAGCCTTGATATCCTCTTCGGTTATGCCCTTACCAACATAGAAGCTTCTCTGCATAGCACCTGAGTAACGCTCCTGTCTGATAAGTTTACCCTTCTTATCCTTCTCTTCCTTATCAACGCCCTTCGAAGCGGATATTGAAAGGTAACCGTTCTGCAGTTCAAGCTGTATCTCATCTTTCTTGAAGCCCGGCAGATCGATGGCTACTTCAAACTTGTCATCATGTTCCTTGACATCTGTCTTCATGACATGAGAAGCATGCTTTCCGTAAAGCTTCTTGTCAACGTCTCCAAACTCTTCGAATGCCGGAAAATCAAAATCCATAAAATCATCAAATAAGTTTTTGTTAAAAATACTAGGGTACAACATAGGTCATTCCTCCTTCACTCTAAACATTTAATATTGATATGTTATC
>JAEERY010000059.1 GCA_016286035.1 Lachnospiraceae bacterium
AGTATGCCGGCGATAGAGATATCAGGCATACTGCGTAGGGAACTATATGTTCTGCCCTGCGATGGGTAATGGCATACCCATACCTTGCACTGCGACCTACCGGAAACGGACTGGTCAGCCACTATGTAGTGGCAGGTAGCAAGAATCCCACGACTTTAGTCGTGTGGAGTGTCAAAAGATCATACACAAAAAATGAACCGCCAGCTCCTAACTTTCGGTTCATTTTTTACTGAATAAACAGGGAAACCGTCTATCGGTAACACCTTTTATATGCTAAATTTACATCATCCGCAGGTAAAAGTCAAACTTACATCAATTCCCGCTTTCGGAATAATTACACTCCTCTGACATGCAAACCAGTTTGCCGCCACGATGAAGAAGCATCTGTCCGCACTTAGGACAAAGCTTTCCAGAAGGCTTCTGCCAGGTCATAAAGTCACAATCGGGATTATCGATACATCCATAATATCTTCTTCCCTTTCTTGTAGCCTTTACAACGATGTCCTTGCCGCACTTAGGACAGGTAACACCGATCTTTTCAAAGTAAGGCTTTGTAAAGTGACAATCCGGGAATCCGGAACATGCCTGGAACTTGCCGTGAGGACCGTATTTGATAAGAAGAGGTTTACCGCACTCTTCACACATCTCACCAGATTCCTCATCACGTATCTCAACGTTTTCCAGTTCCTTTTCAGCTGCAGTGACAGCTTCATCAAGATCCGGATAGAAATTGGCTATGATAGTCTTCCACTTGACAGTGCCTTCTTCAACTGCGTCAAGCAGAGCTTCCATGTTTGCTGTAAATGTAACATCAACTATGCTGGGGAATGCCTCTTTCATAAGGTTGTTTACTATCTCTCCCAGTTCGGTTACATATATATTTCTGCCTTCCTTGACGATATAACGTCTGCCAAGGATGGTACTTATAGTCGGTGCATACGTAGAAGGGCGTCCAATGCCTAACTCTTCAAGAGCCCTGACTAAACTTGCTTCCGTGAAATGAGCCGGAGGCTGTGTAAAATGCTGCTTGGGTTCCAGTTCCTTGCAGTCAAGCTTATCTCCCTGCATAAGGTTGCACAGCAGAGAATTGCCGTTATCTTTTGCATCATCAGCTTCAATATATACATTTCTGAAGCCTTCAAATGCTATCTTGCTCGCTCCCGCTGTAAATATATGCTTACCTGCAGAAAACTTAACAGAAGTCGTATCATATACGGCTGCAGCCATACGTGATGCAACGAATCTCTTCCATATTAATTGATACAGTCTTAACTGATCCCTAGAAAGCGAATCCTTTATAAGCTGTGGAGTACGTGCTATATCAGTAGGTCTTATGGCTTCATGTGCATCCTGGATCTTGCCGCCTTCCTTTTTGGCTGCAACTTCCTCACCTACATATCTCTCGCCGTACTGAGATGCGATATACTCACGTGCATTCTTTAAAGCTTCGTCGGATATTCTTGTAGAATCGGTTCTCAAATAGGTGATGATACCTACAGTACCCTGTCCTTTGATCTCCACGCCTTCATAAAGCTGCTGAGCTATACGCATGGTCTTGGTCGTAGAGAAATTAAGCGCTTTGCTTGCTTCCTGCTGAAGCGTAGAAGTCGTAAAAGGAAGAGGTGCCTTCTTGGTACGCGTTCCCGTCTTAACCTCATCTACGGTAAACTCTGCACCTTTAAGCTCCTTTACAATGTTCTCTATCTGTTCGCTTCCCTTGATATCACCGCTGTAGCTGACCGTAAAATCCTTGCCCTTACGACGGCATACCAGACCAGCATCAAGTGTCCAGTACTCTTCCGGTACAAAGTTAGCTATCTCATCTTCTCTGTCACATATGATCCTTAATGCAACAGACTGTACACGCCCCGCACTGAGTCCACGCTTAACCTTAGCCCACAAAAGAGGCGATATACGATATCCCACACATCTGTCAAGGCATCGTCTTGCCTGCTGTGCATCAACAAGATCCATATCTATCTCGCGTGCATTCTTAAGCGAATCCTTTACAGCATTTTTAGTGATCTCGTTAAAGGTTATACGATATACTTTCTTATCATCGAGTTTTAAAGCCGCAAGAAGATGCCAGCTTATAGCTTCTCCTTCACGGTCAGGGTCAGTTGCAAGATATATCTTGTCAGCTTTTTTTACTTCCTTACGAAGATTCGCAAGAATATCTCCCTTTCCTCTTATTGTTATGTATTTTGGTTCATAATCATTTTCGATATCTATACCGAGCGATGACTTAGGCAGATCTCTTACATGCCCGTTGCTGGCAGCCACGCAGTAATTACTTCCCAAAAACTTTCCTATGGTCTTCACCTTTGCAGGTGACTCCACTATTACAAGATTCTTAGCCATTTCTCATTCCCCGTAGGTTGGATATCCTAGAATATGTATCTAAGACTTCTCTCCACGACATACCTTCAATAATTTATAAATCAGTTTCGGTCAACACTATACAACAAAAAAACTGCTATGTCAAAAACTATTTTCAAAATCTTCAATAAAAAAAGAGCCGAAGCTCTTTTCTTATTTTACTTTCTTCTTAAGTTCCTCATATTTGATCTTGTATACCATAAGACGCTCAACCTGCTTTTTAAGGTCTGCATTTTCCTTGATAAGTTCCTTCATACTAAGGTCTTCGGGTTTAGGTGCCTTCTCCTTCTTTACAGGTCCTTCAAATGCTTCCTTAAGATAACGATACATTGTTGCCTGGCTTACATCATACTTCTCCATAAGCTCCTGAACTGTCATGACCTTGGCTTCCTTACGAAGTTCGCTCATTTTGGGCTTATTCTTGCAAGGTCTTCCACCCTTAGCTACCCAGATCATCTCTTTTGCCATAGTTTTCCCTCCTTCAATAAGAAACTAATCTATATAAACACTTAGTTAACCATGACTATCTTACTATATTATAGAGCATTACCCTTGTGATAATCAAGAATAAAAATATACGGGAGATCTCTCTCCCGTATATCATATAACATTTTTAGTTTAAATCTGCTTTAGATCTTACTTCAGATCGTACAACTGTGTAAAGTTTACATTCAAAGGCTTCATGCTGTCATTTGCAGGAAGTGATGTAAATGTACCTGTTGCTGCAAGATCAGTCTTATCATCATCAACTGTCTTGCCCTTGGTCTGTGTTCTCATACGAGTGTAGATAACTGCATGATATCTTGTATTTACACCCTGAAGGTTACCGTTCATAAGATCACTTATAGCAAATTCCATCTTGTAAACACGACCGTTTGTAAGTACCTGAGGATCAGATACATCATTATATGTAGTTCCGCTGTTTGAGATCACACACTCTTTTACAGAACCTGCAACAGGCGTTACAGCCTTATAATGCTTTGTTCCTATGGTAAGAATACCAGGTCCGCCTGCTGGAACTTCAACATAATACTGAGCAACAAGCGGCTTTAAGTTATCCTGAAGATTGTTATTAACTGTCTTAAAGTATACTGTAACAGTATTCTGAAGCCATCCATCACCTTCTCCGCCATCAGCTACAGGCTGAGAGAATGCGATATCGTACGGAATATACGTACTGGTGATATCTGTTGCCATTCTTGTATCATTGTTCTTATATGATGCAAACGGAGCATGTGTACCTGCATTGTAAGCAGCAACAAGAGTATTAACAAAAAGCTTCTTCTCTACATCACCTTCAATATTGGAATGACCGGCACCTGTATATGTTATATTACCCTTGTTATAGATGTAGAAGTTATTTCTTACATCATTATAATTCAACTTCAGGTACTTTGACTTTGCATTACCGGGCAAGCTGAGTGCATACCATACAACGATATCATCATCATAGTTCTCATCCAGATAATTGGTCTCCATATCAAGCTGGAAGTACTGATGGTGAGTCTTTGCTACAGTGATATAAGGATTAGCATAATAATTTGTATCACCGTTAGCTATATTACTCTGCTCAAGAGATCCTATTCTGAATGGATACTCAGTTATCTGTCCTCTGTTAACTCGTGAAACAGTGTAACCTTCACGCTCATTAGCCATGTATTGATCGGATCCGTTTGAACTGTTAGATGTATTTCTGGTATTCTGAGCTGCTATTTCACCGTAGTTAATGTTATTTCGTCTCATGAGGTTCGCATCAGAGAAACCAACTGTATTGAAGCCCTCCGGTACTCTTTCATCATATACTGACCTATACTCAGATAAAGCCTGTCCGTTAGAGAATGTCAGATTTGCTACATTATTCTTAATGTATCCATATCTGTCCATACCCTGAATATCTCTCAGATATCTGTTTGCAAGTTCACCCCAATCATTACCGTCATCATTTCTGATTCTTGTAGATGTCAGGTCATGTGTGAACAATACGCTTCGTCCTGAAAGCATGTACTCACGAATACACAGGATACCTTCTTTAGAAGTAGCCGTATTTGTTCCTGTCAGGCTGTACATATCAAGGAAACCGAGTACGAGCATATCGTATTCATACATCTTCTCGAGTCTGTCAACTCCGCCACCGAATATTGTACCGGTGCGGTTCATAAAGTCAGAAGATTTACAATGGTCTACCTTTATGTTGAAGTCAACAACCTGCGTATACAACTCTTTTAATCTTGTGTCATTCCACAAATTAAGGTTTGTCGAATCACTATTGCCGGAAGTAATCTGCAATATCTTGATAGTAGGCTTGTTAGTCATATCAGCTATAGCTGAATAATCCTGAACTGCTGTCTTGATCAGCGAATTAGCATCGCCGTCTCTGTTCTCAATAAATACTAGTTTCCAAGGAACAAGACCTACATATCCTTCAGGAACTGTTCTGTATATCTTATAAGTTGTTCCTGTTGTTAAATGATACTTTCCTGAACTGTCAGGATTGATATAATCATTATTATCCTCATTGGTTATATCAAGACTGTCAAGTCTTTCTACTGTCTCGAAACGGCCGTCACCATCATGATCGATATACAGCTGACAGTCATAATCAGTCTTGGTTGTATCAACCGCTGCATCATTTGTAAGTTTTACAGTATACTCGAGTGCATACTGACCCAAATTGTTCATTGCAAGATAGTAATGCTTGTTACTATCGTTTGTGTCATACGGATTATATAACGGAGGCTGTTCCTTAACTTCTACCTGAAGTTTAGAGATATTTACATATTTGATGAAATTTTCTCTGTGAACCAGAGGTGCCTGGCCGTCAGTTGTTGCTGCTGCAACTGTTGAAGTTCCTGTAGTCTCAAAGTTTTTGGTTATGTCAACATTCTTGTAAAGATAATTATACTTACCATCTTCCTTTGATATACACCATTCAATAAAATCATAAAGATATGATTCTTCTTCAATTCTGCTGTCATCGATCTTATCTATGCTGCCATCTGCCTTGTAGATAAAGAACTCATCCGATAACAATACTGCGTATCCCGCTTTTACATAATTCTGAAGTTCACGGAACTTATCAGGTGTTATATCATTACCACCCAAGTTCCAGGTTCCGTCACCACCTGTCTGTCCATTGGTCGTGATATAATCTCCGTTATGTCTGTAAACATAAGACTTACCGTCGTTGCCGACTACATTCTTAGACTTATAGTATTTATTATTCTCTCTTGTTATTGCTGTATTTAAATATGCGGTATCCATTCCAATATAGATAAGATCATAGGATTCATTAAGATCTTCGATCCTACCGATAAATTCCTTGGTACCCATACCTGTTACAACAATATTTTCCGTTGTATCAGAAACATTATTCTTAAACCATTTCTTAGCAAAGATATCTCTGATCTCGGCAATATTCTCAACTGTAACGTTAGATCTGTTGCCCTGCGAATCAACACGAAGAACTTTCTTCAGATCATCAACATCCTTGTAATCCTCTACTATGCCTTCAACATCTCTTGAATAGTAAGGCTCAAGATCAAGTACTCTTATAGCCGTCTTACCAACCACACGTCTGTCACCATAGTTAAGGATATATCTGATTGAAGTTGCTTTGCTTATCTTATCATTGAAAGTTGAAACATCCTTGCCCGCAACGTCCAGATAGAATTTTTCTTCATCAATATCTTTCTGAACTTCTTTGAAGCTATAGGTTGCACCATCCAAAGTGAAACCGTTAACCTTTGTTGCATCGTATGCTGTTGCAAAATCCGCTGCTATCGCTGCTGTTCTTGTTCCAAGGTTATCATTTACAAATACAGAGCCTGCAACGTGGCTGACATCACTTCCTGTTGTTGAAGCATTGCCATAATACGACAATCCAAGCTGAGTAAGAGCGTTTGACTTATCAGTACTAATATCCCAACCTGTTGCACCAACACACTGGCTTATACCGTCTATATCACTCTGAAGCATCAGAAGAACAGTGTTTTTAAAGTTTGTAGGTATATTGAATATGGTACCTGCATTCGTTGCACTCAGATCAATAATAACAGGCTTGTGTTCATTATCTACAGCTGTAATAAGAGCAGCAGCAGTCTCGTAAGGCAGATCCTTTACGCCCGAAGAATCACTGTCATAAGCTCCAGCACCTGTGAAGTAGATCAAATTTGCAGAACCAATGTCTTCAGGTGTCACATCAGCAAGCTTTTTCGTGATAACATCTATGCAGATATTAGGGCAATCAGCCGCATCTACATCTAATACTTCTCGCTTGAACCATTCATTATTATTATAACCGCCGAGATAGTAATATGTATCTACAACCTCCGCTGTGAAATCATGAACAAAGTCATAATGTCCACTAGTACCAACATACTGGTAAGGTGATGTAGTCTGAGACTTGTAATACCATTCATGATACCAGGGATTGCCTGTTCCAACCTGATCCGTCTCTTCTACTATTCCATATTCTTCAGGTAAGAAGTTAGGATCATTTACAGCTGAAAAATTGGCTGTAAGGAAATCATAGATACCATCGGCATCCTGTACGATACCTGAAATATAATACTTTGTTACTGCTGCACCGTCACCTGAGTTTGCAGTTCTGACTGTCACATACTTTGTAATGCTGTTTTCATAAACAGTGTGTGCAAAAGATTTCTTCGCACTGTACACCGGGTTTCCATCAGCATCAACAACAGGATTTCCATATTCATCCTGATCTGTAACACCATCTGTAAGAGGCATCATATCATCCGGAATACCATCATTGTTTGTATCAAATCTGAAGTTTGTACCATCTACGTAACCATAGAATACAAGCTTGTCGTCTCCGTCATCGGTAAATACAACATCGCCGTTTGCAGGTATAACAGTAGATGTAAACTCATATGTATCATCAGATGAATCTGTTACATCATGCTCATCCAGATTTGCCTCAAATCTCTCATTTGCAACATATCGATTGTCATCATACCACTGATATGCTGTGGTTATATCAGGCTGATAGTCTCTGTTCTCCAGTTTGAAAGGGAACTGCCATGCATTCGCTGAAGTTATAACATCATACTGCTTGATAAAATATCTTCTGCCTGAAAGAGTCGTATAATCAGGATCTGAAGGATCAAGCGGATCAGCCTTAACCAATCCACCGTAGTTCATATAGAACACACCGGTCTGATCGGTATTCGGAAGCTTCTGATATATATCATCTATGGTTGCATTTCCATCGGTAGCAGTTGTACCGTCATTGACTAACTTATAATCTCCTGATACGTCTGCAGGATCATATTTGCCGGTAGTTGAAGCATTCTTTTCAAATGTACCGTATGATTTTCCGGTCTTAACATTTGGAGTATCAGCTTTATATGCTGTAGACGGATCGGTTGCCGGATTATCACCCCAATCAAAAGCAACTGTTTCATCATATGTAAAGGCTTTATCCTTTAATTCAGTATAAGCACCAAATGATAATGAATTCTTATTGGTCACACCGGGAACCATGTAATTGTTGTAACGCTCACCATATGATGCCATATCTGAAAGAGCCTGTGCCTGATCATTGCCCGGCTCTTCTCCCGCAACGGTATAACCGGTACGAGCGCTATCATACTGATCCACGATCTCCAAGATCTTAAACGGCTGATTAGTACTGTTTCCGTTTACTATCTCTTCAATTCCCGGAAGCGAAGGTCTTGCCAAAGCTATAGAAGAATCCTTATACAAGGCTGTACCTACAATAGCTACAGTCAATACTCCGGCCAGTGAAGCCGTTATCCATTTTTTTCTTCTTCCTCCATTAATTCGATGCATATTGCACTCCTTTGTTTACAGAACTATAGGTGTCCTCATTTTTTATATCTGATAAACTGATTTAATATGTTTCAATATAAGCAGAATCATTGAGCTTATTAGGATCGTATACGATATTGTATCTCATGTCCTTAGCAGCCGTAAGATCACTGTCATCATAGTAATTGCTACCAGTCAGGTAATATGTTTCAACAATATTTCCGTAACTATCCCATGCAGAGAATATAGGTGCAACTGTCTGAGGTATCTTAGTTTTATTCAAAGGTGATCCCGCCATATCCACAAAATACTGTTTAAATTCGCTATTATTCATAGCTACGCCGAATGATACGGTAAATCCGTTCGAATAACAGTAGTCATAAATACCAAAGTACTTCTTGAAATTAACACTCGGAACAGGGTTCTTAGAATCTGCTGAATTGTAGAACAGGAACTGACAGTTCTTCGCGTTATTCAAATTATCAGAATCATGAATCTTTACATTACCTGTCTTTGTTGCATCGAAATCAACACCACGAGCATAGATCTCGAAAGTTCTGACTGTCAACTGATCATACATACTGTATGCAGGATTATAGTTGCCCAAATAATCCTTTGTACCATCAGATGCTCTCTTAAGATCAAGTGAAGTATTAAATTTCTTATTATTGGCAACATTATCATTCTGCCTGTACAAAGCAACAGGTTTGAGAACAATCTTAACCGGCTCGTAAGTTACAAGCATTGATACGGGACCTGTATAGTTATTTTCTGCTTCGCTTCCGATACCATACTTTCTTCCCTGACTGTCCTCAGCAAAACATTCTACCTTTACCTGATACTGTTTTGTCCAATCAAGCCACGGCTCACTCTCTACATATATATATCCGCGTGCATCAGGAGTTGAATAGAAGCCATCACCTTCATCGGTAAGAGTTACTCCTCTACCACCGCTTATACTTATAGTTTTACTGAAACGCTTAAGATCTGGATCAGTTGATTCTGTAGCCCAGTTTTCACCGTAAGAAGATAATCTCCAATAGTATTTGAAACTTGTGTTGTTGGAATTCTGCCATGAAGCGATTACTGTAGAACTTATTCCTCTGCTATTATAAAGTGATTCTACACCACTCAGACTCAGTTTCTGATTAGCAACATAATCGCCTACACCTTCAACAGGAAGCTGTAAGGTTGCATGTATATATGTACCGTCAGCTTTAGGAGCTTTCAAAGTAGCCTTGAATGTTACTGTCGTACCATTAAGTGTTGGAAGCGCTGTAAAGGTTCCTGTAGTCTGATCGTATATACATCCTTCCGGAAGAACCGGTGAGACCACCCATGTGCATAATGAACTCTCTTCAGATGTAGATCCGTCAGTATATGTAACCTTAGGCAGTATACTGTAGTTTCTGTAGCCATCGTAATCAATATGCCCTTTGTTCTGCAATACAAGTGACTGAGGATATACTCCCGAATCAGTAACAGAAAGAACTACCGTCTGAGACTTTGAAGCATCATCAACACTTGTACATCTTAAAATATTTGTAGTACCTGCAGGTACTGATGCGTCAACCGTAACAATACCGGTTGCCGAATCTACAGACATACCAGCTACAGAGTTATCCAATGACCAGGAAGCCACATATGTTCTTCCCGAAAATTCATTTGCCGTAACAACATAAGTAAACGGTACGCTCAGTGTTGTTGATCCGGCTTTTGCTATTTCGGATGTTCCGCCAGCCGGAAGTGCTATACCGTTACGATATATTGTGATGTAATCAATAAAGCTGTCTACAAAGATAGTTGAACTTGTATAAATAGCAGACGGATCATCACTGTTTATAACTCTGTTTCTAAGTGAAACAACCTGTTCTGAAACAAGTTCTTTTCCTTCTGCTTCGAAAGTTATAATAAATCCGATCTTACCCTCAGCAATATCGGTCAGATCAAATGAAATATCCTTTACTTCTTCACCAAGTAATTTCGCATCGTCATCAGATATAGTAGATATATCCACACCGTCTGTTCCGGTTATATCATCAAATATCTTTGAAACCTGCTTAAGCTCTGTTCCGCTAAGGAATATCTTGGTTACTTTATACTTATAGGTATGCGTTGTTGCGCCGGGAGCTGTGGGGCCCATATCTTCCTGGTTGTATACATATAATGTCTTAGTCGAATCATCATATGACAGAGCATTACTTGACTCAAGAAGGACATCTCGCAGTTTATTAACAACAACCTGCTGTTCATACTGCAATCCAACATCCTGACCAGTTCTCTTAAAATGCATCGTTCCTGTGCTCATCAGGCCATATACAGCTAAACCCGCAATCGCCAGAATCGCGAATGAAACAATCATTTCAACTAATGAAAAACCTTTGTTATCTCTCATAATCACATACCCGTAAAAACTTACAATAATCTACTATTATTCCAATTATCGTTCAACCGTATGCTTACCGGTCTCACTGATAAATAAAATCTTATATGATCTCAATCCGCTTGTCAGTTCAAGTGATTCCGGCTGAGCACTCACAGTTGTAAATGTAACATTACCGCTTGTATCCAATCCGCAATCGGTTCTTATATCCTTAAACAAACCAGTTGATCTGTCAAACGTAATGCCTATACCGTTTCCATCGGAGGGGCTCACAGTATAACTTCCGCCATCATAGTTTAATACCATGCTCACTCTTCCATTGCATATATATCTGTGTTCTGCACCCAGGTATAATGTTGTCGGAAGGCCGGTAGAAGAATCTTTAGTAAACGAATACAGCTGCTTAACAACGTAATAGCCTTCTTTGTCCGCCCAATCATAAGCCGTAGGATCGCTTACATATACAATATTCAGATCCTCATCGTATCGGCTCATTGATCCGGTTTTTGCTTCATTAAGCTGTGCACTGATCTTGTCACAGGCCTGTCTTGCTTCCGATCCGGTAAGCAGCGACATCGCAAGAGAACCCATTCCAACCATGATAGCCATGATGGCAAGTATCACAATAAGCTCTATAAGCGAAAAACCTCTGTTGTTTAAAACCTTCTCTTTGTTCATAGCTTATTCCTTCTTCCAGTTCTCATAAGTAACAAGACCTGTGAGTGATGTATCACTCGTACTGCCACTTCCGTATGTTGCATAGATGTAATCATTACCATTTGCCAAGCAGCTTGCTATAGCATATGTAAGACCGCCATCTTCATATCCGTAACCAAGACACTTTCTTACAAGATCAGGGCTCTTTGTCATTGTCTGCGCTGATGTACCGGAAAGTGTAAGCTTTCCATTGCAAAGGATAACGCCGTTGAAACCTGTAGTTGTGCAGCTTACATTGCCTGTCGTGATTACCAAATTGATGTTTGAATCATTTACTGTAATATTCTCAGTAGAAACTATAGCTATGGAACCATCACTTGAATCAGTGAATTTCATCGTCTTATTTGTTCCAGCACCGCTTATATCAACAGTAACTGTACCAAAAGTCTGTCCGTCAAGTCCATCATCGTTTGCTCTGTCAATATACTCTAAAATATCAGCCTCATTAGAAGCAACATTTTCAAATACGACCTGACTTGTGATGTCATCCATATCATTTGATGCGCATCCCGTAAGTTCTGAGAAGTTAGGAACAAGCTTCGTCGTGTATGCTTTAAACTTCTGAAGATTTTCAGATGAATCCTGACTCATTACAAGACTTGCGGAAACCTGAGACTGAGGCCATACAGTAAGTCCGTCATTCTCAACATCTGTTGCATCAGTTACATATGCTCCACCTGCCGTAATAGAATCCACGAGGTGGGGGAATTTTATCTCATCAATATAGGTCTTCGTATATTTTGCAAGTGATTTTTCATTGTTCTGGTAGTATAACGAAAAATACTCATTTGCTTTAACTTCGTCAGGGAATAACATATAGAAGTATACGAGATATCCCGTTGAAGAATCGTTAACTCTTACCTTGTGTTCATAAACAGTAGGTAAAGAAGTTGGCCCGTACTTAACATACGGTGCTATTGTTCCACCTGCGAGAACAGAGATAGGTGCTGTGTCGGATACCATCACATAATGTGTTGTACTGTCCGCATGTGTACTATCATATGTTACATGTGCTGCCATGTCCTCATACTGTGCCTGAGTAAGAGGGTTGGAATTGTATAAAGATCTTCCCGAATTCTCATCAACGCCTATAGCCTCTGCAGGTACAAGATACATCAACTGGTCTGACTTGGCTGCTACTGATTCACCTGTATATATATCGGTATATGTTGCTGATGTGTAGTTATGCTCAGTGTTGGTAGCAGCAGCACTCATTCCAAGGAATGCATGGCCGGAGATTTTCATCTTTGTAACATCGTTGAAATCTACTTTTGCTTTTCTACCGTTTATAAGTATTGCAGAACTATCATCCGCATTATCTATCGAACATCCGTATCCGTTGAATTCACCCTTTAGCGTTATCTTCGGCAGGTTTCCAAGAAGATTCAAATCATTCGAAAGGTTTAGGGAACCATCTATATTTACAGTTGCTCCTTTGGCTTTGAAATTATCCGCCCATATATTGCAACCGGCACCTGTCTTAAACGACTCTCCGTCTATGCTTATGTCATGTTTTACAAGTATAAGATTGTTATCACTGAAATCAACGTTAACGCCCTTGGTTGCAAAACTATTTGCATATATATTTCCCGTTAGTCCAAGGTCTCCGGAAGCTGTTCTTTCAAATCCGCCATCAGCTATGAAACAGTAGTCGGCGATATCAGCCATTGAAGAGTTTCTTGCGAAATCGAATTCAGGATAATTAAGTCTTATATCACTCTGGATAACAGATACGAATCCGTTAACGTCTCTGTAGTATACTTTTATGTTCTTAAGAACAATACCCGTATCAGAGAATGTAAGCATATCTCCGTAGTTTGCGGATTCAATCTCGTTTCCCACAGCATCATTTGTAACAGCAACAAGAATTGCACCAAATCCCTCATCGGTATCCTCTGTACCGTCGCCATTCAAATCATATGTATGATACTTCGTACTGTTTTTTAAGAAACTCTCGAGAGTTGCTACGGAATACTTTGTATGATCTGTAGGTGAGTATGAAAGATATTCCCATACTTTTTCATAATATCTTGTCTGGATCATCTGTTTCTTTCTTGTATTATCAAGAGTAGAATCACCATAGTTTTCAAGAATCTCAGTATAAGATGAGCTCAGTGAATCAGAAACTATTCTCTGAAGTCCTACAGTTATCTCATCGAAAACCTGCTCAGCCGAATAGAAAGTATCCGTACCCTTCTCGTTTACTACCTTCATCTTGTAGTTGACCAGCGTGGTCATGAGAAGTATGCTGACCAAGGCTGCAATAAATCCTATCGCAATGATAACCGTTACCAATGCAATACCTTTATTATTCCTGGTATTCTTTTTAATCCTTTTCAGTAATTTCGATTCTCTCACAGCTTCATCCTCTACTTAATCTTATACTCTTAACCCTGTCTAAGTTTTGTTCCTTCCATCTTTGAAATAGGAAGATCAACAGATGTATCTGCTCCTTCTTCAAAGATCTTTATTCTAACCCTGTATATTCTGACATTTCTTTCTTCACTGTTTACCGTCTTTCCATCTATATCAGAAACAGTCAGTCCTTTTATAGCTTTGTTCAATGTAGCATAATCCGTAGGATTGGTATCTGTTGTCGAATTTGCAGAATACACATCTGTACCAGGCTTGTATGTCAAATTGAATCCCAATCTGTAATCATTGTTATCATATGAACTGTAAGGAGTTCTAAGCGTTGTAACATCACACGTCTGCAACAGATTGGTTCTTAATGTAAGCTTTCCCTTATCATTTGCATCCAAAGCAGGCTCGCTTATCGTAAGATTTAAACCTTTTCCCGCGAGCAGATATGTTGCTTTTGTTGTTGTTGAATAGTCAGCCGCACCATTCATTGCTACTATATAAAGATCAGTGCTTATACCCGCATTGTTCTTTACTGTAATAGTTTCTTTGTTTCCTGATGCAGCAGCTGCGTATCTGGGATAATAGAACAGATATATTCCATTCAGTTCCTTATGAGATGATGTGTTATCAAACAGATAAGCTTCTGTCGCTGTATAATCCTTCTCTGCAGAAGTCTGTACAATATTTGAATCACTGATGTGATAATCAATCTTTATCTTAACTCTCACCATCTGCTGAGATTCGCCTTCAGGATCTACGTATGTTCCGGCATCCTCAGTGGTAATAGTAATATTCCTGGTTAATTTGCTCTTGCAGTCATTAGCATCCCATACTGTTGTTGTAGCAGGGTTTGCATTACGTCTTGCTTCATTTCTTGCAAGAATTACATTGTATGCATTGCTGTCAAAATCATCTGCCATTGTATATATAGCGCAATCTCTTACTGATATAGGATTAAAATCAGAAAGATTAAGGCTGTTGGCGTTCGGATAAGCGAGATCCGTTCCTGATCCTTCAGGATCCATTTCTACAGTTGCGAAGTATCCTGCAGGAAGATCAGCTTTAAGATCAGCGTCATCATCAATAACAAGATCGATCTTTCCGTTTGAAGCAACACTACCGCTATATGTAGTCAACATATCCTGAATCTCTTCATCGGACATGTTCTTGATCTTCTCCATTACATTTTCCGCAGCTGTCGTTGCCTTCATCTGCATTTTTGCTTTTGCATTTGTCTGTGCGCTTGTAGCAAACGAACGTAGAAGCGGCACACAGACTATGCTCAGTATAACCATTGCTATCAGCACTTCAAGCAGTGTGAAACCGCCATTATTTGATTTTACCTTCATAACTTCTTTTTTCACGCTTCTACTCCTAAATCATGTTCTTCATATATCCGCATAAGAGAGGCGCAAACCTCTCTTATGCAAATTTTACCTTTATAACAAATTATTCCCTTTCGCCTTCAGGTTCATATCCTGCAGCAATATCGCTTTCCAGGATAACCTTCGTGTTTGATGAATGATACGGATTAGCAACTCCGGTAGGAACACTAGGTATAGTTGCAGGTATGTGGTCTTTTCCTGTACCAACCATATAATACATGTTCATATCGAGAGTACCTTCAATATTACCAGTCTCCTCGTTATATTCAGCCGCTAAACCTTCTATGCTCTTCTTGTCATTCTGAGCAAATACATAATCAACCATGCCCTTTAAACCGTCATAAGTTGATTTGAATGTATAGTTAACAGGGGCCTTGTAAAGATGAAGCTGTGTCGCTCCTTCCTGCTTTTCACCCTCTGTCGTCTCCTGTCCTTCGACAAAAACTTCCTGAAGGCTTGACATTGCAATATTTTCAAGCGCCAACTGACCGGCGTTTGCACGTTCCATGTTAGCCCAGTACATGATTCTGTCTTCTGTTATCATACCAGCAGGATATGCCTCAAGAAGTTCTTCCCTCTCAGCCTGAAGTGCTGTCATTCCTTCTTCGTACTTTGCTTTTTGCGAATTAACAGCTTCATACTCTTCCTTCTTAACCTTAAGTTCAGCATTTTCTGCAGCGAGAGCTTCTTTTTTATCCTTTATCGGACTTGCAACAAACATCCAAACAAGAACAGCAAGTACTATACCTATGAGACCTTTTATAAGATTCTTTTCTTTATTACCTAATTTCATGATATCGCCCCCTTTACTGCTCTACAGCCGCTTCGGCAGCCGGATCTTCATAAACAACTTCGTCTTCAACTTCGAGTTCCTGAGGAGCATATATCATTTCAGCTATGAACGAGTACTTGATCTCGCCGGTTTCTTCTATAATCATCTCTGTTACAGAAGTAGTATCAGCAGTAATGAATCCATCAACCTGTTTAAGTTTACTGATAGCGTAAGCTACTTCCTCTTTGGTTGCTACCGTCGCATCAAGAAGAACCATATCTTCGCTAGCAGTAAGGCTGTTCAACATGAAGGTACTAGGCATCTGATTCTCAAGTGTTCCAAGGAATTTGACGAGATTCTCATTTCTGTTAACTGTAGCAGAATCAAGCTGTTCTACATACTTAACATCATTCTCCAGTTCAAGATAATTAAGGTACATATCATAAACCGGCTGAAGTTCATTTATTGTAGCTTTGTAACTCTCGTTAAGTTCCTGTTCCTGCATATACGGAACCATCGTAACCGCTATCATCGCAATGGAAGCAATTACGCCTGCAGCAAGAACGCCCCAACCTATTGCATTACCAACAGAATTGGCATCTTTGCCCTTTCTGTCTTCTTCTTCAGCACTTTCAGGATAGAAACCTATCGGAGAAAGAGCAGCACCGATACATCCTACAAATTCACTGTATGTTGTGCCTCTGAATATTCTGTCGATATCTACACCAGCGACTCTGGTAATATCTCTGATCTTAAGTCCGATCTCACTTGTGAGAAGAACATCAAGTCCTGTAAAATCAGCACCCAAACCAGTAATGAGCATTTTCTCAACAGGTCTCTGACCGTGATTTGCATTGTAATAATCTATAACTCTTATGATACCGCCGGCAAGAGATCTGAGGGTAAGCGTAATCTCACTTCTTACTGCAAACTCTTCCTTGGGATCTTCGGTATCACACTCTTCAAAGGAAGGCATAAGAACCTGCTTTGATCTTGATATATTTACAGCCTTTTCATAATCTTTAGTATCACCAAAGATATCAGTCTGCATCAAAGCTTTGATAGCATCATCCACACCATAAGGTATTGTTCTGTTAAGTGTAGTTGCTCCATCTTCGAGAACCATGAGAAGAGTACCCTTCTCATCAACCTTAACAATAAGCTGTACGCCATCTCGACATTCGTCCTTAGCTGCCTGGAAAACAGAGTTACCATTGTAGTCAAGGGCTGCTATAGACAATCCAATGGACTGCGCAAGTTTTTCGTAACTCTGTATCAGCTGCTTAGGAGCTGCGAGGAGTAATAACTTGTAACCGATAGCTTTTCCTCTCTTCTGTTTGCCAGCAACCTTAGCTGTTCCAGAATCAAGTTCAGCCTTTACCTGCTCTGCCTTTGTAAGAGGAGCCTTGCTCTCGTCCTTCTTATCTTCAATTGCTTCAGTCTTATCTTCCTTGCTCTCGTATTCCACGCCGATCACGCTGTGTGAGAACATGTACTGACTACCATCAATAGGGAAGTAGTCATTAAGATTGGTTCTTACCAGATCTTTGATCTTGCTTTCCTTACAATAAGGAATGCGTGCTTCTCTTGTGGCAATCTTAGAAGAAGATATAGTGAATATAGCTCTTCTAGTCTTGATACGCTTAACAGTAAGCATACGCAAGAAAGTGTTGACGAATTCGTCATCGGCATCTACGATACCGTCTTTCAACATGCCATCGGGGGTATTGACCACGAAGCTGTTGTAGATTTTGGGGCTCTTAGCGCCAAGATCTGTTTCGATAACCTTGGTGAGTGAGCTTCCCATCTCGATACTTAATACTCTCTCTGCCATCTTAGTTCCCTTCCTGGATAATATTATCTCTATACATTAAGATCTATATGGGTAAAAAGGCTAAAGCCTTAATACTTTCGAACACAAAAAATAGAAATAGTAAACTATTTATGTAAATTATAATTATGTTAATCTATAAAATCAAGCAATTATTGCAATTTTTTCAACTTTTTTGTCTTTTTTATATAGGAAAAACTTAAAAATGCCTTATATTATGTCAATCTGATTCAGATACCGGCCATGTTAAGATACCAACCAATTAGTTTTTCTCCCCATAAAACCGATATTAATATGCCAATACTTAAGTACGGCCCCATAGCTAAAACCCTGTCTGCACCCGATAGTTTCATCCTGATCATATGTACCGGAGCTCCTATTATACAGCCCAAAGCAAAAGCCAATACCACCAGCTTCCATCCAATCAGCAATCCTGCTGTGGCCATAAGCTTCATATCACCACCGCCGATACCGCGACCATCTGTCACGATAATGATGATATATAATGGTATACTGACAGCGAGGAAGCCGATCAAATGGTCTAACCATTCAGTATAATGCAATACTGTCATGATCAGCCCCAGTGCCAGTATAAATATGTTGATTCCTGCAGGAATCTCATAAGTTCTAAAATCAATTACGCTCAATGTTAATAACGCAGAGAAAAGCAAGGCGTAGAGTAGGGTATCTACGCTTAACCCTCTGACTATTGCCACCAGCAACCACAATAAACCATTAGAAGCTTCAATGATTGGATACTGTGGAGAAATGGGCGCTTTACAATATCTGCATTTGCCGCCCAACATCATCCAGCTGAGAAGTGGTATATTGTCATACCACTTCAGCTGATGATTGCATGTCATGCAATGAGATCTGACTATAGCGATATTCTCTTTCTTGGGTATACGATATATACATACATTCAAGAAACTACCGACTACTATTCCGTATAGTAATACAATTATGTAGATAGGGATTAATATCGCGTTCGTCATATCCGATTATGCACTAAACCAACTCGTTTAAATTACGGTACCTTGTAAAGTGATACGCCAGAAGTTGTTGAAAGGTTGTAAGAACCAAGTGATACTTCACATGTTCCAGCGGGTGCATTGTAAGAGATTGAGAAATCGCTACCTACGCCAACTTTATTACCTTTAGCCTTGGGAACTTCGCCAAGAGTAGAAGGTGAGCTAGCCTGACATGTAGATGAAGCACTTGATCCAGAAATAAGGCCCTCAGCGATATCAGCAAGAACTGCTGATCTGATTGTCTCAGCGTTAGAAACGTCTGTAGATCTTCTTGAGCTCTCTACATACTTAATGAACTGGGGCGCAAGTACACCAACCAGAACTGCCATGATCGCAATAACAACGATCAACTCAACGAGTGAAAAACCTTTGTTGTTCATTTTCTTCATAATGAATTTTCTCCTTTTCTTTGTTTAGTTTTCATCTTTTTATCTTAAGCATCGAACCCCTACAATCCGATGTTTAATTCTTTTTACATATTATCCATTGCCTGGTACATTGCAAGCATCGGCGCCATGATAGCTCCGATAAGTACGCCAACAACTCCAGCAAGCACAAGGATGATCGCCGGCTCCATGAGAGCCATCAAAGACTGTGTCGCCATCTCAACTTCTTCATCATAGTAATCAGCAAGTTTTGTAAGCATTTCTTCAGAGTTACCAGCTTCTTCTCCGATTCTCATCATATGATAAAGCATTGGCGGAAATAATCCACTGTCTTCTATAGGTTCAGATAAGGGAACACCTTTCATTACCTCATCTCTAGAAAACCTCAACGCATCCTGAATCAATACATTCGTCATTGTATCGGATACTATTCCAACAGCATCCGTTAGGCCAACGCCCGCAGCGAGAAGAGTCGAAAGTGTTCTCGCAAGCGAAGAACAAGCACTCTTTACAACAAGATTCCTAATAGCAGGTACTTTTAACTGAAAAGTGCTCCACGTAAGCTTTCCTGAATCAGTCTTAAACCAAGCCTTAATGCCAACAACTACAGCAACAACAATTGGAACAATAATAAACCAATAGTCAATCAAAAAATCACTGGCCGCCACAACCATCTGAGTAATCTTCGGTAGTTCTGTTCCCAGATCATCAAACATATCCGTGTAAGCCGGTATAACCTTGATAAGCATGAGAACTACAACGCCAAGCGCAACACACGCTACAACGATAGGATATATCATCGCTTTTTTTACGAGAGCCTGCGTTTTTGCAGATTTCTCAAACTGATCAGCCATTCGATCAAGACTGACTTCCAGCGATCCGGAAGCTTCGCCTGCAGCAATCGTAGTACACATCAAAGACGGGAATACATCAGGTTGCGACTCTAAGCCATAAGCAAGCGTTTCACCTTTCTCAACGCTAGTCTGAACATCTCTGATAGCTTGAGCGAGTCTCGGATTTTCAGTCTGTTCTCTCAGAAGATTTAAACACTCAATAATTGTAACGCCTGCTTTAGACATTGAAACGAACTGTCTGCAGAAAACCGCAAGTTCTCTCGGCGTTATTTTCTTCTTAAGTCCGAAAGTAATCTCTTTGTCGAGCATACCCTGCTCTTTGACATTTGTAACAACCAAACCCTGATTTTTGAGCTGCGCTCTGGCTGAATCGGGATTTTCAGCCACAATAGTACCTTTTACCTCTTTGCCATTCGCCGAAATGGCTTCGTAGCTATAATCTGCCATAATTATGCTCCTGTCCCTTCAAAAATCTCTATACATTAATCTATATCGACACGCTTTTGCATGTTGATAACTACTCATCAAACGAAACTTTTTTCATTTCGCTTATTGATGTTATGCCATTAAGCACATATCTCGTTGCACTCATTCGCAGTGTGCTCATGCCATCCTTCAAGGCCTGCTCTTTGATGTCATCTGCCGTGCCACCCTTTGATATAACAAGTTTGAGTTCATGAGAAAGTTCCATAATCTCATATACACCTATTCGCCCTTTATATCCCGTGTCATCGCACATTTTGCATCCATTAGGCTGAAATATCGTATACGAATCGCCCGGCCTTATATTAAGAAGCTCTTTCTCCTCTTCGGTAGGTTCATACTCTTTCTTGCAAGCAGGGCATAGTCTTCGAACAAGTCGCTGCGCCATGATACCAACCACGGAATCTGCTATCAAGTACGGTTCTATTCCCATATCTGCCAGACGAGTAACTGTACTTGCAGCCGAGTTGGTATGCAATGTGCTAACAACCATATGTCCAGTGATTGAAGCCTGAACCGCAATCGAAGCCGTTTCGTTGTCTCGAATCTCACCGATCATGATAATGTCCGGGTCCTGACGCAGGATAGATCTAAGTGCTGAAGCAAAAGTAAGTCCCGCTTTATTATTTGTCTGAACCTGGTTTATTCCATCTATGTTCGCTTCGACAGGGTCTTCAACAGTGATTATATTAACCTCGGTCGAATTGAGTTCCGAAAGTGCCGTGTACAATGTTGTTGATTTACCGGATCCTGTAGGTCCCGTAACTAGCAATATTCCATGAGGATTCGAAAGGATGTGATCGAAAACTTTAAGTTCCTGAGGATTGAATCCAAGATCAGCCTTATCTCTCGTAAGTCCCGTCTTGGAAGTAAGTCTCATAACTATCTTCTCGCCATAAACGGTAGGAAGGACAGATACACGAATATCGTACTCCTGTCTGTCAACCACCTGAGTAATACGACCGTCCTGCGGTTTTCTTTTCTCAGATATGTCCATTCCGCCTATAATCTTAATACGCGCAACTATGGCTGGCAAAAGTTGAGGCGAATAATGACTTCTAACAAACAAAGTACCATCTATTCTATATCTGATTCGAACACCGCTTTCCATAGGCTCTATATGAATATCCGATGTCCTCTGTCTAACAGCCTGTTCGATCATGCTCTTAACGAGCTGAACAATCGGCGAGTTCTCTATCTCAACATTTGACTCTTCGTCAGCATTCTGCGCTTCCTTCGCTTTACGCTCATCAGCATATGATTGGAGTTTTGAATCAACATCTTTATGTCCAAAGACTTTATCTATCGCTCTGGATATGTCCGACGTCGTGGACACAACCGGTTCAACCTGCATATTGGTTATGATACCGATATCATCCATCGCCATCATGTCCATCGGATCAGCCATGGCTACATGAAGTATGTTAGCAGAGTCCGCAGCTATTTCGTATGGAATGCAATTATACTTTTTCAGCATCGCAGGCGTTAACTGCGGATACATCTCAAAAAGTTTCTTGTCAATCTCTACTTCAGCCAGGTTTACCATGTTGTATCCCAGCTGATTCGCAAGCGCAACCGCTATCGAATCATCTGTAGTTACGCCAAGATCAACAAGAGCTTCTCCTAGCTTCTTGCCGCTTTCCCTCTGTTTCCGAAGTCCCATCTCCAGTTGTTCCGGAGTGATGGTTCCATCCTTTATAAGTAAATCACCCAAGCGCATCTTTTTGCGCTGTAATGCTATCATGCTCAAAGTCGTATCCTCGTGATGTCAGTATTATTCGTATTCATCAGTGTTCTTCATGCGATACCAGTTACCGAACTTATTACCGCCATGTACGTTGTTGACAGTAGGCAACTTAGCGTATTCCTGTCCCTGATGGAAATATATGTATCTATCAGTTCCGTTATAGTATATCGTTCCGCCGCTTATCATATACTCTTCGTTATCTGCAGTAATGTTCGCATCATCGCTAGCTTTCTTAAGACCCGCAACTTTGGTCGCCGCTTCCGTAATGCTGTCATATGTATACTCTGTACCATTCGTTGCTATAACACATTCAGAATCCCTTCCGCACAAATAACCAGAAGGATCAAAAGCATTCTCTATATGTATGTCCGCATGCCCGGTTCCGTTCTTATCTATAAGTACATAATATGCCGTAACTCCGCTGGAATTTCTCATTGCAAATTTACCAGAAGGAGCATTTAAACTAATCTTCGAACCCGAATATCTGCCGACAGCGTCCCATCTCGGATCGTCAAGATAAGGCCAGAAAGAACTTGATATCGGCTGAGTTGTAGGTGTGGGCGTAGGTGTGGGCGTAGGTGTGGGTGTGGGTGCTACAGGCGTTGTTCCAACAGTAGGAACAAGGAATCCCGGATCAACGGTGGTATCACCAACTCCTCCCCATTCAGATACATCAGCCACAACATCTTTGGTTCCGTGCTCCGAACAAGAAGCTGTAATTATTCCGGTTGACACATTTACGGTAACCGTCATTGTGCTGCCATCTACCGGGCATATCCAATGTGATTTCAAAGCTTCTTCATATTCTGTAGGAATAGAATGAGTGGTAGCAGTTCCCGTAGATGTTATTTCAGCTACGCAAGCCTGAATTTCAGAAAGCGGAACCCCGCTATAAACCATCTTCTCGCAGATATTAACAACCGCATCTCTGTTCTCAACGCAAGCCGTTTCTTTTTTGGTTGTTACATACTTCATAAACTGTGGAACAATCAGTCCAACCAATGTTGTCATGATAGCAATAACCACAATCAATTCTACGAAAGTTACTCCGCTGTTATCTTTCTTATTATAAGAAGAATGATCAAAATGTCTCATAACATATCCTTTCAGACATACTTTAGCCCATTTAGTATCTTTATGTTAACACATCATTATTTATAATACAATACATTTTGTTAAAAAACTTAAATTTTTTATAAGATTTCTATCCTTTTTCTTAATTTTTCTTAAGATTGTTCTTGTGGATCAATACAAACGCCAAACACACTCCAACCAAAGACATGATCACTCCCGCCGTGATACCTCTCACTTTATATTCAAATTCCAGTTTATAATCACCTTTTCCAGGTAATTCTACGCCTAAAAAGGCACCGTTGATCAGTGAAACTGTTTCATGTCGCTTTCCGTCAACCTTTACTTTCCATGACTCATCATAAGGAACAGATAGAATCAAGAGTCTTCTATCATCTTTAACAGTTACACTGCCCTTTATATATCCGTCCTTTATATCTTCAATGACCAATTGTTCATTTTTAAGTTGCTCGTAAGCTTTTTCAAAATCTTCTTTATTAAATACGCCGAACAGTATATCATCTATATGTTGAACAGCGGTATTGTCTCTGGCTATTATATCCAAAGACATCTTATCTCCATTTCTTATCATAGGTTTTAAATAAGATACTGATAACTCCCCTAGATTTCCAACATTGTTTTCTTCTCCACCGTCAAGTAAGAATCCCTGACCATATTTTAGCGATTCCCTATTATATATGTATGCATAGTAATCATCTTCAGAATTGTAAGGTATATCAAATGATATTTTTCCACCTTTTTCGGAATCTGCTAGAATGTAATATCCCGTTTCATCTTCGACAAATTTTAATCCCCGTTCGCAAATCTCAGCCTGCGACACGTCTATCTTTTCAAATACTCTTATATCATCTCCTGTCATAAGAGATAACAATATATTATTATAAGAAAAAACATCTTCACACGAAATATCGTAATCCTTGTCATCTCCTGCTATCATGTAACCAAGATTTAAAACCGTCGTGTTTTTTTCAATTCCTGCATATAGATCATCTTCGCTCATATTCTGATGTAAATACGCACCATGCACATCATATTTTACACCTAGCAGCATCTTACTAACCGGAGTAAGTCCATATCCCAGAACCATTCTCGGCGTAGTATACAGGCCCATATCGCGAAGCGTCTTTCTCAGATTCTCGTTTTCCGCACTCGAAAAATATGCAACAGTATTATAACCCTGATACAAACCCGAATTAATACAGTAATCTGTGGCGTAGTTTACTCTATAAAAACCATTGTCAGCCTTAAAAGCTTCGTTACTCTCGTTAGTCGTAAGATTCCATATATCATATTCATCCGAAAGCATATCACACTTCAATAGTGGCTGATCGTAATAAGATAATACGCACTCTGCTACCGCAAGTAAGATCATAATGCCAACTATTATATTTGTGTCACTTTTCAATCTAAGATAACAAATAAGTAGAATACTCCATGTAATGATAAAAACAGCATTCTGTATAATTACCTTCCATTCAGCCTGTCCATACCATATATACATAATAGAACCGAACAGCAAAGTTAAAGCAATTGCGGTGATTATTATATTTCTTTCTTTTATTCTCTCAGAGTCTCTTGTAGCCTTTGCGGCCATTGAACATAGCATAAAACTTATAATGTATGAAAATCTGTAAGTCCATCCATCCGGTGCATCAAATCCATGCCATAACATATACAATGGATCTACAACACACGAGAGCAGTAAACAGAAAAGCATTGCGCCATATATTATTTTTTCTTCCTTGCCTATATTTTTTTTCAAAAAAAACAGGACTGCAAGGATGAGAGTTAAGATGCCACAGTACAAATTGGGAATATCCGCATCAAAACCAGCAAGCTGTCTAAAGTATAACTGATCAATAATATCAGGTATATGTGCTTTTAATCCCATAAAGCCTGTCGCATCAGATACTTTATGTCCCATTGTATAAACAGCAACAGGCGCCCAAACCAAAGCCGAGATGAGCATTGCAATAGCCATACTTAAGATGTAATTTTCAATTACCTTTGCATTATCAGTCCGTTGCCTTTCTTTTCTATATATAATGACATGACATGCAAAATATAACACACCGATCATTCCTATCATATAGCCCATGTAGAATTGGGTAATAAATATATATGAGTAACATATTATAAGCCCACATATTCTTTGATCTGCCAGAAGCCTGTCTAGCGAATAGAATACCATCGGAAGAATGATAAGTGCATCCATCCATATGATATTTGTAATATTATAGGAAATCTGAAACGCGCATGTTGAATAGAATAATGAAAATATGACTGCAAACCTAAAATCACAATCATGAGATTTTACAGCATACCAATAGAATGCACCTGCGGCAAGTCCCGTTTTTGTAACTATCAATATGGCAACTAAAGAAGTGTCACTAATCCCTAACGGAATAAGAAACAGTATATTAAAAATACTATATGCAGAGAATGCATTATTGAGCACTGTATTCATTCCCAGGCCTGCATTCCATGTGTAATAAACACTTTGTCCATTAACAATATCTCTGCACAGATTCTTTATGATCGGTATATAGATATTAAGAGCATCGCCATGTATCAAACTAAAGTCTCCACCTATATACCCCAGATTGACCAGAGTTATATACATACAAAGAGATGCTACAATAAATGCAGCACCCTCTCCGATCATATTCTTTTTCATCGAACTCAAACTCTTATTATCCATTTTGTTCTGCTTTTTGTCTTGTCCCATATTTATCAAGAAACATCAGAGCAATCATAATTACAAGTGAAGCCGCAGTAATAACTGCGCCCTCTCTGCTACCCAGTGCATGGAATTCAAATTCCAATTCATAGTCACCTTTATTCGGCAATTCCACAGCAATAAAAGCATCATTTAGTATGGGAACAGTCTCTGCTTTATCACCATTCACTCTAACAGCCCACCCTTTATCATAAGGTATTGATGTAAACAAAATATGCTTATCTCCATTTACATCCACGTGCGCTTCAATATATCCATCCTTTAATTCTTTAATCCGAATCTGCTCCCTTTGTAAATCATCATATGCTTTATGTAATTCATCAGCATTTAATTCATAGATATAAACATCGTCAAATCTGGCATCAGTAACATCACCTTGTGGGGATATCCTAACGTAATTCGCAGCATCCTTTTTTTCCATTTCCTTTATATATGGAATCCTAATATCGCCAAATTTAGAAATTGTATTCTCGTATCCGCCTTCCATTACAAAATAATCATTCCCAGTTATTTTTTTTGAATTCTCACTATAAACATATATATATCTGCTTTTATCCTCATCATTACTAACCGTTATATAAAATTCGCTGTTTTCATCTGCTTCCTTCTCCCTATGAATCCAATATCCAGTTTCCTCAGGAACAACACTAATACCAGTCCCATAACATGTAACCATTTCTGGCTGAACACTGTCAAAGGCCCTTATATTCATACCGGTCATAGTAGACAAAAGATAATTATTATTCTCAAATGCGTTATTGCCTGAATAGTCATAATCATTAAGATTTCCACTAACCATATACCCCAAATTCAACACTTCATCATTAATCTCCACCCTTCCGGCACAATCCTTTAAACTTTTCTCAGTATCAATCACCTCTTCTATACCATTATACATATCGTATTTCACATCAAAAATCATCTCTGTAACTGGTGTTAGTCCATAATTAAAAAACAGGCGTGGCGAAGTATAAAACCCCAATCGTCGCATCTCCATCCTTGCATTCGGATTTTCAGGCGAAGCAAAATAAGCAATTCCATTATATCCCCAAAAGGTTCCCGAGTTGCAACACATATCATACAAGCTGTTAATCCTGTAAAAGTCTCCATCTTCACTGATTTCTCTCGGATTAGAATAAAATGATTCCTTCCAAACGTTATATAATTCTATGGTCCTTCCTCGAAAATCCACTCTCATACCCGAAGAAACCAATTCTATCATTACACCGAATATAATTGCTATTCCCCAAACCATATGTCCAATGCGATCACTCATTTCATACCTTATCAGAGCAACTCCCCATATAATCGCACATAACAGATTTACGCCTATACGAAGTGTGTCACCTCTGTACAATTCCCTGTTATGAGCATAATTCCATACCTCGGTTCCAACAAATAACAAAATCACAGCTATAATTGCCCACACTATATACAGTACATTACTTTTGGATATATGTTCACTTGCAATCGCTCCAATAGTACAAAGCAAAAAACAAAATATAAATGAAAACCTGTAATACCAACCATCGGGATTATCAAAGCCATGAAAAAACATATATAATTTGCCAGATAAACAAGATGCTGCCATGAAAGCAAATAAAATAAGATAAGTTATCTTATCTGTCGTTTTGATTTCCTTGATTATCAGAAATAAGAAAAAGAAAAGAACCGCGACTAGTCCACAATAAAGATTCGGAACATCTTCATACAGCATACTATTATTACCCCAAAACAACTGTCTGAAAACATCCAGGAAGTTCTTAGGCGTTATTGCATTATTGGTTGAATCCGATGCCCTGTTATTAATTATGAAATATAGCGCTGGTAACCATAAAAAAGCACTTACGCCTACAGCCCCCAAAACAGATATAACCCAATCTTTAACTAACAATATACGGTTCGGTGATTCACAAAAAAGCAAACATAATACAAAGAAAAGGAAACTGATAATTCCAATCATGTATCCCATATAAAACTGTGATATGAAAATAAATGAATACCAAAAAAACAAGCCAAAGTATCTCTCTGTTTTACATAATCTGATTATGTTTAGAAATACCATTGGCAGAACAAACATGGCATCAAGCCATATGATATTAATTATATTAAATGAAATCTGATATGCACACAAAGAATATGATAAAGCAAAAAGAATAGAGTACACCCCTTTAACATTATACGCTTCACGCACAAACATATTGAAGCAAAACGCCGCCAATCCCGTCTTTAAAACAACAACAACAGCCGTAACAATATTCTCGTCTGCATTAAAAAAAATAAGATATATAATATTAAATGGGCTTGCCGCATAAAATGCATTGTACAATGAAGTATTCATACCCAATGCGGTATTCCATGAATAATAAATACTTTCATGATTTAATATATCTCTACACAGATTCTTGATCGCAGGAACATATATTTCGAAAGAATCGCCATACAAAAGAGCATGGCTTGCCCCAAACAGCACACCATTACACTGTAGTATGACAAGCATTCCAAAACAGCCTAAAATAAAGCTCACAAACGCAGTCTTTTGTTTTAGTAAAGCATCACAAAGTTTATTCATCTAAACTATTCTCTTTATCCTGTTCTTTATTTAGCAAAAAGCCAATAAACATAAACAAGTATGCTACAGTATGAAACTTCCTCACGCCGAAAAAAGCACTTATCTGATATCCGATCACACTGCATGCAAAAACCAATGTTATGAACGGTAATTCTTTAAGTTTTCTTACACGATTCACAAACAAATAGATTAGTCCGCCAAGGTACATAACCAATCCAGGAATTCCCATAAACAGGGCGCATTCCAGAAACTCATTATGGGGTGTCATGGACACAACCGGTTGCCCCCATCTATCATACATCATATCCGGACCATATCCAAGAATCGGCCTATTCGATATTGCCTCTATCGCCTGTTTCCACAAAAGAATTCTGTTAGAGCCTGCCTTTTCATACCCAACTTTTCTTCCCGCCACATTAAAGATATCCTGAAGTAAAACAGCTAAGCTAGTGCCCGTTGTAGTCCCCAATAAAGACTTGATCACTCCAATATAACTCAAATATACAAAGATAATCAGGATAATCATCGGAAGGAAATGATAGAATCCAAGTTTCCTTCTTCTTATCTTCCAAAATATAAGCATGAAAACAAGGGCAAAGAATACCCCCAAAAAGCCACCCATGCAATCATTGATCACCATAGCCCACATATTAATGGCAAATGATAGTATGTATATAATACTCCATATTCCTTTCTTTGAATCTTGAGTCTCTTCAATATTCACATAAAACATACCAGCCATCAAAGGAAGGGACATTGCCAAATAATATCCATAATGGTTCGAATTAGTAAACACCGAGCAGCCACAATATCCAGTAAAGTTATAGAAGAAAGGAATATTATATTCCAAAGACAGCATTACCATAGCAAGAAAATCCGCAACTATAACATGCACCTTTACGATCCTCATTCTGCCTTCACAGTTTACAAGATACGCACATCCCATAAGACAGATCATAAAAACATGTGATACATATCCCGAAGAGAGTTCTGTAACACCTACAAACGCTCCACGAATATCTACTGCGGATACACTGGTTATTATTCCCCACAGCAACAAACATAGCCAGAACAGAAGCCACGGTTCTCTTTGTTTTATTCTATTTATAACTTCAACTATATTCCCTCTATTGTATAATGTTTTTCCCACAACATATATCATAAAAACTGAAAGCATCAACACAAATCCAATCTCGGAAATCAGCAAGCAGGCATCATTATACAAGTACGGATCATAGGATGGTACATCCAACAGCATAACATAATTTACAAACCCAGATAAAACAGGTGTAATACAAAGAAGAATAATTAAACCTTCTGCATATTCTTGAAACTTCTCTTCTCCTATTTTTTCATATATGTATGCTAATGCACTGACCTCTTTTAATTTATTCAGCATATTTTTCCTCTCTTTTCAAATTGCCCTCTTTATCACCTAGATGTATCCCATCGCTCAAGTACTTTATCCTTACTATATATGACACAGCCATCAAAAGTACAGCTGATATAGCAATAGCTACTCCAGTATAAACCCCAGGTGATGTATAACCAATTCTAACTGTATGCTTGCCCTCCGGCATCGGTACTATAAGCATAACGCCTCTATAATCACTGAACCTTACTTCTTTATCATCCACCTTTATATGCCATCCATCCATGTACGGAAGCGAAAGTAGCATATTCCCTCCCCTTCCTGCATCAATGACACCAGTAAAAGTGCCGTTTTTATGCTCAATTAACCGTAACTGCCTTTTATTCAGACAGTCTATGATATCAGAGTATACTCTCTTATCCATATATGCAATATTAACGTCTTCAAAGTATACTGTGCTGCCTACCTCGATATCAATACAATCACCTTTACTATGATCTCCCAGAAACACCAAATGAAAAGAATTATCACTTCTAAATCCCCCATATGGCTCTCCATTAACAAGAAGATCTGTATTCTCACGTGTATCTTTCAGACTTTTTTCTTTTTCTACATCTCTATCAGTCTCAGTAACATACAGCCACACCGGTGCATCCGTCGGTATCTCAACCGTTAACTTTACAGCTTTTGCATAATCATCTAACTCAATTTCTTCATATACTTCAGGCATTATTTTCTTGAAAACATCCTCATCCAAACCAGTTAGTTCTTCTGCCAATTTGTTCTGATTATCAAAAGCATTTTTACTTATCGCAGATGAACTTATATCAGAATCTAAATATGTCATATATCCTAAAGACAGTGCATCCCGATTTTTAGAAACCGCATATAAACCTCTTCGATATATTTCATCCTCCTGATCTCTCGTGTCCCCGAAAGTAAACCTGTATTTGGCACCAAGTAAACTCTCTTCCAATGGCGTTCTGTCCCCATCCTTTAGCACATGATATGACTGACATTCCCCCAAGTCTCCAAGATAATTCATGACCTTAAGGTTATAACATGACGAGAAATATCCCAGGCCGTTATATCCAAGCCAAGCACCATCATTATATGTATACGGACACTTGTCCGAAATACGATAGAAATCCTCATCATTAATAAATCCCAACAGTTCTTTCTTTGTCTGCAACTCACGAATATATTCTTCTCTCGGATTGTAATGTAATTCAACCATCAATCCCGCTATAAGTATTGAACTGTTCAAAAACAATTCCACCATAACAAAACAAACAGCAATGCTACTTATAACTTTTGAAGCATTGTATTTCTTCAAAAGTTCCAGCAAATCATTTATTCCCTTATACGCTATGATGAGCAACAGGCAACTGAAAGCATATGAATATCTGACCTCAAAACATGTTGTTTCTCTGAATCCATGCATTATCCTGTCAAGAGGAATAAATATCATCGAAAAAAGATAAAAAGCAATCACTTCGGCATATAATATCTTTATGAAAGTTCTAGCTTTATTATTCTTCAAGAAAAATATAATAACCAATAACAAAGTTCCTGTTCCACAGAATATGAGCGGTAAACCATCATCATAAACCGTATCATATCGTCCTGAAAACAGCTGCTTCAAAACATCAATAAAACTGTAGCGAAAAAACGCATCAAGAGGATAAGACTCTTCATCCATTTTTCCATTTTTCAAAGCCAAGATTCCAGGCAATACCACCGGCATTGAAAGCATAATAGATATCGCTGTATTATAGAATATATAAAGCGCTCTTTTAAAACTCCATTTATTCAATTCAAAGAGTCTTACAAATATATAGAATGCCACAAAAATCAACGACATAAACGTCAAATAATAGTTGCAGATCATTGATGCGAATATCGAGATAATATAGATAACAGGCCTTCTCCCTTTCAATATCCGTTCTGCTCCTGTCAGTATCCAAGGAAGTAACAGCACAGCATCAAGCCAAATAAGGTTTATCGAATACCCAATATTGTATGACATAAGAGCATAACAGCAAGAAAGCAACAAGGCTCCAAGATAATGCTTTTCTTCATACGAATCCAATAAATAGTAGCAAAATCCTAAACCGCACAATCCGATGCGCAATATGGTGATCACATAAATGGCATCAGGAAGATATTCTAGCGGCAAAAAAGCAGTCACCCAAATCATTGGCGAAAACAGATTATAATATACGGATCCGAGATAATTATTTCCCAAAGCCCCAGATAAGTTCAAAAAAATCGAATTATCCGATCTGCCAATATATCTAAGTACTGCAAAAAATGGCATATACTGTGCCTGCATATCCATTGCAAGAATTGTATTTGGGCCACCAAGATATATTCCCTTAATCGCATAAGCAACGAAAGCTATCAGCATAGGAATTATCATTGATAGTATTATAATGAATATCTTTTTTATTCTCATTTATAATATATTCCTTAAATATTGGAGTATGTTATAGGTCTGTTAATATTATTGAGAATTCACTGCATCGCCTTATCTTCTAATAACCTAACAAGCATCTGGTGTATTATCAGTAATAGTATTATCCTCTTCTTTCCTTTTAACCCTTACTATCAACACAATGAAGATTATGTTCAAAATAAGAGTACATACTATCGCCAAATAACGCATAAAATACAGCTTATATAACATGCTATATGTCATCTCAACTGATTTGTTTATTAATTCCAATCCATATGCATTTACAATAATCCGATTGTAAAGAAGCATTCCCACTTGGGATACAGTGGTAGATATTGTAATAACCAGGTATGCTTTTTTATATTCCACCTCATCATATATATATAATGCTACAAACACTATAAACATTGAATAAATCGTATATCTTCCGTGCTGAGAAACAGTAAGCATAAAAACAGAAATCATATATACTAAAGACGCATATAAATAATCATTTGTTTTCTTATATACGTATATCCCAATTAACATACAACCAAACAAAAGGAGCGTTGATAAGTGCTCTATTATTGGTGGTAGAGGCCAATACTCAAAAATCCCCCAAAGGTTCCCGGCCACAGAGCCAAAAACTTTATGAATGCTGAATTCATACATATATAGTTTAATCGCTATCAGATAATCTCCTGATGTGATGGCAAATGGTAAAAAAACTAAATATCCCAATCCTAAACTCGAAAAAGCCGCAATTACCAATCGCTTTGCCTGTATTCTTACCGCATAGTAATATAAAAGAAGAATGAATATAAAGTATATTCCCTGTGGTTTCAGCAAACAAAATACAGTAACAACAATAGCTGGTTCAAACCATTTTTCTTTTTTCATATAATAGAACAACAGAACGATAAGAAATCCAATCATACCATCGCGCTGCCCGTATATAACAATATTTACCAGTAACGCTGCATTAACAGACCATTTCCATGCCGCTTCAGGTGATATCTTTTTGTATATGAATATCTGGGCTAGAAACTCAACAGCTAAAGGTAAAGTTTTCATCACCAACTGAGTGTAATTCGACAATACCTCTCCAATCATGTTTCTTATCATATACAACCAAACAAGATAAAGTGGCGGATAATCCACAGGCATCTCTATATCCCAGGAATCATAAATATGTAAAAGGCCATATTGCTTCATCCACTGAATCCATTTATAATCAGTTGTTAATATATCCAAATAATTCACAAGATAGTATGCCGCAATAACCGAGATCACGTCTAATATTATTATCTTTTTCCATATGGATAATTTGATTTCTTCTTTCATATCGTTCTCCGAATCACTCAATTTTATTCTCTTCATTTGTGATCATATAGGATTATCGAAATATATTTTTGTCTTATACTGTATATGCACCAACATATCTAATAATCAACGCATACTAACCAACCTGTTTATCACTCCCACTATAAGTGGGATAACATACATTAAAACAATTATTGAATAACACAGCAACAAAAACATATAATATAGGATTTTTCCTGCCCATACTTCTCTCTTCTCCGTTTGCTTATGTGCAAGTATTTCATATAGTACTACTATCATCACCGCCAACACAGAAAGAAGTACGCCCCAATTCAAGCAAGGAATTTTATATCTTATATCAACCGTAACATCGCCTTTTTTTACCGGGATCAACAAGAACGCATCTTTTATGGCCGCAAAATACTCAGTCCCAGCATCATTTACCCTTATATCCCATCCTATGTTATATCCTATCGGTAGCAAAAGATTTCCATCTTCATTAATTCTGCCGGTGATTTTTAATCCTTTCTTATCAAACTTGACATCCAATGCTTGTTTATTGTCCAGTTTTTCATACTCATTTTCCAGCAATTGCATATCCAGGCCACCTATCTTAAGATCGTTTTTCCACCCTTCCAATCCTTTTCCATAAGTATCCTGAACATGTATAACAATGTGTACATCCTCATCGTTATACGAACCGCATTCTATTAATCCATTTCTGAAAAAAGCCGGATACGTGTTATTATCCTTATGCATCAAAAAAGGCAACGATTTATTTACAGAATTTATCTCGAAAGAATATGTGTATTCACCTGTTAAGGAATATAGATATATGGTTTTTTTACCTTCTACAGGTATTATTATTTGTACTTCTCCTTCAATGTTTTCAGAGTCTTCAACAATAATCTTTTCGATGTCATATTCCTCGATCAACAGCTGCTCATTCCCGGTTATTTCAGAAAATAGTCTATTCTGATTATCAAATACATCTTCTGAAAACTCCTGTGTCAGAAATGACTCAGTTACTATCCCAAACGGTAAAGAATATTTATAATTATAATAATCCGTAACTTCACCGGATTTGTAAAAAGAGTATAACTGATCATTAGGAGTTTCCGAAGTTATCAGTTTCTTAATGCCCATGAGATTGTCTGTAAAGATCGTTCCGCCATTATCCACAAACCTCGTATAATTATACGAATAACCCAGTTGTTCCATAGCTCTTCGTATGTTAGGATTGGTTCCCCATGTCCAGTTTTCAACTGCCGGAATACGGGTAATGAGTGGCCAGTTAGTGATCAATGACGAATCTTCATTCTTATACCTGATCGTCAGATCAGCCTCTTCACCATTCTCATTTCCAACAGTCACGGCATTTTTTAAGAGATCCATATTGCACTCAACAGAACTGTACTCCGGAGCCACAAAGCCATAAGAACCCAACAAAGATTGTGACACGATAATTATTGCCAAAACACTTATAGCGATTTTAAGATTTTTTGAATAACACGCCAATGCTACGATAACAACAGAAAAAAGAATTATCAGCCAATAACTGTTATAAGCATCACTGTCCAAAGTAGCAAACGTCAAAAAGCCCTCTGTGAAAGCATGTAGCACCGCAATAAAAAGAGGCAGTATAACTATGGCTGCATATCCTGCTATTCTTCTGTAAACAGATAAATCCTGCCAAAGGCACCATCTTTTTGAACTAAAAAATTCTATAGATAGACATATCGCTTCAAACGAAAGCATATAGCCAAACCGCATCGGAAAACTTACATATCCACCGGGATGCCATAGAATATTGATACCCTCAACAAATATAGGTAGCAATAACATGACCAGTATAATGAGATGCCTGCTAAAAGCTTTTAATTCCTTTCGTTCAAGAAGAATAATACTCCCAATAGCAAGTACTCCCTCAGATCCATACAGCATAAACAACTTCTGCTCAGGATTCGTACATACCGAGGATACCAAAGTACTAAAATATCCACCTGATGTAGTAGCTATACTTGCCCTGCCTGATCCCATTAATTGTATGACCATCGGTAACCACGCCCATGCAGAAAGCAATAACGCCAGTATAGTAGCAATAGCCAGTCTGGACACTATATGTGTCTTATCTTCTTTCTGCTTGTATCTGATATCCAGAAATGCCTTAATGATCAGATAAACACATATCATATACATTAACTGAATATTGGTAACAAATCCCAGTATCATCAGTGATACGTAATATCTGATCCTGTCTTTTTCTATCAGATAATCCAGAGACAAGATAATCAAAGGAAAGATCATAACAATATCAAGAAATGTAATGAAGCAGTAATATTGTAAGACAAATCCACAGGTAGCATAAGAAAGAGCTCCTATCAAATTCCCAAATATTGGAATACTACTATATTTCTTCGAAATATAAAATGACATAAAAAAAGATGATAATGCCATCTTAATTATGAGGAAGACAGACATGAATTCAACTATGTGATCACGCTTTATAAATAAAAAAAGAAGATTGATAGGATTTAACACATAACTTCCCACTCTATCGGTCATTGATCCTCCCATACCGGAGTACCAATCCCAAAGGAGTGCTTTCTTTCCATGCAAAACATCCCAAGTATGATAATAAGAAGGAATAACAGATTGACTCATATCCCAATAGGATACACTTTTTATTCCAAACGGATATATCCCTTTAAATGCATATATAATGAGCATAACCACTGTAACGGTAAAGACACTGCATATTCCGCATACTACTAATCTTCTGTTTTGATTCTCCAAATGCATAGAAACCACCTTGATCATCTTCATATATTTATTCATCAATTAAACGGGGCATTAGCCCCGTTTGCTTAATAATTCTCGGCTTTCAACTGGAAATAATCTCTAGGATGATTGCAAACGGGGCACACTTCTGGGGCTTCCTTGCCAATCACAATATGTCCGCAATTACTGCATTGCCATATGCAATCACCATCGCGCGAAAATACAATCTTATCCTCAATGTTCTTAAGTAACTTTCTGTATCTCTCCTCATGCTCTTTCTCAATAGCAGCTACACCTTCAAATAGTTCGGCAATTTCCTCAAACCCTTCTTCTCTGGCAGTCTTAGCAAATGAAGGATACATCTCATTCCATTCGTATGACTCACCCTCAGCCGCTTCCTTAAGATTATCTATAGTACTTCCAATACCCATCAGAATCTTATACCATATCTCAGCATGCTCTTTTTCATTTGCTGCAGTTTCAGCGAATATATTAGATATCTGAACATATCCTTCCTTTTTTGCCTTTGAAGCAAAAAAAGTATACTTGTTACGAGCCTGTGATTCCCCAGCAAACGCTTCTTGCAAGTTCTTCTCTGTTTGTGTTCCCTTAAGTTCTTCTGATCTACATCTCCATTTGTTTTCTGACATATCCAATCCCTCCATATGTTTCTTTAGACAAATACCAATTATAATAGACAAGTATTATTTCATTATCACAATTGAGCCCGACTCATCGGGAATTGGTACATACATTACTCTTTCTCCAATCTCCTCTTCATAATCAGAAAGTGCTTTCTTTACTCCCACAGAAAACTTGGGATTATTATAATCATGTAACATTATATATCCCCTATTAGATAATCTCGGAAAAAAATACCGTAGCCCATCAAGAATCGGTTGATATAAATCACAATCAATTGACACAAACGCAAAGCCAATTGGTTCATCAGGAATTGTTTCCGGAAATAATCCTTTCCTAATGATGACTCTATGGGGATGAATCATTTTTTTCATCACGGTAGAAACACATGTATCCGAAAAATCGCTATTCATAATATCAATCTCTCTTGAAAATCCACTAGATACATTTTGCATTTCCTGTTCTTTCCAAAAGCCCTCAAACGTATCAAAGAGATACAAGTTTCTATCAGGGAATGCCTCATTAATATATTGAGAAAAATCGCCTCGATACACCCCCAGTTCCGCAACGTCACCAATAATGCCCCTCTCATTAATCTCTCTAGCCAAAAGTTGTAACGTACCGCGGCGGCAATAATCCTCATTTATCACCAATTCAGTATTGTTTATACTTCCAATTCTATTACCATACACCATTCCTGATTCCACCATCATTGAAGTAAGAACAGCTGGTACTCTCACTCTAACATCAAGTTTGCCGTATTGTTTCAAATATTCATATACCAACCCAACATAGCAAAGAACTATTTTCTCTTTTTTTATTCCGACCTCAAGAATTTGAACAACCGTCTCGAAATGAGAATTTGCAATGTCTAGCTCATCGAATTCCACTTTACATAAATCCGAAATATGAAAAACATTCTCAGAATTCTGTGGTAATGGAATATCATCAGATATAACATACCCTTTTACATTCTCTCTTACCATACGATATGTATCTAAGTATTTCTCAGAAACAATGCCGTTACCACATAATAAAATCCTCATAAATAATTGTCCTCCATTTCAAATATCTCCTGTAATGAAGAAAATGACTTAATATTTCTATGATTCCAGTAATCCTTACTTCGAAATCCCCTATTCAGGACATACACCTTAACCTCAGCTGCTATAGCCTCATCATAATCATTTTCAGTATCACCTATCATCACCACATCAGTATAATAGCCTTTCAAACGAGCCAAGACATCCCTCTTTCTCTCGCTATTGGAAGGATTAACAACAAACGTTTCTTTTGATAACTCGTTAAGTCTAAATCTTTCAACTTCACCAAGAGCCGCATCAGAACGTTTCCTTGATGTCAAAAAGAAGACATCTTCCTTATTCAGTTTCTTTAATAAAGGGATCGATTCGATATATAGTTTATCCAAATCAAGCATATCATCAGATTCTATTTCTTCAATCCATCTACGATGTATACTAGCAGAAACAATATCTGGCAGTTTTAAAACCGAAGATAAAAAATCTAATCCATCTTTTCCCAGGCGCTTATACTCAAGATACTTCTCGTCAATCTCATTTCCATAATCAAGATTTTCTTCAGTTAACAATTTCTTCAAAAGAATTACATGTCTTTGTGTACTATCAATTATTGTTCCATCTAAATCAAAAACATATTTTGACATACTAGATTCTCCGCGTACTCACATCTCAAAAGCATTAATCATAGTTGATTTGAGGATATACAAGTTCCTCATAATAACGCGTTACCAACATATTCCACCTTGTATCAGCATTTATTTCTCCAAAGTCTTTTTTTCCATTGATAACATCTATGTATCTTTTCAAATAATCTGGCGACGTTGCTAATGTTGCAGCTCCGCATCCTGAAAATCTATAATTCACCTCTATAAACCACTCTGCTCCATCTGCATCCTTTATAAACTGTACATTTGAAAATCCTGGCAACGTAAATCTTTTTAATATAGTCTTAACATGTTCTATCATTCGTTTATCTTCCAATATTAATGTTTTCGTAGCAATTCCACTCTTCACCTCTATCCTTTTTCTAGGAACAATATAAACAGGATTTCCATCTTCATCAGCCAAGACATCTATAGTATATTCTTCTCCCTCTATAAATCTCTGCAGGAATCTGTCTCTTATATCATAAATCGGACAAATTTCCCCTTCACAAATCACTTCTATCCCTTTGCTTCCAACTCCCAATCTATCTCTAAGGATTCTCTTACTATAAGGCTGATCTTTCGCAAGAATTTCGGGTACAGGAATACCTAATTCTTTTACAATACTACTACATACGTACTTATCTCTTAATTGTCTTATAGTATCTGGATTTGGTATAAGGCATTTGCACGGAATATCATTTTTTCTCATTGACAAAGCATATACTTCTGAATCATTTACCGGAATAAGTACATCTATTTTTTCTTTCTCAATTATATCCAATATCTTTTCTACATAATCAGTACTTATCGCTAACGGTACTTTTAAAAAAGAATCTACCAAAAGGCTACCTGCCGTCATGCCAATATCATTTATATCAGTTCCAACTATATACGCACCATTTTTGCTGAAATATTTTATTAAATTCACACTTGTCGCCGTACCGACAGAAGTAATTAAAACTCTCATATATATTCACATCTCTTCTTCATTTAGTATAACCTATCAGATAGCAATACTATTTTCCATAAGCATAAATTTCCCAAGTTAACTCAACCATTTCAAATAAACATCTTTATAGTATCTGTGCAAATTCCATCCTTGACGTGGTGCCGCACCACTTATAGCACCAGTTGCATCTTTTTAAAAGTCTATATTTCTATTTTTCGATTAATATATTTTTCATATAGCCAAATTAAACACTTGTATCTTGCCAATAAGGTGTCAGTTATCAATCATCGAAAATGCAAAATGGATCAAACAGCTCTAGCAAAGATATAATTGTTGGTCTGGCTATTTAAGAAACTATCTACTAGAAATTTTCTTCATTTTTTTCTTTACTACGTTTAAAAGTCCTTCTATTTCGATCTTATACATAAATATTTCACTACCCGTAACCACTAAACAAGCCACAGTACCAATTATAATCTTATTACTAAATAACAATCTCCATAACAAAAAAAATACAATCATGATGGAACAAGAAATCACAAAACGCCGAGATATAATCAACAGTTTCATACGACATAGAACAATCGCACATACAATGTCTGAAACAACATATCCCGCCAGTGTAGCAATAGATGCCCCCTCTATTCCCAAAAACGGAATAAGTAAGTAGTTTATAATAATATTCAACACAGCCCCAGATGATAAGATAAAAAGATTTGGCCATGTCTTCTTAACAACGATAAACTGATTAGCTGCCACCTGAAACAGCATTTGTAGCAATGGAGCAAGAAAAAGGTATGGAGCAACAATATAACCACTGAGATAATCAGGCTTAAATAATAACTTGAATATGCCTGAACTCCATGCACATATGAAGCTTGTTGCTACAAAGGAAATGATCCCAAGATACTCAAAGATCTGAGAATTGGACTCTACCTGGTTATCTTCCTTCATTGTGGAAAAAGCAAAGAACTGCCACCCCCCAGCAAACGCTGTGTATATCAACTGGCTTGCATGTCCAATTTTAGAGCCAACGGAGTAGATTCCCGATGCTCCAATTCCTATCATATTCGTTATCATAACCTTATCACATGAGTTGAACACCCAGTAAATCAGAAAGTTTGGAAGCAACGGAACGGCAATCACTAGTAGTTGTTTCAATATATCTTTATTAAATTGATTTAGAACAAACCACTTCCTGTTCATTACACCAAAAGCAACTTCCATAGTTACTCCGGATATAACAGCCGCCAAAGGAAGCGCTATCACATAATGGCCTGCAAGCAATAAAGGAATAGATATTGAATAAGAAAGAAAGGGACCTATAGTATTGGTTACTAGGTATACCTTTCTTTTATTTTGCATCCTCGTAGGGGCCGATATTATACCATTAGTAGCCCCAACCAATGTTGCCATGGCTGATAAATACACAATATAAGCATACTGACGATCACTAAAAAAATACTGTGCTATGACACCCTTCAGTATAATCATTATCAGGAATACTACTAATGAGGTAATACATGTGAACAGCAAAGCTGTTGAACAAACTGTCCTCTTGTACTCCTCCTCTTCTTTCTCAAAAAACATACGGTACATCGCATCATACATTCCCATGATAGCGATTGCACTGCCAAACTGAACTACTGTATTGGACAGATCACTTATCCCGTAATAATCTGTACTCGGCATAATCCAAGTTATTATAGGGACCATGATAAGGGGAATTATCTTGCTGATTATCCCCCCTAAACCATATACAAGAAAGTTTTCTATAAACAGCTTCAGCTTATTCACAAAAAAGCCCTTTCTTTAACTTCGCATCTATCATAGGCAAATTGATTCTAGTCGATAGTGCTTTGAAAATTAGATTCTTAACAAAATGATAAAGCAAATATACAATCCAACACACAACATAAATCGCCACAATACATATAATCGCAAGCAGAATCATTATAGTTAGATTCCCTGTCACAAATCTCTCAACTCTTAGATAGGACAGAAGTAAAGTAAGCGTTTGTACAACAAACATTTTGATAACTTTTTTCCAATATCATCATCTGAAACAGATAAAAAAGGGTACTGTTGCCACAATCACGAGAGAATTACAATATTCCCTTATTTAAACTCATTTATCTTTTCGATAACATATTCTATTTCTTCATCCTTCATCCCATAATACATAGGGATGCTTAATTCGGTCTTGCTTATTTCCTCCGCTATAGGAAAATCACCTTCAACATATCCCAGATCCCTGTAACATTCCTGTAGGTGCATTGGTATCGGATAATGCTTGTTTGTTCCAATGCCGTTATCGTTCAAATAACTCTCAAGGCGATTTCTCTCATCGCATCTGATTCCAAAAATATGCCATACAGAAGCCATATCATTCAGAACCATTGGTAGAGCAACTTTAGGGTTTTTGATCTCATTTAGATACCGATTTGCGATTCTTCGTCGCTCTTCGTTAAACTTGTCAAGCGAAGGGAGCTTAGCACTTAAGAACGCTGCCTGAAGTTCATCCAATCTGCTATTGTTTCCCTTGTAGATATGATGATATTTGTAGTCAGAACCATAATTTCCTAAAGTCCTTATTCTCTTCGCCAGTTCCTGATCATCTGTAACCACTGTACCAGCATCACCTAGAGCACCGAGGTTTTTCCCCGGATAGAAGCTAAACCCGGCAGCATCACCAAATGTCCCTACTTTTTTTCCTTTATATGTGGCACCGTGTGCTTGAGCACAGTCCTCTACAACTCTTAGACCATGTTTCTTAGCAATCCGCATAATCTCATCCATCTCACAGGCTTGACCATAAAGATGAACAGGAATAATTGCCTTTGTCTTTTTTGAGATCGATGTTTCAATGACTTCCGGGTTGATATTGAACGTCTCAATCCGAGGTTCAACGAACACAGGCTTCGCGCCAACATAAGTAACTGCAAGCGCTGTAGCTATGTAAGTATTGGAAGGAACAATAACCTCATCGCCTTCCCCGACTTCCAGTGCTTTCAGCGCTAACATCAAGGCATCAAGTCCATTGCCAACACCAATACAATATTTGATTTTACAATACTCAGCAAACGCTCTTTCAAATGCCTCATCCTCCATACCATCTATATACCACGAACGTGTAAATACCCTTTCAAACGCTGATCTTAATTCTTTTTCTAGCTCACGTTCCATAGGAATAAATGTTACAAAAGGAATCGTCATCTCACACCTCTTCTGCTGATTCTATATCATCGCATTTTTCCACATAATCCAGGAATTCATCGTAATCTCTTATATAGTCAGCTTCATCATATATTTCTGATGCAAATACCATCAATACCGCATCCGGCGAAAAATCAAACATTTCACGCCACATATTACTAGCAACATATAACCCTTCATATGGTTTTTCAAGAACTACAATTTTCTTTTCTTTTCCATTATCTAATCGTATTTTACAACTACCATGCACGCATACCAAAATCTGCTCCAATTTCTTGTGTGCGTGCCTTCCGCGTATAACATCAGGTATTGTATCATACATATAATAGACACGTTTGATTCTAAAAGGTATGTCATTATATTCCTCGAGTGAAACCAATTGACCTCTTTCATCTCCATGTGGTTGAAATGTATATTTTATAGTCTGCATATTTCCCTCTTTTCATTAACAACTAAGTCATCCTCGTTTTTCAGGATTTATTATAAATATCTCTTTGCCTTTTCCCTCAATTCCTTATTCTCATATTAATTAATATTGTTCTATAGTCCCCAAAATATCAAATAGATTATGTATTCAGTAAACATCTATGAATTCTATATAAACAATAGATAAACGCCCCCACAGGGTGCTTTAATGTGACACCAAATTTCCCCAGTTTGTTTTCCTTTTTAAAGCTCTCAACTTCATATCTGATTATATCTCGTACTAACCACTCCACTTCATCAATATGCTTCATTTGTCCTATATACTTATATGTTTTATAATCTTCAGTAAGATAAGGATTCTTACAAGATGTAATCCCGCCTTCACGATATTTAATAGATACTATATCGAAAGCACAATTAAGATAATTGTCCCACATATAATCTGCAAAAAAAGGCATATCTTCAAGTAATAGATATCTTTCATCAAAATATCCCCATTTTTCAATAAAGGCTTTTCTTAAATATAGAACGCTTCCAGAACAAACTTCAAAAAAACGATGTGTGATAAATCTACTATACTGTTTTTCTTTTTCATCATACGATCTCAAAATCTTTGCTTCTTTTGAGTTTGGAATAGTTCTTACATATTCATTATGATTGTTGTATACAGCACGGCTTGTTATCAGCACATCACAATTTCTCTTTTCAAATTCTTTCACAATCCTGCCAACTACTTTATTATCAAAAAATGTATCGTCTTCAGCAAGCGGAAGGATAATATCTCCATCCGCAATTTTGTATGCACCATTTGCATTCTTGACAGTTCCCTGATTAATCTCATGTGTAAGCACCAAGTAATTGCATATATTCTCAGAACAGTTTTTCTTTAAATACTCATCTATACTATCATGAGGAAAACCAGTCGATCCATCATCAGAGATAATCAATTCAATATTCTGATAATCTTGATTGATGACAGAATCTATAGCATTAAAAAGATTATCAAACCGATTATAAGTCGGGATTACTACACTTACCTTTAACATTTTATTGTTCTTTTTATCTTTTTCCATAATCTATTTTCTTATCAATTATCTTCCACGCTATTGTTCTAGACAAACCATAAACAAACTGTAACAACCTGACCCAAATCATCTGTATCGTACCAGCATGCAAGTATTCCTTAAAAAAAATAATTTCAGATTGCATAACCAACTTGTTTCTTTTTATTTTCTCTTCCGCTGTTTCCGCTGAATAGTTATGATTATGGATAAAATAGCAGTTCTCAACCACTGCCCCTCTATATCCTTTTTTTTTCAATCTCTCTCCTAATATTTCTTCTTCTCTATACAAAAATACTTTGTCATCAAATCCTTTGATATCTTCTAAGGCTTGTCTTTTAAACACCAAAAAACTTCCCGGCAAGAAAGATTGTAAGACAATCCCATTTTGCTTTTCACATCTATGCTGTGTGACTCTATCCATAAACCTTTCCGAAATCACAATTCTTAACAACAATCTCATATATCCGAATTCTAAACTTCGAAGCGGAATAATATTTCCATTTGGGTCTTTCATGTATGGTGCTACAACACCCAGATTGTTCTCACAAAGTTTAGCTATACACTCATTAATTGTCTTTTCTTCAACCCAAACATCACTGTTTGATATAATTATATAATCAGAGTCTTCTTCATTTATTAAATAATCTATTCCTATATTATTCCCTTTGGAATATCCTAAATTCTCATCCTCAAACAAGAAAACACATTTATCGATATCAGTGAGATTATCAACTTCTTTTTTTATGCCCTCCGTCGCAGCATTAAAAACCACAACTACCGAAGATATCAATTTCATCATCTGATACATTCGAACACAAGTGATTGTCTCATCAAAGTTATTATAACTCACTATAACAACACCAATTCTAGGCATCAAAGTCTCCTTGCATAATTACCCAAACATCAAATTATATAAAAACTGAGAAGATCGATTCCAACCATATCTATCAAGAATCTCTTTTCTTTCTCTTTCGCTAATTGTTTTAGTTATTTTACAGCTACACCTATAATCAAACGGGTCTATATAAGTTGCATGTTCTCCATATATTTCGTGCATACAGGGAATATCTGATAAGACTATGTTTCGAGCACCCGAAGCCAAAGCCTCAAGCGGCGGAATCCCAAATCCTTCATATAATGTAGGAAAGATAAAAGCTTTGCAATTCTTCATCAATGACTTTGCTTCTTCATCAGTTACATATCCCAAACACTTAAGATTACTAAGACTCGTATACTCTTCATCGACCACCTGTTTAAGTTTACCGCCACCGGCAACAACAAAACATTCTTCCGGATTGTTCTTTGCAGCATTAACGATCCATTTAAAATTCTTGTTTGGTGCCATTGTAGCTAACGAAAAGTAATATTGTCCCTCGGCTAAATCTGCTCTTTCGAGGATAGTCTCATCATAATCAACACATAACATATGCTGCCACGCATTGTTAATAACTGTTATCCTATCATCATCAACGTGATAATACTTCATTATCTCAGATTTAGAAAACTCCGATACTGTTACTATCTTCATAGATGATCTAAAAATCAGCTTGTACAGATATCTGCGCCACAGTATTGAACATATGTCATTAAGATTCTTGTTAAACAGATTCGGATTGACCTTTAAGCTTATATCGTGTACTACAACTATGCCTTTTCTATATGTTACTGGTATTGTGTTTTCAAAGAAGATTCCCTGTGCATCGTTGTTCTTAAGGTACTTAACCAGATCAACCTGTTCCCAGAGTCTTCCTGTTTTATTTCCATACTTTATTATCCTGATATTCTCCAGACTAAAATCCCCCTCATAGTATTCAGGGACAAGAAGCTGTATCGAATCTTTTTCAACGATCTTATCCAATTCCTTGGTAATCTCAATCGCGTATCTCTGAATGCCGGTGATTCTCTTTGTTAGATAAATACCATCAATAACATACATATCATTTCATCCATCATAATTCAGCTAACAGTTCACGAAAGCGTTCTCCAAAATGCTCTGACAAAAACAAATCTCTAACTCTTCGTCCAGCATTATCCCCCAATCTGTGTCTCGTATCAGGATCTTCCGCAAGTTTTCTCAAAGCATCTGCATATGCTTTTACATCTGCATTAGGGACTTCTAATCCGGTTTCATCAGCGATACTTACATAATTCACTCCACTGCCATGTATCGTAAAAGTTACCGCAGGTTTTCCAAAATACATTCCTTCGGCAAGAGCTATGCCGAATGCTTCATTTTTCGTTATTGAAGGAAAACAGAATATATCACAGGATGCCAGATATGCTTTTAATGTTTTATGGTCCGCCTCTCCTATAAGATGAATATTGTCCATACCTGAAGAAAGCCTTTCCATCTCAGATGTCGACTCACCTTTCCTTCCGACAAGGTAGAGTTCAAATCTGTCATCAAGTTCCTTTATTGCTCTGATAACATATTCAAATCCCTTGTATGGAACCTGTCTTCCGACACCCACACATATGATCTTATCTGCGTTTTCTGTTTTTATACGTTCTATAATGCTCTGCGTTTCATCATCAATGTTCAGATTATTTTCTTCTATACAGTTCGGTATAACCGTACATTTATTCTTATACCTGGACAGATATATGCTGTCATCGATATAATTGGGGCTTGTTGCAATTATCCTGTCAGCCCTATCAAGTAGCTTAAAGACCATATTTCTGAACAGTCTCTCTCCAAGGACCTGCTTTACTATATCCGAATGCCAGTACACTATAAGTTTTGCTCTATCGCTGATATACTTAAGCGTCAGATGTGTTGTGAACGGATTTGGAAGATGTATGATCACTATATCCGGATCATAACTCTCCATGAGTCCCTTCATCTTTTTTTTCATACTAAAAGAAAGCTGTTGAGAATCCACAACCGCCTTCGTTCCGCATCTTATCAGCTCCGTTGAGCCTATATATTCTGTTTTATCCTGTTTATCATGTGTAAAACAGATTATCTTTTCTTCGTATTGTCCTTCTACTGCTTTCGATATGGCCTGAGCTATCTTTTCTATACCCCCAAGCTCCGGAAAATAGTAGTTTGATATCTGCAATATTCTTTTCTTTTCAGTCTCTTTTTCCACCTGTCCAGGTTCCTGTTCCTTCGTATTTTGTAAAACCTTAATTTTTCTTAATATTTTACCACATTCAAGTGATAAATAAAAGAAAAAGCCACTAAATTCAACGGTTTAATAGTATTATTCATCACTAGGTCAGAATTATCTGATAATCGTTTTTCATTAAATGCAAAAATGCCGGCAGATCACTGACCCAACCGACACTTTGTCAATATCCTCATATTAAAATTATGTAAACTCATCCATGCATAATCCTAAGCAATGCCCAAATGGCTAGCAGGTGCCCGGGATAGAATGCATAGAAAAGCCATTTAAGGCCCTTTCCTCTCTTGTGATTATATAAGAGTATCGGAATAAATCCCAACAGTCCGAACCAGTATATACCGACATTTCTGAAAAGCATATGCACGCCTGCTGCCGCAGGATATCTTATATGATCTCCTTTTTCTCTCAGCAGATAGAATACAAATATGAGCGACACGGCAACCATGTTGTAGTCAAGCATAAATACCAGCGAAAGGATTACAAACAAGATAAATACCAAAACCCGCAAAAGATTCTTTGCCCATGTCCTAAGCTCGCTCTTACCGATCTTTTCAAATATAAGGAGTCCCAAAATAGCCCACGAAAAGGTTAACATAATGTTTTGATGTGAGAACTCCAGCACTTCCCTTGCCGTAACAAGATCAAAGGGTATCTCGCTTATTATCCCGAAGATGATCATCCTTCTTAAATACTTTAGCCTGTCATGTGTATGGATAAACCCTTCGGCTAAGCAGAAAGCAAATATCGGCATCGCTATCCTGCCAATACAGCGCATCCATTCCATTTCCGGAAAGAAGTTGTCTCCCACATGATCAAATATCATTGAGATCATGGCTATGATCTTTAAAGCCGTCCCGTCAAGGACTTTAAATCTGTCAAATTTCTTCATACTCTCCCCTTTATCCTTACTCAGAATCCTTCTTCTGCGATGCCTTTCTGACACATGATACAAAAAACATAATGATCGCTATGGCAAATATAACGACGGTGATAAGTCCAAACAGCATAAAGGCTATCAAGGTGAAAGCCGGAGCAGGATGCCCCTGCATGTTTGCCGCATCCGCATATATCACCGAATCAAGGTAAGCAGCGCCCCACATAACGAGTGCATCTATAACGATCTGTATGGGTATCAGAAGAAGCCATTTAAAAGGCTTAATTGTTTTATTCTTTGCCATCTAAGTCCCTCGCTTCAATCTCTAAACGTTTAGCTTTATTGAGCTTCCGCCGCTCTTGTTCTTTGTTACAACGATCTGCTTGTCTATGCGCTCCTTAAGATCACCCACATGGGATATTATACCGACAAGCCTGTTTCCTTGCGTAAGACTTGCAAGTGCTTTATATGCCTGATCGAGAGCCTCCGGATCCAGGGAACCGAAGCCCTCATCCACAAACATCGTATCTATCTGTATGCCTCCGGCAAGAGACTGGATCTCATCAGAAAGCCCCAATGCAAGAGAAAGGGATGCCATGAACGATTCTCCACCCGAAAGAGTCTTAACACTCCTTTGCGTTCCATTATAATGATCTATTACTCCAAGATCGAGTCCGCTCTGACTCCTTGCATTTGCAGCCTCTTTTAAGCGTACCAGCTCGTACTGCCCCGCAGACATTGTCATAAGGCGAAGGTTTGCCCTGTTTATTATGCGGTCAAAATAGGTCATCTGTATATAAGTTTCAAGCATGACCTTATCCTTGCCGTTCAATCTTCCGCCGGCTGTATCTGCAAGGGATTTCATCCACTGCAGCTTCTTTTCGATCTGCGCGGTCTTTGAAGCTTTTTTAGCTATGTTATCTCTTATAGATTCATTTGTCTCTATTCTTGAAGCTACTGTTTTGCCTCTGTCTATGCATTCTTTCTGATCTTTGTTCAGGCTTTCCTGCTTTTGTAACTCACCTTCAAGATCTATGGCCTTACTCTCTTTTATAGTCTTTTCCTGACTCTCTATGGCTGCTCTTAACTGAAGGATCTCTTCTTTTTTATCCTTGAAGGCTTTGTCTTTGTCTTCAAAATTCTTTTGAAGTTTTTCTGCCTGCTCTTCAAGACTTTGTATATGTTTTAAAGCCTCATTTTTGTCTTCAAACGCCAGACCCTTTTTAAGAGTATTAAGATTCTTTTCTTTCTCGCTTATCAGAGATGTCTTTGCAGCTGTTTCTTCTTTAAGTTTTTCTATATCCTTTGTTGTTTTTGATATCTCTTCTTCAAAAGAAGGTATCGTCTTTTCAAGGAAGGCTTTTCTTTCATTGTTCTTTTTAGCTTCCTTAATCTTATCTTCAGTCTCTCTCTTTCTTGTCTCGCAGTCTTTTATTGCTTTATCAAGGTTTTCTTTGATCTTATCGATATCATCTGTCCCAAGAAGTTTTTTTGAATCCTTTTTTATTAGATCCTCTTTTGTCTCATATGCCTTTAAAAGTGCCTTTGCATCCGACAGAGAATTCTCCATATCCTTTCTTGCCTTGTCTGCTTTCTTTTTGGCATCATCAAGTTCCTTTTGTGATGGCACCTTATCGGAAAGCTGTGCAGGATCAGGATGAGAGGTCGATCCGCATACGGGACATTTTTCACCTGCCTTAAGATCTTTAGCCAGAATGCCTGCCTGGGCATTTCTGAAATCCCTGTCCATTAACTCATACAGATCATTTAACTTCTTGTATTCTTCATCCTTCTTTGAGTATTGCTCCTGAGCCTCTTCAAGTGATTCCTTTTCCTTTTTATGCTCATCAAGCGCATCTGAAAGTTCGTTTAAGGCCTCCTCTTCAGACTCCGTCTTTTCAAAGATAGCAGACAGCTTTGCAGTCTCTTCCCCGGAATCCTTTATAAGGCTCTGCTCATCTTTCATATCCTTAAGTTCATCTTCTTTTTTCTTAAGGCTCTTCGTAAGATCGTTAAGCTTATCTGTATTTGACTCGTTTTCCTCTTTTTCTTTTGCTATCTCTGAAGATAGTTTTTCCAAGGCATCATAATCAGGAAGACTTGCTTCTGTCTTTGCAGCTTCCTTTTTAAGTGCCTCCTTATCCTTTAAAGCTTCTTTTGCCTTTTTTAATTCATCTTCAAGTATGGGAAGCTTAGGCTCTTCTTCGTTTAGTTTACTCTTTGCTTCTTCGAGAGCTTTCTTTGCATTGATCAGGGCATTTGCGGCACCTAGCGAAGTATTTACCTGTTCAAGGTTTAAATTTATGTCAACCAATTCTTTGTCAAGTTCATCCTTGATTGCCAGATCTTTATCCGTAAGCCTGTCAAGAAGCTCAAGCACATCATCGGTAGTCATCTTTCCGTCTTTTGCTTTTTCTACTTCCAACGATAAGACATCATCCTTATCGACCTGAATGCCTGCTATAAACTGCGTAATGCTCTTTATGCCGTCAGATACCTGTTCATAGACAGCTCTCTGTTTTTCATCGAGCATCTTTTGAAGGGTCATGTAGTTTTTTGTCTTAAACAGCTCCCTGAATATCTCTATCCTGCTCGTAGTCCCGGCCAAAAGTAGTTTTAGGAATTCACCCTGTGAGAGCATGGCTATCTGAGTAAACTGATCCTTGTTTACTCCCAGTATCTCTTCTATAGCTGCGGTCACACCTGAGACCTTTGTTATAACCTTGCCGTCAGGCATGTTTAGCTGTGCATCGGGAAGCTGTTTTGTGAGCTTATCCCCATGCTTGGACAGACGCATATATTCAGGATTTCTCTTTACCGTATAGGTCTTGTTCGCGTGAGTAAATACAAGTTCTACTTCTGTAGGCACATCATCAGGAGCATACTTTGACCTGAGCATATTTGGATCCCTGTTTGATCCGCTGGCCTCCCCGAAGAGAGCAAAGCAGATGGCATCAAAGATCGTTGTCTTTCCCGCACCGGTATCTCCCGTTATAAGATAGAGCCCGCTTTCTCCAAGCTCATCCATGGGTATCGTTGTGCTTCCGGCATAAGGACCGAAAGCGGACATTTTAAGTGTTACCGGTCTCATATCCTACACCTCCCAGATCGACTCGATGCATTCGATCGCAAACTTTCTCTGTTCATTGCTCATCTTTGTATTATTCTGCTTTTCATAGAACTCATCAAACAGTTCTATGGGTGTCTTCTTTTCAACGTTTTGAATATCTGTTATCTGTCCCGACTTTTGAGTACGTGTATTGTCATAGCTTAGTTTCATCAGGTTCGGATAAATGACCCTGAGTTTACCTATTGCATCTATGACATCATCCTCATCTGTAAGTATCGCATGTATATAGTCATCGGTAGCGGTATTCTCATAATTCTTTTTTGAAGTGAGTTCCAGATAGGTTCCTTTTATCTGTCTCAGATCATGCAAAGGTGTAAGAAGGATTTCTGAGATACTTATCTTTTTGTTTTCATCTATATCTATGACCGTAATAGATTTCTTATGATCCTTTTCAGAAAAAGAATACTTAAGAGGTGTTCCGCAGTATCTTACCTCATCCCTTTTGATCCTTTGTTTTCCGTGGATATGTCCGAGTGCAACATAATCAAAGTCATCAAATACCGAAGAGTCCACGTTGTCCAAGCCTCCTACGGTGACCTCTTCCGATTCACATCTTTGAGCTCCCGTAACAAACTGATGGGCTATAAGTATATTTGTCTCATCCTTTTTTATGTTCATATGCTCTATCGCAACACGACAGGCATCAGTGTAATCATCTATCTTTTCATCCGGAAAGATGCTTCTTATAACGGCAGGCTTTATAAAGGGGAGCATATATATGTTCACACTCACCTTTTTATCACTAAGAGTATAATGTTTTGCCTTTCCGTCATAGACAGGTGACAGATGTATTCCCGCACTGTCCACAAGCTGACCATGATCTGAAAATCTTATGGCCGAATCATGGTTTCCGCTTATGGCAAAGACTTCTATCTTCTTTTCACAAAGGCTTACCAAAAACTCATCCCACAGCTTCATGGCATCCTCCGAAGGGACGGATCTGTCATAGACATCTCCCGCTATAAGAATGCCGTCGGGCTTTTCTTTATTCACTTGTGTCAGTATCTCTTTTAAGATATATCTCTGGTCATCTATAAGAGAAAACTCGTTTAATCTCTTGCCCAGATGAAGATCCGAAAGATGAAACAGCTTCATATGTTGCTCCTAATACTTTTCTTATCAATACCGAAATGAAATGTCATTCTACCTGTCTGTTTCCTGCCAAGACTTCCCTGTAATCCTCAAGATTCTTTTTAAGAAGAGACGGGATATCAAGTCCGTAGGGACACTTTGAAAGGCATGCACCGCATTCGATACACTGCGTTATCTTTTCCATCTCACCCTGCCAGTAGTCACTAAGCCATACCTTGCTCGGAGCTCGTCTGAGTAACAGTGACATACGGTTGCACTGGTTTATCTGTATATCCATCGTGCATGGCATGCAGTATCCGCAGCCTCTGCAGAAATCTCCTTTAAGCTCATCCTGTTCCGACTTAATAAAGGCTTTTATCTCATCATCCATTAAGGGTGGATTATCCATATATGAGAGCCACTCATCAAGCTCACTTTCCTTTTGTATGCCCCATATGGGAACAATGCCGTCAAACTCATTTATAAAAGCCATTGCAGCCTTTGAGTTGTTTATAAGACCTCCGGCAAGCCCCTTCATAGCTATCATTCCAACATCTTTTTTGTTGCACAGTTTTATGAGTTCGATCTCCTTTTGATCCGCAAGATAGCTTATCGGGTACTGCAGAGTATCATAAAGCCCTGAGTTTACGATATCTATGGCAACACCGAGTTTATGTGCTGTTCCACCTATATGGCGGATCTTTCCCTGCTCTTTTGCCTTTACCATGCATTCATACATGCCGTTATCTTCACCGGGCTTCCAGCACTCGTTCATCATATGGAACTGATATATGTCTATATAGTCTGTCTTTAGTTTGTCAAGCGAGGTCTCAAGATCCTTCCAGAAATCCTCGGGATTCTTTGAGGGTGTCTTTGTCGCTATTATTATCTTATCCCTGTCAATATATCCGTCACCGAATGCTTTTCCGAGTTTTTCCTCGCTGTCGCTGTAGGCTCTTGCGGTGTCGAAGAATCTCATTCCACCGCTGTAGGCTTTTCGCAAAAGCATCACGGCTTCATCTTCAGAAACCCTCTGCACAGGAAGGGCGCCAAAACCGTTTTGAACAACAACTATACCTGTTCTCCCAAGTCTTACTTCTCTCATATGGTGATCCTCCTATCTGTGTGCAAAGTTTTTTACCTATGGGGATATTATATAACAAAACTTACATATCCGCCTCATATTTGGTTACAGTAATAACATCGTTGCTTATGAGCTCGGGCTCATTCTTTATACCCTTAAGATATGTATCAAACATCTCCAGATGACATCTGCAAAGATTCTCATGCATAAGATCAGGATCAAGCTTTCCCGCGGTAAGTCCCGGTTTCATCATATGCTTCACATCGGAAAACCCTATATGCTGCATGTCTTTAAAGAGTGCCTTGAAAACAGGCTTTGTATGTCTTATATATACTCTGGCTACTACCTTTTCATTGCTCTTGCAGCTTACCTGCAAAAACGGTTTATTAAGAACACAGTTCGTATAGTCTCCAAAGAGAGCTCCGTCAATGTTTATGCCGCAGACATAATCCTCCTTATCACAGCACAGTCTGTAGGCCGTATTTCCTCCCATTGAGTGACCGCATACTCCTATTCCCTTATCAAAGTCTATAAGGTCATTTAGATTCTCCTTTGCATAATCAAGTGTAGCATCATTATCAAGGACCCATTCATCTAGTCTGCCCATCAAAAACCTTGAGTATACCCTTTGAAATTCATCAAACCTTTTTGCCATTTCGCTGTCGCTTCCCTTAAACCTGCTAAGCTTAAGGATATTTACGGCTCCCTTTAAAAAAGGCTGATACTGTTTCTTTAAGATGCTCTTGTCAAACCATTCGACAGATCCGTCATCAAACTCGGTGCAGGCTGCTTCCATCGAATGAGATACGCTGATCACCACATATCCATGGGATGCAAGTTCTATGCACAGAAAAGAATTCCCCTCTCTGTATGAGGCCATCCCGTGATGAAACATGATAAGAGGAAATCTTACTCCTTCAATCCTTTTTGCATTTTCATAGCACTCGGAGTATATCTCGCCTTTTTCTTTCATTTTCTCATAGTTTATGGGTATCTTGAATGCTTTTGTGATACCCTTGGCCATGTTTTCGGATAAGCCTATCGATGGTTTAAGATCCTTTACAGAATCCTTATCTATCGGGTAATAGACTCTGGAAGCTACACTTCGCATCTTTGTCTTATCCATCACTTCTTCTCTTGCATCTTTTACGGTATAGGTGAATGTTCCTACCGCATACTCTCCTGTGGGCTTTGGTCTTTTATTCATGAGTTTTCTCCTCCAAACAAGAAAATGATCGTTTTAGCAAGTGTGTCAAAAAGGGGCTTTGGACTGACCTCTAAGTGAAGAGCCCCGTTTCCGTAGCAGGCAGAAAGAATACAGTTTAATTCAATGCCCGTATAAGCGGATGATATAAAGTCGTAGAGTTCTTCAGGGCTTCCCTTTAGTTTAAGATCATGTTTTTTTGCTGCTTCATTTAAAAGAGGCAGGGCGACTTTAGCAAGGTAATCAAAGTTACCTCTTCCCTTTATGTTTCCGATGATCTTTTTTGCCCGTTCCGGCTCGTTTATGGCCATGACCGTAAGATCAAAGTTTATCTTTTGTATATCCAACAGATGCTCTTCCATGGTGGAGGCAAGTACATCGCATACCTTTTTTACAGCCTGTTCAAATGAAAGGTCCTCCGAATCATTAAATACATCTTCAAGGCCGTCTATCAGGTTGTAGTTTGATCTCATCATGGTGACCATATCGCTTAATATCTCATCGAGGTCTTTGTAAAAACGGTATATCCCTCCCTGGGAGAGCCCTGTCTGTTCTATCACATCCATCATCGTGACCATCTGGGCAGGTTTTTTAAGACAGACCTCATAGGCCGCATTAACGATCGATCGTTTTTTGTTATCAAAATACTCCTGTGATACCTTTGGCATGTGAACCTCCGTGCATTAAAAATGAAACTGGTTTCATTTTAATTTTAATATAGTCACATGTCAAGAACAGGAAACAGCGTGCGGTTTACATAAATTCAAGTGTGCTCGAACACAGAAAAATTTATCTGCATTTCGTGCACGAATTTCTGCATTTCGTGCACAAATCCACTCAGGAAACAAAATCTGTGATATGGTAAATACGTAGCAGGCAAGGTGCTAAAACTTCATCATAATCCCTTTGAAGAGACCCACACCAAAGAGGTCTCTTCTCTTTTTATCTTCTTTTTTCCATGCAAAGAGCAAAATACACCTTCATAATTTGTTCCTATGATCATTTATATCCATCCCGATAAGCACTAGAATAAAGGCATAAAGAAACAGTTAACCCTCACAGAAAGGATGTGAAGTTTATGATAACGATCTTAGTGATAGCAACAATAGCAATAATGTTTAAGATCTTAGTGTTTGGTCTAAAGGCTGCATGGGGGATAGCAAAGTTACTCCTTACACTTATAGTCTTCCCGGTTATAATGGTCGCACTCGTGATGTTCGGTCTCATATATCTTGCGATCCCGATCCTTATCGTAGCCGGTATAATAGCACTTGCAGCATCATGTGCTACAGCATAAGATGATCAATCGAACTTAAGGGATCTAAAGTTCCCTTGATTTCTATACAGGAGCCGTCCATACTGCCAATGGATGGCTCCGTTTATTTGCCCTGACTTTTTGTGCTATAATGAACTAAACAAGGAGGATGTTTATGAAAAGATCGCTTATGATATTTTTTCTTTTGCTCACTCTGGGACTTTTTGCTTCATGCGGAAAGACTGAGGAAACAGAGGATACGCCAGAAGAGACTGTCGCACTCTCCGATCAGGTCTATTTAAATATAAAAAAGGACCTGTCAGCACAGGCCGGTGAGATAATAGATGCCTCGCAGAGAGCCGTCTATTCTTCATATGAAGAGGTATATAATGATTATTCGGGAATGCTTTCCGAACTTTACAAGGCTCAGGCTTCTGATCTTAAAAAAGAGATAGAAGAAGGTGCCGATAATAACGCACTTTCAAAAAGTGTAGCCGACAAGACAGCAAAGCTTAGAGATATAGCGGCGGACGGTGTGAGCATGATGTCCAAGATGGCCTCCATAAATCCCGTTGATAACGGAGATTACAGTGACTGGAGCAACAAGTTAAACACTATATGCACCGCATATGAGAACAAGCTGACAGAAACATTTACCGATTCGGCAAAATAATAAAACAATGATATGATAAACAGGCAGTTTAAAAGGGATATCCGTTTTGGATATCCCTTTAACTGTAAACAAAGCGGTTTTGAGAAAACACAATTCTCAAGATCATTTTTTTATAAAAATACTCATCCTGCCATGTGAATTCTTATCGGCAAAAAATACGGATGATGCTACAAAACAGTTATCCCCGGATAGCTTATCCTTCAAGGATATTCAACTCATCCTCTATCGCTCTGGATACAAACTGGTTTATGGTAATTCCCTCATTGGCTGCGTACAAAGCTATTTTTTTATGTTGTTCAGGTTTAATACGCACATTAAAAGAGCCTTTAAATTCACGCTCAGGGTCTTTACCGATTTTTTTACAATGATCAAGGTAATTATCTATGCAGTCACGCATGGACTGTGATAGTTCTTTTACAGATTCTCCGTGAAAATTTAAAGAGTCATTGATACCGAGAACATGTCCAATAAAGATCTGATCATCCTGATCAAATTCAACCTTTGCATGATATCCATTATATTCCATCAGCGAACTCATCATTATATTTCACCCACTTCCTTTAGAAATCCTATTACCATTTTTATCTGATACCTGTATAATTCATTTCCCGGATGCCGTCCGTCAAATTGAATGATACGTTTTGTTTCAATATGATAATAACCTATTCCGGATCCTCTCCCGCCTTCAAATCTCTCACATCCGCACTGCTTCATAAGTAAGTCAGGTTCTCTCGTTGTAAAGTTTGTGGGAGCCGGTTTAGACAATAGTTTTTCTAATAATTCTGATCTCTTAGGCACTGCCATACCTCTGCAACTAATTTCTAGTTGCACTATATCATTTTATTTTATTCTCGTCAATCGGAAATGCACTTCAGGTTTTTTCGTCATTTTATAATTAAACGAAATCATTATGATCGCTAATATGTCTGATACTACAACATATGTATTAATAACCCTTCTTCGTCCATCTTCATTCAAAAGATATGCACATATCATCACGCATATCATATATATATGGGTTATATAGCCCGACTAAAGGATCGTTCCACCAAATAAAGCTGATTTAGGATAAGCTGAAGCAACAACCGTAATAATCCCCCAGACCAATAGAGCTATCCACCAGAGTAACCATGGTTCCCTGCATTTAACCTTTCCCAATATGCCCTTTATCCCAAGATGTTCTTGCACTATCTTTCCTCTCACAAAGAACACAGCAAAAACTGTCATGAGGATAAACCCAATGCTTGAAACAATTATACACCTGTAATTATATAAATAAGGATCATACGAAGGTATGTCCAACAGCATAATATAATTAATAATACCTATGATCAAAGGCGTCACGCAAAGCAAACGCAAAAGCCACTCAGCAATCTCTGCAAACCCTTCTTTCCCGATTCTGTCGTAAATACTTATTAATGATCCTCTTTTTCCCTTTTCTTCCATAACAGTTTTGTCCTTCACTTCACTATTCATATTTGTGTTATAATAATCAGGAGGCTCAAACATGAACAATACTTCCAATCATTACATACAACTAGATTTTATAAAAGTCATGGCAACAATCATGATCATATTCCACCACTATCAACAGATTTTCGGTGTTTACTTTTATAATCATGTGAATTATTATTTTGGTCTGTTTGATTTTGGCATATTGGTAGAATTATTCTTTCTTATTTCAGGTATAGTTATTTCTAAACATGAGCAAAGTATACAGAACTCTGATCATACTTTTAAAAAATTCTTCATCAATCGGTATCTGCGCCTCATTCTCCCGATAATGGGCTCTGTAATCGCCTATGAAACAATCAGTTACTACGCCGGAATTATGAACGTTGAAAACTGGCTGTTTGAAACCGGAATAAACCCCCTCGGGGCTGTTGTTGCCTCGCTTGGTATTTCAGCATGGGGAATTCTTGATAATCCAATGATCAATAATCCCATATGGTATGTTTCTGTTTTATTTTTATGCTACCTAATATTCTATCTGATTCTAAAAGCATCTAGAAAGCTCAATTGTTCTGCTATATATTTTTACATTCTTATAATAGTATTAGGCATATCCACTCAATTGTTAAGCATTAATATTCCTTTACTTAATTATTCAACCTCACGTGGATATATCGCATTCTTCTTTGGTGTTATTCTATCTCATAGAATAAACAAGACCAGCACCCCATCGCTTCCAGAAGTAATAACATGCATCATACTAATCATGTTGTTTATTCACTCATATATACATTACTACAATTATATAAAACCGATAATATTGTATCTGCTTGTTTTTATACTCTATCCATCACTCATTCGCATTATCATGGCTACTGATTTCACACTTATCAAACATAGTATCTGGACCAAACTAAACCGGTATGCATATTATGTATTTGTTATGCATCTTCCCACATTGTTTGCGCTATTCGTTGGAATAAACCTAAATATCATTCATTATGATATTACATTAAGATCTAATATGTTTTTATTTGCTCTAATATCATATATCATTGGCATAATATACTACTATATTATTTACTTAATCACGCCAAAACATGATTTGTCTTAAAGTTATCCTTGTTATCAGTCAAATGCTTATTATTTAGAAGTATGATCATAATCCATAGACAAGCAGAAATGAGCATACTTATCAATCCAGCTATTAACCCAGGCGGAAAGAAAGCAATTTCAACGTTATGTTGCCCTCCAGATAACGGAACGATTATCATGGTATCTCTGTAATCACAATATTCAACCCGATGTCCATCAACCTTAACCTTCCATCCATCCATATATGGTAAGGTAAGCAACATATTCCCACCTTCACCGGCATCTATAGTACCTTCAAAACGTACTTTAGAATGCTCTGTTATATTAAGTTGATTCTTTGACAAAGAATTCAAGATATTATGATATGCTTCCTCATTAAAAGAAAAGACATGCATGATACCATAGTATTTTTCACTTAAGACTTCAATATTAAGTTTTTCTCCCGATACGTGTTCACCCAAAAACACCATATAAGCCGATTCATTATGAGGATCTATGAATTCACCAACGCTTTCACCATTTAAAAACAATTTATTATCAGCTTTGAGTGCTTTTTGTTCTTTTGACAATTGTCTGCTATTATCAATCTCGAAATAAGCCCAAATATTTTGATTTTCAAACGCATTTCCACTTAATACTCTACGTGCATCCCCTTCCTTAAGTCTTGTCATATATCCCAGTGACAGTGCATCATCATCTTCATATAGCGAATAAAGCCCCTCAGAAGCAATCAATCTGCCATATATAGGCTTATCAACATACAGCAATTTATACTTTAAGATAGGAGGGTATACCAAAAATAAACAAAGCCAGGATGAGATCCCTGACTTTGTTTAGATTAAAAGGGATATCCGTTTTGGATATCCCTTCAACTTACTTATTTCTCTGTTATCTTGCCGTCCTTTGCGTTCTTCTGGACTGAAGCAACACCCTTTAGGCAGCTGTCTAACTTTGAGTAGCCCTCTCCTGTTGCTATTATCTGTCCGTTCTTTGCTTTAAGACGGAAGCGGAACTCGCCCTTCTTATCCTTGTAAACCTCAAACTTGGGATTTGTAACAGCCTTGAATCCTTTTTCTGTCTGGTCCTCAACCTTTGCGATCTGCGAATTTGTCATAACAGATGCGATGCCCTTTTTAGCTGAAGCAGCGCTCTTGTAAACCTGGCTTGATGCTATGATCTCGCCATTACCTGCAACAAGATTGAATTTGTAACCGTTCTTTGCTTCTGATAATACGAATTTGCCCATTTAAGAATCCCTCCTTCAATTATGTTAGATTATTGGATGATTATATAATAGCAAATCTTTTTATCAATTTACAGCATTTTTATAAGATCATTCCTCAGGTTGCAAAGTATCCTTGTATTTAACCTTGTAAACTCTTGCAAGTGAATCGTTTATCCTGTGCTCGTCTATGGTCCCGTCGTTGACTGCATCTATTACACCGTTGTAGGCAAGTTCAAAGTCTTCCGGCATGAGTATCATGTCGGCACCTGCCTTTAATGCCTTGATGGCTGCCTCATCAGCCCCGTAATACTCCGAGATGGCTGCCATGCTCATAGAATCTGTTATTATCACGCCGTTATATCCCATATCGACTCTTAACAGATCCGTCATGACCTCTCTTGATATCGAGCAGGGAAGAGGTTCCTCAGTAAGAGAAGGTGCAGAGAAGTGACCGACCATGATCATATCAACTCCGCTCTCGATAGCGGCTTTAAACGATAAGAGCTCGCAGCTTTCCATCTCAGATCTTGACTTTGTTGTGGATGCCAGAGTCTGATGAGTATCACCGTTAACATCTCCCTGACCCGGGAAATGCTTGACACAGGTATATACACCCGCTTCATCAAGTCCTTTTACGGCACTTGATACCATGTTGCTGACAACATCGGCATCTGCACCAAATGAACGGTTGCCGATAGCCTTATTGTCCGGATTGGTCAATACATCCGCAACAGGCGCAAAATCAAGGTTAAAGCCGTATTCTTTCATATAGTTGCCGATACTGTTGTATGTATCGAATGTTGTTATCGTGTTATTCTCTTCTCCAAGCTCTGCGGCTGTGGGGATCTTGTCAAGCTTAAGAGCCTGCTGGATTCGTGTGACATCACCGCCTTCTTCGTCAACAGCGATAAATAAAGGATATCTGCTGTAACTGACAGTGTTGTCGATCATCTCTTTTATCTGATCGGCAGAAGTTATGTTCTGCTTGAAATAAACTATTCCTCCCACGGGATACTTTTCAAGCGCTTCCTTTGTTCCGTCACCTGCTTTTGTTACAGCCTGCTGGCCGGTTAATGACTCGGGTGTCACAATGAATAATCCTGCGACCTTCTCTTCAAGGGTCATCTCGGATATCATGTTTGTGACCATTTCTTCCAAAAGCTCTTCTTCAGACTGAACTTCCGGAGTTGGTTCTTCCTCTTCCTGTTCTTCTTCCTCCTGGGTTATAAGAGGCGTCATGTCTATTACAGGTTCTGTTACTGCGGGAGTTATCTCTTCCACTACCGCAACAGGTTCATCCTTATCTGTGTTCTCGGAAACAAATTTTGCTCCGAAAATACTTCCTATCGCTATGAGCGCAACAATGACAAAGAATACCGTGAAGGCTATTATCCTGTTTGTCTGTCTTCTCTTTTGTCTTGCCAGTCTTTTTTCTTCGGAAGTGATCTTCTTTTTAGGTTGTGTATCATCCCCATCCTTTGGAGGTTCACTCTCTGGGGGTGTAACATTGTCCTCGGGAGCTTCCGTCATGTTCTCATGTATGGCATCCCAGCTCTGTGTCTCACCGGGGTCAGAAGAAACTTCTTCGCTTTTTTCAGGCTCTTTTTTAGTCTCTTCTATCTCGTCTGTTTTCTTTTCCTCCTCAGCCTGTTTAGCCTCAGCCTCTTTTATCTCAGCTATGGGTTTTATCACACCTGTCTCTTCCATAGCGGCAATGGCTTCCGGGATATCCGAAAGATCCAGAGTTTCTATATCATCATTCAGAAAATTATTGTTATCTGACATCATATATCTCCACTTACTGCTTTTTCACATAATTTCACAAGTGGTAGTATATCACATATTCGGTAAATACAAAATATAATATTTCTTAAGGATTTTTTAACTTTTTTCAGGCGCACAAATTAAGCGGGTACCAATCCTGATTTATATTGATACCCGCCCTTAAACCGATGAATCCAATGGACTTTACCTCGCTTTCTGAGTTGTTTTTTCATCTTCTATTCAGTTGTACTCGACATTTACCGGCGTATCCTCTTATTGTACCCACGTACTGTAACACCTGGATCCTACTCTCATCTTTTATTCGGATCTCATACGGCTGTCACCAACTTACGCCCCACTAACCATGTCATATATGATCATACACTTATCTTTCCGGTGGACCGTTCCTCCTTTGTTAGATTTGTGTTTGTTTTATTATGTCTTTATTATATACACCTGTTTTATATTTGTCAATACAATTTATGAAAAAAATTAATTATTTTGTATCAAATTAAAGTTATGTAATCTTGCTTTTGTATATTTTATTGCTTTTGTTGGAATATTTCAGATAATTTATTTTTCATCTTTTTCATATAAAAAGAGACAGAACGCAATTGTCTGTCTCTAAAAAGTCTTGTATTTTCAATGTATCAGCCAAGCGCTGCCGTAACAAAGATGTCGTAGATCGCTTTTATCGCTGTCTCGAAATCGGCATTTGATACACCGATAATGATGTTAAGCTCGCTTGATCCCTGGTCGATCATCTTAACGTTTACATTGGCATGTGCGAGTGCAGAGAAGATCCTTCCTGCTGTACCGCGCTGGCTCTTCATGCCTCTTCCAACGACTGCGATGAGTGCAAGGTCTGCCTCTATCTCTATAGTGTCGGGATTTGCCACTCTGTGGATACCGGAAACTACTCTCTGCTCCTTGTCCATGAACTCATCCTGATGAACAAAGACTGTAAGTGTGTCTATTCCGGAAGGCATGTGCTCAAAGCTTATGCCGTTATCCTCAAATACGCCGAGAACTCTTCTGCCGAAACCTATCTCGGAGTTCATTTTGTCTTTTTCTATGTTTATAGAACAGAAGCCCTTCTTGCCTGCGATACCCGTTATGGTGTACTTTGACTTCTGGCAGGTGCTCTCAACGATCCATGTACCGTTGTCTGAAGGCTTGTTTGTGTTTCTGATGTTTATCGGAATACCCTCGATACGAACGGGGAAGATAGAATCCTCATGAAGTACGCCTGCTCCCATGTATGAGAGCTCTCTGAGTTCCTTGTATGTGATGGTATCAATTCCTTCAGGATGATCTATGATCCTGGGATCTGCTACAAGGAAGCCGGATACGTCTGTCCAGTTCTCATATACATCAACGTGAGCCGCTCTTGCAACGATGGAACCTGTTATGTCTGAACCTCCTCTTGAGAAGGTCTTTACCTTTCCGTCCTCCAAGCTTCCGTAAAAACCGGGTATTACGGCATTGTCAAGCTTTGAGAGTCTCTTTCCCAAAAGCTCGTTTGTCTTTTCGGCATTAAAATCACCGTTTGGATCAAACTTGATGACCTCAGCGGGATCGACAAATGTATATCCGAGATACTTTGCCATTATCTTTCCGTTTAAGAACTCGCCTCTGCTTGCGGCATAGTCTTTTCCGGCCTTTGCCTTAAAGTTCTTCTCGATCTCCTTAAACTCTTCATCGAGAGTCATGTCAAGGTTAAGACCGCTTATGATCTCATTGTATCTTTCCTTTATGGCCTTTAGCTCTTTGTCAAAGTTCTTGTCTGCATCAGCAAGAGCATAACAGCCGTAAAGCATGTCCGTTACCTTTGTGTCACCGTCAAAACGCTTTCCGGGTGCACTGGGTATTACATAGATCCTTGTCTCGTCAGATCTGATGATGTCTCCGACTTTTTTGAACTGCTCGGCGCTCGCAAGTGAGCTTCCGCCGAACTTTACCACTTTTTTCATAACATACTCCTCAATATCCTATATGATCGATCAGGCCTCAACCCTGATTACAGACTTAACTTTATCAAGACGTACGATCTTATCGTCAAATTCTCTCTCGCTCATCTTGGGTGTGATGAAAGCAAACTCATCTGAATCGATCGATACATCGCTAAGACCCTCAAAAAAACTTAATGCATTGTCTTTCTGCGCTGCATCGGTTCTTACAAAGAACTCTCTTTCCTTATTCTTTCTGTCTGCAAGGGTCTTCTTCTCATCCTTCCATACACAGTCAAGAGTCCTTCCGAGATTTCTTGCACATTCTATGGCATCGCTTACAACAGCACTTGCCGTGGGAAGCTTTCCTGCTCCTCTTCCGTAAAACATAAGGTCATCTACCATGTTTCCCGTAACGTAGACACCGTTAAATACATCGTTTACTCCGTTAAGGGGATGCTCTTCACCAATCATGAAGGGAGCTACCATTGCGGTTAACTCATCATCCTTGTTCTCTGCTATGGCAAGAAGCTTTATGGACTTTTTAAGCTTCTTTGCATATTCGAAATCCTTTGAGGTTATCTTTGTGATACCCTCTGTGTATATCTCTTCGTAGTTAACGGTCTTTCCTGTCATAAGGGACGCAAGGATCGCAATCTTTCTGCATGCGTCAAAGCCTTCAACGTCAGCCTCGGGATTTCTCTCGGCATAGCCCAGATCCTGAGCTTCCTTTAAAACATCCTCATATGAAGAGCCTTCTCTTGACATCTTTGTGAGCATGTAGTTGGTCGTACCGTTAAGGATACCTGTTATCTTTTCTATGTGCTCAGGCGCAAGAGATGTGTTCATCGGACGGATTATCGGTATTCCGCCGCCCACGCTTGCTTCAAACAGATAGCTGCAGTTATTCTTCTTTGCGATCGATAAAAGTTCGGGTCCGTATGCGGCAACGAGTTCCTTATTTGATGTACATACGCTTATACCCTTTTCGAGTGCAGACTTTGTATAGGGATATGCAAACTTTGTACCTCCCATTGTCTCGCAGATCACGTTTATCTCGGGATCGTCAAGAATGATGTTGATATCATGTACGATCTTCTTCTCGTTTTTGTCTCCCGGGAAATCTCTGATATCAAGGATGTATTTTACCTCGATCTCATCGCCTATCCTCTGACTTATAAGCTTATTGTTGTCATCAATAACTTCTACTACGCCGCTTCCAACGGTGCCGTAGCCATAAACCGCTACCTTTATCATAAATACTACCTTTCCTTACATATATGTCCTACATAACATCAAGGACCGTAAACAGAATGTATCTTATCCCTGCATATACGCTTAAGTGGATGGGGTACAGACTGTAGAATACATATTTGTTCACACTGTTTTTTCTCTGACCACTATAAAACGCAATCGCGATAAATGCAAGTGCTGCGAAAGCTTCAAGCTCTGATATCAGTCCCATAAAGCTTGTTACAAGTATGAAACAGGCTGAAATGATGCACTGTATTTTTCTGTCTTTTGAAAACAGAAATATCACTCCGATAAGTGCCACTCCCCATGCTCCGTAGTCCGTATTCATAAACTGTGCGATGACAGCACCGAGAGCCAGAACGATAAGCTGAGGTATGTAACTTAAACAGCCCTTTATCTTCTCTTTAAGATAACCCATAGCGATCATGCATATATATCCCAGTATGAGTGTGAAGTACACGTTCTGGTATTTAAGCGTAAAGAACTTCTGTCTGAAGAGCAGATCAAAGGGTATCTCCGATATTAGGGCAAACGCAAGAAGCCTTAAGCTGTACTTTAATCTGCTGTGGGTATGTATGTATCCTTCAACAAGAAGGAAACAAAAGATAGGAAAGGCGATCCTTCCTATCGACCTTAACAGAAGGTCCCATGCTCCGTGACCTGACATGAACATCGGTGACTTTTCAAATATGCCTGCGCCTATATGGTCTATAAACATAGTAATCAGTGCGATCCACTTAAGTGAATCGGCACTGATCATCTTTTTTTCATTATTCATATGTATAAGTATCTTTATTAAATAAGAGGATACTTGTCAGTAAGCTCCTGAACAATGGCTCTTGCCTGAGGAACCTTCTCCTCGCCGCCGAGAACTACAAGAGAGATAGCTTCAGCGATCCTGTCCATATCTTCGGTGTTCATGCCTCTAGATGTAACAGCGGGAGTACCGAGTCTGATACCTGATGTTACAAAAGCCTTCTGAGGATCGTTGGGAACAGTGTTCTTGTTGGCTGTGATATGAGCCTCATCAAGAAGCTTTTCTATAGCCTTGCCTGTAAGACCCTGCGGACGAAGATCAAGGAGCATAAGGTGGTTATCCGTACCGCCCGAAACTATGCTTAAGCCTCTCTTCATAAGTCCGTTTGCAAGTGCCTGTGCATTGTCAATGATGTTCTTTCCGTATTCCTTGAACTCGGGAGAAAGAGCCTCTTTGAAGCATACAGCCTTTGCTGCTATCACATGCATTAAAGGACCACCCTGAATACCCGGGAATATAGCCTTGTTGAAGTTGTACTTATCAGCTGCCTCCTGGTTGCACATGATCATACCGCCACGTGGACCTCTTAAAGTCTTATGAGTTGTTGTTGTTACAACATCAGCATAAGGGAAGGGACTCTCATGATAACCTGAAGCAACAAGTCCTGCGATGTGAGCGATATCTACCATCATTACTGCACCGACCTCATCACAGATCTCTCTGAACTTTTTAAAATCTATCTTGCGGGCATAAGCCGAAGCGCCGCTTACGATCATCTTGGGCTTGCACTCAAGAGCGATCCTTCTTACCTCATCGTAATCGATGAAGCCGTCATCGTTAACGCCGTATGGTACGCAGTTGAAGTACTTACCTGACATATTTACCGGTGAACCGTGTGAAAGATGTCCGCCGTGATCGAGGTTCATTCCCATGAATGTGTCGCCGGGCTCCATTACTGCAAAGAATACAGCCATGTTTGCCTGTGCTCCTGAATGGGGCTGAACATTGACATAGTCACAGCCAAAGAGCTTTTTAGCTCTCTCACGTGCGAGGTCTTCAACGACATCCACGCAATCACAGCCGCCGTAGTATCTCTTTCCGGGATATCCTTCGGCATATTTATTTGTAAGAGGGCTACCCATTGCAGCCATTACTGCCTTGCTAACCCAGTTTTCCGATGCGATTAATTCAATGTGACTGTTCTGTCTTTTCTGCTCATCCACTATGGCCTGAGCTATCTCGGGATCAACAGCTTTTACTTCATCTAAAGAGTACATATCTGTCCGCCTTTCTTAATAAACTCTTTTAATAAAATTGTCTCTGACTGACAACGCTTAGGGGATATTATACCACAGGAAATGCGATGTGAAAATACGCTAAAACCTATTTACTTGAAAAAATTTATCTGATAATATCTTCCTAGGTTATATAAGCCTAAAAACGTTTTTCAAGGAAGATGCGTTATGTATCATGTGATCGTCAACCCTGCTGCCAGATCAGGCAGAGGCAAAAAAAACTGGGAGATAGTAAAAAGAGTCCTTGATGAAAAGGAAGTTAAATACAAGTCATATCTGACTTCAAAACACGGTGATGCGGCAAGGATAGTATCTAAGATATGTGAAGAAAACGAACGCGTACACCTTATGGTTCTTGGCGGTGACGGGACTTTAAACGAGGTCATCCAGGGACTTGATTCATTTGAAAATGTCGCTCTTTCCACAATACCTGTAGGTTCGAGCAACGATCTTGCAAGAGCTCTAAGGATCTCTTCCGATCCGGTAGAAGCGGTCACTCATCTTTTAACCAAACCTACGATACTTTATATGGATATGGGAACGGTCCACTGTGAGAACAGTCTTGTAAGAGAAGGAAACATGTCCATACCCGACAGACACTTTCTTGTAAGCTGCGGCATGGGATATGATGCGAGCGTATGTCATGAAGCGCTCTCTTCGGGGATAAAGAATTTCTTTAACAGACTCGGTCTTGGAAAGCTGTCATATCTTTTCATATGTATAAAGCAGCTGATCTTTTCAAGATTTGTAACGGCTGAGCTTACGCTGGAAGGAAGTTCCGATGTGATCTCACTGGAAAAACTGATATTCCTTGGCGGTATGAACAACCGCTATGAGGGCGGAGGTTTCATGTTCGCACCGGATGCGAGCAACCATGACGGCATGATAGATCTTCTTGCCGTACACGGCATCTCAAAGCCCGGTATAATAAAACTGCTTCCCACAGCACTTGAGGGTGAGCACCTTGGAAACGAGGGCGTTGATCTGTACCGCACCTGCGGCTACAGCGTAAGGACCTCATCTCCTTTATGGGTTCACACCGACGGAGAGGTCGAGACAAAAGCCGACTACATCTCCGTAAGCTGTAAAAAGGAAGCAATAAAGATCATCTACTGATCTATCTTAATCTTGTTGTTTCAAACCTGCGTCTGGTATCCACGCAGGTTTTTAACTGCCTGTACATATCTTCAAGATCACTGTCATCTATCGTTACATCCAAAGACATGGCCATGACTGCTATCTGATCCTTTGTGATCTTATAGCGAAGACTGTCTAATATATCAAACTTCTCTTCAAAGTCCTCGGTCTCCAAAAACTTCATCACCATCGGATCGATATCGGGAGTCTCGTTTGCCTTGACTTCCTCGAATCTGTATTCCTGAGTGGCATCGGGATACTTTATCTTATCCACTTTTGACACAAACGAATCATAGGGTCTCACATAGGTCTCGTTATCTCCGTAGAGAGCCTGGTAGACCACCATCTTTTCAAGAGTCTCGCTGTGTTTTGCAACAGCCTTGACCTCGTAGAGATTTCCTTTGAAATGTCTGTATACACCGCCTATCTTTGGTTCCATAAGTATCTGCCTTTCTTTTTTCAGTATTCTATATATCTTACAGACACGAAGCTGTTATCGACTCCTATGTCTGCAGAAGTTAAAAGCTTTGAGAGTGTTTCCCTCTCACTCTCATCCATCCTGTCTATCCTTCTGTGATGGACTTTCAATGTATAATCAAAGCCTCCGAGATCATTGACCACTTTGGTCATGGATACTCCGGCATTTGAAAAACCTTCTTTTGTAAGAGTCTGCCTGACATCTAAAACGTAAGCATTCTCTATTTGTCTGTAATATTCATTTGTTATATCCGGGATGCGGTTTGATCTTCCGTTTGCCCTTATCGATATACCTAAAGTTATTATGAGTATGAGTCCGAGTGTGATAACGATGGTAGTCTTTTTCATTGTATACCTCCCTGCCTAAGTCGGCACTGTTTACCTTATGCCTACACTATATAGGAGATATAGTCCCGTTTATCGTACTATCGGCTGCTGTATTCGATTATCAGAAGTTCCACCGAAAGCTCCGGGTTCATTCCCTTTATCTTTACATTCTCATCGGCCTCGGCACATGCATCGAGTGCTCTTCTTAATGACTTGTATCCGAAGTTCTTTACCTGTCTCTCATACTTCTGTTCTATATATGTGGATATTCCCATCGTATCCGCTATTGACTTGACACCCTTCCCCTCATCCATGAGCTCACTAACCTGAAGCATCATGTTAAACTGCCTTGTGATCAGAGCCAGTATCCCAAAAGGTGTCTCCTTATGTTCCAAAAGATCATGATACATCTCAAGCGCAGCGGACTGTCTCTTCTCTGCTATCGCAGCTATCATGTCAAAGACCTTTGAACTTGTGCTCACTGTTATTATATCATCAACATCCTTAGCCGTTATGGCAGGTCTTCCCATCGTGTATGAAAAGAGCTTTTCAAGCTCAACGCTTATCGTTGTCATATCCGTGCCGGTGCGCTCAAGCAAGAGATTAAGAGCCCTTGAATCGATATTCTTTCCCTCTTTCTTTACGCGCCCTAAGATCCACTTTTGTAAAGTCTCAGCCGGCTGGGCGTTAAATTCCACTGCTCTTCCGGCGCTCGTTACGGCTTTAAAGACCTTGCTCCTTTTGTCGACTGCGGATTCATTCATTATTATGACCGTGTCGGGGGAACTGTTTGAGAGATATTCCGCAAACTGCTCTCCTCCCGCCTTGCACAGACCGCTGTCTTCTATCAGGATCACTCTCCTGTCAGCAAAGAAAGGAAGGGTCTCTGCCTGATCTATGACCTCGCCTATCTCTATATCCTTGCCCTCATAGCGGTTAAAATTCATCGTATCGCCGTCGGGCATAAGGGCATTTAGAAGTTTATCCTTGTACTGCTTCCTTAAGTAATCCTCATCTCCGTAGAGAAGATAAACGCGTTTGAATGTTAAGTTGTCTATATCCTGTTTCAACTGTTGCATATCAAGATAAATATATCACATTCACAGCCTTAAAGACCACTCTCAATTTAATATGGACGAACAGGACAAAAGTGGTTACAATAGGTAATGTTGAATTTAAACAAAGGCGTTTAAAAAATGAGAAACAATCTTGAGGCAAGCAATAAAACAGCATTTCTTACCGGCATGAAGCACGGTATCCCGATAGCACTCGGATACTTTGCGGTCGCCTTTACTTTGGGCATAGTCGCAAAGAAAGCAGGTGTGACCGCTCTTCAGTCCATGATAGTATCCGCTACCAATGCGGCATCGGCCGGTGAGTATGTGGGATTTACATTAATAGGAGAAAAGGCCGCATACATAGAACTAGCCATTATGACTCTTGTAGCAAATGCAAGATATATGCTCTTAAGCTGCGCTCTGTCCCAGAAGTTTTCAGATAAGATGAAAAACATCCACAGGTTTTTACTCGGATGCTTTATAACGGATGAGATCTTCGGAATAAGCATATCCGTACCCGGAAAGCTTAATCCCTTCTATACATACGGTGCGGCAGCCGTATCCGTACCCGCATGGTCTGTGGGAACCTATCTCGGTGTGGTAATGGGAAACATCCTTCCAAAGAATGTGGTAAGTGCCCTAAGCGTTGGTCTTTATGGAATGTTCATCGCGATAATAATCCCTCCTTCAAAGAAGGATAAGAAGATCGCTTCTTTAGTCGTGATATCGATGGTGGCAAGCTATCTTTCTGCTCGTATTCCTTTGATCGCTTCGATATCATCCGGAACAAGGATCATATTTATAACTGTTGTGATATCATCTGTCGCAGCACTGCTCTTTCCATTAAAGGAAGAAAGGAAGGATGAGGCATGACACACAACATATATATCTACATGTTAATAATGGCTCTGGTGACATATCTGATAAGGGTTCTTCCTCTCACACTGATAAGGAAAGAGATAACAAACACCTTTATAAGATCATTCCTTTACTATGTGCCCTATGTCACGCTCGCAGCGATGACCTTCCCCGCCATGATGGATGCAACGGATTCACCTGTTGCGGGTGCCATAGCTTTTATCTTTGCGATAATACTCGCATGGAAGGGTGCAAGCCTCTTTGTGGTATCCGTGCTTGCCTGCATAATGGTATTTGTCATAGAACTCATGCCGTTCATTCATTAGTTTTTTAACTGCTTATACTGAATACTGGACATAAAAAGAGATATCTGCCGACGTACGGTGATATCTCTTTTATTGTTCACACTCGTCTTGCTGGTTCAAAGAGCTTCTTTTTGTGCAAGTTCAAATGCAGGGGCCATCAGTTTTCTGTCTGATTCATTTATTCCATATTTTGATGCAAGTGATCGCCACAGATCTGCTACTGTACCCACAATACTTTTAATAATCTGTTTTGCCTCTTCTTCTGTCAGATGAAAGTAAACTGCTGTTTCCAGAGCTTTATCAAATGATCTTCGTCCATCATCAAAATCAATATACATTGAAAGATAATCTGCATTATATACAGGATTCATATCATATGACGGAGAGAGCGTCCATTTATTATCTGTAAGAAGAAATCCGTGATTTCTCAAATGATCATCCTGATTTGATATAGCAATATCAAAAATAACTCTTTTAAACAGCTGTTCCAGTTCACTGTCGGAATTGATCGTAAGTCTGCTTACTGCATCGGCAAGATCGAGAAATCCTGTTTTGTCGGTATGACCGTCTCTCATTCCCAGCATAGTCATTGCTGAAGCAAAATGAATCCTTTTTTCATTTCCATCACGGTCATATTCACGATCGAAACGCTTAACGAGAAATGTGCTTCCAAGATCGCTGTATCTGCACAGTCTTGATTCAGGAATCCGTATACCGCATTTTCCCGCAAGATCGTGAACTACCTTTTCCCAGGCACCCACATCATAATCATCGTATTTTGATGGAAACTTGGCGATCCAGAGGGAACCATCCGTATCCCTGACATTCGCCTTGGGTCGCGCACCTCCAAGAGACGAACCGGGATTCACCAGCTGCTGTATCCATCTGTCATCGTTACCGTTCTCATAACCCAGAGATATCTGTTCCAATTCCCTTATCGTTGAGACAGGAGGAACACTCAGACCGTCGTTGCCTAAGAAGTCTCCGTTTTCATCTGTTTTAAAACGGAATCCGCCGCTTCGGCATATATCCTGCAAACCCAGCATATAATCGGTCTCCATAAACCTGCGCGGGCGTCGGTTTTCCTTCGCAGCATATATAGATTCCCTTCTGTCTATCAACCTTCTTCCCCATCGGTCCGGACAGGAATCCTGAAAGGCTCCAAAGAGCATTTTGTCATTGGAATATGCTCGGTAAGGCGTCTGCTCCAAAGTAGGATCCAGGATCAGTCCCGGATGAATCTGCAGCCATTGATGCTCATATGCAAATGCTACAACCTCCGAACCATTCAACATATCTACGAAGATTGTCCCTATTTTTCTGTTGCTTTCCCATCCGGCATATACATAGATTTCATTTTGAGGCATTTTTTCTCGACCTCCTTGGAATCTTCAGATTAAGGTCCTGATACGTTCTTCCCAGCACATCATCTTTTGCCAGTAACAGTATGTCATCCTGCAATCCAAGCGAATTCAGTACTGCCAGATACATACCGATAGAAACAGAAGGCGACCCCTTCTCTATCTGTGTTATTGTAGAACGCGCAACAAACGCTTTCTCTGCAATCTCTTCTGCAGTCCATCCGCGTCTCAACCTCGCAAGCTTTATCTGTCCTCCGACTGTCTGCAGTTTTTTCTCCAGTTTGGGCTGTAAAAGTGCTTTTCTTCTTCCCATAGCTCAACCTCTCGATGTTGTAATGACTGTATTTACAATCATTATATCATCTGATGTATGTAATTACAATCATTAATATGCTTTATCCAGTATGACAGACAGCATTTTCAGAACTTTCCTGTGGCAATACAAAAGAGCGGAATACTGAACTGCACCCCGAATGTTAGACAAAACATTCGGGGTGCAGTTTAATACATCCGCTCTTTAATGATTTCTTTATTAACCTATAACTCTTATCCAGCCTTCGGGAGCTTCTATTCTTCCCATCTGGATGCCTGTCAGTGTATCGTAAAGCTTCTTTGTAACAGGTCCCATCTCATTCATTCCTGAAGGGAAGCAGATCTCGTTTCCGTGATCATAGATCTTTCCTACAGGTGAGATAACTGCTGCCGTACCGCAAAGTCCGCACTCAGCCATATCCTTAAGCTCATCGAAGTATACTTCTCTCTCCTCAGCCTCAAGTCCGAGATAATCCTTAGCAACCTGAACGAGTGATCTTCTTGTTATTGAAGGAAGTATGCTGTTTGACTTTGGTGTTACAACCTTTCCGTCCTTTGTTACAAAGAGGAAGTTTGCACCGCCTGTCTCCTCAACCTTTGTACGTGTCTTGGGATCGAGATACATGTTCTCGTCAAATCCTTCCTTATGAGCCGTAACGATTGCATGAAGGCTCATCGCATAGTTAAGACCTGCCTTTATCATACCTGTTCCGTTCGGTGCCGCTCTGTCAAAATCAGAAACCTTTATTGTAAGAGGCTTAGCACCGCCCTTGAAGTAAGGTCCTACGGGGGTAGCAAATACTCTGAACTGATAATCGTCTGCAGGCTTAACACCTATAACAGGGTTGATACCGAACATATAAGGTCTTAAATAAAGAGTTGCTCCTGATCCGTACGGAGGTACCCATGCAGCATTTGCGCTTACAACTTTATCTATAGCATCAAGAAATCTCTCCTTGGGGAATACAGGCATCTCAAGACGCTTTGCCGAATCAACCATTCTGTCGGCGTTTAAGTCAGGTCTGAAAGTAACGATCTTTCCATCTTCTGTCGTATATGCCTTTAAACCTTCAAATACGGTCTGTGCATACTGAAGCACTCCGGCACACTCGCTCATGGTGATCTGATCGTCCTGTGTCACGACACCGTCATCCCAAGCTCCGTTTTTATAATTTGAAACATAACGATAGTCTGTTTTTACGTAGCCAAAGCCAAGGCTGGCCCAGTCGAGATTTTTCTTCTCCATAATCATGCCCTTCTTTCTTAGAATTTTGATGTAATCTACTACATTCTAAACCTTTATTTTACCGTTGTAAAGTACAGTCTTAAGTCGCTTTTTGACTGATATTTTTCAAAATCTTTTAGCAATTGTAAGGCTTGGTATGAAAATTCTTGTTAAATAGCCCTAATTGGTGTAAAATTTATATGTATCGGTGTTTTTATTTATTCTAGAGGAAAAATATATGCTGGTAACACTAATCCCGTTATTTGATGAGAGCATGTCGGTACGTGCCTATTCGATCTCGAGTCAGAAGGGAAACTCCTTCCTTGACCCGTCGATAATGAGCTCGTCGGCAATGTATGATTCGATAAGCAATCCAGGCTTTGATGTTATAAACGCCCTTGGTGTGAGCACACTTTCAAAGGGCAGCGAGCTGTTTGTTCCTATATCGAGCGTATCTTTGTTTTCAGACATAAGCGAACAGTGCGATGCGGATCATGACCGTCTGGTGCTTGTCATAGACAACACTGTTGAACCTGAGTTCCAGTTCGTTGAACGTATAATGCTTTTAAAGGAACAGGGATACAAATTTGCGATACGCGGTCTTGAGGTTTCCGATTTCGAACCCTATAAGCCCATCTTAAGGCTTATGGATTACATCATGCTAAACCATCAGAAGATCGTTATCTCAAAGGCAAAGATATATTTCAGCCAGGTATATCCGAGAGTAAAGCTGATAGCCAGTGATCTTGACAGTCTTGGCATGTTTGACAGCTTAAGGATCGAGGGCGGATATTATCTGTTTGAGGGAAGCTTCTACCGTATGCCCGTAACAAAGGGAAACACAACGGTATCTCCCCTTAAGCTCAACTATATATCACTTTTAAACCTGGTTAACAGCGAAGACTTTGAACTTACGGAGGCTGCGGACATAATCGGTCGTGATACGGCCCTTATCATCTCCCTTTTAAAGATGGTTAACAAGGTAACGCATTCCACCACCGAGATAACATCCATAAGGCATGCGGCAGCGATGCTTGGTCAGAAGGAATTAAAGAAGTGGATCACAACGGCCATAACACAGCAGCTGTGTTCCGACAGACCCAGTGAGATCATGCGTCTGTCACTCCTTAGAGCAAAGTTTGCGGAAAACATCTCGGGACAGTTTGAACTGGGTGTATTCGGACCTGAACTGTTCTTGATGGGACTGTTCTCAGTCGTTGATCTTATTTTGAACAAGCCCATGGATGAAGCACTTGCACTTCTTAAGGTATCAAAGAACATAAGCAAGGCGCTTGTAAGTCATGACGGACCTTTCGTTGATGTCCTTGATTTCATCCAGGTATACGAAGCAGGCGACTGGCAGGAGGTTTCAAGACTCCTTCTTATAAACGATATGTCGATAGATGCGGTATATGAAGCATACCTAAGTTCCCTTGAATGGTACAGGGATCTTTTCCACAACATGGAAACAGAACAGCTTTAAACCTTTACATTAAGCACATAAAGAAAGCGGATCGAATTATTTTTTCGGTCCGCTTATACTTTTGCTTTTCTTTTTAGAAGAATCTTGTTATATCATCGGGAGTCTTTCTCTTAGGCTTTTGTGCATCGGACTCTCTTACACCGATGGCGATCACGGCAACGATCTCCTGAGACTCGGGGATATCAAACTCTGCTCTTATCTTATCGGCATCCCTGATACCCATGATGAGTGAATCATAACCTGTCTCTCTTGCCTTTAATACAAGGTTTTCGTTCTGAAGACCGAGATCGTAAACGCCCCACTTGTCACCAAGCTCGTTTGTGGGTGAGCCGTCTCTTTCAAAGCCCGATCTCTTTGTCTCGTAAGTCGTGATTATAAGTGCAACAGCATTTGCACAGCTGTTGGCATTAAACTCGGGAAGACACTGGTTGCGGACAAAGTTGATCTTGTCCTCGCTCATTGCCACATAATATCTTCCTGTCTGTGAATTCTTCCATGTGGGTGCCTGGATAGCCGCATCGATCATGACCTTTATCTGATCTTCGCTTATCCTCATACCCGGTTTATAGTTTCTTATACTTCTTCTGCTCTCGAGCAACTGTGCATATTCCATAGTGTATTTCCTTTCTTAATGTATGCTGCGATCAATTTGGCTCTGTAAATATTCTAACACAGTTTGTGTATATTTTTAACAGTTTCCGGTATAGACATATTTAAGGTTTTTGGATGCGATATCCTTAAGATGATATATAAGGCTCACATCGGTCGCATCCCTGTCTGTCATATGAAACTGAGGGAAGAACCTGGATATGTGAAGCGGTATCTCACTGCCGTCTTTATTCTGATATACATCCTTTAAGGATGCTATCCATTCGCTTATATCTTCCATCTCCTTAACAGAGTCGTTCTCCCTGGGGATTATAAGAGTCGTAAGTTCGACATGACAGTCCTTTACGGCATGTTTAATAAAGCTCATGACCATCTCTCTGTCACCTTTAAGGGTGTCCGAATAGAAGCTGTCCCTAAATCCTTTGAGATCTATGTTCATCGCATCTATATAGGGTATGATCTTATCATATACATCAAGGCTTACGCATCCGTTTGTCACAAGAACGTTTTTCATGCCTCTCTCATGAACAAGCCTTGCACAGTCATAAACATACTCATAGCCCACAAGAGGCTCGTTGTAGGTATAAGCCACACCTATATTTCCCCTACTCTGATAAATATATGCCATATCGGCAAGTTCTTCGGGAGTCAGATCCTCCGCAAGGAAAGGCCAGTCCTTAACCTCTTCTCCCCATGATATCTCGCTGTTCTGACAGAAAGGACATCTAAGATTGCATCCGTAGCTTCCGACAGAGAGTATCTTTGAACCGCTCATGAATCTGTTTAAGGGCTTCTTTTCTATGGGGTCGAGTGCAAGGGATGTAACCTTTGCATAGTTAAGAGGAACAACCTTACCGCCTATCGTTCCCCTTGCCCCGCAAAAGCCTGTTTTGTTTTCATCTATTATGCAGTGTCTGAAACATACATTGCATGCAGCCATGTAAGTCCTCCTATATATGTCTTATAACTTCAAATCTCTGCAGAGAATATTTCTCATTATCGTTTATGCCGGCTTTCTGCTTTGCTATCCTTATCTGCTGCTCAACCGTATCCACACCGTCAAGATCGGGCAAGAGCAGTCCTCTCTTAAAACGATTGCTCACGATAACTCCGTAGCGCTTTACATCAAGCTCATCGGGTGAATCTATATCCTCAGCATCTCCCAGCACATCAACATTTATATCAAGCCATGGCAGTTCATCCTTTGTTATGGGATCGAATCTGGGATCTGTCGTGGAAGCACTTATCGCATTTGCTATGATCTCTTCGGCAAGAGAATCCTTTGTTGCGCTTATCGTTCCTATGCAGCCTCTCAGTCTCCCGTGCTCATGGATCGATACAAAAGCACCGGCGCATGTATCGGTCATCTCCTTTGGAAGGTGATCCGGAACCTTTATTATCGTTTTATCCGTCACATAGCTTTCTATTGCTTTTCTTGCAAGTCTTACATATTCATCGGAAGCATTTTTCTTTTCTTCAAGCTGTCTTTCTATCTTTTCAAGATGCTTTTCAAGAAATCTTCTTTCCTTGTCCTCACCCGCCGGATAGAAGGAACAGATACCGTAACCGACACCCGTCACATCCTCATGTGAATACTGCGTTGCCTTGACCCTTGTCGCATCTAAAGCACCTGCCATTATCACAAAGGAACGGTGACCGCATTCTGCTGCTCTCTCGCAGAAAGCCTCATCAAAATCAAACAGCTCATCAAAGGCTGCCCTTTTACATACATCCATTATGCGCCTGTCATACTCGGGTCCCTCGGGTGCAAAGCCGTAAGGGCCGTACGTCTGTAACTTGTGAGAAAGATCTCCGCTTGCAACAAACACTACTCTCCTTGAAAGGTTATCCACTGCACTTTTTATCATCTGTCCGAGACGGTAGTGATCGGTAAGGGGAAGACCCGATAAACCTATCCTTACTATCTTAAAATCATCAAGATACTTTCTAATGAAATAAAGAGGCACCATCGTACCGTGATCAAGATTTTTATCCCTCTCTCCGAGAGTTCCGGCAGAAAACGCATTCCTGTCTGCGATACGCGTAATCTCATCAACAAGCTCAGTATCGTATTCTTCCTTAAACTTTACGCAGCCTGCCCTGAAATTTGAAAGATCTCCCGAAGCTCTCCTTCCGGGTGAGATGTGAAAATAATCTGCATACATCACTGAATGCGGACTTGTTATCACAATTGTCTCAGGCTTAAGAGAAGCTATCTCTCGTGCTGCTTTCTCATAAGCCTCAGTTGTTGTCTTTATCTGTTCTTCGCCACCTTTTCCCACCTCCGGCACGATAAGAGGCGGATGCGGTACCATAAATGCTCCTACGATAGCCATAAATATCCCTCCAATACAAAAATCATCTATATTACTCAAGTTTTTCCAGAAACTCTATAAGACTCTCGATAACGCTAGGAACCTCTTCGTCTATCCAGTTCTTTTTTGAATCGATTAGCCTTTTAACGTATCTCTGCGACGAAAAAGTTCTTTTGACTCTGTTTGCTACAGCATCCATATCATTCTCTTTCATACCAGGGTCAGAAATAATAAATGTGTTCATACATTTTAAAAGCTTTTGAGTATCAAGTTTGTCAGAAAGATAGTACATGTCAAAGATATCCTTATATCTCGTGGAGTTTTGCCCGAACTTTAAAAGTGACCGAAGCTTTTCTGTAAACATCTGCTCCTTGGTATTAATAAGCAATGTTGCACTACCGTCATAGCATGCAATATCAAAGCAATATTCTTCCTGATCTATGTCAAGATTTTTATGAACACCCAGATCGATCTTACTTTCGATTGAATCACCCGTATCATCAGTGATTATTACATGGACACGTTTTCCATGATATTCCTGCTGCTTGAGTTCGGTTATATCCCCTGTCTTATCAATATGAAAGCCCTCCAGACAGTCAAGCTTTCTTATAAACGTTAGAATTGACTCATCACTAAGTGAATACCGGATAAAATCCATATCAATATCCTGAGTCGCCCTTCGGCTGTCTTTTGAGATGTTTTGCATTACAACGCCACCCTTTATTGTGACATTCCTGCTCAGAGTGCTTTCAGAAATAGCCTTCAATACCACATCCTGACACACCTTTGCTTCCGCATTTTCATCATATCCATCCGCATAAGCCTTACTTATCAACTCTTTTATCGTTATCATCAGAGGACCTCCAGTTCAATTGCATCGCAGATCATTTTACTTCGAGGGAAGCTTTCTGCATAATCCTGTATCCGCTCAATATCCAGATCGTAGATAATATCTCTGTAATTACCGATGATCTCCTTGTAATAGTCAAAAGGTATTTTATTCTTAAACCGAAGCAGTTCGATCAGCATTCTTTCTTTATCATAGATCTTAAATGTTGCGTCCCTTCGCTCAATCGTTGTTACGCCGGTATTTAATATATTTGATAGGACATAGTATTGATGCACACGATCATCATTGATATATATGGCATGTTTGTCTGTCGCAATATGAAACTTATCAGGAATGACATCGGTCAGACCATGATAATAAAACGCACTGTTCATGGTAATTATCCCCTTGGGATACTTAAAAGCAATAACAGCCAGTTTCGAGACATCAGGTACGTCAGAATACACACCTTTCTCAATCTGAAAAAGCTTTCCGTCAGATATCTGTTTTTTGATCTGATAATCAGATTGCCATTTGTGAAGACATTCCGAATATGATAACAGCATAATAAACCTTCTTTTACAGTGATTATAGGCTTTTGAGCATCGAAAGCCTATATTTACTTCAATATTATATTAAAAATCCATATTTGTCAACGCAACAAAAAAACTCCCCAACCTGACGTTATCAGGTTAAGGAGTCTTATTCCGATCATTTCGCAACAGTGTACGTTGCGGTATTGATTATTGTGAACACTGAACCATTCGAAAAATTTTATATATCCTATGTATGAGAAAAACTATGATACTATCTGCGAATCCTTTAAGGTGCAGTACATGTCCTCACCCTCCATGTAAGTAACGAAGGTTCCCACGACCGTTACGTTGTCTCCTATATTCGGATAGGCATTTTCATCGGTTAAAACAAACTCCATGCCCTGTGCACAGCATGCGGTCGCATCCTGTATGATGCAGAAATAATATGTCATCCCCGTATTCTCATCATGATATGAGTTAAAGGTCCCGTTCATCTTTACGACCTTGCCCTCGTAATCCTTGGGTGTGACCATCATGTTGTAGACTTCAGAATATACCATCGTGCTTGAGATCGCTGTAAGATCCACATCTATGCCGTCATGTGTCATCGCATTTCTGTCAGCCTCTGTTATGCTCTCCTCAATGACAGGTGTAGGAATGACTGTCGGTACTGCCACTGTTTCACTTTCACCGTTTTTTGCGGCATCCTCTTTTGCCATCTGGTCTGCCATCACGGATTCAACGCTTGTGGGCTGACTGCCCGTATCCCTTTTTGCTGTTGAGGTGTCCGAGCCGCATGCCGTAAGCACACTCATAACCGTTATGCACATAATTATGCTTATTAGCTTTTTCATTTCCCCACTCCCTTTATAAGGCCGATGAGACTGCAGATCAAGAATGCGAACACATCGACCGCAACTATGGTGGAACCCACAGGAGTTCCCGTTAACATCGAGATGATGATACCCGAAAATGCGCATATGACCGAAAGGATCGCTGAAAATATGGTAACGCTTAAAAAGTTCTTAAACATCCTCATGGCAGATAGTGCCGGGAAGATGACAAGTGCGGATATCAGAAGCGAACCCACCAGGTTCATCGCAAGTACTATGATAACTGCTATGACCACTGCTATCAGGAGATTGTAGACATCTGCCTTTGTGCCCACAGCCTTTGCAAAGTTCTCATCAAAAGTCACTGCAAATATCTTGTTATAAAAGATCACAAACACTGCCAGAACTATAACCGAAAGGATCATGCAGAGCCATACCTCCCACCTGGTGAGTGTCAGGATCGACATCGAGCCAAAAAGTGTTGAGCACACATCACCGGTAAGGTTTGATGAGGTTGAAAACAGGTTCATCAAAAGATAGCCGAAAGCCAGTGCTCCGACCGATATCATGGCTATCGCCGCATCACCCTTTATGCGTGTGTTCTGTCCGGTACGAAGTAAAAGCACGGCACAGATTATGGTGATCGGAAGAATGAGTGTCATCTTGTTTGTAAGGTTTAGGACACTTGCTATAGCCATGGCACCGAATGCCACATGTGAAAGTCCGTCACCTATAAAAGAAAACCTCTTTAAAACGAGTGTCACACCAAGCAGGGAAGAGCTCAGAGCGATGAGCACTCCGACTATGATCGCATATCTTACAAATGTATGATCAAGATATATCATAAGAGTTTCAATCATCAGACCCACCGCCTTTCTTTCCCGAAAGGAAATATCTTCCCATATCACTCTCTTCGTAATCTTTTTTTGTTCCGTAGAATACGTCGTCTCCTATATGAAGGATATGATCCGCATATCTTGCTGCAGCAGCTATGTCATGCGAGATCATGATTATGGTTATGCCTTCCTTATTTAAGCTCTCGATAAGATCATACATGTCCGCCGTTACCGCGGGATCCAGTCCGGCCACAGGCTCATCCAAAAGAAGCACCTTTCTTGTTGCGCACAGTGCCCTTGCAAGAAGCACTCTCTGCTGCTGACCGCCCGATAACTCCCTGTAGCATCTGTCAGCCATATCGAGTATGCCCATGCGCTCCATGTTTGTCTTTGCAAGTGCCTTCTCCTCTTTGTTGTAAAAAGGTCTTAAGCCGCATCTTGCCTGACAGCCCGATAATACTATCTCTTTAACAGATGCCGGAAAGTCCTTTTGAACGATCGTCTGCTGGGGGAGATATCCTATCTCGTTTGCCTGCAGCTCATCCCCGAAGATTATCTGACCGCCGATTGGTTTTAAAAGACCAAGTAAAGTCTTCATTAATGTGGACTTACCCGAGCCGTTCTCACCAACGATACAAAGATACTCTCCGCTTGTGATTTCAAAATTAAGTTTTTGTGCTATAACGCTCTTGTCATAGCCGACTTCCAAGTCTTTAACGGTTATGTATGACATGTTTTTTCCTTATCAGTTGAGTGCCTGTTTTAAAACCTCCAGGTTATTATTCATGATGGAAAGATATGTGGCACCCTCTTTCACATCATTTGCTGTTACAGACTGCATTGAATCAAGTGTCAGGATCTGCTGATCCTTATTTTGTGTGTTATCTCTTATAGTCTCGGCGATCTTTTTATCGCCTGTCTCTATAGTCAGTATTGTGTTAAGACCAAGTTCATCAGTCTTTTTTGAAAGGAAGACTATCGTTTCAAAGCTTGCTTCCGTTTCAGCAGAACAGCCTACAAATGCCGCATAGTAATCAAGTCCGTAATCGTCTGTCATGTACCTGAACGGGAATCTGTCTCCGAAAAGAACAGTCTTATACTTTGCAGAGGTGACAACCTCCTTATACTTTGCATCAAGTTCGTTAAGCTGCTTCTGGTATGCCGCATTGTTTGCCCTGTAATGCTCAGCATCAACAGAATCAACCTCACATAAGCTCTCTGTTATGGCATCGCAGATGACAGATACGTTTCTTAGCGACAGCCATACATGCTCATCATACTCAACCTCTTCCTCTTCGCCTTCTTCGCCCTCTTCTTCCTCTTCTTCACCTTCCATGCCTTCGACCAGCTCTTCTTCCTTGACGTTTTCGCCGAGCACCTCCATAAGGTTTATGACCTTCATATCCTTGTTGGTGGCTTCCTTTAAGGCATCATCAACCCATCCGTCAGACTCTCCGCCTACATATATGAAGATGTCACAGGTTGATATCTTTAGGATATCTGCGGCTGTGGGCTGGTAGCTGTGAAGATCCACACCGTTATCCAAAAGGACAGTGAACTCAACATGGGGTTCTTCTTCTCCAACGATATTTCTTACCCAGTCATACTCGGGGAAGATCGTTGTAACGACCTGTATCTTCTTATCAGTATTTGAAACATTTTTCTCAACACCTGAAACGGCACTGTTTGAGCCGCAGGCGCTTAAAAGGCCAATCATCATTACGGCCGCTATGATCATTGCTAAAATCTTTTTCATATCTTTATCTCTCCGTTTAAATCATTGATAAGTTACATTTTCATGTATGACTCAATCATTCAGACGGATCTTTCTGTTTACGGGTGTTGTGATCATGAGCAGAGGCTCATTTATCTCATTATCAGCTGAAAGGATGACTCCAAACATCATGAGAGCCACAAACACCTCTGACGCATTCGATAATCTTTTTAATGCCTCCTCGCATATATGGATGCACTCACATACGGGACAGTCCTCATCATCGCATTTATGCATAGCTTCATGAGCTAAAAAGTATGCCGATATTAAGATCATCAGAAGCATCATCATCCCGATAAGGATTGAAACTATCTTCTTTATTGAATTAAAAGTCTTTGAATTACTGAATGTCATTTTCTTCTTTCTTGCTGCAGTCTTCACAGATGCCGTAAAAGACGGTCCTGAAGGGATCCAACTTAAAGCCGTGCTCCTCAAACAGATGTCCCTTTATAAGGGATAGCTCATCACAGTGCATGTGTATGAGTGAGCCGCAGATCTCACATCTGCAGTGGAAGCATGTGCCCTCTCCTGCATGGCTGTGCTCTCCCACATACTCAAAGCAGGCAGGTGAACCCACATCAACGATGTATTTGCTGACCAGCCCGTCATCCACCAGCTTTTCCATCTGACGGTAAACGGTTGCCTGTCCCATGGGAGAACCGTGCTCTTTAAAATACTCACAGACATCGGCTACTGTTATGTGAGCTCTTTTCTGTGATTCCAGGTATCCAAGGAGCATCTCTCTTTGTTTTGTGTTGTATTTTGACCTTCCGGGCATATACGTCTCCTGCATCAATTTGATAACCGTTCTCAATTCTAACAAAGAGGTCCGTTAATGTCAATATGATAACCGTTATCATTTTTATCATTTTTTGTCATTTAAAAAGCGCCTGCATATGCAAGCGCTTAAACCTACTGTGTATCCAAAAATTCAAGTATTATCCCGTTTGTGTCTATACCCGTTAGTGTCTCATCGGGCCATGAGTGTCTGGCATCTTTCACAAATATGTCCCAGACCTGTTTTGTTTTTCCCTCTCCGGTATGTTTTGTTATCGTCGACTTCTTTCCTATATCGGAGATGTCCGCATCCACAAGTCCGTTTGAGAAGGCCCAGTAAGTCATGACATCCTCTATGGCAGGTGCCTTTGAATGAGCAGCACTTCCGTCACTGTTTTTGGGAACCACATCATCCTTCTCACCCGTTATCTGCATAAAGCCGATATTGTTCTCTTCGTTTTTGTATTCCCAGACCTGTTCAGGCATCATTCCAGAGACACTGACAACAGCAGAGTAAGTATCCTGTGCCTCCATAGCGAGTCTGTGTGTCATGAAGGCTCCATTACTGAATCCCACAGCAAAGGTCCTTTCCTTATCAAAGCCGTACTCAGTCTGAAGGTAGTTTGCAAATGCGATAAGAAAACCCACATCCTCGTTTCCTCCCTCGCCTATGCCCGAGTTCCAGCCGTTTGCGGATGTCTTGTCATTTGGATCTGGTGCTCCGGTGACATATACAACAGCGTAACCCTTCTCACATGCTCTCTCCTCTAAATGCACCTTTCCCTTAAAGGCCTCTGCGGACTCACCGTAGCCGTGAAGCATCACGATAAGGGGGGCGTTCCCTATATCTTCAGGCAGCTCGACTATAAAGTCATGCTTAACACCGTCATATGTGCAGGTGTATTTGTTGTCACTCTCCAAAGTAACGTCCTTTAGTTCTTTGACAACGACCTCGGGACGTACCTTTATCTCCTCTTCAGGTTCTTCTGTCACTTCTTCAGTGACTTCTGCTTCAGGTTCTGATACCGTTTCTGTCTCAATTTCAAGCGACGGGGGCTCTTCACGGACTTTTTCGCCTCCGCATCCTGTGAACATCACACCAAGCATCAGACTCATTAATAAGATCTTCTTTTTCATATAAACTCCCTTTAAAATGATCTGTCAGCAAGTCTCATCGCTCTTTTATAACTTATAAATGCAAGTAAAAGAGTGATAAAGATAAGTACTGTCATCACTATATTTGCATCTGTCTTTAAACCAAGATAGATAACAAGAACAATGAGTCCCATGTTTCCAAGCATGTTTGGGAACATATATATCGCAACAGCAGCCGACTGCTTTATGACCTCTATCTCATTTTCCCAGTCAAGGCGCATATGCTTTATCCCGCATACACATCCCCACGCACTTGAAAAGGCACAAAGGATGATACCTTCTATCACATAAAGGATAGTATTTAAGAAAGGCACTCCTGCAGAGATCGCAAGCATGATGACGGTAAGGACCATGAAAGGCACTGTAAGCCACATGTTAAAGAGCATCTTTCCCCGATACAGTCTTCTTTTGTCTATCGGAAGGCTTTTTACTATCCAGTAGTTCTTTCCCTCAAGCGAGGGCGAGATCGCACTGGTCGATATCATTCCTATAAAGAAGTATGCAAAAAACGGTATGGCAACCCAGAGTATCTTTGTATCAATGGGTGCTCCCTGAGTGACTGTCTTAACAATCTTGTCAAAGCCTGCGATAAGAGCGATGATACCCATGACTGTTGAAAGGATCACTCCTATAGCCACATTTGTCATATATACGGTGGAGCCTGTCATCCTCTTTAACTCTTTAAAGGCTATCGTCACCTCAATACTTCTTTTTCTTAACTCTTTCTCGTCATAGTCTTTTGAAGCCGCATGATTCTTTAATGCGGAGTTTATCTTTCTGTACGATCTTCCTACTATGTAAAACACTCCCGCAAACAAAAGTGCGCTCACTGCCATGAGAAGGAATGCGCAGAGTAGATCGGTATCCGTAACAGCCTTTGAAAACCAGTAGGCAGGCGGGAATAGCTTTACCGACTTTAAGGTCAGATCCGCGGTGTTTTCAAGAGTGGTCTCTATCTCTCCTTCCCTTACTATCTTTTCTATAAAGAAGCGAAGGAAAAAGAAAAACAGTATTATCACCATCGTGAAGATCGTCTGTACCAGGTTTGTCTTTTTAAAGCCGGAACCTATCTTTGCTATGATAAAGCCGATAAAGGATGCGATCAGCATCGGTATCACAGGCACGACAAAGGTAAGTATGATCCACATCGGATATATGATAAAGGAAGGCCTTACAAAGTATGCATAACTGATGAGCATCGCAACAGAGATGCTTAAGTACCAGGGCAGGCTCTTTATATACATATATATGAACTTGCAGGCTGCCACCGTCTTTGATTCAAAGGGCAGTGACATAAGCATGTCATACTCCTTAAAGTTAAACAGATATCCGTTTGTCTTTAAAAAGGTAAAGATGAAGGCCAAAAGAGAAAGAGTCATTGAACACAGTGCCGGTGCGGTATTTATTATCCCCATCTTTCCGTAGCCTATGGTCATTACAAGAAGATAGCCAAGTATCATCATATATAAAATGACTGTACCCAAATATGCTAAGCGTATCTTACTCTTTTTCTTTTTATCATCCGTATGTTTATATATGTTTATCTGATCGGTGCTAAGTAAAAGCGTCCTTATCAGAAGTAAAGACTTACTGTTCATTGGCCACCTCTAAGAATCTTTCCTCGAGTGACTGTCCCTTAGTCAGCTCCTCCATACTTCCTGATGCTATGATCTTACCCTGCTTAATTATGGCTACCTTGTTGCACAGTTTCTCTGCAACATCAAGCACATGTGTTGAAAAGAAGATCGCTGTACCCTTGTCACACATCTCATGCATTATCTCTTTTAGGGTATATGCAGCCTTTGGATCAAGCCCCACAAAGGGTTCATCGAGTACCAAAAGCTTTGGTTCATGGATGAGAGCCGAGATGATAGCGACCTTTTGCTTCATGCCGTGTGAATATGATGATATAAGATCACCGAGTGAATCTGTTATCTCAAACATGTCAGCATATCTTTTTATGCTCTCTTTTCTTTTCTGTTCGCTTATATCAAATACATCAGCTATAAAGTTAAGATACTGGGTGCCGGTCAGATTCTCATAAAGATCCGGGTTATCGGGGATGTATGCTGTTACGTTCTTACACTCCATCTCCTCATCCTTAACGGAATGACCGTCAATGTATATCTCACCTTCAGTAAATTCAAGCACGCCCACAACGGCACGTATCGTTGTTGATTTTCCTGCACCGTTATGTCCTATAAAACCGTAGATGTCACCGCTCATGACTGTAAGTGACACATCATCCGCAGCCTTTTTATCTCCCCCGTAGGACTTTGAATAATTCTTTATCTCAAGCATGGCTTTATCGCTCATCTCTTCCCCTCCGAAAATAAAATAAGGTGTCCGGATAACCGAACACCTCTATTATATCATATCTTTATTTATCTGTTATGCGGGACGTGCCAGATAATATCCCTGGAACAGATCTACACCGATACCCACAAGGTAATCAAACTCTTCCTTTTCTTCCACACCTTCGGCAACAACGAGCATGTTCTTTGAATGGAACTGCAGTACAAGGCTCATTACGTTGTCCTGTTTTTCAGAATCATGATCTATACCTGTTATCAGCTCTCTGTCAAGTTTCACGATATGAGGGTTCATAAGATCGATGCGTTCCATATCGTTGATACCGTTTCCGAAATCATCTGCTGCGAGAAGATTTTCCATGGATCTTACGGATCTGCTCTTTTCAAGCCAGTGCTCATAGGAAAAATAAGGATACTCGAGGTTTTCTATTATCATCCTGCCTCTTATGCTGTCACCGAAATATTCCCAGAACACATCAGCTTCATCCTGTCTGAGATTGTCATTGGGAAACGAGTTTATGGAAACTCTTTCCGTATAGCCTCGCAGGACATATGCCTGCATGGCACCGAAAAGTGTCGCAACTTCCAGTGTATGCAGTTCATCTTTTTCCATATATTCGTTTATGAGCTCCATTACTGTCATCTGCGTCGGTCGCATCAATGCTTCCCATGCATAAACAGTCTTTCCGTCCGGATAAAAGATCGGCTGAAAAACATAGTTGATAGACAGCTTTCCGAGAGCTTCAAGTATTTCTTTGTCTAACGGTAAATGGTCATAGTAAATCATCTTACAATACTTCCTAAAGGAATAGTATATATATTATAACACAGTTTCATTAAAGTGTATCGGCTGATACCCGAAATTTAAACAGGTATTTCAAAACTCTTTCAAAAAGAATCTGTTCATTGTTGAATGTACTACCCCTTCAGGTCTTTGTATCTCCTTATAGGCGCATCTTTCATAGGTATGTATCGCAACCTTTAAATTATCATGTGTCTCGAGATACATCTTTTCATACCCCATCAAAACGGCTTTTTTCTCTATCATCTCAATAAGTTTATAGCTTAAGCCTCTACCCTTGTATCCATCCGATATATATAGCTTTTGCAGTTCACAGCAGTTATCGATAAATTCAAGCTTTGCAAGGCCTATTCCGCCGATAAGCTTATCATCATCCAGTGCGATAAGATAAAAGCGTTCATCTTTTTTGGAAAGATAATAATCACTCAGATGATCGAGGTTGTCATCAAAATAGACAGTCCCCTCTATATCCAGCCCGTGAGCCTTTAAGTTTGTCCTTATAAGTAAGGCCAGTGCCTCATCATCTTCTTTTCTTATCTCTCTGAATGCTATCATTACGGTAAATACTTTCCTGCCGACAGATATATCTCATACCAGTCATGATGTGAAAGATTAACGTTTGCAGCTTCACACGCATCTTTGATATGAGCGGGGTTCATCGTACCTATGACAGCCTGCATCTTTGCGGGATGACGAAGTATCCATGCAATGGCTATCGCTGATTTTGTTACGCCCTCGCGGTCGGCAAATTTCTTAAGTGTTTCATTAAGTTTAGGATAATCGGGATTATCGATAAAGGTGCCTCCAAACATTCCGATCTGCAATGGAGACCATGCCTGGATGGTGATATCGTTTAATCTGCAGTAATCAAGCGCATGTCCGTCACGGTTTATCGAAAACTCCGTTGTCTTGTTGTTCATATATAAAGCCTGATCGATAAGCTGTGACTGCTCAAGAGAAAGCTGCACCTGGTTTATCACTAAAGGCTGTCTTACATATTTCTTTAAAAGTTCTATCTGCATCGGAACAAGGTTGCTTATGCCAAAGAAGCGTACCTTTCCGTTCTTTTCAAGAATATTGAAAGCATCAGCCACTTCCTCGGGATCAAAAAGCACATCAGGTCTGTGTAAAAGGAGCGTATCAAGATAATCGGTGTTTAATCTCTTTAAGCTCTCATCAACACTTGTTAAGATATTTTCCTTTGTCCAGTCAAACTCGTTTCTATCAAACCTGAGACCGCACTTGCTCTGGATGTATATATCCTCTCTCTTTATGCCTGTTAAGGGAAGAGCTTCTCCGAATCTTGTCTCGGCCATACCGTCGTTGCCGTAGCATGTGGCATGGTCAAAGAAATTGATACCGCTTTCATAAGCCGTGCTTATGACCTTTGCCGCATCTTCCTTGCTAAGATCGGGCATTCTCATGCAGCCCTGTATGATCACAGATGCATTCTTCGGACCTTTTACGATGTTTATGTTTTTCATGAAGCGACCTCCTTATACCTTTAAGTTTTTTGCTGCCAGAAAGTATCTTACGGTATTTAAGGAATGATTACTTCTCAAAATTTGACAGGCACAGTTTCCATTTTTTGTCAGGCTCTTAAAGAGAGAATCCCAGGTTTTCTTTTTTCCTTATCACAAAGTAGATGATATAGGAAGCTATTACCGTGAACAGATCTGCTACAGCCTGTGTCCATACGATACCGTTTATCCCGTATATGCTGTTTAATATAATGAGCATCGGTATGTTAAAGACTATCTGTCTTATGACTGCAAGAAAGAAGGATTCTGTTCCTCTTCCGATAGCCTGCGTAAAATGCACCATCGAAAAACATAAGAACATCAGAGGCGTCGCAAAGCATCTTGCTCTTAAAAACTGCGTTCCGAAACGTACTGTATCAGCGTTTTCTATAAATGCCCTCATTATATATGGAGCAAATATGTAATAGAGGATGACACTCAAGATCCCTATCACAAGACCCGTGATACGTGCGAACCTGAAAAACTCATCCATTCTCTTTGTATTACCCGATGAGTAGTTGTATGCGATCAAAGGCACCATGCCCATGCATATCCCGACACCAATATTTAAAGGGAGCCTCTCTGCTTTGAGCACTATGCCGATCGCGGCAAGCTCTATATCCCCGTAGGAAGCACAGAGACGGTTTATGACTATGTTGCAGAGGTCGAACAGAAATATGCCGGTAGCCGCAGGTATGCCTACTCCGAAGATTGCTTTTAAAGAAGACATAGAAGGCGTGTTTCCTCTGATGCGAAAGCTGAGTATCGTTGTCTTTTGTGCCTTATGATAGATCACTATAAAATATATGACCACTATGATGTTACTTAACATTGTCGCTATGGCTGCACCCATGACCTGCTGCCCGTCTTTTAATATCACGAACATGAAAAGCGGATCGAGAAGTATATTTAATATACCTCCCATACCGAGTCCGAATGAAGCCTTTGCGGAAAGTCCTATGCTCCTTAGCATGGATGAGAGCGTATTGCTTAATATAACAGGAACGCCTCCTATTATCACAACAAAGAACATGTACTGTCTTGAAAAATCAAGTACATTTTCGCTTGCACCCAGCGTTCGCAAAAGACCGTCCCTGAATATAAAGCACAAAAGAGAAAATATGACTGCACAAAAAAGCGCCATCCAGATGCATGCACCGGATACCCTTGATGCCTCATCATCCTTTTTTGCCCCTATCAGTCTTGCTATCAGCGTGCCGCCTCCTGCTCCGAAAACGTTTGAAATAACGATAGTGAGCATATATACGGGCAGAACAAGGGAACATGAGGCCACCATGAAGGGATTGTTTGTACGTCCCACAAACCATGTATCCGCAAGGTTATATACGAGCGCTATCAGCTGACTTGCTATCGCCGGCAGAGCCATGACAGCCATCGCATGCCATATCTTATCTTCTTCAAAAAGGTATTTCTTATCTTCCATCAGTTAAATGCCACTGTAAAAAGTGCATCTGCGATCAGCAGACCGTCCTCGTTTTTAAGTTCCACAAAATAGGTTCCCAGTCTCTTTCCCGCTTTTCTTTCGCTTATCGATGCAAACAGTCTCTTATCAAGGACGGCGGGACGATAGTAATGTATGTTTGAATCGGCAGCCGCACCGGTTTTTCCGATAAATGTAACATATCTTCCTATGATGTCGTCACATACATAGAAAAGTATCCCTCCGTGAACAAAGCCGTTAACGTTCGCATACTCCTTTGAGGGCATAAAAGAGATCACAAAGGGATCCGTGCTCTCCTGTCTTATATCAAATATATTGGGTACTTCCATTTTAAGCCTCTTTTCTTAAAGCATTTTGCCTATTATAACAGATAAATGAGCATCAGACATTAGTATTTGCATTATATATGTAACTAAACGATATTAAATACCTTTAAAAATCTGTGTATTGTGGTATAATCCCCTTTGGAAAAAAATAAGGGAAAGGTATAAAGGAATGAAAAAGAAAATTTTAACAGCAGTTTTGACAGCCGCTCTGGCTCTCAGTTTATGCGCGTGCGCAGATGAGTATTATGAGTATGACGAGTCGGGCGAGAATTATTCGGAAGGATACTCTTATGATGAGAATGACGGTTCATATTATGACAGCTCATATGATCAGAGCGATGATTATCAGTCATACTATTCTCAGGATACGACAGATTATCCTTTTGACACATCTATCGGAAGTGCAAAGGAATTAGACGGAAAGATAGCGATCATCTCGATATTTGTCAATGACAACACAACAAGCTGGGATTTTGAAAACAGTGCCGATCAGGAGATGGAAGGACTTATCTACAACGATCTTAAGATAGCTACGGAATATCTTGAAAATGCAGTAAAAGACTACGGCCGTGATATGGATATGATCTATGACTGGGCAGAGATCCCGGAGCTTGCATATACACTCGATGTAAATGCTGATTACCAAACGATAGACGACAGTTACGGAGATCTGGATTACAGTTTCTGGGATGCGATAAGCAAAAACGTTCCAACCGAAGACATCCTTAACAAGACAGGTGCCACTCAGGCAGTATATATGCTGTATTTCAACACACCCGCATCAAACACGAAAACAAGCTGTACAAGAAATCATTACGAAGGTATGCCATATCCATATGAGATGTGCTACATGTTCATGAACTGCTCGGGTGACAAGGAGCCTCCGGCATGTTTTGCTCATGAGATCCTCCACACATTCGGCGCCGTCGATCTTTATATGGCTTCAGAATTTGACGGTATAACACAGGAATATGTCGATTATGCAGAAAGCTCAAAGCTAAATGACATCATGCGAATATGCGAGGATCCAAAAAACGGTGCTTACCTCTATGACACTATAAAAAATGAGATCACCGATATAACAGCTTACTACACAGGGCTCACCGACAGCAGCGAGACTGTAGATGAATGGGGATTCCCGCGCAGTCAGCATTAATCCTCATTAAACAATTCCATTATATCCGTGAGGTCATATTCTTTTGCATAATCATATGCAGTCTTGCCCTCACGGGATATGATGGTCACATCCGCTCCTCTTTTGATCAGCAGTTCACAGGCACTCTCATTCTTTCCGATAACGGCTATCATTAGAGGTGTCATCCCGTCGGTGACAAGATCTATATCGACAAGTTCATTATCCAAAATATAATCTATCGCATTGCAGTTACCGTACTTGGCAGCTTCTCTTAACGGGTTGCTTGCCGAAGACTCTATCACATAGTTCATATCAGTCTTTTCAGAAAGCATCTTTAAAAGCTCATAGCTTTCTTCATATGCCTCGTCAGGATCGGTCGAAAGCGTATGAACGGCAAGGTTTATCGCAATGCGCTTATTATCATCTATATGCTCAGTATCCGCTCCTTTTTCAATAAGATCCATGGCTAGCTTAAATCTGCCCGGATTGTTTGAAGACAGTGCATAGATAAGAGCTGTTGAGTTGATATAGGGATCCACGGCATTTACATCGGCTCCCATCTCTAAAAGCTCATAAGCCATCTCGGGAGATCTCTGGCATGCGATCTCAAGCGGATAGACATTTTCAAAGTCTCCCGCTGCCGATACATGACCGTTTATGTTTTCGTTTCTGAGGGCATTTATATCGACACCTGCACTGAGAAGAGCTTCAAACATGTTTTTGTCACCGTTATATATCGCCTGGTATAAACGCTCATTATCACTGCTCTTTTTTGATTCACTCTTTGAACATCCCGCAAAGAGCGTTATAAGAACAAGTATAAGGATCAGCTTATAGATATTTCTTTTCATTTTTTATTTCCTCTAAGTACTTTTGTACATATCTGTTTACCGGTTCATCAGACCAGACATGTGCCTCTATATATCTCTCGGGGCCGGATCTGCCGTCCGCATTCCATTCCTGCGGCCACCCGTATCTTTCGATCAGCTCAGAGATCTCATCATAAAAGTAAACTTTCTTTCTGTACTCTTTGTTATCATCAACCTTATCAGAAAAGGTCGGCATCGAATCCCCGTATGTGAATGATACGCTTTTTAAATCAAATTCTTCTACCGGGATCTTTATGTACTCAGTCTGCTCATACCATGTGTTAAGCCAATCAGAAAATCCCAGTACCATGTAGTGGGGAGTATCCCTGTATACCGTTCCTCCCTTTGAGATGAATTCTTTTTTTAGGATCCCTTCCAGATTCTTTCTTCTTTCAAGGTACTGATCATCTCTTTTTGCACACATGGAACCCGGACGTTCTTCTTTTATCCTGTTAAGAATGTCTTTTGCTTCCTTATCGGGCAGGCCCGTCAGGCTTTTGAAAGGCCCTGTTCGATGATCAAAGAAATGATAAAGATACATATTTCTCCCTTTTTATCCCTTAAATTTGTGACACTTTTGTCATGTGTGTTATTCTCAGTATTTATCAGGCTTTGCAGATTTTGTGAACCTGCTGTCATAAGTGCTTGATTCCAAAAAATATGGCAAAAACGCTATTTTGACCGTATCGGTCATCCTTGCATTTTTATGTATTTTCTCTCCAGATTTTAGCCTTGTTTAGGATTTCATTTACAAACTCGCTCTTTCCGTCCACATAGGCTGTCCTGTCATCGGGATATCTTTTCCACAGATCCTTTTTTAATCCTTCGTACTTAAGCGCATCCTCTTTATGCGTGTTCATATAGTCCCTAAAATTTAAATAGTTTTTCCATGCATCGGATTCACTTAAGACTACATGTATGTAATGGGTGACTATATTGTTATCAAGATCTCCCGAACGGTAAAGGAGCTGGCCGGGTATATCCTCTTTTCGATATACAATTCCGTTTTGGGCTAAAAGCTCATCATGCTTTCTAATATCTTCAAACGCTCGCACCGCAACGGCTATGTCTATTATGGGCTTTGCACATATCCACCTGATCGATGTGCTTCCCACATGCTCGACACCCGTTATATCATCGCCAAGAAGCCTGCTTATCTTTTCACAGGTCCTTTTGCCCTCGATCTCCCATTCACTCTGATGGGGTTGTAGCAAAACCTTTCCTCTTTCAAGTCCTATAGACATATGTTTTCCCTTCTAATCCCACCAGTAGCTTCCAAGATAGCTGTCTATATGGCTGTCAGTTATGCTTATCTCAAATACACCGATAAGAGCGGGACCGGACTCCATATATTTATCCGGATCATTTGAAGCATACTCATAATTTCTCTTAAACCAGTCATATACGGTGTCACCTTTTTCATAATTGCCAAACATTGAGGTGTCACATTTCTTATCAAACACGGTGTCCTTATCTATGAAAAGATCCTTTGTGTATTCGGAATCGCTTCCCATTGCGGGATCGGTAATACTTAAAGCATTAAGGATTATCATGTCATCATCCACTCTCACATCATCCAGACTGTAGATCGTATAATATACCCTGTTTATCAGCCTGTCTCCCGTGTATTTTACATACGCATCCTTGTAGCCGGCTTCTTTGACTCGCTCCAAAACTTCCTGTGCCTCATATTCGGCATCATATCTTCCGGCCGTTACACAGTAATATGGCTTTGAGTTCATCTCACTCCATTCGCTTGAAAGAAGGGTCAATGCCTCAAATCCGCTCTCCTCAAGTTTCTCCTGACTTTCAGCTGCCGCATCGGGATCGGTTGATGCGGAAACCCATACGCCGTAGAAACCTGCCCATGTATCAGGCTCCATGTTATAAGAGAATTCCGGAACATAATTCTCATCATAGCCTGCAGCCACGATATCTTCATAGGTTATTGTCGGAACATTGTACATTGAACCCACCGCATTGGATCTGTACATTTCAAACATGATGGTCTTATCGGTATTGAACATGTCAATGCTGCAGACATTGTCGGGATCGGGTTCCAAAATAAGCAGGTAGCCTCTCTGCTTTGTCGTAAACGCAAAACTGTCTTCCATTCCTCCTAAGCCCAGTACCTTATATTCACATACAACCTTCCTGTCTGTGGGAGTCAGCTTTCCGCCTGCCAGGAATACCTCTTCTTTCGGATCCTTCTTATAGATGAACACGTTATCGTTTGGTAAAAACTCGATATAGTAAGGGTCCCCCGCATTGTCTATCTGCTTCCATAAGCCCAATACATCCCTGTCGTTAAAGATCTCACTGTGAGATGTATCATACATCGGGAATGCACTCTCAACTCTCTCATCACTCACATAATGAATAACCTCTCCACCGCTTATCCAGTCAAGACCGTCATCGGTTATCTTTAACGTAACCTTTTGCGGAGCTCCCCAGTATTTGCTCAAATTTGACATGATAGAAAAGCACAGTGTGTTAAATTCACATTCTTCCGTATACGGATCTGTCACATCATCCTCCGAATATGGAAAGAATTCAACCGCCCAGAAGGAATATGCCTCAATCTCACCTGTCACATCATACACTGCTCCGTCACCGGCATATGCATAGAGATTGTTTCCGAAATGCACGATCTCAAGCATGTCATATTCATCATCACTGCATTTGTGACTGTATTTGCCGCATACTCTCTCACAAAAGGGCTCCAATATCTCAGCCCGTTCCGGAGGTGTTTCAACTGGCTGTACTTCTTTTTTGGTTTCAGTCTTCTTTTCCTTAACTTCCTTCTGTTCAGTTACTTCCCCGTCCCCTTTATTCTCCTTCTTATCACATCCCGTAAAAGATACGGCTAATGCCGCGATTATAAGCAGTGTGATAAATCTTATCCTTCCTGTTTTCATTTTTGTTTTCTCCATCCTCATCCTATTCCCATTTCTTCCATACATCCGGCTGATATCCCACAGTGGACTGCTTTCCGTTCCTGACTACAGGTGTCTTAATGACCTGCTGTTTTTCAAGTATCTTTGATATCTTGTCTTCGGATGCTATATATTTAATGAGGGCAAGTGCATCCTTGTCTTTGCAGTTTTGATCTATTAAGTTCTCGATCCCTCCGTTTGCCTGGGCAACGGCATTAAACTCGCCCTTGCTCATTCCTTTTTCATTCATGTCTATATACTGATACTTTATGCCGCGTTCCTTAAAAAAGCGCTCCGCCTTCTTTGTATCATTGCATTTTTTGCTTCCGAATATCTGAATGTTCATGATCGATCCTTTCAAAAACACCGCTCTTTTTGCATACGTTATATATGATATTTTAACATCTGTACCTGTTCTTTACTATATTCTTTCAATCGGTTACTCTTTTGCATTATGTAAACCATCGTAAAACGCATATATAATTATGTAAACCATGTATTGATAAAGAAACAGCCGGGCTTTTCCTCCCGGCTCTATATCATCATTTATCATATTTAAAAACTATGACAGGAAAGGACATCCATATCCCGCTGTTATCTGTTCTGTAGAGTCTTATTCCTATGGGATGCGTATTAAGATCTATCGATTCACTGTCATTAAGATCTGGCAGTTCTTCGTCAGCATCCACGTAGCAGTGATGCCCAGAGCTTCTTGCGCTGTACTGATAAGCATAAGGCGTATCATCAAACATCTTTATATCATTGGATGATGCGTTGTTATGCGTATGAAAATATGTGAATGTTCGTTTCCTTGGAACAAACAGCATTATCACGGTTATCACACACAGCAAGAGGAACAGTATTAAGATGGCAAGAAAGACATTTTTAAGAACTTTTTTCATGTTTTCCTTTATTCCTGCAGTTTTGTTGTTTATCGTTTTATTATACACTGTTTATTTCGCAAAGCAAAAGGACTCCCCAACCGTTTTTCAGGTCAAAGAGCCCCCTCACTAAATGTGTATATATCATTTTACATAGTCTGACGGTAAGAGTCCCCATTCATCGACTGTTTCACAGCTGTCGATAAGTCCCATGTAGTAAGCAGTGATATCTGTGATCTGAGCATTTCCGTTACCATCATTTGCCATGATGTCATTTGTTCCCGTTTGTTCAAGATAATCAACAAACTCCTGAGGTATGCCTTTCTGTCCGGGAGCATAAAGATCCGGAGCACCGAGAGTGTGGATCCATTCGTGTGCAATGGTCATATCCCAGAAAGCATCATCTTCCATCAGCAGTATGATGAACTCATAAGGCGGTTCCTCTTTTCCGTCCATGTAGTACCAGTAATCCTTCTGAGACTCTGAAATACCTGTACCCACACAGAATGTACACGGTCTGCATCTTGCATTCGGAGCTGTTTTTACGGCAAATATATATGTGATGCTGTCAGCATTGAGTGAATCCATTATCGCCTTGCTGTCAATGGTTCTTTCTATTATCTCGTCGGCTTCCAGAACACCTTCGCCATGATCGTTTATCGTATTTCCAAGATCGGTCTTAAATGATGCCTCATACAAAAGCTCTTCATGCTCTTCCCAGTCCCAGATATAGTTTACCTGGCTTCCGTATTCTGCGATATGCTTCTCAAGCCATGACATGGCCTTTCCAAGTTCTTCATGATAATCGGCAAGTAACTGCGAGCCGTTTCCGTTTTCAAAGTCCCATGCAGCGTTTGCATCATCCGCAACGATCGTTACTACAGCTATTGTACCTGATGCCTCTTTTACGGTACCGAGCGGGAAGTTTTCTATTGTAAGATCTCCCGATGCCGATGAGCTGTATGCATATGATGAGTCCTCATCACTGCTTTCATATGAACTGCTCTCTTCCGGATATTCATATTCCTCGCTGTAACCGTTCTCTTCAGGATACTCGGAATACTCATACTCCTCATCAAGACAGCCGCCAAGCATTGTTATGGCTGTCAGCATTGCGACAAGGGCCGCACCTGTTCTTCTCATTTTCTTCATTATCATTCTCCTCATAAGAAATATTTTTAATTATCTTTAACTCTCAAAAAGGATAACACATTTTTATTTATTTACGTAAAAAAGTGCACGAAATGCAGAAATTCGTGCACGAAATGCAATATTATCCTATCTGATTAACATAACTTGTTTACGTAATGATTATTCCTGTTCTTTATCCTGGCTCTTTGCAACCTTCCATAAGATAAGATCGGCTATAAGTAAAACAGCAACTATGGGACCGCCTATCATAAGTGCCAGCTGGCCTAGAATCCCCGCAAATTCACCGACAGCATTCTTAAAGTCATAGAGTGCAAATCCCACTATCAGAAGAGCCACTGTAAGATCCACTACGGCAAATATCAGATACGGTGAGGCTTTACATCCCAAGACTTCCACTATCTTAGTGACAAGAAGTTCAAAGATCGCTATGCAAAGCGCTATGAGCAGTACTGTTTTCATTATTATCTCCCCCCTGATTGAAACTATGTTGTTTTATCCTTTATCCTTGAATTTATGAATTCAATATCTCTCTTTGTCTTTACGGCATCTATAAAATATGCAAGTATCAAAACTATCCCGACATAGATGAATGCCATCCAGAAATTGCTCTTATAAAACCATCCGACTATAAATCCAAACAGCATCACTATGCAGGTTGCTACTATGTATTTTACCGCATAGCCTGCGATGATCGAAAGTGATGTATATTCATCCAGAAAATAATTTGCCGTAGCGATAACAAACGACAGGCCAAACAGCAAAAGGACAAGTCTTATCTCATCCGTCATTCCCACCCATCTGATGGATATCACAAAAACACAAAAGATCATCAGTGATGAAAGTATGCATGTATCTCTTATTATCCTCTTCATAGCCCCTCTTTTCTGAACATCTTTTTGATATCCGAAAGATACTTTCTTGATACGATCAGTTTCTCATCATTGTCCATAACAGCCTCCAAATGACTGTTCTTTATCTGTTTTATCTCCTTAAGATAATCGGTGTTCATGATGCAGGTCCTTGATATCCTGACAAGAGAGGTATCATATATCCTGCTTTCTATCTCGGGCATCGAGACGTTTAATCTGAACACCTCATCTTTGGTGTAAAGAAAGAGCTTTCTTTCAACGTTCTCGATGTAATAGATATCACGGATGCTTATACTGACTTCCCGCTCTTCACTCTTTCCCGCAAAAGTGATATCCATCCTGCCTATCTTTTTTATCAGGTTATCAACGGATTCGTTCCATTTTGGATATTCAATTATGACTGTTAATGGTTGTCCTTCAACCTGTCTTTTCTCTATTCTCATCTTTTTTGGTCTTCCAGAGTTTTATGATGCCAACCGGTATGTCACATAAAAGTATGATAAGTCCGCCCGTAAAGCTGTACGGTGCCCATACAAATGCTATCTCTTTAAGTCCCGCGCCAAACACAAGTGGCATGGTAATGCATATGGATGTCAGTAATATTATAACAAAGATCAAAAAGCTCAATATCACTCTTCTTTTTTCTATGATCAAGGTGATAAGTATAAACAGTGCTCCTGCAAGTGATATTAAAAGAAATACCATATCAAATACTGTCCATACATCACCTTTAAGAGGGTTTGCACTCTTTCCAGAAGCGATATCAAATACAGCGTTACAAAGGCTGTCTGTTGAGGCTGCCACGTTCATATTTGTAAGGACACATACTCCGATACCTTCCTTATCACTGAATACGATCCTTGACGAATAATTCGGGGTGCCTCCGGAATGCCCGATCATGCCGTCTTCAAAAAGTTCCCATCCCGAATAGTAATCGCCCTCATTACACAGGTTTTTCTTAACGGTATCGATAAGCTCGCGATACTCATCAGCGATATCCTCCGTCCCAAGCCAGATCCTTATCCATCTTTCCATATCCGATGCACCGGAGTAAAAGTATCCGGCCGGTATCTTTCCTTCATAAACAGGGATATCGTATCTGAAAGCATATCGGTATCCGATCCTTGATCCCGATACTATATCTGTTTTATCTAAAGGAGCCTGCACGTATGTACATTTAAGTCCAAGAGGTGTCAGTATGAAACTATACATGTATTCCTCATAGGACATACCGGAAACCTTTTCTATCACGGCACCTAACAGGTTATAGTTCACATTGGAATATGCATATCCCTCTGAAGGTTTAAACTCAAGTTCCTTTCCCGATACAGAGTAGGCCCATTCCATCAGTGACATATCTTTAGAAGCCGATGGATATACAGACTCTTTATTGGTATATCCGCTAGTATGTGTAAGAAGCTGTCTTATTGTTATATCACACGCTTCACCTTCAAAGTATGCTTCGTAACCGTTAAGAATATCACATATCCTGTCATCATCGGATAAAGCACCGTCTTTCTCAAGCTTAAGAATGGCAAGACCTGTAAATGCCTTTGTCATGGATCCGATCTGATAGAGCGCATCCTCATCACCGTAAACAAAGGTATCATCATTATCCACTATGACAACGCTTACATTTTTGCATCCTGTCTTTTCTTTGAATTCTTCTATGCGTCCATCTATGGCAGTATCTTTGCCTGCTGCATAAGACAGAAATGTCTGAGCAAATAATACATATAAAACCGACAGTAAAATGAATATCTTTTTTCTCATATGATCCCTCCATGATCTTCTTATCCCGATCATATAGGAATCGTCTTTGTATATCCATATGTGCATGCAGATGTTGCAAATAAGGATACACTTGTTGCAAATCTGTCATGGATACTGTTGGTTCTTATCAGATCTTTACTTCTTCCTGAACCATTTTGGAATACTTATCATATTCATCCTGCCACATCTTTTTAAGTCCGTCGGTAACAAAATGTCCTCTTCCCTTTGAGATCATGTAGGCTTCTCTTTCCTCGACGGTCTTCTTTGCAGTCTCACTGATCTCATCGCTCTTACAGCGCAAGATAAACTTCTTAAGATCATCCGCAACACTTACAGGACTGTATACTTTCTCATGATCGCAAAAATATATCTTTCCGTTACTATCTATAGAAAAGTAGTTTCCAAAGGAATCCTCTGCGATGGGAAGCATCTTTCTGTCATGCCATTCATTAAGATCAAGTTCCTCAAAGCTCATCGATACGTTTCCTAGGCCGTAGAATCCCCTGACATTGGTCGATGTTTTTCCTATCTTTACTTTGGTCTTTGGAGTATCTCCTCCGTTGTATCTTATAAGGAAATCCTTATACAGATCAGGAAGCCTTATCCCTATCTTTTCTTCCAGTTTATTTATCTCTTTATCACTGCAGTTTCCAAATTTAGATATTAACATTGTTTTCCTCCGTTTCTGATATCACACAAAATGATACATATACAAAGCAAACAGGGATATTACCGCAAAGGCTGTTCCCATTGAGCACATAAAGACAGTCTTCATTTTTTCTCTCTTCTCTTCAAAAAACTCTGTCGGCTCATCAGGATTTATATGAACCTCTCTTTGTTCTCCGACCGTTATGTGATCCATGTTTGTATAAAGGTGGTCACACAGCCTTAAAGTCTCTCCTCTATAATATATCTCATAAGTCGGACAGTATGATCTGCTTCCTTTCCTGTACTGCGTATCTACATCAACACAGGTAGCCATTATCACATATGTGCAGTCTGTTCTCTTCTTCCTTGTGCTGTAACAGCTGACTGTTATCATCAAAACACCTGCCACAAAGAATATGACTAAAAACAGATCAGGCAGATACTTTTCAAGAAGCTCAACGGCTGCGCTGCTGCCGTAATGATATACAAACCCTCCTGCCATCATCCCTATTCCGACAACCGGAAATATCAGTGATATCGGATTAAAGGACTTGCTTGTGATACCCGATACAACCGCAATGATACCAAACACCAGAAAATACTGGCCTGCGATCATAACAGACATTGCCGCCTGATCCTTCTTTGCAAAATACACTATGAACACCAGGGATGTCACAAACCATATGAGAAAGACAAATGATACGATGAGTTTAAGAACTTTGTTTTTTTCTTTTTCCATTATCCATCCTATCCTTCTTTTTTAACTGCTTTAAGCCGGGATCTACTTTGCAAATCCCGCAAGCATACCGATAAGCCCCGAAAGGATGTTAAATATATATAAGACACCCGCAAAGCAGTTTAACAAAAGGCCGATAACGCATCCGACGGCGGATGCCTTAAAGCCCTCACGCCAGTCTTCCTTTAATGACTGTATCGTTACTGCAACTCCGATCACTATTAAAAGTATCATTACCGCACTTACCATTATGATGTTAAGCTTCGTACACAGTAAGACCAGCGCTATATTTATCAGTCCGAATATAACGCATCCTTTCCACTGCGGTTTTGTTTCATTGGTATTCTCTTCCATATTTCCTCCCCATATACGGTTTACATAATTTATTTATCTGAACATATCTGTAAGAATTCCTCAATATGCCTGTTAACCTCATCGGGTCTGTCATCGTTTGAATTGTGTGCCGCATCTTTTATCCATCTGATATCCGTATTCAGATCCTTTGCCCACTCTTTATTATAACTTATGACCTTTCCTGTTTTGTCATATTCACCGACGATCAGCATGACGGGACACGTTATCTTTATATCACTGTTGTCTTCAAGAAAACCTGCATAGCCGATACCTAAGAGATGACAGAGTTCCTTTTTATCATATACCGAGAGCATCTTAAGCATGTTTAGATATGATCTTTCGCACCTTGTACACTGTTTTGCGATCGCTTTTCTGAGTGACTTATCAGGGTAGAGATTACTCATCCATTCAATCTGTCTTAGCCACCATCTGTCCGATTTTGAATAATACTTATCGCCAAACGGGCAGCTGTCTATAGAAACAAATCCCTTAACGATATCGGGAAAACGCTTTATCACTGACTGTATGATAAATCCGCCCATCGACTGCCCTACAAATACAGCCTCTTTTATATCGTTTTCCTTTAATATTTCTGCTGCATCCTTTGCAGCTTTTTCATAGGTAAAATCCTTATACGGACGTGAAGCTCCGTGAGCAGGCGCATCCCATACGATCACGTTGTGATCCTTTGAAAAATGATCTGTCTGCATGACAAACAGCTCATGACCGGCCGAAAGCCCGTGCATAAAAAAGATGGTATCCTTCTCATTGCTTATCTGATCGGATATCCAGTAATGTACATCTCCGTATTGGGTTTTTAATATCTTTTCTGTCATCTTTTCCCTATCATACCTTACCTGTATGATCCCCTTTAAATAGGATATACCTTTTTTAAGAGAAAACATAGTCGATTAAGACTTAATCGCCGCTTTTTTCATCTTAATGTCAAAAAAAGGTGGAAAGCTCGGTTTAAAGTGCTATAATCAGAAATCGGGTCAAAAAATATAAAGGAGATCATAAACCATGCTCTGGGCAGGGCTTGTTCTGTTCTACGGGATCGTTAAGGGGTTCCGTGATGTTGTAAAAAAGAAAGCGCTTACCAAGAACTCCGTAATGGAGGTTTTGTTTGTATATACTTTTCTGGCATTTTTATTCTGTATCCCGGAAGCAAAGGAAGCTGTACACGATCTTCCGGTAAAATACTATTTTCTCATCGCCATAAAGAGTTTTGTCATATTCATCGCATGGATATGCTCTTTTAAGGCACTCGACAATATCCCCATAAGTATCTACGGAGTTTTAGATCTATCAAGGATCTTATTTTCTACAGCATTCGGGATATTTGTCTTAAAAGAGAAGGGAACTGTCTTTTCAACCATAGGGCTCATCCTTGTACTCTTTGGTCTTGTGTTCTTAAGAGTCTATCCCGAGATAAAGAAACGTTCAAAGAACAGTGATTCATTACTGGCAGAAAAAATACCACCCATATATGTATGGATGGTACTTGTTTCATGCATCTTCAATGCCATATCGGGATGTCTCGACAAGATCTACATGAGAGATATCAATTCATCCCAGCTGCAGTTCTGGTACATGCTCTATCTTGTTGTCTTCTACGGCCTTTACTTTGTTATAAGGCGTATAAAGATTAGCTCATCGGTATGGAAGAATGTATGGATATGGATACTAAGCTTCCTGTTCTTCATTGCCGACAAGGCACTTTTTATCGCAAATTCATACACCGAATCCAAAGTCATCATCATGACACTCTTAAAGCAGTCCGCATGTATCATTTCTATAATGTGCGGGAAGTTCATCTTTAAAGAAAAGAACATCGGCTATAAGATCTTCTGTGCTCTCATCGTACTTGCCGGTCTTATGGTCAGCATGATCGGTCAGTGATCATTCTTCTGTCTTCCTAAAAGGCTCGAAATCCTCTTTAAAGACTCTTAAATATGTCGGTTAGCAATATTTCTTTTCCAAAGGCTTACATTCTAAAGTCTGATAATGCTGCAAACGAATTCAGTATTGACTTAAAAAAACTTTCATACAACATATCATACTGCCCTGTCAAATCTGCAACCTTCAAAGCTTCTTTATACTCATCTTTTTCTTTGTCTATAAAAAAAACTGGAGACACATTTCGTTTCAACAGCAACATATTAGCAAACGCTCTGGTAGTTCTGCCATTTCCATCACGAAATGCATGAATTACCGTCATTCTATGATGAATCTGAATTACACGCTCAACATATTTGCTCAGCGGCATCTTCTCATATTCATCCATCAAAATCTTAATTTCTTTATTCAAAAAATACATTTCTTCCGGTATTTTATGGTAATCAATAGTTTCAAACTTAGCTCCAAGCACGAGGGTATTTGCCTCCCTGTATCTCCCCCCACTTTCAGGGCATGGAGCAGTAGAAAATAGTTGCTCATTCAAATGTTTCGCATCATAAATACTGATTTCACTCTCAGCTTCACTAAATGCATAATCATATACAAATGTCAGGCCAGCCACCTCTATAATGTTTTGATTTTCTTCCCGACAATATGGACTATCTTGTTTATGGAATCGCAAATCCGTTACAATCGAGGCCACTGTTTCCATATCGATATCGATACCTTCTAATCTACTATCATGGAATACATACTCCGTTTTAAATTTCTGACGCGCAAAATCTGTTGGTTTAAATCTAAAATTGTCACCTAATGCGTCAAATAACTGCTCGTACAAAACAGTATCGTATTTGCCTAGTTCTTTTCTTTTAACAGCAGGCTTATATTTTCTAGCTGATTTCTTTAGCGTTTCCGCATCTGTATCGCCTTGAATCCTGTGTAAGCGATATGCAATCTTGTACAAACATGATTGGAAACTAACACCAAAATAATCTGCTATTAACAGCACTCCATCCAAATCAACATAACCGTCTTTATCATATTTCTGCACTTGCTTTTCAAGTTCCGCTGTCGGCATCAGTAGTTCTGACGCAAAATTCTCTGCATATTTTTCAATCTCAGATTTCGCATTAGATACACAAATAAAACCACTATGCACATCTTTTAAATGATGGCATAATTCATGTGCAGCTGTATATCTTTGTCTTACAATTGGTCTTAAAAGATTTATTCCCACTATTGGAAAATCTTCTTCGTCTTCTGCCGGGATGTAAATTCCTTCATACTTATTGAACGGTCTTAACTGAAAAGCTATTTTCAAATCCGTTAACATCTGAAATGGATTAATCGGATAGTTTATATCATTATTGCCAAAGTATTCTCGTAGAAAAACATTGGCCAATTGATCAGCTGACATACCTTTTTTTGCCAATTCTTCAAAATCAATTGCCAAACTACATCCTCTCTTTCATCATTCTTTTAAATTCAATCAGATTTAAAATCTCCTGTTGATCAACTTCATCTAATGCTCCAAATCTACGAGCGAACATCTGTACAGGCATCTCTGTGTTTCTTCCATTTAATAATTCATCTGCTGGAATCTGGAACAATTCGCTGAATCTACCCAACTCATCTGCTGATACCTTTCTCTTTCCCGATTCAATCTCTACAATCGCTGTGCGATTAACACCCAAGAACTTAGCCACATAGTCTTGTGACAAGTGAAGTTCTGTTCTGGCTTCTTTTATTCTCTCGTATAATGCTCTCATCACATATCCTCCTTTCATGCCTGCACATGTATTATACTACATAAAGAAAGATTTCACAACATTATATGTCGGATTTTCCAACTTTTCGTTTTTACCTTACTTATTTGTACTACTTTTTACAAACTCGTGGTTTATATTATTAATTCCCGAAGTTTTACCCCTTGATCTTTTAATGGCACCATATGATACATAGAGCATAGCTTTGTAAACATCACAAGTTTTCATCTGTCAGCCGCAAGATAAGAATAATCTAATTGTCTCATCGTCTGAAATGTCTTTCTCCCAAAGAGATTCATTTTCTCCCAATTTGCATCTCTGTTTGGGAGAATATCTCATACTCCCAATTATGCTATTCTCTCTCTCAAAACTTACCCACTTTTGAGATTTTTGTGTTTTCCATCAATACCAATCAATAGTTTCCTTGGGCAAACCAAAGAAAAAGCACCCTGTATCATACAGAGTGCTCTCATCGTACTTTTCGGTCTTATGATGAGCATGATCGCTCAGTGATCATTCTTATCTCATTTTAAAAGAATTGAAAACCTTCTTCATGCATGTTTCTTTATCTATAACGCACTTTTCCAAGCGATTTTTCTGGCAAATACAATTCTCACTTTGCTTCCATTTCATAAAAACATCCGAATTAGGATAGCAATTCTTAGCATCTGACATATTTTTTCAACAACTCTTGTCTCAACTCCTCTGTGGTCTTCTCACCTTTATTTACTTTAAGCATTTCTCTTATAAAATCTTCACTAAAATACATTTCTTCGATAGCCATCGAAGAAACTACATTTTTTAAAGCTCTGTTTTCTTTTGTGTTATCTATATACATTTCTTTCACCCAATTTATTAATTTGAAATTTTACTCGCTTACGGCTGATATCACTCGTTTGCAAGGCTGTTTTTTCATTCAACTGTTCACTGCGGTATGGATTGCCCTGTCTTGCGTTAAAGCCGTCGAGAAGATATTCCTGTGGCATGTATTGAGTATAATCAAGGTCCATGAAATAGTTGCAAAAGAGCTGTTCTGCATAGATGATGCGGTTATTCCCGTCTGTAAGAGCATATACAAAACCATGATACTCATCCGCATTAACCGCGAGCAGCTCATGTGATGTCTCGGCTTCTACCCCATAATATCCAACGTATTCCGATGAATCATACTCACGCAGTCTTTCAACTTCCTTTTCATAGTCTTCGGGCTTATAGTCTACAACAAGATATCCCAGATACTGCTTGTCCCACGGATTGTAATAGACCATTGTAAAATCCTCAACAGACATGTCAGCTGTTATCTGCGCGGGCCAGATGGTCTCATCCATTCCAAACTTGTCCCATTTATAGTATTCATCATCATATGTTTCCTCACGTGAGAAAGACATATATTCATTATACTTGTTTACATCCTCATAGACCTGCGGATGTTCTATAACTGAACTGAAGATCAGCATTCCTATAGCCACTGTCGGGAGCACTATCAGATAGAGTGCACCCAGTACGATGCCTGATATCGTCACGACCTTTATCCCGGTATAGAGTATCCGGTTTTTCATGATCTTTTCCAGAGCCCCCGTGACATACAGGGTGATCACAGCCATTATGACCAGTAACAGTACAGATATATAAATGGACTGGACACCGAATATCCGGTCAGCACTGTTAAAATCCGTAGTTGTTATCTTCCATATGATAGACAGAACAAGGATCAGATCACCCAAAAGACTGATCCCCTGGATTGTTTTTAAAAGCCTGCTTTTTTCCGCACTTGCATAATCCGCCATCTTTGTGGCAACATCTCTTACTTCCTTATCCATAGTCTCGCTTTTCCTTTCTCCCTCTATGAGTTCCCTTACATCGACCTCATAAAAATCCGCTATCTGCACCAAAAGAGATATATCCGGCATATTTGTACCGTTCTCCCATCTCGAGACAGTACGGTTGGAAACACCCACTTCCTGTGCAAACTGCTCCTGTGTCAGTTCCTTTTCCTTACGAAGCTTTCGTAAGAACATTCCTATTTTGACAGGATCCATAACTACTCCCCCTTTCCGGACACATCTTAACAAAATGGTAGTCGGATGAACACGACACAAAGCGAGAAATGCCGTATTTATCCGATCTGACATATGTGTCCGGTCAGTCTTTATGACCCAAAACGATCATCTGTCCATGTTTTTATAAACAAATATACTTGCAGCGTTTATCAAAGTTCCGGTCAGGGCAATTATCACTCCCAGGATGATTGCCTTTCCCGTCTGTTCTTTAGTGGGAAACATCTCTAACGATCCCCTAAAGATAATGAACAGTCCCGCAAGCATAAGTACTGTCGCTATGATAAATACAAAATACAAAATGATCTTTTTCATATCATTCACACCTGATCCATCATCATAAGATCAGCCGCTTCATCAAGCGTATCCCTGATCTTTATGTGCTGAGGACATGCTCTTTCACAGGCACCGCACTTAATGCATTCATTTGCGCGCTTCTTTCCGGGATTTATTACACAGAACGTCTCCTCATGAAGAGCTCTCTTAACGTTGCCGTAAAGCTTTATGATGTTTAAGCATTTAAATGTTCCCGAGATACCAATGTTCATCGGACATACCTTTGCACAGTAATCACAGCTCGTGCAGGGTACGATGGGAATTGCTTCAATTGCTTTTCTTGCTTTATCGACAACTTCCTTTTCCGTTTCACTCAAGGGCTTGAAATCCTTCATATATGAAAGGTTATCCTTCATCTGATCGACTGTGGTCATTCCCGACAAAACAGCCATGACACCGTCGAGACTTGCCGCAAAGCGGATGGCCCATGATGCATATGAAGCATTGGGATCGGCATCATTTAAAAGTTCCTTTACATCTTTGGGAGGATCTGCTAAAAGTCCGCCCTTTACAGGCTCCATTATGACAATGGGCTTTTTATGGGCTCTTGCGACTTCATAGACTTTTCGTGACTGGACATCATTATTTTCCCAGTCTGCATAATTTATCTGCAGCTGAACGAATTCAGCTTCCGGATGTGCATTAAGTATCTCTTCGAGCTCTTCTGCGGTTGAATGGAAAGAAAAACCCACATGACGTATCTTTCCTGCCTTTTTCATCTCAAAGGCAAAGTTCCACAGATCAAATTCATCAAATACTCCCGTCCTGTTCTGTCCGAGATTATGAAGCAGGTAATAGTCAAAGTAACCCGCATTGGTGCGTCTTAACGAAGTCTCAAACTGTTCGATGGCATCCTCTCTTGTTTTGCATCCGGCCCATGCGGCATTCTTGGTTGCAATGGTATAACTCTCTCTTGGATATCTCTCAACAAGTGCCTGTCGCATGGCATCTTCGCTTCCCGGATATATCCAGGCCGTATCAAAATATGTGCAGCCTGCTTCCATGAACAGATCCACCATCTGTTTGGTAGCTTCAACATCTATAACATCACCATTTCCTTCCACTCTCGGGAGTCTCATAAGCCCGAAACCAAGTTTCTTGTTTTCACCCATATCAGTTAATGCCATTGTCATCCTCCTTTTTAATTTAGCTGTTTTGAAAGGGATGCGCCTCCTCTGTACATATCGGGAAACTCATTTTCATCCCATGTTTCAAAGTATTCCAGAACATCCTTATCGCTTTCGCTTGTCTGATAAGTATACTTTACATTGTTTTGCCCCTCAGCTTTAACTCTGTATCCGTTTGATGTTTCCTCAATAAGACTTATCTTATCGGCATGATCAAGAACAAACTCGCTTTCCTTCATATGCCCGTAATTAATCTCTTTATCCGTAAACTGTACATAGTATTCAGGCTGAATGTCACCGTCAGATTCATATCCCATGGAAGCGGTCTGCCAGGTACCCTCTATGGAAACTGAGCTGTCTTTAGCTTCACCGTCATTAAGATAATCTCTCACATTAAAGCTCTCGTCTGTTCTTTCTTCCTCATCCGTTATTCCGGCTACAAATTCTGTCACATATGTATCTCCCGAAACAGGATCTATATAGTATCTGACCAAAGCCCCGGTATATGATCTGAACAGTACGACTATCTGACTCTCTTCACTCGATACCACTTCCCAGTAGATCGTATAATCATCCGACTTTTCCATATCCTTAAGATCGCGATTAGATTCATAGCAGTAGTTTTTGATTGCCAGAAGAGCCTGGTCTTCGGTGATGTTCTTATCAGAAGTATCTTCCTTTACGGTCTCTTTGTTTTTTTCGCTTTCAGGTATCTTTTCTATCTCGGGTTCAACATAAACGGATGCCTGATCGTTTGAACCTCCTGTTATATCCGCATCGTTATTTTTGGCGCATCCCGTGACGCAAAGTACCGTTAACAAAAGTAAAATAAGTGTTTTTTTCATTTTTGATCTCCCTCTTTTCCCTTTAAGCTAATCTTCTTTTTTAAAAAGCCATATGATCTTTTTTATTAGCCATATGACAAAAGCTCCTATGTTTAATATAAAAGGCTCGAGTACAAGCATTACCAGTAAGAGGATCGCATCGCCGTTCGGATGACCCTCACCGCCAAACGGCTTATCCGGTATGATAAGCACAATCATGAGCATCCCTGCGACAAACTGTACCGCACAGCTGAAAAGCGCCATAAAAAATACAAACCAGCCTCCCAGCTCTTTTGGTCTTTTGAATACGACAGTCACATATAAAACGGTTGCCAGAATGAGTGCCATAACAACGATATGATAACCTCTGTAAAACCGTGTCAGTGCAAAGATCGATACAGACCACATAATTACGGGGATTATAACAGAAACGAGAAACGTTTCCAAAAGCGCTCTTCCCTTACTCATATCAGCCTCTTCTTCCTAAAAAACAAAAGCCTTCCATATGATTATAACATTGCATCAGGGTGTTTTTCAGCAAAAAAGAAAAAGACTTCCCGTCTTATCCCGGAAAGTCTTTGAAATCTTATCCCCAGTACTTGGTCATACCCGCGAGAACGGCGACCAGCAAAATGATCCCGATGATTATCAGAGCTAACAGAATGCTATAGATAATGATAAGTGTTTTGCTGAACCTGTCCTTATAATGTATTCTTGTCTGTATCGCAATGACCCATGCCGCGATGTAGGCTGCGAAATTTATCATTCTCCCCGTCATGTTGGCTGTTGCTGTTGCTATCGAGATGTCTCCGTTAGCAAAAAGGCCCGTGATAAAAAAGGTTACTATCGGTACTCCAAACATGCAGAGCAGTGAGATTATACAGTACATATCAGATTTTTTCTTCATATTTTCGCCTTTTTCATTGTGACACACATGTCATGCGCTTAACCGCGCTGTTTCAGAGGCTTTATACGTGACTGTCAGTTTTATACCGTATCCCGGTTTTGATCAAAATGTGCCGAAATTCGCATTTTGACTAATTCGGTCATTTTGATATTTCAACCGAATCTTCCTAGTTTGCGGATGAACTCTTTAATTCCTCTACTATTTTATCATACGTTAGCATCTGCTCTGTGCCAAGTATCTTTTTTGATGCAAACGAAAAACCGAACTCATCCTCAAGCTCTTTTGCTTCAGGTATGCTATCCACCTCATAGTAATCATCGTCTTCACTTATACTCTTTTCTATAACCGTCTCTTCTTTTCCAAGAGGAGTGTATCTTAACGAGTAGGAATACGGGTCTGTGCTTTCCTCATCCCAGCTTGCATCATAGTACGAATACTCAAATATCTTTGTAAGTTTATCACCATCTAACATGTAACCTGTTGTGAAAGATGATCCCATCATACCGTTAGTCATCATATAGATGCCTGACTTTTCAATATATGCATCACCCTTTCCCTGACATCCGGGGCTAAAATACTCAGATTCTCTTTCATCATAATCGTTACTGATATGGACTGCGGCTTCCCCGTTAAACGTATATACATCCACGGCATACCATGCCTCGTCATCGCATAAAAGTACAAGTTCCGGTATGTCATCACCGTCGATATATGCGAGTTCATAACCGACTGTCTGATCATCCTTATGCTCTTTATCCCATTCGTTCACAATTTCACTGTATGCATCTTTCCAGGCTTCATTTGCGCTTACAGGTGTTTCCGTGCTCTGAGTGTCAGCTACAGTCTCAGTCTCCTTATTCTCAGTTACCTGTTCTTCTTTTGTTTCAGGTTCAGTGGCTGTGTACTCACCGCACGAACAAAGTGCAAACGTCATTGCCATTGTGATCAGTAAAAGTCTCTTTTTCATATTTGCTCCTCACTTTAATGTCCTTAAGACAGATATACTTATCCCCCACATAAGAACAGACCGGTTTTACCGGTCCGCTCTAAATTCATCTTGCTTATATATATGATTACCACCCAAATGAACAATACCATATATTTTGTTTTCTGTGTGGATTTGTGCACGAAATGCAGAAATTCGTGCACGAAATGCACATTTTTGTTGTTATGTAAACTAAGATTATGGAATTATTGTCAAGTTATGTCAACCCGTGCCACCGGTCTTTCACCCAAAAGAAAAACGAAGAGAACAACACTCTCTTCGTCTTTCTTTGTCATATAACTCTATTTTATTGGGAGAAAAAGGGTTTTCAATTACCTTATATGAAAAATATACTGTTAAACTATGACCAATCTGTGTTCAATATATTGAATTTCTGTGTACTTTGTGAAAACTTTTATTCACATATACAATAAAAAAGAAAGATCAAAGTGAACAACACTCACCTTGACCTTTCTTGGTATAGAGTTAATGGATCGGGATTAGTTATTATCTTGTATCATCTTCACAATACATACTTTACAACAATTATTAAGCGGGAAAGCCCACGGTTTTAACCGTGGGATGAGAGCGTGATCTTTCCCACTTTATATTGCTAATCGAATGTATGTTTGCTATAATATGTTTGAGGTGACAAACATATGCAGCTATCAGAAACAATAAAACTCTACATGACTAATAAGCAAAAGGACTTTATCACCCAGACTATGAACGAGTATATAAAGACCGTTAACAGTCTTGTTTCTGTTGCTCTAAATGTTGAGCCTATCAGCAGATATACAACTGCGGATGTAGCTGCTAACCTTCCCTCTGCTTTGACAAACCAGTGCATCCGCGATGCAAAGTCCATCATCAGGAAATATGAGAAGGATTGCCGCAAGGTTTCTGCCAAAAATAAGAA
>JAEERY010000060.1 GCA_016286035.1 Lachnospiraceae bacterium
CCGGCATTGATGTGTGCCTGAGCCTTCTCCTTTGATGTATAGAAACCTGAGCACTCAAGAACAACGTCTATCTTGAGCTCACCCCAAGGACAGTTGTTTGCATCGGGCTCTTTGTAAATCTTAAGAGTCTTACCGTCAACAGTGATTGAATCCTCACCAGCTGAAACTGTATCAGCTAAAGCGTACTTACCCTGTGAAGAATCATACTTCAAAAGGTGTGCAAGCATCTTAGGGCTTGTCAGATCGTTGATAGCTACTACTTCATAACCTTCTGCACCAAACATCTGTCTGAATGCAAGACGACCGATACGGCCGAAACCATTGATTGCTACTCTTACTGCCATGTTAAAAATCCTCCGTAAATGAAAAATGATTTATTTTGTTTCGGCAAACAAAAATGTTTGTCAAAAAATTATCAGCATGTCTATTCTACAATGAACCATTGCCAAATTCAAGAAAAAAATATACAAAAAATTAAGAACATTTAATGAACAGACTTTGCATTGTCTCCAAGACAGAAAAACTGTCCATTCTTCCAAAATCCTTATCCCAGCTTATGATATGAAGCTATCCTGCCCTCAAATGTGCAGTAATACTCAAAGCCTGCTGCCTTTAAAGCCTCATAAGCCCTGTCAAAATCGGCAGCCTCATATCCTGCTGTATGTGAATCGCTACCGACCGTTATGATCTCACCGCCAAGCTCTTTGTATCTTTTAAGTATATCCGTATTGGGATGAACATCCTTAAGATAATACTTTCTGATCCCTGCCGTATTGACCTCGATCCCTCTTCCGTTGTCAATGACGGTCGTAAGTATCCTGTCTATTACATCCTTATATTTAAAGTAGCTGTAGTTTTTGTCAGTCTCCGGTGCATATCTTATCGCATAGTCAAGATGTCCCAAAACATCATAGTTGTTGAAGAGCTTTACATTTTCGAGTATGCATTCAAAATACTCTCTCAATGCTTCCTCTTCGCTCCTGTTCTCAAAGAATTCCGGATAATAAGGATCGCGCTTGTTTACTATGTGGCATGAAAAGATTATGAAATCAAAGTCATAAGACTTTGCATATATCGCATTTTCTCTGAAAACATCGGTCTGCATCCCAAGCTCGACTCCAAAACCGATATTTATCTTATCGCCATAGATGCCTCTTAATCTTAAAAGCTCATAAAGATATGAGTCCGTGTTAAGATCAAACATCCCTTCATCATCTTTGCCGTTGTACGGGAATCCTATATCATTATGCTCGGTGAAGCATATATGTGTCAGTCCCTTGTTTATCGCTGATACAACTTCCTCTTCCATCGGTGACTTGCCGTCTCCGCTGAATGTGCTGTGAACGTGAAAATCTGCTCTTATTGCCATCTGGTGTCCTCATTTCTGTGATACTTAACTTTTCAATCTAAGAATTATACAATACTTTTTGTGTTTTGCATATTTTAAAAGGCAAAAAAAGGGGACCGTTTTAGACGATCCCATCTTTGTTATCCTCTCAAGTGAGCTTTCTGATATACCTCTCTTAAGTGATTATGATTCATATTTGCATATATCTGGGTTGTAGAGATATCACTGTGTCCGAGCATCTCCTGTACACTCTTTAAGTCCGCTCCGTTCTCAACAAGATGAGCTGCGAAACTGTGTCTTAATGTATGAGGAGTGATATCCGTAGTGATACCCGCTTTCCTGCTGTAATACTTTATGAGCTTCCAGAATCCCTGCCTGCTCATCGGCACTCCGGAACAGTTTACGAACAACTCGTCTGACTTGTTGTTCATAACAAGTGCTTCCCTTGAATGCTCTAAATAATTGATGAGCGCATTTCTTGCCTTTAATCCGAAAGGAATGATCCTTTCCTTTCCTCCGTGATTACATACGATGTAATTCATCTGAAGATTAAGGTCCTGTGATCTTAATGTGATAAGCTCCGATACTCTTATGCCTGTAGCATAGAGAAGCTCTAACATCGCCTTGTCCCTGATCTCCTTGGGCGTATCACCGTTTGGCTGCTCAAGAAGAGTATTGACCTCATTCATGGTCATGATCTCCGGAGCCTTCTTTTCTATCTTGGGTGATTTTAAAACACCGCTGATATCTTCACTGACCATCCCCTCATAGGTCATGAAATGGAAAAGCGCCTTGATCGATGCCACATTTCTTGATATGGTAGCAGGTTTGAAACTCTCCGATACCATATAGTCCATGTATGCGGTAAGGTCATCCTTCTTTATGTCCCTTACATCGGTGACCTTCCTTGACTCCAAAAATGCGACAAACTTCTTCAGGTCCCTCTGATAAGACAACTCCGTATTTGAAGAAGTCTTTTTAACATTATGTAAATATGAAATAAAAGCATCTATTTCTTTTTGCATCCTGTTTTTTTCTCCCGCTTAAACCCTGTTTTCGTGTCGGTAAGACCTATTATAATCAACTAATTATGTAAAATCAAGGTGCTTTTTTTCGCTAAAATCAAGGGTTTTGGCGGTTTACACAAAATGTTGCAAGACCGTTTATCACACCGCACTACATGTTGTGAAAAATTTTTTTAAATTTTTTTCATTTTTTTTGAAATAATTAACATAAATTGCATTTTGCGATTATTTATGTTGATAATTTATTGTTAATATATTATCTGAACTAATCTTTAAGAAAGGCATATATTTCCTTTATCAGCTCATCCCCTTTCTCGGATTTACCATCCGCCAGATACATGATAAACACCCCCGACCAGTTATCATAAGAAACAAAAACATGTTCCTTCTTCATCCTGGATTCAAATTCAGGTCTCAGAAGTTCTTCTATCCTGTCTATATCATCGCTTTCCAGACTGTCGTTATTTACCGAAAGACTTCCGTTAGCGATCACACTCAGTCTCCACCCGTTTGGACTTTTTTCTATTATTCCAGGTTTCATGATATACCTCTTAATAAGACTTCCTTACATTCATTATTATAAAAAAACTTCGCTCTATTTACAAAAGAAATAAAGCGAAGCATATGATCATTAAAAATCTTCTATTTTTCGGCAAACTGTGCATAGAACAGGATCGCAGATATCGTCTTGGCATCCTGTATGGTACCGTCCTTTATCATCTCAAGGAGTTCATCAAGCGTATAACTCTCTACATTGACAAATTCATCCTCATCAAGATGCTGAGCCGATCTTGTAAGTTTTGTGGCTTTATATATGTATATCTTTTCGTTTGAAAATGCCACCGTGGTAAAGAGTTCAAACAGCTTCTCTCCGCACTCTGCCCTGTATCCGGTCTCCTCTTCAAGCTCTCTTAGAGCCGCCTTCATCGGATCCTCTCCGGGATTCAATCCTCCGGCCGGTATCTCAAGAGTCTGCCTCTCTATGGAGTTACGGTACTGCCTTACCATAAGGATGCGCCCGTCTTCAGTAACGGCAACGGCTGCTGCCGCTCCCTTGTGTTCGATATGATCCCACAGACCGGTATTTCCGTTGGGGACTAACATCTCATCCTTATAATAATCTATGATCGTACCCTTGCTGACAAGGGTTCTGTTCAAACGTTTGTATCCGTCCATCTGTTATGCCTCAAGAAGCTTCTTTACACTGACAAGCTTAACGCATAAAACGAACACCTCAAGTGCCTGTGCAAGCTCTCCTATCGGAGGGAATGTAGGTGCTATACGTATGTTGCTGTCATCAGGATCCTTCTTGTAAGGATATGTCGCACCTGCTCCGGTAAGGGTAACACCGGCTTCCTTGCACATGGCAACGATCTCCTTTGCACATCCGTTAAGCGAGTTAAACGATACAAAATATCCTCCGTGAGGTTTTGTCCATGTACCGATCTCGGTGTCCTTAAGCTCTTTTTCAAATGTATCAAGAACAAGATCGAATTTGGGACGTACTATCTCGGCATGCTTCTTCATATGATTGTTCATGCCTTCAAGGTTCTTGAAATATCTAACATGACGAAGCTGGTTTAACTTGTCATGACCGATCGTCTGGATCGTTATTATCTTTCTTATGTATTCAACATTCTTTGCACTGGTAGCGATAGCCGCAACACCCGAACCTGGGAAGGTGATCTTTGATGTTGAGCAGAACTCATATACCATATCAGGATTTCCTGCCTTTTCGCATTCGCTCAGTATCTCAAGGAGTTCCTCCTGCTTTCCGTTGTAAAGATGATGGATTATGTATGCATTGTCCCAGTAGATCCTGAAGTCCTCTGCTGCGGGCTTTAATGCGGCAAATCTCTTTACAGTCTCATCAGAGTATGTAACACCGCTCGGATTTGCATACTTGGGAACACACCAGATACCCTTTACTGCAGGATCGCTGTTAACATACTTTTCCACAAGATCCATATCGGGGCCATTATCGGTCATGGGGATATTGATCATCTCGATACCAAACTGCTCTGTGATCGCGAAATGTCTGTCATATCCGGGTACCGGGCATAAGAACTTAACCTTGTCAAGCTTGCACCATGGTGTTGAACCGCATACTCCGTGGATCATTGAACGTGCTACGGTATCGTACATTATATTAAGGCTCGAATTACCAAATATTATGACATTGTCGGGATTAACTCCCATCATGTCACCCATAAGCTTACGTGCTTCAGCTATACCTATGAGCTCACCGTAGTTTCTGCAATCCACTCCCGCTTCTGAATGGAACTCACTCTTGGGATTCAAGGTATTGAAGAAATCAGCCTCCATATCAAGCTGCTCTGCACTGGGAAGTCCGCGGGCCATATTTAGCTTAAGTCCTTTTCCCTTTGCATCCTCGTATGCTTTTTCAAGTTCTGCCTTCAGTGCTGAAAGCTCTTCTTTTGACATACTCTTGTATGATTTCATGGTAATTCTCCTATCGATATGTTTTGCTTTGTATCATTGTATACAATTATTCAACTCATGATATTATAACCTATGCACGAACCTAGCACAAGTATTTATTTAAGTACAATCTATGTCTTTGAAACTTTTCTCCACCTTATAACGGCAACACCGATAATTATGGTATATCCGAGTATACTTAAAGGCTGCGGGATCTCTCCAAGGAATATGATCCCCAATAGAGCCGCAAAGATGACCTGGGTATAATCAAATACGCTTATCTCCTTTGCAGGTGCGAACTTGTATGCCGTCGTTATCGAAAACTGTCCTAGAGACGCACCTATCCCTGCAAGCATAAGACATCCGATCTGTCTTAAACTCATCGGATGATAGTTAAATACAAGATATGGAAGCGTTACCAGGCATGAGAACAGCGAAAAGCATAAGACTATTATCGGTGTCTTCTCGCCCTTCTTTCCCAGCTTCCTTACAAATACATAGGCAGTTCCGGCTCCAAAGCCTCCGTAAAGTCCTATCAGTGCAGGTATGACCTCCGACATAAGTCCTGTCGGTCTTATTATGAACAATGCTCCGATAAAAGCTATGACTGTCGCAACGATATCCAGCTTTGTCGGTACTTCCTTAAGAATGAATATGGAAAGGATTATCGCAAAAAACGGAGAAAGCTTGTTTAGCATGTTTGCATCAGCGATACCGAGTCTGTCTATCGCATAGAAATTTGCGATAAGCCCTGACGTACCGAACAGACATCTGAAGAAGATGTCTGCCCTGTTGTTTTTTTCTATATGAAAAGGTGTCTTATTCTTTATGAGTGCCGCTGCTGCCACCAGAAGCGCAACGAAATTTCTGAAGAATGCTTTCTGCATCGTCGGAAGATCTCCCGATATCCTGATAAAGAAAGTCATCAGTGAGAATCCGAATGCCGCCAGCAGGATGCATATGATACCTTTTATCTTGTTTGTGCGTTCCATAAGATTTTCCTCTAGCCTATGTCATCCCTCGTGATGTTGTTTGCCCACTTATGGCTGTAGAAATGCTTGAATACCCATGGCCACTTTACAAACTCATCGGTACACAGTAAAAAGTAGACCATCTTTACCGGAAGCTTGAATACGAAAGCCGCCAGAAGTCCGAGAGGTACGGCATAGCACCACATATCTATAGTATCGCATTTAAATCCGAACTTGCTGTCTCCTCCCGCTCTGAACACACCTGCGATAAGACAGGTGTTAACGGATGTACCCGTGATATAGTAAGTGTTTATCAAAAGCATGAACTTAAGATAATCAAGCGCTGTTTCAGTTAAGGCCGCTTTGCTTAAAGCAAAAGGCATTATGATAAGAACTATGATACCGCCAAGTATACCGGTTATTACCGAAAGCCTTAACAGGATATGGCCAGTCCTTATGCCCTCTTCTCTGTCTCCTTCTCCAAGTATCTGACCTACTATGATACCGGAAGCTGCACCGACACCGTAACACATAACGCAGCCTAGGTTCCTTACAACATTTACTATCGAATATGCTGCAACGGCATCGTTTCCAAGGTGACCTATTATTACTGAGTACATTGAGAATGCAAGAGCCCATACAAGGTCGTTTCCTATGGCAGGAAGAGCCATTGATACAAAGTCTTTCTGCAAAAGCTCATGCTTTTCAAATATGGTCTTGAATGTGAGCGCAACGCCGGGCTTTGTCATTGATACGACTGCGCAGCTCATCAGCTGGATAAATCGGCTTATCGTTGTTGCTATGGCAACACCCACGACTCCGAGCTTGGGTGCTCCGAACAGTCCAAAGATGAATACCGCGTTTAGGATCACGTTGCATACAAGCGCAACAGTTTCAAGAACAGTGCTTGTAGCTACCTTTCCGATACATCTGAGTATTGACATATATACCGCGCTTATTGCCCAGAAAATGAGTCCCGGTGCGATAAATATCAGATACTTTGCTCCCATTTCTATAAGTGTTTCATCCGATGTATATATATACATCAGATAGTTTGGTATCAGCATGCATGCAACGGCACCGATAATGGCAACACCAAGTGCGAATCTTAAACCTATGCCTTCAATTTTCTCGATGGTCTTAAGATCTCCCTTACCGTAATACTGGGCTGCCAGCATAGCTATTCCGGTACCTATTCCGTAAAGGAACATGAACAGTATCCCCACAAGACTGTTCGCAAGCGATACCGCACTGATAGCGTCCTGTCCGACAGTATTTAACATCAATACATCGACACTGTTGACACCGGCATCTATTATATTCTGCAATATGATGGGCAGTGCGACTACCCATATTTTCTTATATGTTTCTCTTTTGTTATTCATAAAACTCCCCTCTTAAAAGAAAAAAGTCCTGACGGACTTTTCTCTAAAGGTTTAACCCCTTGTCTTCATCGCACCCGATCATGATGTTCATGCACTGGATGGCTGCTCCCGATGCTCCCTTGCCCAGATTATCGAAACGGGTCGTTAAGAGTATTCTTTCTTCGTTGCCCGTAACAAATAACTGCAATCCGTCCCATCCGGAAAGATTGTTGGATCCTATAAAGCCGTTGGCATCGGCTTCAGACCCGAAAGGCATTACACGGATGAACTTCTGATCCTTATAGTAATCAGACATATATGCGTGAACGCTCTCAGGTGTATTCTTTCCGTTCATCATATCAGCATAGAACGGAAGACTTACGAACATTCCGCTGTAATAGTCCGCGATAATGGGTGAGAACAATGGTGTCCTTGATAAGCCCGAAATCTTCTTCATCTCTTTAAGATGTTTATGCTGTTGTGAAAGTGCATATTCACGCGGTGAACCGTATTCCTTATCTCTGTTTGGATCCTCATAAACCGCGATCGTCTTTTTTCCTGCTCCCGAATATCCGCTGACCGCAAAAGCACTCACCGGGTAATCCTCAGGTATAAGCCCTCCCTTTACAAGAGGGTATGCTATTGTGATAAAGCCTGTTGCATAACATCCGGGAACAGCGACCCTTTTTCCTGTCTTTATTGCCTCTCTGTGCTTATCAGAAAGCTCCGGATATCCGTATGCCCAGCCCTCTTCTGTTCTGTGGGCAGTTGAAGCATCTATTATCCTTACATCCGGATTTGTGACAAGACTTACGGATTCCTTTGATGCCGCATCGGGCAGGCACAAAAACGTTATGTCGGATGAATTGATCATTTTTGCTCTCTCATTCGGATCTTTCCTGAGCTCGGGATCAATCTTCATGATATTTATATCATCCCTTTTTTCAAATCTTTCATATATACGCAGTCCGGTGGTCCCTTCACTGCCGTCTATAAATACATTGACCATTATGATAACCTCGTCATTGTTATGTTAACCTGCATTGTTCATCTTAAGAAGCTTTGCAGCCTGATCCGCAGCTATGCACGCATCCAGTATCTCCTGGATATCCCCGTCCATGACCTTGTCAAGCTTGTAGAGCGTAAGATTGATCCTGTGATCGGTAACTCTTCCCTGAGGGAAGTTGTATGTACGTATCTTTTCGGATCTGTCACCCGTTCCTACCTGGCTTCTTCTGAGATCAGCCTCTGCATCATGTGCCTTCTGCTGCTCCATGTCATAGAGCTTTGCCCTTAAAAGTGCAAACGCCTTTGCCTTGTTCTGGATCTGGCTCTTTTCTGTCTGTGAATAGATGACTATTCCGGTAGGCATATGCGTGAGTCTTACGGCTGAGTCCGTTGTATTGACACACTGACCGCCGCATCCTGATGCACGCATTACATCTATACGTATATCCTTTTCATCTATAACGACATCAACCTCTTCAGCTTCGGGCAGTACCGCAACACTTATCGTTGATGTATGGATCCTTCCGCCTGATTCCGTTTCGGGAACACGCTGTACTCTGTGTACACCGGATTCATATTTCATTACAGAATATGCACCCTGACCCGTTATCATGAATGTAACGGACTTCATGCCTCCGATACCGATCTCTTCCATTTCCATGGTCTCGACTTTCCATCTTCTGCTCTCGGCATAATGGATATACATACGGTATATCTCTGCCGCAAAGAGTGCTGCCTCGTCTCCGCCTGCACCGGCCCTTATTTCAACGATAACGTTCTTGTCATCATTGGGGTCCTTTGGAAGAAGAAGTATCTTCAATCTGTCTTCAAGTTCTTCTATGCGTTTTTTTGCACCTGCAAGCTCTTCTTTTAACATTTCACGCATGTCATCATCTGATTCGCTGTCAAGCAGTTCAAGCGAGTCCTCAACAGTCTGCTTGCATTGTTTATATTCCTTATATGCCTCAACTATGGGAGTAAGATCACTCTGTTCCTTCATAAGAGAAGCAAATCTCTTCTGATCGTTGGCAACTCCCGGCTCGCTGAGCTCATTCATTATCTCTTCGAATCTGTGAAGCAGATCCTCAAGTCTGTCAAACATCTTAAATCCTTCCCCACACAACCCTGTCAAGGTGTGCGTAATCCTGTACTACTTCTATATCCATAAATCCGGCTTCTTCCATCAGCTGTTTTACCTGATCAGCCTGGTCATATCCTATCTCAAAGAAAAGCTTTCCGCCTCCGTTTAAGTATTCGGGACTCTTTTTTATTATCTCCCTGTAAAAGAAGAGTCCGTCCTCCTTGCCGTCAAGTGCGATCAATGGCTCATAGTCTCTTACTTCCTCCATAAGAGTGGGTATCACATCACTGCGTATATAGGGGGGATTGGAAACGATGATATCAAATTTGCCCCTGACATCATTGAACAGATTGCTCTCTATGAACTCTATTCTTTCTTCATCAAGATGCTTCTTTCCCATGCCACCTGTCTTAAAGAGAAGATCAAACGTCTCATCTAAAATGAGTCTTCCCGTATTATCCCTGGCAACCTTTAAAGCATCCTCTGAAACATCGACACCGACACCTTCACAGTCATTTGAATAATATAAAAGACTTAAAATTATGCATCCGCTGCCGGTACACATGTCAAGTATCCTGCTGCCGTCGTTAAGCTCCTTTAATACCTCTTCGACAAGTATCTCCGTATCCTGTCTTGGTATCAAAACATCGGGAGTAACCGTGAATGTAAGACCCATGAAATCCTGCTTTCCGGTGATATACTGCACCGGATAATGTCCCATGCGTCTGGTAACGGCATTCATGAATATCTCCGATTCACGGCGTGATATAGTCTTATCAGGTCCGATAAAGAGCTCTTCCCTGTCAACACCGCACAGATCTTCAAGAAGTATCCTTATATCGCATTCGGCATTCTCAATGCCTTCAGCTTCCAGTTGTTCAACGCCCATATCATAGGCTTCGCGTCTTGTCATATGGATCTACCTAGAAATTCTCTTCAAGCCATGCCTTCCAGTCAAACACACCTTCAACCGATCTGATGGCAACCTCAATCATATCATCATCAGGCTCCTTTGTGGTAAGAAGCTGAAGTGCAAGTCCCGGAGCGGAAAGGATATTCACGATTATGTTGTCACATCTTCCCGCAAGCTTTATCACTTCGTATGATATACCTGCTATAACAGGTATGAGTGCAAGTCTGAACACTATCCTTAACGCCGGATTATCAACCTTTATGAACATAAAGAGGATGATGCTTATCACCATTACAAAGAGTAAAAAGCTCGTACCGCATCTTTTATGCAGTCTCGTTGCTTTCCTTACATTCTCCACTGTAAGTTCCTGTCCATGCTCGATACAGTTTATGCACTTATGCTCTGCACCGTGATACATATAGAGTCTTCTGATATCCTTAAGCAGGGTTATCGCAACTATATATATAAGGAAGATGACAAGTCTTACAAGTCCTTCTATAAGTGCGAGCAGCGATGAATTCATTATGTATTTCGAAAATACGGTAGACAGATAATACGGTAAGAATATAAACAGTCCGAGTGCCATGATAACAGAGATGAGTACCGTAAACGCACTCTCTATCTTTTCAGCCTTTTCTCCGAAGACCTTGTTCATGAACCTGTCAAACCCGGTCTCTTTTTCATCAGTCTCCGAATAAAAATCAGCCGAATGATTTATGGCTCTCATACCGAGTATAAATGAGTCCGCAAAATTAAACACGCCTCTTATAAAAGGGATCTTTGTGAGCACGCTTCCGTGCATCACTCCGTGATACTCTGTTATCTCGAGATCTATCTGACCGTCCGCTTTGCGTACCGCTATCGCGCAGCTCTCCTTGTTCTTCATCATAACGCCTTCAAGAACGGCCTGTCCTCCGATACCGGAATTACACATCTTTTTCTTCATATATATGACACCTTTACAGCCTAAATTCAAAATGCTTACTACAAGTAAAGGTTGAGATTAAACAATTAACCTCAACCTTAGATAATCTTTTGCAGCGAATTATGATAATGCTACTTAACGCCGTATTTCTTATTGAACTTATCGATACGACCGTCGGTTCTTGCACCCTTCTGCTGACCTGTGTAGAATGAATGACACTTAGAACATACTTCTACGTGGATCTCCGGCTTAGTAGAACCTGTTACAAATGTATTACCGCAGTTGCAGGTTACTGTTGCCTGATAGTACTCAGGATGTATTCCTTCTCTCATGATCTCACCTCTCTATATCAAATATTATATAATCTCGTTCTCATCCGTACTGTTTTCACAAACAGCGGATTTATTATATCACAGCGCTTTATCTTAAGCAATACCCAATTTACAATATGCGCATCTTTTTCATCATCTGACAGAATTCGCGGTTGTTCTTGGTATGTGCGTAAAGATCTATGACTCTGTCGACCGCCTCATCGGCCTTCATTGAATTGAATGCCCTTCTCATGACATTGACGGTCTCTATCTCTTCGGGTGTCAGTAAGAGATCCTCTCTTCTTGTTCCGGACTTGGGAATATCTATAGCAGGGAATACTCTCTTTTCTGACAGCTTTCTGTCAAGAACAAGTTCCATGTTGCCGGTACCCTTGAATTCCTCGTATACAACATCGTCCATCTTTGAACCGGTATCGACTAAAGCCGTTGCAAGGATAGTCAAGCTTCCGCCCTCTCTCATGTTTCTTGCGGCACCGAAGAACCTCTTGGGCATGTGCAGAGCTGCGGGATCAAGACCGCCAGACAGTGTACGTCCGCTCGGCGGAACCGTCATGTTGTAGGCTCTTGTAAGTCTTGTGATCGAATCAAGAAGGATCATGACATCCTCTTTCTGCTCAACAAGACTCTTTGCTCTTTCTATTACCATCTCGGCTACGCGCTTGTGATGCTCGGGAAGTTCATCAAATGTTGAGTAGATAACTTCAACATTGTCACCTTTAATGGCTTCCTTTATATCCGTGACTTCCTCGGGACGCTCATCTATGAGCAGTATTATCATATGTATCTCGGGGTTGTTCTTTAATACCGAATTTGCAACTTCCTTTAACAGAGTCGTCTTACCGGCCTTGGGAGGTGATACGATCATACCACGCTGTCCTTTTCCGACAGGGCTTATCATATCCATTATGCGCATCGCCACCGGAACGCCCGGAGCCTCAAGTGTGAGTCTGCTGTTGGGAAATACCGGTGTCATGTCCTCGAAGTTGGTACGCTTCATGGCAACTTCAGGAGCAAGACCGTTGATGCTCTTTACATACAAAAGTGCAGAGAACTTCTCTGTAGGCGATTTGATACGCGTGTTACCCGTGATGATATCACCGGTCTTCATGCTGAATCTTCTTATCTGGCTTGGAGCAACATATACATCATTCTCACCGGGAAGATAATTATCCGAACGGATGAATCCGAATCCGTCGGGCATGATCTCTAAAATTCCTCTTGCGATGATACCGCTGTCAAGCTCGTTTATGACCGCTTCCTTTTCCTTATCACGCTGTTCCTGACGCTGATCCCTCTTATCGGACGCATCGTCTTCCTCTGCAGGCTCGTTAACAGCCTCTGTCTTATCGGTTTCGGTCTCCTGTTTTACAGCCTTTTTTGCCTTTGCCTTTTTCTCAGGCTTTGGCGCACTTTCCTTTTCTTCCTTTAATGCCTTTTCCTTCTCAAGCTTTTCTTTCTCATCAAGCTCGACCATAGCATTGATGACATCTTCTTTTTTCATTGAAGAAGTGCCTTTTATCCCTCTGCTCTTGGCAATAGCCTTAAGATCAACAAGCGCTAAGGTTTCATATTTTTCTCTCATAAACTACCTCAAAAAACAAACTTCTTATACGGTTAATAAACTATATAACGGAAATAACACAACGAATGTTGTATCGAAAACAGACACTGGTCTGAAGTGATATATTTATTGTACTTATAATACTATAAACCAAAAATCACAAAAATCAAGGAAATTAATGTATTTTTAAGAAAACATCATTATCACACAAAGAAAGAAGCCACTGGGGCTTCTCTCTTTTTTCTCTCCTATCCTTCGATAAGATCGTCTATATTTGTCGCATCGGCAACCGACTGTCTGCATGAGATTATCTGCGACGGGAAAGGTTTGCCCGCAACTATGTGGTTATACATGAGCACGATTGGATCATGTCCCTGTCCGAACGCATCCTGGCTGATGATCGTTCCGATGGCACCGTTCTTGATATAAGGGAACAGCTCGGGATTTAGGTCAAATCCGATAAGCTTTGTCCTGCCGGCACGCTTTGCATCAACTATGGCTCTTGCTGCATCATGCGGGAATCCGTTTGTTAAGAAGATAATATCCACGTTGCTGTTCTTATTTAACAGATCAAGAGTCTTTCTATATACGTCGTCACCGTCATCGGCTACGACCACCTCGGAAACGACCTTCATGGCCTTGTACTTGCCTATCTCGTCAGCAAAGCCCTGTTTTCTCTCAACATTTCCGATAACATCAAGGTTTCCGATCATGACTGCAACGTTTCCGCTCTTATCCATCAGATTTGCCGCTGCCTTGGCTGCCATCTCACCCTGTGCTATTGAATCAGACTTGACACATGCAAGTCTTAAGTTGGGATTAGAGTAATCACAGTTATATGTCATGAGCTTTATGCCCGCATTCTTGGCTTTCGTAAGAAGTCCTTCTATTCCGCCAAGGAATCCCGGATATATGATAGCATCGAATTTCTCATCGATAAGAGTATTGAATGCGCTTATCACCAGATCATCGACAGACTGGAGTCTGGTCGCAACAAGCGGAATATATCTTACCTCGGCTTTTAATTTTGTAAGTTCTCTTGCCGCATAGTCCGCGCCATGCTTTACACCGAACCAGAAATCATTGTCGTGCATGCTCATGATGGCGATCCTTATGATCTTGTTCGGACGATCCTTTACGGGAAGCACACCCGTATCAAATCTAAGGAGAAGCTTCTGGATACCGTCGATCATATCGTTAAGAGCTTCACTGTTGCTTCCGATCTGAGTAGCCTCAGCAGCAACCTCCTGAGAGATGCCTGCTATCTCGCTTGTCATATCATTTATATCACGCGATGTATCGTAGAGCTGTTCTGCGATATCCTTCGAATGATCGGAGTTGTTCTCCATGACTTTGAACATATCGTTTATCTCGGCTATCTTTTTCTGTATGTCATTAGCCTGTGCATTGATGGCTCTGAACGATTTGTTGACCTCGCCGAATGCTTCCTTGCTGTTGTTGTATGTATTCGTACACTTTACGATACTTTCCGTTACACTGCTGCTGCTCTCCATGATATCGGATAGGATCGAACTTATCCTGTCCATACCTTCCTTGGTCTGTTCACTCATTCCGGTCATCTCATCCGCAACGACCGCAAAGCCTCTGCCGGCCTGTCCTGCTCTTGCAGCCTCGATAGATGCATTAAATGAAAGAAGTTTGAGCTGTGTTGAGATTCCTACTATAAAGTCTCCGACCTCATATACATTTTTTATCTGTTCATTAAAGTGATTAAGAGATTCATTTATGCTGTTAAGATCACTTGATACGGTATCCATGTCTTTTGCATAGCCTTCAAGATTATCGATACCCGAATCGCTCATCTTTGCCGTATCATCGAGCATGTCCTTTATCCCGTTCATGAAGCTTCCGATCTCTTCAAGCTGAACCGAATTCGACTGTATGACAGCCATATTGTCCTGAACCATCTCAAGCTGTTTTGCCGTTCTCTCGCCAACCTTCAAAGTATTCTGTGCGATATGGTCATTACCTATGGTATTGGTCTTCATGCTGTTGTTTAGCATATCAACGGCATCCGAAACAACGACAAAGTTTCTCTTTGTTGCTTCCACAAATGTTAAAAGGTTTGTCTTTATCGAGTTGAGACCGCCCGATATGATATCGGAATTCGTCTTGTTTCCGGCAACCGGGATATCATCGATATTAAGTCTGCCCTTTACTATCTGCTTGGCATTCTCGACCATGATATTCTGATATTTCTTGTTTCTAAGATATATCACGATCCCTGCCACGATCACTCCTAACTCGATTAATGCTATGATGAACCAAAAAACTGTCATGTTCCAAGCCCTCCAGTGCTTAAATTATATCACAAAAGACTGACAATTGTCATTGTTTTTCGACAACTTTTAGAGGCATAAAAATACCCCGGACACCTTTCGATATCCGGGGAATCAGAATCACTATTATTAGCCAAGCTGAGCTGCAACTTCTGCTGCGAAGTCCTCGTTCTTCTTCTCAAGACCTTCACCTGTCTCGAAACGAACAAAGCTTGTGATCTTTAAGTCTGCTGCAACGCTCTTAAGGTATGCTGCAACTGTCTGCTTTCCGTCCTCAGCCTTAACGTAAACCTGATCAAGAAGGCTGATCTCCTTAACCTGCTTAGAGATACGGCCGTCTACAAGACCGCTGAAGATCTTGTCGTTAACATAGTCAGCCTTGCCTTCCATAGCAAGTCCTGCAAGTGTTGTCTTGGCAGCATCTGAAAGGAAGTTGAAGAGGAACTTGTTGCTCTTTTCCTTCTCGTATGCAGTAAGGTCCTCATCGCTCCAGAGCTTCTCGTTAACTGCTCTGTCAAGGAGCTTCTGAAGAATGGGCTTGGGAAGTGAAGCAGGATCGTTAAGAGCACTGTCGATAGTGATCTCTTTAAGCTTAGCCATCTCATCAGCTGAGATGTCATCTCTGCTCACATACTGGGGATTCATAGCTGCAACCTGCATAGCGATGTTCTTTAAAGCTTCAACTGTTGCATCGCTCTTTGTTCCCTCTGCACCGAGGATAACACCGATACGTCCGCCGCCGTGAATGTAATCTATAACGATAGGTGCCTCTACCTTCTTGAATCTTCTGATGCTTAACTTCTCACCGATAGTTGCGATCTTCTCTACAAGAGCATCGTTTACTGTCTTTGAAGCATCGTCCTTCCATGTCTCTGCCATGAATGCATCGTCAACATCCGCTGAAGCACTGTCAAGAGCCTGCTTTGCAACTGTCTCAACGAATGCCTGGAATGTCTCGTTCTTTGCAACGAAGTCAGTCTCTGAGTTAACCTCAACTACTGCAGCCTTGCCGTCTGTAACAGCTGTACGGCAGATACCTTCTGCTGCGATACGGCTTGCCTTCTTAACAGCCTTTGCTGCACCGCTCTTCTTAAGGAACTCTAAAGCTTCATCCATATTTCCGTCACACTCAGAGAGTGCTTTCTTACAATCCATCATGCCTGCGCCTGACATTTCACGCAGTTCTTTAACCATTGCTGCTGTAATAGCCATTGTAATATCCTCCTGAAACATACTGTATTATCAAACAAATCTTTTCTTGCAGAATGAGGTCATTCTGCAGGCATCGCATATCCCTGGCGGGATTATGCTTTATTCTGCATCTGCAACTTCTTCGATATCTGTAGCTTCTGCTGCGTCAGCCTGTGCCTCTTCCTCTGTGTATACAGACTCACCCTGGTTAGCTTCGATTACAGCGTCAGCCATCTTAGAAACTATAAGCTTAACAGCTCTGATAGCATCATCGTTACCGGGGATGATGAAATCAAGCTCTTCGGGATCACAGTTAGTATCAGCAATACCGATAAGTGTGATACCAAGTGCTCTTGCTTCCTTAACACAGATAGCTTCCTTCTTGGGATCTACAACAAATATAGCATCGGGGATTCTTGTCATGTCCTTGATACCGCCAAGGTTCTTCTCAAGCTTCTCCCACTCTTTCTTTATCTGGATAACTTCCTTCTTGGGAAGTACGTCAAATGTTCCGTCCTCGCTCATCTCCTCGATCTTCTTAAGTCTTGCTATACGAGACTCGATAGTCTTGAAGTTTGTGAGCATACCGCCAAGCCATCTCTCATTTACATAGTACATACCGCAACGCTCTGCCTCAGACTTTACTGCATCCTGAGCCTGCTTCTTTGTACCTACGAAAATGATCGTGCCGCCTTCATTGGCAATATCGAATACCGCCTTGTAAGCATCGTCAACCATTCCTACTGTCTTCTGAAGGTCGATGATGTGTACACCGTTACGCTCTGTAAAGATGTAAGGAGCCATCTTGGGGTTCCATCTTCTGGGATGGTGACCGAAGTGAACACCTGCTTCGAGTAACTGTCTCATTGAAATAACGCTCATTTTAAATTCCTCCGTTTGGTTAAACTTGCGCAGACTAATGATCCGAGCCGATCGAAACACAACCTGTCTAACAGGCACCGGGTGTTTCTTATTTAAGTCTGCGTTCTATTTATAAAGCAACGCATATGATTGTAGCACAGCCTATATGCCAAAACAATACCCCAAAAAGAAAATCTATAAAAAATAAACAGAAATGTTTTGCAAAATGATAGTTTTTTTATTGAAATTATCTGACAAAACATATATAATTTTAATAGATTTGAAGTAAAGGAGTGTTTTTTTATGTTTGATCGAATATTTGCCAACTATTTGGCTGAATGTGGTAAGCTATCAGGCCAGAATTTAAAGGACATTTTTTCCATTCAGGACAGCAAGCGTGTTCGTCTCGGTGTCATAGCAGTATCCGAAAAACTCATGACAATCGAACAGGTCGAAGAAGTTAACCAATTGCAGGCAGTTCTCGATAAACGTTTTGGTGATATAGCCATTGAAAAGGGATACCTTAACAACGAGCAGGTGGGTCGTCTGCTTGTTCTCCAGGGTAACTCATATCTCGCATTTGTACAATCCGTTGTTGACGGAGGATATCTTTCAATGGAAGAGCTTGAGTCTTCACTCAGCCAGTACCAGCGCGAAAACAATTTCACTCTTTCAAATATAGAAGATCTTAAGAGCTGTGATATCAATCGTATCATGCCCATCTTCCTTTACAATCAGCCGGAGATGTTAAAGGAACTCGCAAGCGTCATCATCCGTACATTGGTACGTATAGTTGATTTCCATACATTTATAAACAAGCCTTCAACAATAACAGAGTATTCCTACAAGGCTATATGCAGCCAGGAGATCGGCGGCGATCACAGATTCCTGACAGCATTTTCAGGAGATGCTCAGGACAGTTTAAAGGAAATAGCCGTTGCATTCGCAGGTGCCGATAACGTTGATTCAAAAGAAGACGCTGTTGATGCCATTTGCGAACTGGTTAACTGTGTAAACGGACTTTTCGCATCGGATATGAGTAATCGCGATGTGGATATAGATATGGAAGCACCCTACGGCAAACTCGAAGAGGGTGTCCTTAAGGCAGACAAGATTCTTTGCATTCCCGCATATGTTTGTGGAAAGCAGATAGACATTCTGCTAACTATGGATCAGGAACATACAATGTAAGGGGGAGGATGAAATGGCAAAGATTATTATTGTAGATGATTCCAGAATTTTAAGAAAGATCCTCAATGCTACTCTGACCGAAGCAGGTCATGAGATAGTCGGCGAGGCAGGAAACGGTGAAGAGGTCTTAAAGCTTCTTGAAGAAGTAACGCCCGACCTTATAACACTCGACATCACGATGCCTGTAATGGACGGACTTGCTGCTCTTAAGAGCATTAAGGAAAAGTACCCTTCCATCAAGGTGGTAATGGTAAGTGCAGCCGGTCAGAAGAACAAGGTAATGGAAGCATTAAAGGCAGGTGCCAGTGATTTCCTTCAAAAGCCTTTCGAACCGGAAGATGTAAAACGTGTTGTTTACAAACTTGTTTAAACATAAAAAAGAATATCCGCCAAACGGCGGATATTTTTTTGTCTTATTTAAATCTCCTCTTATTCAAGTATCTACTTTGTCGATCTGATAAGATTCTCTGCTATCTCATCATCAGTCGCATCTGCACTTACCTTGTGCTCTCCCGTAGTTATCTTTCTGTCATATCCCTTGCTTATAAGGAACTTATCAAAAGCTGCGGCATCATCGATAACACCCGCATCCTTTAACTTTCTTGAAACCGTATCAGAACCGTCTCCCGAATTTACCATTATGGAGATATTTCCGCTTGCAGGCTTTGTTGTTTCCTTAGTCGGCTCTGCTTCTTTGGTAGGTGTGGGCTTTGCTTCCTCAGTGGGTTTTGCTTCCTTTGTAGGCTCCGGCTCGGGAGTAGGTGTAGGCGTCGGTGTGGGAAGCACTTCCTCTGTAGGTTCCGGTGTCGGTACTGCTTCTACGGTAGGTTCCGCTTCTTTTGTCGGTTCAACAGCTTCGGTAACTTCAGGTGTATTTTCTATCACCTCTATTGAAGGAGCGACTGTTGCAGCATCTTTACCTTCGGGTGTTAAAGTGTTGTTACCGACATCGGCCAGCGTCGATGCCGCTTCCACCATTCCCAGTTCTTTTGCTCTTGCTTTTATCATGTCATCGGACATCTCGGATTTTTTATCACCTGCGCCCGATATTATAAACACGGCACATGTCACAAGTATACCTATGCCGATACCTCTCAAATAACTCTTCAGATTCATATTACTCAGATTCCCTCAAAAAGATCGATAACAAGCTTTACTTCCCCTATTCCAAGTCCGAGTTCCTTGGCGATCGCCATATTGGATTTACCGGCCTTGTGAAGCTCAAGTATTCGGTCATTATTATTTGGTGTGTTTCCGACAGATGCAAACATCAGATCAACATTTCCGTCAGATACCACCGGCGTCTTCTCGGCTTTTGCCTTTGAAGACTTTTTCTTTGGCGTGGGCTTTATGTCCTGCCCTACCTCTATGATATCAAGGTCAGGCTTTGTTACCGGAAGCTCCTCAAATACTGCTTCGCTGTTGTCCTGAGCCTTATCATCGTTAGGAGTATTGCTTGTATATCCGAAGCTCTTTTTTTCACCGTTCTCGTGTTTTACGGGACTCACATATCCGAATCCCTTTCCGTAATCCTGTTTGGGATCATCTTCCTTAGCAGGTTTAACAGGTTCACTCTGCACCTTCTGGATCTGCTCGGTCTGTGTCGATACTTCCTCTGCAGCGACCTTGGCAGACTTTGTGAGCTGATTCAGTTCAGCCGCGGTGTTCTTTACCTGCGCATGCTTGTTGTTTAACATGTCATACAGAAACATGACTTCATCATGATTCTTATGTATCTGATCAAGTACCGTTGTGGAATACTCATCCACTGCACTCATCTTCTCATTGGTTATGCGATCCAGGGTCCTTTCCATGCGATCCCTGTTCTCACTCAAATATTCCTGAGCCGCCTCATCAAGCTTGAACTTTGCTCCCTCAACTTCCTTGTCAAGAAGCTCCCTTATGAGCTTGCGTTCTTCCTCTTCGTCAAGTCCTGAAGCCGAAGAGCCTTTATCGGACATAAAAAAACTCACCGTAAACAGTATCGCTCCGGCTATCAAAACTATAATCTCCGCTGCATGCATCCTCTTTATTTCCCCTTTAAATCATATTTATATCTTCATATCAAAGCCGCCGCCAAGAAACGGTGCCTTGATCTGAGGCTTTTCCTTTTCTTCACCATGCTTATCACGACCCTTGCCGCCGTCACCGTCGTAAGAGTTATTTCCCTTTTCCTTGGCATCGAACTTCTGGTGTCTGAACTCTCCCTTGTCCTTCTCCTGGACCTGGTTTAATTTCTCATCCACGTTCTGATCGATCTGATGCTGGAAATTGGTATGATCCATCATCATGCGCATATCTTCATGCTGACGCATGGCATTGTAATCCTGAACTCCCGTCATAGCACCGTTTAGGTGCACAGCATCTATACCCATATCTTCTCCCCTGTAACCTGACTACAACCCGAGCATCTTGACATTGCCCTGACTCTTTACGAACTTGCAATGCTGTACGCTCTCTTTAATCATCTTTGAAACATCCGATATCACTATCTGGGTTCCAGGATAAACAGTATCGATCACTTTTACACAAGCGTCCTTGTCTGTCTCCATAGCTATCCCCAGTTCATCCTGTTCGGTCTTTAACTCTCTTTGTTCCTTGAGCTTTATCTTTGACAGATTGTAAATGTTCTTTACATTATCAAGCTGCTCTTCGCTAAGCTCCTGTCCTTCGGCTATACGATCCCTTGCCGCTTCCATGATGGGTACGGCTCTTGCAAGGACCTTGTCTATCTCTTCTATCTGATCGGTAACTTCCTTGTATCTTTTCTTTGCCACGGCACTTAAGCCTATCTCGAGAATGGTATTCGTTCCCATCTCGGATCCTAAGATCTTTGCTTCTATCAGACTGGTGGCATTCACCTTACCGCCCGATATGAATCCCTTTTTGCCGCCTACATGGACTTCCGTACCGGCAACGACATTGCTGTGCATGATCGATCCGCTCTCGACATATCCCGCTGCTTCAACGGTGGAATTTTCTATGAACTTGGCAATGATATTGCCTTCGCTCTTTAAGACTCCCTTGCCCATGCCGTTCATGCCTCTGGCTATGGTTATGTTTCCGCCGGCTTCGATCTCGGCCCCTTCAACAACACCCTTTACCTCAACATTGCCCTTGGCTTTAACGGAGAAGTTGGAGCAGACATTGCCGTTTACCTGAACATTTCCTTCATATACTATATTTCCGGTCGAAGGATCGACGTTCTCGACTTCCATTACGTTTCCGACAAAAACTCTGCCGCCCGTTAACATTACATGTCCGTCACACTCGGCATATATCTCGGTACCGTCTTCGTTGATCGAGATGTTCTTTCCGTATTTTAATATCTTTCGGTTTACCTTGGCAGGCTGTGTTACGCCTCCCATGATATCCTTGCCCGGAGTTCCCTTGACTTCTTTTGTCAGTCTTGCAAGCAACTGACCTTTTTCGACATGGTTGATGATATTTAAATTAAAGAAGTCTACCGAGCCGTCTTCATTAAGAGTAGGCCTTACATGAAGATCGGTATTGAAAAAATACTCGATCGAAGCATTCTTACCCTGTATGGGAGGCTGTCCGTTAGCCAGTATTATCTCCTGGTTATACATCCTGCTCATAAGGTAGAAATCGATCGCGCATTCATCGATACCGAATTTGATACCCTTATATTTCAGATCCGATAAGATCTCGTCTTTAGTGATCTCTTTTCCTTTATCGGACGCACAAGTAAAACGCCCCCGGGCACACATCCTGTCGGCGTCTATGGTTACGAACATCTCCTCGTTCACCGGGATCAGTTCGTCGTTATTAAGTAAAACCGCAGTCTCGGATTCAAGTTCCGATACCGCTTTGTTCAGTGCAGGAAGATCATACATCAGCTTATGGAAACTCAGATAATCTATGACATCCGAAACATCCAGTGCCTCTCCCCCGTCAGTAGGCGGATACAGCTTAAGCCAGGTCTTCCCGTCCTGTCCTACGAGCTGAAAATACCCATTCACACTCTATACTCCTGCCAAAAACCCCATATACCTTCCCATCTTGTCCTTCATCCTGGTCAAAGCCTTGGTATGAAGCTGGGAAACTCTTGATTCGGATACTTCAAGGATAACGCTTATCTCCTTTAAAGTAAGGTCCTCATAATAATATAATTCAATAACTCTTCTTTCCTTCTCGGTAAGAAGGTTAAGTGAATCCCTCAATACTTCCTTAAGCTCGTTCTGTTCGTAACGCTCTTCCGGATTTGCGAAATGCGTACTGCTGGTACGACCGTTGGGAACATCGCTTCCCTGTTCCATGAATTCATTGAGTGAGACCACATTTGTTATCTTAAGCTGTGACTGCCACTCATTGTATTCATCCTGGGAAATGCCGATCTTCTCTGCTATCTCCTCGTCACTGGCATTCCTGCCCGTAAGACTCTCTATCTCTCTGATGGCAGAGTCTATCTGCTTCTGTCTCTGACGTACCGTACGCGGTATCCAGTCCATCTTTCTGATCTGATCGAGAATCTCTCCCCTGATCCTCAAAGATGCATAGGTCTCAAACTTATTCTGCTTATTTAAGTCATACTTGTCTATAGCATCGATAAGTCCGAAGACACCATAACTAACAAGATCGTCGTACTCGACATTGTAGCCCAGGTACATGCTGAGCCTTCCGGCAACGATCTTAACCAATGGCGCATATTCCAATATTAACTTTTCTCTTAAGTCAGCAGCTTTGGTCCTGTTGTAATCCAACCAGAGACGCTCTCTAGCACTCTCGTCCATATTGAAACCCCATTTTCAATACATCTTTTATGATCTTTCCACAGGAGGTCTGTTACCGAAATCCTTCGCCGTGGATGCTGCATCATTTATCTCGCTCTCGTCCTTCTCTACGACCGTTCCCTCGGGAGGAAGCTCTTCTTCCTGTTCTTCCTCTTCGGGTTCTTTCTCGTTCATCTTTTCAAAATTATAGATGAGCTTTTGAAGGACACTGCCCATTATGTAAAATACGATCAAAACGATCAAAAGTATGATCAGCGCACTCTTCATCGTATAGCCGATGATGTATGTGATTATACTGGTGATCGCTCCGGCAAGCAGCATCACAAATGCCGGTAACATTTTCAGCCTTGTGCTCATACCACCTGTCATTAAATAATCCTCAATTCCTTACCGATCGCTCTGATATGATACTCACCCGTTTCAGGGAAGAACTCTACGGTTCTGCCGTATGTATCACCCGTATCCTCTGCGACCAGTCTTATCTTTAACTCAGATAATTTCTTTTTTACAGCTTCTACATTGCGTTCACCGACTCTGAGTGTCGGTGAGTTTGTGTTCACACTGAACATCTGAGCCCCGCCGGCGATCTTAGCCACCAGCCTGGTTCTTACAGCTCCACTTGCGATTACCCTGTCAAGAAGTTCCGCTACCCCCGTATCGGCAAATTTTGCCTTGTTGGAATTCTGAGTTATACTTGTCGAATCAGGAAGCATTACATGTACCATCCCCGATACCTTGCTTACTGGATCGTATAACACACACCCTACACAGGACCCGAGTCCCATGGTGATAATGCTGTCAGAACCGGCACAGACATTCATATCAGCCATGCCAACCTTTATTACCATCAATCTTCCCTCAAATTTTATGAAATCAATCCCAATGCCTTGAGAATCTTCTCATATGATTCAATATCCGGAACCATGATAAAGAAACCGTCTATCTCTATCTCATCCGATATCTGCGACTGTATCAAAAGGATATTGTCTCCGTATATACCGAACTGTATCGCCGGCACACTTAAAATCGCCCCTGCCATATCAATAGCAAGATCGGGCACCGTCGGATATATGCACATATTCGTCATCGTAGAGAGCGCATTTAAGTACGCTCCCGTGATGATATTTGAAATCTCTTTAAAAGCGGATTGTTCCATCTCGCCAAAATCACCGCTGGCGTAACCCATCATCATCTTTGTTACCAGATGAAGGGCAACATCCTTTTTGACAAGAAAGAGGATACTTCCAGTTATATCTCCCTCGACACCAAGATAAGAGCCAACCATTTCCTGCTCTTCTCCGCCGAGGATCGCACCTACGTCTTTGAATTCCAGCAGTTTGACCTGCGGAACCTTCATATCTACTTTTGACTGAAGCAAAGATGCAAGTGCCGTCGTCGCATTTCCTGCGCCTATGTTACCGAGTTCTGCCAAAACATCGATGTACTGCGCGGTAATGTTCTCTAATGAGGTATCTGACATCTACGCTTCCTCCTTGCTGGATTTATCATAAAGCACTACATTGATATCTAAGAGTGACACCAGTGATCCGTCAACCTTTCCGACTGCATTTACGAAATGATTCTCATCCGAATTGTCGTAAGGCAGCTTCTCTATCTGGTCTTCTTCCAAAGCAACAACCTCTTTGACCGCATCAACGATAAGACCAATCTTTCCGAAGTTCTCGGTCTTTATGATTATGATCCTGGTCGTCTTTGAATACTCTATCTCTTCGAGTCCCATCTTAAGTCTAAGGTTCATGATCGGAACGATCTCACCTCTTAAGTTGATGACTCCCTTGATATAGGGCGCAACGTTTGGAACTCTCGTGATCCTCTGCATACGAACGATATTGTCGATTATGCTGATATCAACGCCGTAGAATTCCTCGCCCACTTCGATCTTTATATATTGTATAGCCTCTGAAAAAACTTTAACCTCGTTCATTAGCGTTCTCCCTTTCAAATAAGCTTAACTACTTATCATCCGTCAGATCAGAGCATTGGGATCTATGATAAGGGCAACTTCACCGTCACCAAGGATGGTAGCGCCGCTTATAACCTTGCTCTTGTTTATGTACTTGCCAAGGGACTTGATAACTATCTCCTGCTGACCGGTAAGCTCGTCTATTACCAGACCTGCCTGTACATCACCCTTCTTGACAACTACAACTATATAATCCTCTTCAGGCTTTCTTGTTGATTCGCATCCCAAAACTTCATTGAGCCTGATGATCGGTATAACGCTTCCGCGAAGATTTATAACTTCCTTCTGCTGAACGGTCCTTATCTCATCCGGTACGATACTCTCGATCGTCTGAATGTTTCCGAGAGGTATTGCATACTTCTCTCCGCCGATGACAACCATGAGTGACTGAATGATGGCAAGTGTAAGAGGAAGGCGGATGGTCCATTTGCTTCCTTCTCCGTATACAGACTTAACATCAACTTCACCGCTAAGTGACTCGATCTTTGACTTAACAACATCGAGTCCTACGCCACGTCCAGAGATATCGGATACCTGCTTTGCTGTAGAAAAGCTGGGAAGGAACAAAAGATTTATGATCTCGGGATCGCTCATACTCGCTGCCTGCTCTTCCGTTATCGTTCCTCTCTCTATAGCCTTGTTTCTTACTGCCGCAACATCGATACCGTTACCGTCATCTCTTACCTCGATGACAACGTTGTTACCGTCCTGATAAGCATCCAGCCAGATACTTCCTGCTTCCGGCTTTCCTCTTTCTTTTCTTAAGTTTACATCATCCTCGATACCGTGATCCGCAGAGTTACGAAGCAGGTGCATAAGAGGATCGCCGATCTCATCGACAACGGTACGGTCAAGCTCTGTCTCCTCACCTGACATGTACAGTTCCATCTTCTTGCCCAACTTCTTCTGAAGGTCTCTGATCATACGAGGGAATTTATTTACAACGCTCTCGATAGGAACCATTCGAACTTTCATGACAGACTCATGAAGGTTTGTGGTAACGCTCTCAAGATATTCTATCTGCTCGTTAACATTATTGGTGCTCGCTCCCTTTGTTGTAGCAGCACTTACAAGTGAATTCTTTGCGATGATAAGCTCGCTGACCAGATTCATAAGGTCATCCAGCTTCTCAATGTCTACACGAACAGTTCTGTTGACAACAGGTTTCTTCTTGTCTGCAGTCTTGTTTGCTGCAGCGGTATTTGCACCCGAATCAACAGCAGATGGCTTCTTATCTGCCACAACTGCAGGCTTGTTATCGGGTTCGATTGCCGGTTTCTCTTCCGTCTTTTCCTCCGCAGGTGCGCCGTCAAGCACTACATATCCGCCTACGGCCTTTTCTATCTCGGATACGTTTGTTGCAGCGTTCTTAAGCGCATCGATATCCGAATCACTTATAACTATAAGTGAGAATTCAAGATCGAACTTCTCATCTTCTATATCCTGAGCCGAAGGATTTGATACGATGATCTCGCCAAGCTCCTCTACAGCCTTGTAAACAAGGAATGCTCTTGCAGCCTTAAGGATACAGCTCTCCTGAACGGTAACGGTAAGCCCTATTACCTTCTTTCCTTCCTTTACGGCTTCCTTCATTACAACAAGCTGTGACTCAGCAAACTTGATATTCTTCCAGCTTGCATCCTCGTCTGAAGATCCTGCAGCTTCTGTTTCAGGTGCTGCCTTTTCAGGTTCAGCTTCCTTTGCTTCACTCTTTTCTTCCTTTGCAGCCTCGCCTTCCGAAGACTTGCCTTCAAGGAAGTCATTGAATACCTTTATGAGGTTCTCGTTGTCATTGTCACCCTCGTCGCCGGTTGCCTGAATATTTGATACATATTCATCAAGTGCGTCAAGGCACTGGAACAAAACGTCCACTATGGCCGCATTTACTTTTGCTTCACCGTTACGGACCTCAGAGAATACATTCTCCATGTTATGGGTAAGGTTCTGCATCCTCTTGTATCCCATTGTGCCGGCCATTCCCTTAAGGGTATGTGCTGCACGGAATATCTCATTGATCGTGTCCATATTGCCCGGTTCCTGCTCCAGGTCCAATATCTGAGTGTTAAGATTTTGTAAATGTTCTTTGGATTCGTCTATAAAGACGTCCAGATACTGACTAACATCCATCTGCTTTTACCCCCACGCGTAAAATAATCTCCTGTGCTATCTGGTTTAATGTGACAGATACATCGCTAACGCCTGCCTTGACACATGCTTTCGGCATTCCGTTTACCACACAGCTGTCACCGTCCTGGGTAATTACATACACAGACTGGTTGGAATTCTTCAGGTTGACCAAACCTTCTGCTCCGTCTGCTCCCATGCCCGTCATGACTACACCTAAAACCTCATCGTAAGGTGAATCCTTAAGTGATTCATACATATAGTTGGCACAGGGTCTGACTCCTTCTCTGTATGCTTCCTGAGAATAATGAATCTTCATCCTGTTCTTGTCTCTGACAAGATTGAGATGATAACCCGCTTTGGCAATGTATACACAGCCTTTCTCGATATACTCGCCTTCTTTTCCTTCAACAACCTTGATCTCACTGATCTTATTGAGCCTGTCGGCAAACGATTCCGTAAAGCCCTCGGGCATATGCTGAACGAGAACGACCGGTGCGTCCAGTGTTGCGGGCAGAAAAGGAATTACACTCTGGAGAGCTTTCGGACCGCCTGTGGAAACGGCGATCGCAACTATCTTGCTTCCAGCTACACGCTTGGTACTCTTCTTTACTATATCGACGATCTTTACGGTATTTACCTTGACCGCCGGCGCCTTAGTCTCGGGTATCTTTGAATTACAAACCGCTTCAAGTGTTCCCAGCAACTCAACTTTGAACATCTCGTCTTTACATTTGTAAGACCAGTCGGGTTTGTGAATAAAATCAAGCGCTCCGAGTTCCAGAGCATCAAGTGTGATCTTGCTGCCTTCCTGTGTAACGGTACTGGCCATAAGAATTCTGGCTTTTATGTTAAGGTTCTTTAATTCCTTTAACAGTTCAAGACCATTCATCTTAGGCATATTGACATCAAGAACAACTGCATCATACGTATTCTTCTTGAGCAGTTCCAGTGCCTCAGCCCCGTTAACGGCTTCATCTTCTACAGAAAATCTACCATCTGCATTGATTATATCACTTAACACCCTTCTCATGAGTGCAGAGTCATCAACAAGCAGTATTTTTTTCATCTGAACCCTCTCTCTTTTCTGCGATTCTTGCGTTCTTCCTCAAATATATACTGAATTATCTCTTCTCTTTCGTCACTGTCCAAATTGACAAACTGTACCCTATACTCATATTCCCCTGTTCTGTTCGGTATGTCTCTCACATCCAGTATCTTACATATGATCTCGTATTCCTTGGCTCCGCCGTGAATAAACAGACCGTATGTGCAATATATAAGACTGTCTCTTTCATATATCGCTTTGGATGTGAACCTCAAGCCCCCGCCTGAGATATCGACTATCACACCTTTCCCTGTCGGCAGTCCCGGAGGTGCCTGGTAATTCTCACCTTTTCTGAATGCGACCACCTCATCTGGAGTCAGCTCTCTCGTATCCATATCAAGAGCACAGCTGTATCTGTAAAAATCCCTTCTCTGATACTTCCTTAAGTTGGTCTGAAGCTCAACAAGAAGGATATATACATTGTTGCTCTTATATCTGTCGGTTATCCTGACGGTGCTCTCATATAATCCGTTGTCGGTATAAAAGAACACTTCATACTCTCCGTCCACGGGAAGCAAGATCAGCTTTGTCTGCTCCATCGGCATTACAAGCTCTAATGTATCCTCGTTGACAACATCATAGATCTTTGTCGAATACACCTTGTCCCTGTTTTCTTCTCCCGCAGGTCTGACACGCCTTACGGCTTTCATATCCACCCTTTGTCCCGGATTGATAAAATTCTCCAACATAACTCTTCCCTAACCCTATCTTTTTCCTGATACCAAATGTGAGAAAAATGCAGCCATTCCTCTCTTTCTGATATCCGGAGTCTCTTCCTTGTTCATAAGTTTTGCCGCTATGGTCTCATAAGCCTTTGATGACTTTGCATTCTCATTGGCCAGTGATACGGGCATCTGCTGCATGACGGCCTGACTTAGTTTCTCATCTTCAGGCACCGCGCCCAAATACTCTAGCGGAAGCTTTAAATACCTCTGAACGACAACATTTAATTTACTGAAAAGTGCGTTTCCGTCTTCAGGTCTGTCAACCTTGTTGGCGATGACCTTTATCTTTGATGTCTCCGTTGAAAACCTCGGATGTCTGTTTAATGCCTTTAATAATGAATACGAGTCCGTTATCGATGTAGGTTCCGGTGTGGTCACAAGCAAGATCTCTCCGCTGGCTACCAGAAATTCAAGTACGGCATCCGATATGCCTGCACCCGTATCGATTATGATGACATCTGCCATGACATCGAGCTGTGCAAGATTCTGGATTATATATCCAAGATATTCCTTGCTTAGGTTTGACAGTCCGACTATTCCCGAACCGCCCGAGATAAATCCGACTTCTCCCGGTCCCCAGGTTATGATATCAGTAATGCTCTTCCCCTGATAAAGAAGATCGCACAGATTATGCTTGGGCACCGTACCGAACATTATCTCTATGTTTGCAAGACCGAAATCGGCATCCAAAATGATGACGCGCTGTCCCATCCTTTTAAACCAGATGGCCAGGTTTATCGATGTGTTTGACTTGCCAACACCGCCTTTTCCGCTGGTTACCGTAATGACACGAGCCGTGGGTCTTACAACCGTATTATTCGCCTTTATTATATTTCTTAACTGTTCTGCCTGATCCAAGGCTGCTTCCTTTCTATTTTAACATATATCTGCGGATTATGTAAACTATCATTATCCTTCATTGGGACTTAAAATCTGCTTGACCGTGGTCTGCGGATCGAACTTGTCTATATCCTCCGGAACATTCTGTCCGTAGGTCACATATGAAAGGTCCGCACCCGTGTAAAGCTTAAGGTTTAGAAGGTTACCCAGTGAGGTTGTCTCGTCAAGCTTTGTGAATATGATCTTGAAGTCGGTCATTTCCTTATATGTATCCGCAATACTTGTAAGATCCTTGTATTTTGTGGTAGCACTGAGCACAAGATAGACTTCGGGCTTTGTCTTGTCATCAAGTGCATGTATCACAACGTTTGTGTTATTCTTCTGCTCCTCGTTGTGATGCGAATGTCCCGCTGTATCCACAAGGATATAATCGTAATCGATGAAATTGTCGTATGCCTCTTCTATCTCTGTCGGAGAATAGATGATAAGGCAGGGGATCTCTAAGATATTTGCATATGTACGAAGCTGTTCGGCTGCTGCGATCCTGTATGTGTCGGATGTCAAAAGTGCGACCTTCTTTTTCTCCTCAAGACAGAATCTGCTTGCTATCTTTGCGATGGTCGTTGTCTTTCCGACTCCCGTGGGTCCGACAAAGAATACTACCTTCGGTCCTCTTTCGGCCGGTGTTATAACTGAGGTCTGACCGAATTTTAATATCATCTTCTGATATATATTTGTAAGGAAATAATCGACAGGCATGTTTGGCTTGTTTGTTTTTTCCGCCTCTTCGATTATCTGATTGGCATATCTCTCATGAACCTCGTTTTCGATCATCATGTTATAGAGAAGCTTGGTAAGCTTCATCTGATCATTCTCTTCGCTGTGAGGCTCGCTTTCGGGCTCCTTTTCGCTTACCTTTGAATCCTCGCTCTCAAGACGCATCTTTATGAGCGTTTCGATGGAATCGAGTTTCTCTTCAAGAGCATTGTTCGACTTATCCTCTTCCTCATGATCCTTTATTATGACTTCTTCATGTCTCACCTGCTGCTGAACGGGTTTGGGTGCAGGTGTTGATGCGATCGTTTTGTTTGCGGCACTGTTCTTTTCGTTTATCTCTCTTTGCTTTGCTGCAAGCTGTTCAAGAGCCGTCATCGCAGGTGCCTTGGGAGGCTGTTTCTCGCCTTCCTCCTCAAGAGCAACGGTAACCTCCACCTGAGGGGATGTAAAGAACTTAAGAAGACCTTTCTTCTTAACGGTGCGGACATTCATGACCACAACATCGGGGCCCAGTTCTTTCCTAGCATTTTCAATAGCCTCTGATTCAGTTTTGCTTGAAAATTTCTTGATTATCATGCTGTTACCATCCCGACAGACTGTAATTCAACGTTTGATTCAACTTCATTGTAAGAGACGACCGCAACATCCCTGTAATAGTCTTCGATCAGCCTCTTGAAATATATCCTCACGATAGGCGAGGTTATGACTATGGGCGCCTTGCCCAGATTCTCAAGCTTTTTGGCTTCCGCCTCAACGGATTTTAATATCTCCTTGGTAAGATCGGGATCAAGGTTAAGATACGTTCCGTTCTCGGTCTGTTTGACTCCCGCCATTATCTTCTGTTCAAGGCCGGGATCCAAGGTCACAACACTTGAAGTCTCGTTTGACGGAAAGAATTTATTCGATATGGCTCTCTTTAGAGCCTGTCTTACATATTCGGTAAGGATATCGGTATCCCTGCTGGTCGTTGCATAATCTGCAAGAGTCTCAAATATAGTAAGAAGGTCTCTTATTGATATGCCTTCCTTAAGCAGGTTCTGCAAAACCTTCTGTATCTCGCCGAGTCCCAAAAGCTTAGGCGTAAGCTCGTCTACAAGTGAAGGGTTTGTATCCTTTAGGTTGTTGACAAGATTCTGTACATCCTGTCTGGTAAGCAACTCGTCGATATGCTGCCTTATTATCTCTGTAAGATGCGTTGCGATGATACTCGGCGGATCAACAACCGTGTAGCCTAATGATTCCGCACGCTCTCTTTGTGATTCCGTTATCCAGATGGCCGGCAGATGGAATGAGGGCTCAAACGTAGGAATACCCGTTATCTCCTCTTCGACATATCCGGGATTCATGGCCATGTAGTGATCAAACAGTATCTCGCCTTCGCTTATCTGTATGCCTTTTATCTTTATGATGTACTGGTTAGGATTAAGCTGGATGTTATCTCTTAATCTTATGATTGGAACAACGGTACCAAGTTCGAGTGCTATCTGTCTTCTTATCATTACGACTCGATCAAGAAGGTCACCGCCCTGGTTGACATCAGCAAGAGGTATGATACCGTATCCGAATTCGAGCTCGATCGGATCGACCTGCAAAAGAGAATTTACATTTTCAGGCTGCCTTATCTCCTCGGCAGCAGTCTCTTCCGCGCTTACTTCAGTCTCTATCTTTGAAGTCTCTATAGTTCCTTCTATCATGCGTGCGCAAAGGATGAATACCGCACCAAGACATACAAATATGATCGGATTAAGCGGTGTTACAAGACCTAAAAACGCTATAACGGCACCAACCAGATATAAAACCTTGGGTATACCGAAAAGCTGTTTTACAAGCGTATTTCCAAAATCCGCTTCCTTTGATCCCTTTGTTACAAGAATACCTGTTGAAAGAGATATAAGAAGCGAGGGTATCTGGCTTACAAGTCCGTCACCGATAGTCAGTATGGTGTACTTACTTAGCGCATCGCTTATCTCCATTCCCTGTCTGGTCACACCAAGAGCGATACCGCCGATTACGTTAACGGCAGTTATGATAAGTCCTGCGGTCGCATCTCCCTTAACATACTTAACGGCACCGTCCATGCTGCCGAAGAAGCTTGATTCCTGCTGGATCTTGTCTCGTCGCATCTTTGCTTCCGCATCACTTATGGCACCTGTGTTAAGGTCCGCATCTATAGCCATCTGTTTACCGGGCATGGCATCAAGAGTGAATCTGGCCGTAACCTCGGCAACTCTTTCGGAACCTTTGTTGATGACCATGAACTGGATGAGTATGAGAATGATGAATACGATCGTTCCTATGATCAGATCACCGCCGCCGACATATTCTCCGAATGTCCTTACAACGTTACCGGGATCCCCCGTTCGAAGGATCAGCTTTGTCGATGAAACGTTTAAGGCTATCCTGAAAATGGTCGTGAACAAAAGGATGGTCGGGAAGTAAGAGATATCCAGGACCTCCTTTATGAACATGCATGTAAACAGTATCGTAAATGCTATCGCTATATTTATCGCCAGAAGTATATCCAGCAATACTGACGGTATAGAGATTATGAACATGACAAATGCGGCAAGTACATACAAAGCTATGCCGACATCAGCCTTTGGCATCTTCATGTTCATCTCTCCTTTCTTTTATCAGATTCTTCCCTGCACATGATATACATATGCAAGTACGTCAGCTACCGCACTGTAGAGCTCGGGCGGTACCTGTTCGTCTATGTTGACATTGGCATACAGCATACGTGCCAACGGTTTGTTCTCAACTATCTCGATCTTGTTGTCTCTGGCCACTTCCTTTATCTTGAGTGCCAGATAATCCTCGCCTTTTGCGATCACAAAGGGAGCCGGTGCTATATCCTGATCGTATTTTAATGCCACCGCATAATGCGTCGGGTTTGTGATGACTACATCAGCCTGAGGAAGCGCCTGCATCATACGCCGCTGGCTGGCCTCTCTCATCTTCTGTCTGATACGGCCCTTGATCTCCGGATTACCTTCCTGGTTCTTGAACTCTTCCTTTACTTCCTGCTTGGTCATTCGCATATCTTTTGCGAACTTGTATTTCTGAAATGCGAAATCCGCAATAGCTATGATCATAAACAGAAGCGATATCCTAAGTCCCAGATTTATGACCGTCTCACCGATAAACGCGATCGCCTGAATGAGCGAAATGTCATAAAGCAGTAAAAGATTGTTCTGTCTTTCTACAAGATACGAATAAGACACATATCCTATCAGAAATATCTTTGCGATGGACTTTAAAAGTTCCACTAAGGAATTGACGGAAAATATCCTTTTAAATCCGTTTAACGGATTTAGTTTACTTAATTTTGGCTGTAGCGGTTTTGCTGTAGGCTTCCACTGTACCTGGACATAATCGCTTAAAAAAGCCACCAGGTAACCGATAATAAAGATCGGCAGAAGTATCAAAACCGTCCTTAAGGCTGCAAACCTGAATATCTGTGTGGCTGCCGTCTTCGGTCCCGTCCCCCCGACAAGATCTGTCATCTCGGGTATCCTCCCGTACACCGCATGGAACATTTCAAGGAACTGGGTCCCCATACTTGATGCCCAGAACTTGAGTACCAAAAAGAGTGCGACAAGCCCAAGTCCGCTGGCTATCTCTTTGGACTTTGCGACCTGACCTTCCTTCCTGGCATCATCCAGTTTTTTCTGGGTCGCAGGCTCGGTCTTTTCTCCGCCCTGTCCGTCATCCGCAAAGAACTGCAGATCAAGGTTAAGCGTGTATCCGATATGCTCCTTAAGTAAAATCTCTCTTATATCCATTATCCATTCTCAAAGTCAGGTCATCGCCTGAACAAAGGTAACCATCATCTTTCTGATCTCGCCAAAGATCATCTCCGAAACCATCGGAAGCATTCCGACCGTTATTAACAGGGTGCCTATACCCGTAAGAACCTTAAGCTGCATACCGACAGAAAACATATTCATCTGCGGTGCAACCTTGGTCATGATACCCAGTATCGCATTCAAAAGAAGCATTACCGCGAATACCGGAAGACATATCCTGAACCCAAGCATTATATAGTCATTCAAAAATGTTACGATACTGTCCAAGAGTCTTGTTGACTCAAACACCGCACCGTTTACCGGTATCAGTTCGAATGTCTGGCATAGTGCCGTTATAAGATATCTGTGAAGGCCCGATATCATTAACATCAGTGTTATAACATACTGATACAGTACACCCGAGATCGATTCACTCTGATTGGTGGTCGGATCAACAAGGTTTGCCATGGACATACCTGTTTCCATGTCTATGATCCTTCCCGCAAAAGCCACTATCGTTGTAGCCATGTTTGCGGCAAAACCAATGAGCAGACCTGCCATTCCCTCACGCAGCACGATTGCCGCATATCCCCATACCGTATTGTAATCAAGCGGTGTCCTGTCTATGGTTCCGAACACGAGAACCGATATAAAAAAAGACAATCCGATCTTGACTCTGTTCGGTACTCCCCTTTGTGAAAAGAGCGGAGCCACACTAATGAACATGCTGATGCGTGTCATTATCAGCAGAAAATATTCAAGATCGCTGACATTTATAGTATAATTGATCATCTTATGTAAACCGAGAAATCAGCCCACAGCCTTTCCATGTATCCAACCATGTTGTTCATCATCCAGTGTCCCAAAAGGATGAGTGTGGCAAATATCGATAAAACCTTGGGAACAAACGTCAGTGTCTGCTCCTGTATGGATGTTATGGTCTGAAAAATACTGACTATAAGTCCCACTATAAGACTCACCAGAAGAACCGGTGCCGCAGTAATGCATATGGTATACAAGGCTTCCCTTGTGATCATTGTGACATCATCAATATTCATATCAATCTCCGTCCATGCACTTTTACATTTGATCTACTTAATCTTATCAGTAGAAAGTCCTTACCACGTTACCTATAACAAGATTCCAGCCGTCCGCTAAAACAAACAATAGTATCTTGAACGGCATGCTTATGGTCGTTGGCGGCAGCATCATCATACCCATACTCATGAGGGCGGAGGCTACGACCATATCTATTACAATGAACGGCACATATATCAGAAATCCTATGATAAATGCTGTTCTTAATTCGCTTACTATAAAGCTCGGTATAAGTACTGAGCTGGGTATGGCATCCACGCCGTCCTCTTCGGTCCACTCGATCTGGGCTATGTCAAGAAACATCCTGACATCCTTCATCTGGGTCTGCGGATACATAAAATCTCTTAAGGGCTTTACTGCTCTCTGCACGGCTTCAGCCTGATCGATCTGACCTGCATCAAAAGGAATGAGAGCTTCATTTCTGATCGTATTTATCGTGGGTGTCATTATAAAGAATGTCAAAAACAGAGCAAGACCTATGATCACCTGATTGGGAGGTGCGGTCTGCGTGTTTAAAGCATTCCTGGTGAAATGCATCACTATGATTATCCTGGTAAAGCTCGTCATGAGCAGGATAAGAATGGGGGCAAGCGCAATAAGCGTAAGGGTTATGAGAATCCTTAACGCTCCGTTTATCTCACCGTTGCCGTTGTCATATGTGATGGTCACGGTGTTAGCTATATTGAGTTCTTTGAGCTCATCGGCATCGCTCTCGCCGGGCTCTCTTATATTCGTTCTATCTTCGGTAGTATCAGTCAGCTGACTGCCTATCCCCTCTTCACGTATGACCTGTTCGGCATGCACATCGATTGCGGGATATATACACAATATGCCCACCATTAACAGTAGGCATATTAGAACGATATATTTTTTTATTCTTCTATATGTTTTCATCTTTGTCTTGCACTTTTGCGGTGCTATCATTTCCGTTTTGCAAAACAGCGTCCTTAAATCTCGCAAAGACTTTCGAGAAATCTTTTTCGATCGCCTTTTCATCGACATCTTTAAGTTCATCTTCAGAAAGTTCGGCAAGCAAAGTCACCTGCTCTTTGCTTACAGCAACGGCAAGGTAATGTTCCCCGACCTTTATGATCTGAATAAACTGACTCTGCGAGAGTCTCATGGTCTCAAGAAGCTTGATGTTCGTGCCTGTCATCTGCTGCTTTTGAAATCCCGCCATCCATTTCGTGACATAAAAGGTTATAAAAAGCACCAGTACAAATATGATAAGCACAGTGATCAGCTGAACGGCCGAATCGACTCCGCCGTTTGAACTTAAAAGCATATCAGCCCACTACTTTCTTAACAGCTTCCAATACTCTGTCTGCCTGGAAAGGCTTAACTATAAAGTCCTTAGCGCCTGCCTGGATAGACTCGATAACCATAGCCTGCTGACCCATTGCAGAACACATGATAACCTTAGCACCTGAATCAGCTGCCTTAATAGCCTTAAGTGCCTCGATACCATCCATTTCCGGCATTGTGATATCCATAAGTACAAGATCAGGCTTAAGTTCGTTATACTTCTCTACGCCTTTAGCTCCGTTCTCTGCTTCCCCTGCAACATTATATCCGTTCTTTGTAAGGATATCCTTGATCATCATTCGCATAAATGCTGCATCATCACAAATAAGAATACTCTTTGCCATAGTTTACATCTCCTGTTTCTGTTATTTTATAATCTCAGTTACTCGAATACCAAAACTTTCTTCGATAACAACTACTTCACCTTTTGCTACAAATTTGCCGTTTACCAGAACGTCTATCGGTTCACCTGCAAGTCTCTCGAGTTCAATGATTGTACCCGGTGCAAACTCAAGTATATCCGATATGTTCTTTTTGGTCCTGCCAAGCTCTACCGTTACTTCGAGAGGCACATCCATGATCAGACCGATGTTCTCATTTCCCTGCAGAGCAGATACATTTGTTGAGAACTGCTCGAACTGTGCTGGCTGGTAATTCATGCTTACCGGAGGCATCTGATACATCGGAGGCATCTGATACTGCGGCATCATGTTAGGATCATAATACGGCGGAGCCATGTTCGGATAAGGTCCTGCCATATTCGGTGCTACCTGAGGCTGTGGCTGAGGCGTCGGTGCCGGTTCGGGTGCCGGTGTCGGTGCTTCCACTTTCGGCGGTTCGTAAGGTGCCGGTTCAGGTTTCTTTTCAGGTGTCTGTATACCGCCTCCTAGGAATGTTGCCACTATATTTCTTGCAAATTCCACAGGGTATAACTGGAGGATGGTACTGTCTACCAGATCACCTATCTGCATCCTGAACGCTATCTTTACAAAAGTACCTGAAAGGAAGTCGCCTGCATCTCCTCCGGGGAGACCGCCCTGCTCCATGCTGATCCTCTCTGCCTGCGGGGGCGAGATATCTATCATGCTCCCTAACATCTGTGAGAGGCTCGTTGCCGATGAGCCCATCATCTGGTTCATCGCCTCAGATATAGCAGAGAGATGTAACTCTCCTATCTCTCCGTCTGTATTTGTACCGTCACCGCCCATCATGAGGTCGGTGATGATCTTTACATCGTTTTCCTTAAGGATAAGTATGTTGGAACCATCCAGTCCCTTCGTATACCTGATCTGTATCAGTATCGCGGGATCCTGTTTCTCTGACGAAAGGTCTGCCCAGTTACTGAGCGAAACGACCGGTGTCGTGATGTTGACCTTCTGATTAACAAGGGAATAGAGAGTTGTAGCGGATGTTCCCATGCTTATATTGGCCACTTCACCGATGGCGTCTTTTTCAACATCCGACAATGCATCTCCGTCCACTGCGCTTGTAGTCTCTATAGGCTCGCTTGCGGGACTGTCGCCTGTCGGCTGATCTGCTGACATACCACTCAGCAGGGCATTTATCTCTTCCTGAGATAAGATACCATCCATGCTCTATTCCTCCTCTCTTATGACTGTCGTTACCCTGCAGGCGTATTTATCGCCGCTCTTTCCGGGTGCAGCCAAAAATTTCTTTATATTTCCGACGTATACAGGAAGCGGTTCCTCCGCTTTGGTGTCAAGCCTTATGATATCGCCGCATTGAAGTCCGGCAAAATCATTGACCGTTATGACACTTCTTCCCAGATATGCGGTGATCGGAACCTCAACTCTTCTGATGAGTGATTCAACATATCCCGAGAAGTCCTCTTCGTCGCTGTCTTTCATTCTTGAGTACCAGAACTTGGTATTCAGTTTCTCTATGACCTCTTCGATCGTAAAGAATGGAAGACATATATTCATGATACCGTCAACATCTCCTATCGTAACATTGAGTGTGACAATTGCTATCATATCATTCGGTGCTATTATCTGTGCAAACTGAGGATTTGTCTCGATCCTTTCAAGCATCGGATTGAGTTCGACCACGTTCTTCCACGGATCCTTCATCAGCTGCATGCACAGTACCATGATCTTTTCTATGATCACGAGCTCTATTTCAGAGAAATCTCTGTTTTTGTCAATAGGCAAACCCTTTCCGCCCAACATCCTGTCAATGATAGCAAATCCAAGATTTGGTGATAATTCTATCATCATGGAACCTTTAAGCGGTGCAAAATCCACGATACCCAAAATTACCGGATTGGATAATGCGTTCGAGAACTCTGAGAATACTACTGTCTCGGAACTCGCGGTCGTGACCGATACGTTCTTTCGAAGGTAGAGCGGAAGGTTTGTTGATAACAGTCTTCCGTAATGCTCATATATGATCTCGAGTGTTCTCAAGTGTTCTTTCGAAAACTTCGAAGGACGGGCAAAGTCATAATTGCGAACCTGCACTTCGTCCTTGGACTTAATATCTTCCGCATCAAGCTCTCCACTGCTCAACGCATTTAACAGGCTGTCTATCTCGCTTTGAGATAATACCTCTCCCAAGCAGGCTCACCTCCCGTCATCTCATATTTTCAGCTTTTCATTTAATCAGACATCAGCTGAACATAATGTCTCTGAATACGATATTGTATATGAACTTGGAACCGTACATCTGCTGCAGGGTCTCAAGTATCTCTTCTCTTAATCCGTCCGTATTGCTCTCGGCCTCTTCTATGGTATGACTTCCGACTACCTGGAATATCTTGTCCTTTATCATATCCACGTTGTCGCCAAGAGTCTCGTTATACTTCTCATAATCGGGATCTTTGGTGTTGAGCGACAGTGAAACGCTCACAACACAGTAATGAGACTTGCCGTCAGCTCCCTTTGCAAGACCGATGGTCAGCTGATCGGGTATCTGATATACTTTGATATCCTCCATTGCCACTTCCGAGGTTTCCTCGACTCCCTCCTGCGTCGGATCGGCTATCTCAAGAGAAAGTGCCGTAGAGATACCGTCGATGAGTCTGGCTGTCTTCTTGTTGGTCCCCATCATCGTGAACATCATCACCGAAGTGAGAGCCACATTGACAATGAGCAATGCCAGTATCAAAATTGATAACATGTTCTTCTTCATACCGTCAATTCCTTCTTATCACTTATCTTACAAGGCTGTTCAGACTGTTGTATACCTTGATCTCGATCCTTCTGTTCTTGCTCCTGCCTTCAGGTGTCGAATTATCGGCAATCGGAGCATATTCACCTCTTCCGCTGTGCTTTATGGCTGCGGGATCGATGCTCGTATTCTGAGTAAGATAATTAAACAGGCTTAAAGCTCTGTAACTGCTCAGAACATCGTTGTTCTCATACTTTCCTCCGCTCATCGGAACATTGTCCGTATGACCTTCGATCTCGATACCGTAAAGACCGTATCTTTCAAGTATGACTCCGATCTGAGCTATCGTAGGCATAGCCTCCTGCTTTAACTCGGCCTTTCCCGAATCAAACAGGACACTTCCTTTGAGCGTCATGAGGACATACTGAGATGTGAATGTAACATCCACTTCCCTGTCCTTGCCGACTTCAGCCAAAGCTTCCCCTATCTTTTCAGCCATCTCTTCAGACTCTTTTAATCCCTCTTCCTCCATCTTCTCTGCAAGAGACTGTTCTTCATCAGTATCTTCCATCAGCTCATTGCTGGAATCGGTATTGTCTGCGGCTGCACCTACATTCGATATATAATTGTCAAGCTGATTAAGCTGGCTCATGCCGTTGCTTATCAGCAACCCGTCATCAAAAGAACTTCCGCCCGCCGAAAAGATCGAGAAGGTGTTCGAAAATGATGCCGCCAATGCTTCAAATTTCTCAGCATCCATGTTTGACATTGAAAACAGGAGAACGAAGAAGCAAAGCAGCAGGTTCATCAGATCCGCGAAAGTACTTTGCCAGGCGGGGGCACCGGCCGGCGGCGGATCTTCTTTGCGCTTAGCCATTTGCTTCACCTCCCTCGGCGTCCATAGCCGCTTTGTCACCCGGCTCGAGGAATGACTTTAACTTCTCCTCGATTACACGCGGGTTTTCGCCCGCCTGTATGGATAACAGACCTTCTATGACTATCTGCTTGCCCATCATTTCCATCTCATTTTGAACCTTGAGCTTTGCACTCGTGGGAGTGCATATCCAGTTGGCAAGCAAAGAACCGTACAATGTAGTTATAAGAGCGACAGCCATGGCAGGTCCGATGGCACTGGGATCGTCCATAGCCTGAAGCATGTTAACAAGTCCGACCAGGGTACCGATCATACCCCACGCAGGACCCATGGCTCCAAGGTCACTCCAGAAATTTATCTTCTTTTTATGACGTTCGTCAACCGAGATCATCTCGGTCTCCATGATACCTCTTACGAGTTCAGGATCCGTACCGTCAACTATAAGCAATATGCCCTTTTTCAAAAATGCATCATCCAGATCTCCCGCAGCTTCTTCCAGAGAAAGCAGTCCTTCCTTTCTGGCGACGTTTGAAAGATCGATGATCTTTTTTATAACCTCGGGCGTATTTGCTGACTGAGCTTTGAAAATCAAGGTGATTGCCTTGATACCGGCAACAAAATCAGGCATAGTATTGCTCGCCATTACACTACAAAAAGCCCCGCCAAAGGTTATCAGGGCTGAATTGAGGTCCAGGAAGTTTTTGATAACTCCAAATCCGTTTCCGGCAACAATACCGAAAATGACCAAGGCCAAACATACTACTATTCCGATTAACGATGCTAAATCCACGATGTCACACCTTTCCCGGGAAACTATTACATTCTGTCAAATATCGGCAGATTTGCATAAAGTTCCTTTCTATACGATTTTACTAAATTATCTATCTCTTGTCTACTTTCTTTTGTAATTATTTTTCTACCCGTGGTCAGGGTCACCACTGTATCAGGCGTTGATTCCACAGTCTCTATCAGTTCCTGATTTATAAGGGTTTTTGTTCCGTCCAATTTGGTAACTTCGATCACTGTTTTTCCCCATTTCTTTAAACGCAGTGATGCATTCGCTGTAGGCGAATGCACCAACTGTCAATATATATAAAAGCACAATATCAAAACGTCAGACTGATTATCTCTTCAGATTTACTAGTTCTTCGAGAAGTGTGTCTGAAACTGTTATGATCCTTGAGTTTGCCTGGAATCCACGCTGAGTTGTGATCATATCCGTGAATTCTGCAGACAGGTCAACGTTACTCATTTCGAGTACGCCGGTTGTCATGTATCCGCCGCCGGTCTTTACTTCTGTACCGATTCCGTCGAAATCGCCAGAGTTCTGGGTTGCCTTGTAAAGGTTGTCGCCTTCCTTTTCAAGACCTGAAGCATTAGCGAACTCAGCAACCGCGATCTGACCGAGAAGCTTGCTCATACCGTTATCGTAAGAAGCATAGATACGACCGTCATCCTGGATCGAAACTCCGCTCATCTCACCCATCTTTCTACCGCATCCAACCTTCTTAACGTCACCGCTGGCTGCAGCTATGGTAGATGTACCTGCGTTGTTGTACATTGTTGTCGTAGAGAAATCTATCTCGATATCGTCAAATCTTCCTGCGGGAGCAAGTCCTGACAGAGCAAGTGTAACACCCGTTCCGCCTGCGATGCTCTTGAATGCACCTGTTGTTGCATTGTACTCAAGAAGCGAGCTTCCCGAAGGAGTAACCTTGTCGGATGTAAGGCTTGTTATATCGTATATAGCCTGAAGATTTGTGGTTGCACCGTCAACCGTTATACTCTCATCCTTAAGGATCTGTTCAAGAGTATAATCTGTTTTGGTAACGGGATCGGTTGTCGAATCCGTTGTTACCGAAAACTTCATGGTCTGAAGTTCTGTAGCATCAGAGTAGTTGTAAGCTTCTGCCAGAAGATCCCAGTCAACATTCGTTCCGTCAAATGCGATGATCGTAGGGTCGTCTTTATTGACGATCTGTCCCGTGCTGTCAACTTCCCATTTGTCGGAAAGATTCAAAGCTGTGCTCTTTTCAACTTCAACACCGCCGCCAAGCTTAAGATCGCCTATAGGGTATTCGGAGTTGTTCTGATCCTTGATGGAATCAAGCTGTACCGTGTAAACGCCTTCTGTATCGGTAGCCTTTACATTAAGCTTTGCAGTATAGCTGTAACCCAGTTTATCGTAGAATAAAAGGTTCATTGTCTTTCCCGATGAAGAAAGAACATTTGAATCGTTCTTATCAAGAATACCGGAAACTGTAGCTTTTGTTGTTGCTTCCGGAGGATATGTCATGTTCTCGGGGCTCATGATAACAAGGGGAGATACGGTATCTCTCTTGATATCCTGTGTCTCGGGATCGACCTGCCAGCCCATTACATTGTATCCGTTTGATGTCATGGCAAGATTTCCTACACCGTCAACATAGAACGAACCGTCTCTTGTAAAGAGTCTCTGTCCGTTATCACCGCTACCTACTATGAAGAACGCATCTCCTGTTATTCTTATATCGAAAGGATTGTTTGTTGTCTGTGAAGCACCCTGTGAATTGATCGCCGTATTGATAGCTCCGGTCTTAACACCTAAACCTATCTGACGAGCATTGATACCTGCGGTTCCCGTTACGGAATTGGCACCGCTGGCTGCCTGTGAGGTCTGATACATAAGCTCAGAAAATGTTACAGACTGTGACTTATAGGCTACTGTATTGACATTGGCAATGTTGTTACCTATAACGTCCATCTTAGTCTGGTGTGTCTTCAGTCCGGCAACGCCGGAGTACATAGATCTCATCATAATATTTGCCCTCCAATTGATCTGAGCGGCATCATCATCTGTTAACTCCTTCTGTCATTCGGGAGTTAGTAGCCTCCTTGTGAGGTCCGGCCTATACGATGACTGCCCCGTCTATATTTGTAAATACCTGTTCGTCGCTGACACTCGAATCGATCGCGGTCACCACAGTGCTGTTTGGTACATTCACTATGAATGCCAGCTGATCCATTATCATCAGCGAATCCTTGATTCCTTTCATCTCAGCCCTTGCAAGCCCGTCATTTAATCTGTCTATCTGTTTATCGTCCAGAACGATATCTCTTACAGCCAGTCTGTCCGATGCATGCTTGGAAAACTTTACGCTTCCCTGCGCTGCTTTAGATTCTGTTTTCTTCAGGATCTCTTCAAATGTTCCTCCCTGTGATGTCTTAACGGGAGCTTTTGTCTGTTCCTTAAAGAACTGATCCTGAATCTGTCTGGTGGAAAGGAATCTGTCATTTGTGATATTCATACGCTTTCCTCCATTTTTTATTCAGTTGTCATTAAGCCATCTCTATCTCTTCTTCGCCTTCATCTTTTGCTTCAGCTGTCGTGTTTTCTTCAGCTGCGGCTGTCTGTCTTACATACCAGTCAGCATATTTCTGATAAGTTTCGTTCGACTCATCCGAAATAAATGATTTCTGATAAGCCGTCATGTTGTTGTATGCATTCATAACACTTGCAACAACGCTCATGCTGTCCTTTGTAAGTGCTGCATATGAAGGAAGTTTTCCAAGTTCCGAAGAGAATGTCTCTGCCAGTTTCGTTGCCAGTGTATAATCCGAATCCGCTACTGTTACAAGATCATCGTAATTGTAAAGTGTTCCGTCTATCGAAAGGTATGTCTTGCTTCCCGAGAATGAAACATAATCAACCGTGCCTTCAGCCATCTTGCTGTTTCCGGTAGAATCCGTTTCCTCGATGTATACATACTGACCTATGAGCGATGAAGCGTTCTGCTTTCCAAGTGAAGCGCTCATGTTCTGCATCTCTTCAAGTTCTGAGAATGTAGCCAGCTGTGAAACATACTCGGTATTGTCTGTAGGCTCCAAGGGATCCTGATATTTCATCTGAGTTACAAGGAGTTTCAAGAAAGCATCCTTGTCAAGGCTTCCTCCCGCCTGCTTCTGTGAAGCTTCAACAGCCTTGTTGACAGATGAAGCAGCGGTAGAATTGTTGGTTATCTGTCCGTTTACAACATTTGCTATTGAACTCATATAATCCTCCTGTGCGGTAAAGTCGATCACGCCATGTAATCAACCGAGTTACCGTTTGCCATCATCATCTCTCTCGCGATCCTTATCTCGTCGTCGCCATCAATATCTATATCGTCAGAATCGTCGATTTCATTTAGATTGATGCTTCTTCTTTTTCTGCCTTCACGGGCTTCGTATTCGGAAGAGTTGTCACCTTCCTTGCTTAAGTTTTCTTCAAACGCATGAGCCGCAACGCTTACTTCAATGGCTTCAACCTTGATGCCCTGTTCGTTCATGCTCTGCTTAAGCTCTACAAGCTGTGATTCCAAAACAGCTTTTACCTGTTCATTCTGTGTAAGGAAATTAGCGGTTACCACACCGTCTCTTGCCGCTACCTGTATGCGAACATTTCCGAGACTTGCGGGATGAAGACTCATCTCCATCTCGGTAACGTCTTCACTCATGTTTAACTTTAAGCTCTCGGTAACCTGCTCGTATATCCTGTCCATGTCAGGTGTGTAGATCGTCTCGGGTTCTGCAGCCTGCTGTGCAGCTGCCGCCTTGATCCCTTCAGTTACCGTCTGTGCCCAGTTAAGCTGGTTTCCTGCCTGAGAATCATCTCCTGCATTTCCGGTATCTTTCCTGTCGATCTTTATCTGAGGCTCTTCGGTTTTTACCGCTTCGGGTGCAATCTCATTTGTAAGACTGTCTATCGGGCTTTGCTTAACCGAAGGTTCTTCAGCTATCACTGCCTTTATTTCTTCCTTAGGCATGTCAAGCTTTTCTGCAAGCTCTTCCAAGAATTCATCCGCCTGTGCACTGATCTCTTTCATGTTTGCAAACAGATCTTCGTCTGTAGCTATCGCAAGAGTATCTTCGGCACCTGTAAGTTCTGCAACAACCTGCGGAATATTTGCACTGTCAAGAAGTGCGCTTTCATCAAGTCCTAAGTTTTCAAGTCCCTCCGCAACTGCTTCAGGCTCGATATCAAGTACCTGAGCGACTGCCTGTACCATCTGAGAGGCTGCATCGATCACAGCTTCATCGAGATCGGCGTCTTTTTCTTTGATATTTTCATCATCATTCGATGCTTTTTTAACGTCCCTGTTATCAGCTTTGGATACATCATCCCTGTTCTTTGAAACATCAGATTTTTTGACTTCTGTCTTATCGTCTGTTTTTACGGTATCCGCTTTCTTGGATGTGTCCGATGAAGCATCTGTCTGCTTGTTGCTGTTTTTCAATACATCCGAGAAATTCTGAGATGCATCTGTTTTAACGTTAGCCTGTACAACATTTGTCAGTTCGCTTATCGGGCTTATCTTTGATATTGATCCCGTCGTCATATATCGACCTCCTTTCTATCATCTATGCTGCGCATAAAAGCGCAATCTTCTAGACAATATATATTTCGGTCATACCCGCTTAAAAAATTAGATTTTGTTTTCCTTATCACTCCGGATCCATGATCTTTGTGAGTTTGGCTGCAACTTCCTGGTCCATAACGCCAAGGATCTTGCCTCTCGCATCAGGTTCCATCTGCCAGAGTATCCTTGCAACAAGTTCAAGGTTGTCCGTCATCTGTTCAAATATCTCAGCAGCCTGTTTGGGTTTCATCTCGGAATATGCCTGAGCATAGTTCTTTACTAGCTCATCCTCTTCCTTCTGGATTATCACCTGTTTGTACAGAGCTTCTGCCGTTGCAGGATCCATGGTCTCGTAGTATTTCTGGTATTCCTCTGCTCCGGGACCTTTTTGCGCATAAACGACTTCGTTATAAAACTCTGTCTTTATCTTTTCAAATTCAACCTGCTTATCCTCAAAGGTCTTTAACCTGTTTATCTCCTCGGCCTGTACGGATATCTGCTCATCCTTCCTTGTATTATCCTCGCTAAGCCTGCTGACCTGAGCTTTAAGATCGTCTATCTCGCGGACCGCATCTCGAAGCGAAGAGTATCCTGATACATCAACGTACTCTCCCTCTTCTTCCATAGCACTGTCGGGAAGGATCTTGTTCACTACCGGCACATTTTTTAAAACAGGTGCCAGAACCCCCGAACCGAAGCCTCCGACATCAAGTTTTACAAGAGCGCACAAAATAGCAACCCATACCAGGATTATGATGACCGTGGTGATAAACACCGGTATACCGCTGCCCTCATCATCCATGATACGAGCTTCTTCATCAGCCAGCTCCTTGGCTCTCTTTTTTGCCTCTTTCTTACGGGCCTTTTGATCTTTCTTATCTTTTTTCTGTTGTTCCTTGAACTGCTTCTGGCTCTCTTTGAGCTTCGCAACTTCAGGATCCATAGGTTCTTTAGCCATTTAGATACTTGCCTTTTCCTCTGTATTGTTATTGTCCGCCTTTATACGCTCTCCGTATGTGTAGCTGACAAGTTCGTCTATTTCCTTGCTCTCCGCAGCATTGACTTCATGCATAAACTCCACAAAGCTGTTTTCCTTTAACTTCTCGTGGATCTTTCTTTCCTGCATTGCATCGGTAAGCTGCATCCTTGCCTGTTCGACACCCTTGCGTGCCGCTTCGACATTTTTTTCCTGTTCCTTTATCTGACCTTTGATATTCTCTATAGCCCGGTCATTATCCCGCATATCATAAGGATTTAAAACATCTTCTCTTAACTTTCGGCCCTTCTGCTCATACTCCACTCTTCTTTCAATAAGCAGGTCTCTTTTATGCTCCTCCTCATCAAGTTTTGCCTGAGCAGCGGCAAATACAGCTCTCGCCTGATCCTCTATACGGTATTTGATATCCAGGACGTTTTGTAATTTATACTTAAACTTAGCCATAAAACGATTCTCTCTTCATTAAGAAGCATCAGTAAATATGCTCTCCATGAGTCTTAAGCTCTCCTCGTAATCGAACTTCTCATCAGTATCCTGGAGAAGAAACTCATTAACCGCATCTATCTTGTCTATGGCATAATCGATGTTCTTGTTGTTGCCTCTCTTGTAAGCTCCGATATTTATAAGATCCTCGCTGTCATTGTAGGTCGCAAGAACGTTTTTGAGCTTGCCCGCAACTTTCTTATGCTCCTTATCCACTATCTGACTCATGCATCGGCTGATTGACTGCAGTACATCTATCGCAGGATAGTGATTCTTATGCGCAAGCTTTCTGTTTAGCATTATATGCCCGTCAAGGATGGATCTTGCGGTATCGGTGATGGGTTCATTGAAATCATCACCGTCAACAAGTACGGTATAAAGACCCGTAATGGAACCTTTATCATCACATCCCGCTCTTTCCAAGAGCTTTGGCATCTCTGAATAAACACTCGGCGGATATCCTCTGGATACGGGAGGTTCGCCTCCTGCCAGTCCTATCTCACGCTGAGCCATCGAAAAACGTGTAAGTGAATCCATCATAAGAAGGACATCCTTGCCCTGATCCCTGAAATACTCGGCTATGGCCGTTGCCGTCTTTGCAGCCTTGTTTCTTTCAAGAGCGGGTCTGTCGGATGTTGCCACTACGACAACGGATCTTTTCATACCTTCAGGCCCCAGATCTCTTTCTATGAATTCCCTTACCTCACGGCCACGCTCTCCGATAAGAGCAATTACATTTATATCAGCCTTTGTATTTCTGGCAAACATGCCCATAAGTGTCGATTTTCCGACACCGGAACCTGCGAATATACCGATACGCTGTCCCTTGCCTATGGTAAGAAGTCCGTCTACTGCCTTAACCCCCAGGCACAGAACTTCATTGATTATCTTTCTTGACATGGGATCCGGAGGCGGAGCTTCAACAGAATAAGCCTTTCCGTCAAGTATCCTGCTTCCGTCTGTAGGTCTTCCGAGTCCGTCAAGGGTTTTACCCAGAAGTGCATCGCTGACCATTACGGTCAACGGATTCTCGGTGTTAACAACTATATTTCCTATACCGATACCCTCAGTCGAACCGTAAGGCATCAGCTGAGTCTTTCCCTCTTTAAAGCCTACCACTTCCGTCATGATGGGCTTTGCAGTCGAATCATCCGGATAGACATAGCATACATCGCCGAGTCTCGCATCGGGTCCCATCGATTCTATGGTAAGGCCTACTACGTTTACGATCTTACCCTTACGTGCAAAAAAAGACTCTTCTGCAACCTTAATATATTTATCAAAATTTATCTTGACTGCATTCAAGTCTCTTCCTACCTTCCATCATATGCGAGAAGCATAAGCTTCTTCTTTATGGCCGTCAGCTGTGTCTCCACACCGCAATCGAATATACCGTTTGCTGTCTCTATAAGAGCATCCCCGCTCTTCATCGTCAGATCCTCGATAACATCGATCGTTACATCCTCGGCCATGGCCGCATCAGCCAGTTCCTTCTTACGCTCGTATACAAATTTATAATCTTCTTTGCTTACATGTATGATGTAATTCTTGGAGCCTTCCACCTTCTGCATGGCATTACGTAAAAGGTTCACCACGATATTCTTTTCTTCCGAAAGGTCTACCTGAAAGACCTTCTCGTATATATTTGTTATATATCTTACAAATTTGGGCTCAAGTTCAAACAAAAGCTCGGCATATTCCTCATCATGCTTATTCTTTTCTTCTTCGAACTTCCTGCGTGCTTCCTCGAGTTCAGCATATCCGGCATCTCTGCCTTCCTGATACCCCTGGGTCTTTGCAGCTTCCAGCGCTATAGCCTTGTCTCTTGCCACTTCTTCGGCTGCCTGGTTTTTCATAACAGCTATATCTGCAAGAGTCTCTTCAACAAGACGATGTCTTAAGCCTTCAACTTCCGCCCTGACCTCTTCTTCCGAAGGAACGGGTTCTTGAGCCTGTCCTGCCTTTATCACATTTGATACGGGTGCTTCGTTTCCATCAACGACTTCCTCGCTCATATCGTCAACAAGCCCTTTTACCATCTCGGCATCAAGCTCACTGAATCCGGCTTCGGAAAACTCGCCCTCCGTGCCGTCTCCGGATACCACATCCTGATCGGTCACATTCGGGACTCCGTCGGGAAATATATATTTGATCCTCTCAAGGCTCTGTTCCACGGTTATGTTGCCGTCAATAACCCTTGGAGAGGATGTCTCTTTTGTAACAAAATAGGATTTAACCAGATTCTTAGACAATGATCTCGTCTCCTCCGCCTCTTGATATTACTATCTCGGCACTGTCCTCTAACTTACGTATTATGTTAACTATCTTCTGCTGAGCTTCCTCAACATCCTTCATACGGACAGGTCCCATGAATTCCATATCTTCCTTGATCATGGTCGCAAGTCTCTTTGAAAGGTTGTTAAAGATAGCATTCTGAACCTGCTCATTTGAACCCTTGAGTGCAAGTGCAAGATCGTTGTTATCAACATCACGCAGCACTCTCTGTATCGCACGGTCGTCCAGAAGAAGGATATCCTCGAATACGAACATCTTCTTTCTGATATCGTCGGCAAGTTCGGGCTCTTCGATCTCGAGTATCTCCATGATATGTTTTTCCGTACCACGGTCTACAGAGTTTAATATCTCTACAACCTGATCCACACCGCCGATAATCGTGTAATCCTGATTTACAAGGCTTGCCAGCTTGCTCTCGAGCATCTTTTCCACTTCCTTGATAACATCCGGGCTCGTTCTGTCCATCATAGCCACACGCTTTGCGACATCAGGCTGCCTGTCTGCAGGCAATGCCGAAATAACGGCTCCGGCCTGTGCGGGCGCCAGATATGACAATATAAGTGCGATAGTCTGAGGATGCTCGTCCTGGATAAAGTTTAACAGCTGGCTCGGATCCGTCTTTCTGACAAACTCGAAAGGCTTGACCTGAAGACTCGCTGTGAGCTTTGATATAACGTTGACTGCCTGTTCCGAACCGAGAGCTTTTTCAAGCAGCTCTTTCGCATAACCGATACCGCCTTCTGCGATATACTGCTGCGCAAGACATACCTGATAGAACTCGTCGATAACCTGTTCCTTTACACTCGGAATGATACTTCTGGTGTTTGCTATCTCGAGAGTGAGCTCCTCTATCTCTTCTTCTTTCAGATGTTTAAATATGGTTGCCGACTTCTCGGGGCCGAGCGCGATCAGAAGTATCGCTGCTTTCTGTATCCCTGTTAAGCCTTCTTCTTCCTGTTTTCTGGCCATCCTAGTAAACCTATCCCCTCACCTGCATTAACAGATGATCAACCCCAGTCTTCATTGAGCCAGTTACGCAAAAGTGCTGCGGCTGCTTCGGGGTTCTCATCAACAAATTTATCTACGACCTTCCTGGTCTCAGATTTCTCTTCGACTTCGATCGAATCAACTTCAGCAGGATTTACAGGTCCTGACTGCAATAAGCTTTCCACTGAGAGTTCTTCCTCTACCTCTTCGACCTTCTCCGTCTTCATACCGCGAAGTATTACAAAGGCGAGAAGTCCGAGTATCGCGATTATGAGTATGATCTGGATTATATCGCCTACTTCTACGGAAGTTCCTTCCTTATCTATAAAGAGGGGTTCCTCGTAAGCGATTATCGTGATCGATTCTTTCGGTATTCCCGATGCGTTCGAAACAAGATCGATCATGCTCTCATCAACATCGATCCTTGTCCTTTGCTGATTCGCTAGTTTATATTCATCCCATGTCACACCGTCAAGGAGTCCCTGGGTCTTTGCATCCTCTTCCTTTAAAGCCTTGTATTTGATGGCCGCTACCGATACGGATGATGTCGCATACTTGATAAGGCCTGCCGGTATGGTGGTCTTCGTAACCTCTTCGTTTGGAAGATATTTTCTGGATTCTTCCGTTACGGTTGAACTTGAGCTCTGATTGTCCTGTATAACATATGTCGTTCCGTCTTCACCGTTTGAATCAGTTCCGGGAACTCCGGCAGTAGACCCCTGCGACTCTGAATTATATATATCTTCCGAACTTAACACGCCCTGACTCTGATCATCCGCCGGTGTATACAAATGACTTGTCTTTTCAGTTACCGAGAAATCAAGATCAAGTTTGCTTGAAACCTCTATCATGTCAAACTCGTTGGTGCCGAGTAATACCTTCTTGATATTTCCCTGAATGATGTTCTCAGCATTCTGCTTTACAGCCTGCTGGCCTGTAGCCGCACCCGTTATGGAATAATCCTCGTCGCCTGAGAATAAGAGCTGTCCCTCATTATCGATGATTGTGATGTTTGCGATAGAGCTGTTTCCCAAAGCGGTCTTAACAAATTTAGCGACGTTCTCGGCATTCTCTGCTGTAAACTCACCGTCAGGCTCTATCATTATGGCTGCGCTTGATTCTTCCTTGGTTGCTATGAGTGTACCGTTGTCCGAAGGAAGATCTAACTGAACCGTTGCGTTCTTTACATTCGCAAGACCTTCTATATGGCTCTCCATCTGCTTTTCAAGATAGAGCTTATAGCTTCTCTGCTTATCGGATTCCGTAGTAGAAAGGCCACCGCCTGTAACATTGCTAAGATCATACGAAGCCGTAGGTATGTTGTTTGCACCCAGCAAAAGATTTGCCTGTGCGACCTGGCTCTTTAAAACACTGATCTGATATCCGTCATCACTGGTCTTGTATGTGATGTTGTCACCTTCCAAGAGTTCTATGATCTGCGATGACTCCTTTGTGGATTCGCACACCACAAGAGTCTCGTAAACCGGCCTTGTGAGCAGAGTTACAAGCACAACAAGAGCGACTACCACGCCCAATACCGCGGACACGATAATCGTCTTTTGTTTCGGTTCGAATTTGTTCCACCATTCCAAGAATTTCTGTGGCAGTTGTTTCAGTCTTTCAACCATGAGTTGCCTCTATATTATATCTGCATCTGCATAAGTTCTTTGTAAGCTTCCATCAGTCTGTCTCTTACAGCAACCGTATACTGAAGTGCTGTAGAAGCCTTTTCGAGAGCTATTGTCAGATCATGGGTGTTGTCTGTAAGACCCATCGCAAATTTTAATTCTTCATTCTCTGCATCTGACAGATATGAATTTGTCTGATTTATATTATCAAGAGCTGTCTGAAAGATCGCACCAAATGCATCCTCTGAATCGTTTGTGGTCGTCTTGACACCTGCGATCGAATTCTTCGTAGCTGTCTGAATCGCCCCTGATGATATGTTATATAAAGCTGTTATATCCACCGTTCATTCTCCTTTAATATAAAGGCTGTCTTTTTATCATGATCTTACTGCTTTATCAGCCGCCCTGTCCCATGCTCAGGCCCTGCTTTGCTATGGACTTGCTCGCTTCAAATGCAGTAGCGTTTGCTTCATAGCTTCTTGACGCATCGATTAGATTTGTCATCTCGGTTATGATGTTTACATTCGGATAGATGACATATCCGTTCTCATCGGCATCAGGATGAGCCGGATCGTAAACCATGTTTCCTTCGGACTGGTCTTCAAATGTTCCGCTTGCCACAACGCCGTGACCCTTGAACCTTCTGCTCGCACGTCCGAATATCGTATCAAAGTTTTCGTAATTACCGCTCTTCTCCTCAAAAGTAACTACCTTTCTCTTGTAAGGAGTTCCGTCTTCGGTTCTTGTTGTATTGGCATTCGCCACGTTTTCGGCTATGACATCCATACGGTAGCGCTGTGCTGTCAGACCGCTTGCGTTTATATTAAAAGAATCAAACATACTCATAAGTCACACCTCTACTTCATCACTGATTTGATGTTGGAAAATTCCTGAGTCATTGCCTGGATCAGGCCCTGATACTTAAGCTGGTTTGCAGCGAGTTTTACCTGTTCCTGCTCAGGATCGACATTGTTCTCATCCATCCTGTATGAGAAATCTCCGTAGTCCGTATAGATCTTTCCGTTCAGTTTCTTAAGATCGACATTCTTAACCTTTGCATCGATCGAGGTATACTTCTGATTCTTAAGAGCCTGTGTAAGCTGACTCTCAAAATCAACATCCGTGCGCTTGTAGCCCGGAGTATCCTGATTGGCTATGTTGTTGGATATAAGTTCGTTACGAAGCCACGAAGCGTCTGCCGCTTTGTCCAAAACGTTTATGTAGCTGTATATTCCCGAATTGTACATGTAGTTCCTTTCCGCATTGAGTTATGTTAACCTCTCTGCTCATAATCCGCTTATATGCAAACATATCCTATTTAATTATATAGAATTACGCAAAAAATACAAGAGAAAAACACATTATCTTGTGGCTTTTTTACAAAAAAGTTATAGATATTGGGCATTCACGGGCTTTTTGTCAACGAAAACGCCATATATGCAACTGTCTGTAAAACATAAAAGGACTTATACAATGTATAAGTCCTTTTATATACGCGAATTCCATTTCAGATATTGTTTGCTGTTCAAAACATATATCGACAGGATCGGCTGTTTACTTTATGATTCTTTTTTCCTGAGCTTGTCTATCTCGTCAAATACAACATCATTCAATACCTTGATATATGTTCCCTTCATTCCGGAAGATCTTGATTCTATTACACCGGCTGATTCGAATTTCCTTAAAGCATTAACGATAACGCTTCTGGTTATTCCTACCCTGTCTGCGATCTTGCTTGCTACCAGTATGCCTTCCATACCGTTTAATTCATCAAATATATGAACGATTGCTTCCATCTCGGAAAAGCTTAAAGTGCTTATTGCGGATTTGACAACCGCAACCTTTCTAGACTCCTCGGCATTCTCTTCATTAACGGCACGAAGCATCTCAAGACCTACGACTGTTGATCCGTACTCGCAAAGGATGATATCGTCTATATCATACATCTGTCCGGATTTATAGATAAACAGCGTTCCGAGTCTCTCCCCTGCTATCTCGATCGGTGCGATGATAGCAGTAAACTTGCTTACATCGGTATCCTCGAATCCAAGGGTCTCAAGGTTAACATTCTCCTTTGTGGAAAGAACCGCAAGCATACGCTCATTAAGCATTCCGTCAATGAATCCGCCTACCTTGTCCTTTATAAGCTCATGAATAACTTCCACGTTCTCGGTGTTGTCTATTCCAAGGACTTTTCCCTTCTTGCTTATAACAAGAACATTGCTGTCAAGGATCTCCTGCATAACGGCACATATATCATTGAACACAACCTTGCTTGAGTTATTGTTGTGTAAAAGCTTACCTATCTTTCTGGTCTTATCCAATAATTGAACACTACTCATAGATAAATACCTCCCGAATAATCTCCATATTCCTCCAATGGCACTTCCTTGGATATAATTTTATCACAATTGACGGGATAGTTCAAATATTTTTAGACAATTTGGATAGTTTATTCTATTATTGATTTATTTATAAAAAAAGATCATCTGGTAATATGATGATCAACTAACAATTCCGGTTTATAAAGCATTAATTATGCGTTCGGTTAACCCCAAACTAATGTTCGCATATAATTATATGCAGGTGTTACCATAACGGTAGGCGGTTTCCCTCTCACGGAGGGTTGTGCCCTCCAATCTTATGAAAGGAGGGATGTCCATGATCAGTTTTTCAGAATTGATACAATTTTGTTTACTAATCGTTGCCATTATTAGTCTTGTTTACAACAATTATTAAGCGAGAAAGCCCACCGTTTTAACCGTGGGATGAGAGCGTGATCTTTCCCACTTTATATTGCGAATCGAATGTATGTTTGCTATAATATGTTTGAGGTAACAAACATATGCAGCTATCAGAAACAATAAAACTCCACATGACTAAAGAGCAAAAGGACTATATCACTCTGACTATGAACGAGTACATAAAGACCGTTAACAGTCTTGTTTCTGTTGCTCTAATGTTGAACCTATCAGCAGATATACAACTGCTGATGTATCTGCTAACCTTCCCTCTGCTTTGACAAACCAGTGCATCCGCGATGCAAAGTCCATCATCAGGAAATATGAGAAGGATTGCCGCAAGGTTTCTGCCAAAAATAAGAA
>JAEERY010000061.1 GCA_016286035.1 Lachnospiraceae bacterium
CTTCTGGGAACACTTCCCCAGGCAGCCTGATGAAGGATGAAATCCATATCTTCACATGCTTTAATGCATGTATCAAGATCTCTTATATCTCCGTTTATAAAGGTATATCCTTTTCTATCGATCAAAATATCTACGTTTTTCTGCTTTCCTGTAGACAGGTTATCAAGACACTTTACTTCATAGCCGAGGTCAAGTATTGCCTCGCATAGATTTGAACCGATGAATCCGGCTCCACCTGTAACCAAGAATCTGGTACCTTTTGGAAATTCGATATCTTTGTAACTCATTATTCTCTCCCTTACTTATCGATGTTATAAATATAAAAACCGTCATCAGATATCAGTTTGATATCTTTTCCGTCAAATGCTTCATAAATATATTCAGAAACGTGTTGAGCATCAGGTATACTGGTCCTGATATACACAGCAAGATCATTGTCCTTTGACGTTCTGTTTTCAAAAGCTGATACAAGGTCAGTCGTATACAGTTCGTCCATTGAAAGAAACTTGATCTGATCATAGTTTATCAGTTCAAGATCTCTACCGTAGTGAGGATTGCTCCATTCATCATATATGAACAAACAGTCCCTGTCATCTGATGTTGACTTAATGACATCCATACGTGAAGAAAGCAGATCACGCATCTTTACTCTTTCAGGTATTGAGATGACAAGATATGATGTACATACGATAATTGCAATAATATATAGTATAGCATTACTCTTTGTTGATAATACAGTTTGCACTGCCCATATGAATATCAGTGATAATACGAGTATTATCGGAGCAAATGTAGGACTGATATAAAGCCATCTTGTTGAATATGATATCTTAAAAAGTGTGCACCAGTAAAGCAATGAAGGGACGATGAGTATCAGAGCATCCTTCATGCTGTTTTTATTTAGTACATTATCAGTCTTATCTTTTGAATTTTTTGTAAGGACTGCAGAAGCGCAAACAGACATGATTATAATTATGACTGCATATATAAAGAAATGTCCGTTGAACAGTTCAGTATTGTATGTCCTCGCAAACCCCTTTAGATGTTCAAGGTAGAACCCCTTATCTGTACTGCCAAGGTTTTCAAAAGCCTGTTCACCGCGTTCGCTATGAAGCATATGTCTGAAAACATATGGATAGGCGGTAAAGGAAACAATCGCACCGATCAGCTGAGATATAAAAAACTTAATAAATGATTTTATCCTTTTTTGCTTAAGCAGTATCACAGTTGCCGTTAGGGCAGTGAAGAAACACATTATATAGTAATAGTAATGCGTAAGTGTCCCGATCGTCGTTATAAGTCCAAGTATTATATATAATGGCCTTCGATCATAATTCTCATCTGTCAAAAGCATGCACAGATACACATATATGAGTACGAGAGCACACAGTGGCGCATACATGCGTATATAGGTCACTTCGGTCTCAAACGCTGGTGTTCCCAACATTATTATCAGTGGAATAAAGGATTTAACCCTGTCACGCATCATCTTTAGTGATATAAGATAGATCATAATAAGCTGGATGGTACATGCGATGACATTGATCAGATGTCCTGGAAATGCAGTGGCTTTTCCTGGAGCAAAGCTGCTGAAAGCATTAAGCAGCATAAAATAAAGAGGAGGATGTACATCATCCCTTGCCTGTCTTACGCAGCCTATGAGGTTAAAGTACTCGCCCTCATCTACAGCATAATAACTTCTTATATAATCACCACTTATCCATCCATTTACGGAATGTCTTTCGATGCCAGCAGGGGTAAGAAAAAGCAGTTCAGTGTTATTGGCGAAACCAAGAGAGAACACTTCATCTGCGTATATATCATCACCACAACAGTATATAACCATGACTGATACGGAAATGAATAGCAAAGCTACACTTATTGCTATATACAGTTTGTTTTGATTAAAAACAGCCTTCATACAATGAGTGATTATAGCATAACTGATATTAACTTGCATTATTATTTGTAGGGAAATACACCTGATTTATCGTTGTGTTTTGAGTATGACCTTGTATTATAGTTACGTTTGGAGTAAAATATCAATGTTTGATTTCTGTAGATATGAATGGAGGAAATGATGAGTTTATACGATAAGATTGTAGCTGGCGAAGAGAAGATAGCTCTAGTGGGGCTTGGATACGTTGGCATGCCTATAGCGGTAGCATTCGCAAGAAAGGTCAAGGTAGTCGGATTTGATCTGAATGCTGCAAAGATAGATCTATATAAGAACGGGATAGATCCGACAAATGAAGTCGGAAACGATGTGATAAAGAACACTACTGTAGAGTTCACTGCTGATCCTGCAAAGCTTAAGGAAGCAAAGTTTCATATCGTAGCTGTTCCCACACCGGTAAATGATGATCATACACCGGATCTTACACCAGTGGAAGGCGCGAGCAGGCTGCTTGGTCAGAACCTTACAAAAGGGTCGATCGTTGTATTTGAGTCTACAGTATATCCTGGTGTTACGGAGGATATATGTGTACCGATAATTGAGAAGGAATCAGGACTTAAATGCGGAGTAGATTTCACGATCGGATATTCGCCTGAAAGAATAAATCCGGGTGACAAGGTTCACAGACTTGAGACCATCACAAAGATCGTTTCCGGCATGGATGCAGAGACACTTGATGAAGTAGCCAAGGTTTATGAACTTGTTGTCGAGGCGGGTGTTCACAGAGCGGAATCTATAAAGGTTGCCGAGGCTGCAAAGGTTATAGAGAACAGCCAGAGAGATATCAATATCGCGTTCATGAATGAGCTTTCTATCATCTTCCACAAGATGGGAATAGATA